>NZ_QREG01000007.1 GCF_003386095.1 Marinoscillum furvescens DSM 4134 | reverse complement strand
CATCCAAAGCGTGATCTTCACAGAAGGAGAACCGCAAAAGCAACTAATGAAAATGTTCGGCTTTCAAACTGACTGACCCAGCGCGGAAAACAGGAGGATTATCAAACTCTAGTCAACAAAAAAGCCACTCGATGAGTGGCTATATTGTCAATCTAGAGAGAATAAAAAATTAATTTTTTAGGAATCGATAGGCCTTCTTGAATCGCGTGACTTCATCTTTCACCACCAGAAAATAATATCCAGTAGCAAAATCCTTCACTGGCACTCGATACTGACCATTCCCCATGTCTTCTGGAGTGATAGTCATTTCATTGCCAATGATGCTATGAAGTTCAAACTCTGTGTTTTCAAGAGTAGAGTTTTCAATCTTAACAACAATAAAGTCTACCGCTGGGTTTGGGTAGATCTCAATTTTATTGTTCGTATTGAGAGATTGATTGTAAAAATTATTTTCAGCACTCACCACAGACCCATCATCTCCCCCCTGCGCCGATGCAGAAAACGAGAATAGGATGACTAACGATGCTATGATGAGTTTAGTATTCATGCTTCCATACAAAGTACGCAAAAAAAACGCCAAATGTTTATAGTCGACCGTAAAATTTTAATGTTATTTCATCGTTACACCCCGCGCTTAACATCTTTTAGCATTTTTTATCCAGCTGATTGATGGCCTGAGGCAACATAGCGACAATATCTGAGGCGGTCATAGATCGATACCCCTGAGCATGAGCAGCAAGGTCACCTGCCAGTCCATGAATGTATACTCCAGCCCTCAAGGCTTCTAAAGGATTCATCCCCTGACCTATCAGTGCACCGATCACACCTGTGAGGACATCTCCACTCCCACCGGTTGCCATACCTGGATTTCCGGTTGGGTTGAAGGTGATCTGGCCTTTAGTATCGCATACTGCTGAATACGCGCCTTTCAACACCATGTTCAGCTGATATTTTTTACAAAATGCTTTTAGCTTTTCTAGCTTTTCAAAGTCATCTTTCCAGTCCCCTACCAATCTTTTAAACTCCCCTGGATGAGGTGTAAGCACGCTTTCTGGTGGCACTGCGCTTAAGAGATGAGTATTCGCAGCGAGTATATTGATCGCATCTGCATCCATCACCATGGGTGCTGTCGCTTTTTGCAGCAATTGTGCCAGGGCATTTTCCGTAAGCTTTCCCGTACCGATACCTGGCCCTATCACGATCACATCTATCTGCTCCTCGGGAAGCACTTCAGATATAATTTCTGTATGCTCATCTACCTCCACCATGGCTTCTGGCACTGCCACCTGCAGGATGTCTAAACCACAACATGGCACATGTGCAAACAGCAAACCGCATCCTGATCGTAAAGCAGCCTTCGCACTTAGAATTGCAGCTCCCATTTTGCCTTTACTACCTGCCACGAGCAACACTCTGCCATTGGTTCCTTTATGATCAAACCTCCTTTTGAGTGGTAAGTGAATATCTCTTAACTCTATCTGCCACTTGTCTGTAGTCTGCTGAAGTAAAAACTCTTCACTGAGGCCAATAGGCACCACATGCCACGAACCTACATAGGATGCAGCGGAGGGCATAAAAAAGACTAGCTTAGGAAGCTGAAAACTAATGGTATGAGTGGCTTCTACCACAGCTCCCGCAGATGGAGTGGGCTTATCAGCAAACAATCCTGAAGGAATATCTATTGCACAAACTTGTGCTTCAGACGCATTAATACGTTCGATGACCTGAGCATATACCCCCTCAACTGGCCGTGAAAGACCAGAGCCAAACATCCCGTCAATAATCAAGGATGTGTCAAACTCTGGAATTTGGCTCTCATCTACTACAATCTTTGGGGACAACCTTTCACCCAAGCGGTCATAATTGACACGAAAATCTTCAGAGGCTTTTTCCAGATTACCTACTACATACACCTCAATATGCCCAACCTCACCTTGAAGCATGCGAGCAATAGCGAGACCATCGCCTCCATTATTTCCCACACCACATACCACGGCAACTGAAGGTACGCTGGCAAACAGTTCCAAAAACTTTTGAGTAAAAGCACTAGCCGCACGCTCCATGAGATTTACACTGGAAATCGGCTCATTCGCAATAGTAAATGCGTCTGCCTCTCTTATTTGTTGGGAATTTAAAATAGGCCTCATGACCTAAAAGTAGAAAGAATCTAAGCTTAGGTCAAGGACTAAAACAGAAACAAAAGCAGGAAAATTTTACTTAACGATCCACTTCGCCCATGACCACATCCAAGGACCCCATGATAGCTATAAGGTCCGAAAGCATGTATCCCCTTGAGATTTCCGGCAATACAGAAAGGTTTACAAAACTACAGGCACGTGCTTTACAGCGAATCGCCTGATCCGCACGTCCGTCCGCACGGAAAAAGAACCCCAACTCGCCTTTGGGGTTTTCTGCACGTACATACAGGTCTTGTGCTTTTGGCCTTATTTTTTTTGGCACCACTTCTCTCGGGTCAAAATCTCTTGTCCGTTTACAATCCGAGGTGAGTCTTTCCAGGCATTGGTCAATGATCTTTACAGACTCTTCGCATTCGCGAAAACGCACCCATGTACGGTCCCAGCAATCCCCCACTTCTCCCATTTCTCCTGAGCCTATTGGTACTTCAAAATCCAGCTCTGGATAAACGCTGTAGCCATCCACTCTTCGCAAATCGAATTTCAACCCTGAGCCTCTAAGCATGGGGCCTGTCACTCCATAGTTGATGGCCAGGTCCAGTGGAAGTGTGCCCACTTTGGCAGTTCGATCAATAAATATTTTGTTTGAAATTAAGAGGTTTTCCAGGTCTTTGAGTTTGGGTTTCAGGTACTTGCTAAAACTCGCACATCGCTCTTCAAAACCTACGGGTAAATCATAAAAAAGCCCTCCTATCCAGATGTAGTTATACAGCATACGTGCTCCAGACGCCCACTCAAGGAGTCGCTGAATGTGCTCACGATCACGCATGACCCAAAGAAAAGGTGTAAATGCGCCGATATCGAGCCCATAAGTTCCTATGGCCACAAAATGAGAAGCCAGCCGGTTGAGCTCAGCTACCAGTACCCGGATATATTCTACACGTTTAGGGATTTTGTCTGTGATACCCAGCATACGCTCTACCCCCATAGCATAAGCATGCTCAGAGTTCATAGCTGCCACGTAATCCATCCGATCCACGTAGGGGATCACCTGATTGTACGGCACGGACTCTGCGTGCTTTTCGAAGCATCGGTGCAAATACCCCAGGTGTGGCACTACATCCTTTACTACCTCTCCGTCCGAGATCACTTCCAGTCTGAGCACACCATGGGTAGACGGGTGCTGGGGGCCCAGATTGATGAGCATCTCCTCACTTTTCAGCCCTTCTGCACTATATACGGTAGGCTCTGAGTTCTTTAAATGATCCGGATGGTATTGATATTGAATGTCCACGATTAATCTTTGGTTAGGTCATCAGGTGCAGTATCATCACGGTCATAGGCTACCGTCATGCCATGGTAAGTTTCGGGCCCCTGATAGTCTTTACGTAACGGGAAGCCTTCCCAATCTTTAGGTAAAAGAATGCGTCTAAGGTCTGGATGGTGGAGAAACCTGATACCGAGCATATCATAAGCCTCGCGCTCATGCCAGTTGGCCGTACGCCAAATAGAAGAAACCGAAGCGATCTCAGCAGACTCACGCTCTAATGTGACCCGGAGCATTAGGTGATGATCATAGGGAATACTGTACAGATTGTAAATCACCTCCATGGTACCTGCCTCGGGGCCATTATCTAATCCTGTGAGGCAGGAGAGCATATCAAAATAGCACTGCTCATGCGTATGAAGCAGGTCGCAAACCTGATAAATAGCTGCAGGAGTGACTTCCAGCACCAGCGGGGATGCCTTAAGGTCTTCGCCCACCACAGCATCAGGAAGGTGCTTTTCCAATAATGCTTTTATTTCCTCGAAAGTCATGTAAGGTGGTTTTTTAAGAATTCAACCAAAGGATTTAAGACAGGGCTATTCATATCATAGTACGGAAGATCATAAAGCCTTCTCGCCCCAGAGCTATTACTTCGAGTAAGTCCAGCATGATAAATAAAGAATTTATCTTTCTCCCCTACTGCATACTCTTTTAAATTGAGTCCATTCACGCAATTTGCAAAAGCATCAATACATTTAGATAAAAGCGCATCATAATTTTCAGGAATTACTCCTCGTAGAAGCGTCTCCAGATTTCCATCATCAGAGTGATTCGGAAGCAGGAAAATACAATCCTCTCGGATATTTGAAAAGGCATTTAGTAAATGTGAAACCCCCTTGGATTTAGAGTCATCGGCATCCATTACAAAAACCGTCGGCTTTTCCAGAGACACAGTTTCTATGTTAATACTTGTTATCAAGTCGCCACTCAAGCTTTGAGCATTAGTATTGGTGAAGATGAACTCATAAGACTTAGGGTCCTCAATCCGATGCTCAATGAGTTGACGAATAAAATTGGAATCTTCTTTGCCTTCTACAACAATAAATAACTCCGTCATCACCTTAGTTCATTTCCAAGTTCTACTGCACTTTTCAACACACCAAAACCTGCTGTGTAAGCTTTGACATTACCTGTTTTGGGCGATTGCTTTAACGTCACCGTGCGGGATTTGGCTTGATAAACTTGTCCCAAATCCTGAACGGCCAGCTGAAAACTCTCTACACACTCTCTGTTATGAGTCGACGCAAAAACCTGAACTTCATACTCCAAAGCAGCTTGCAAGATGACTTTCCAATAATCAGTCATTCGAGAATAATGAATTCCAGTATCCAGCTCATCAATCAGAATAATCTCACCACTGTTATTAATTATTTCAACCAAAACCCGAAAAAGCTTTATCACGCCCTCTCCCAATAAAGGAAATGGAACAGGTTTGGACGACTTATCGAAATAACATATCAATCCTGGCTTTTTTGTGAGCTCAGAAATACTGATTTCGATATCGTCTAATTCTGGATGCAGCGCACGCAATGCCGAAATAAGATCTCTTTTAACTTCTCGATCTGGCTGCACTTTCAATGAATACAAATTCACCAAATCGTCTGAATATCCGTATGAAAATGGAATGAATGGAATTGGCCGACTAGAAAAATTACCTAAAGCGTGTCCAACTTCTACACTATCGGCTTGAGCCACCGTTAGTTTTTGCAATAAAGAGTTGAATCGAAAGTCCAGCTCATATTCAAAACTCCGCTCACCATCCTCATCACGCCGGATTATGAACTGTAACGAGGCTTTGTTGTCGTAAATGGAGTTGTTATTCACGTACCATTGAAACACTTTAAACTGATCAACCTCCCCTACGTTTCTAAATTTTAATGCTTCAAAAAGATTACCTTCAAACAGTTGAGGTTGTTCATTCCACAATAGTGCTTCCAGCAAACTCGTCTTGCCAACGTTATTGTCGCCAAGTATCAGATTGAATTGACCAATATCGGATACTTCAAGATTATCAAACCTCTTGAAATTTTTGACTTTGAGATATTTATAGTGATTTGCTCCCATAGGTCTCCTACTGGTTAAAGATATACAATCTAAACCGTTGCCTTTTTCCGCTTCTCCATCAATTTCTTTAATGCCTCCGGCTTCATCAGTGACTCTCCTCTGATTTTTTCCTGTAGCTTCATAAACCCTCCTATCAGAGCTTCAGGGCGCGGAGGGCATCCCGGCACATACACATCCACAGGAATAATTTTATCCACTCCTTTTACTACATGATAGCCGTGCTCCCAGTATGGACCGCCACAGTTGGCACAGCTGCCCATGCTTATCACATAGCGCGGCTCAGCCATCTGCTCATAGAGTCGGCGCACCCGATCTGCCATTTTAAAAGTCACAGTTCCGGAGATGATCATTACATCGGACTGGCGAGGAGACGCTCTGGGCAAAACCCCAAAACGATCCATATCATACCCGGAGGTATAGGCTCCCATCATCTCTATGGCACAACACGCCAGACCAAACCCCATGGGCCACAGGCTGGATAGCCGAGCCCAGTTGAGCAAGTCGTCTGCCTTAGTGACAATGATGCCACCTTGTCCAAATTGATGATCCAAAAGTCCCATTATGCTTGTTTCTTTTCGTACGATTTCTGATTGATGTGTGCGTAAGCCGACGCTGGAATACGTGATCGGTAAGTGGATTTTTGTGGCTTTGGCTTCACCCAGTCCAGCATACCCTTGGCCCACACATATACTAAGCCTAGCAGCAGTATACCTATAAAAATGAACGTCTCAACCAAAGAGAACATGCCCCACAAACCATCTGTAGAAGCATTCATTTCTTCATTGGCAAACACTGTAGCCCAGGGAAACAGAAATACCAGCTCCGTTTCGAACAACAGAAAAATGAGCGCTATGACATAAAACCGGATATTAAAAACACCCCAGGCAGACTTCACCGGATCTTCTCCTGATTCGTAGGTTGTATTTTTCTCTTCATTAGGTCTGACCGGTCGGAGAATCTTACCCACCAGCATGGTAGTCACTACAAATCCTGCCGCCCCAATGATAAAAAGGAGCACCACTGCAAAGCCTGACAATTCAATCATGGCTGAAAATTACACAATGACTCAGAATTTTAGGGGATCAAAATGCTTGAAGTGTCCATTCAGTCGGATTTTTTCCTTGGCACGCTCGGCACGCTCCAAAGCGGGGATGAGCTGTTCCAGGTGCTCGATCACGAAGTGTTGACGCTGGCGCTCCGAGCGCATTTTCAGCAAGATGTACTCCTCCTCCGGCTTAAGCCCTATTTTATGGATCACCTTATACATGGAGGTATCCTCTGAGATGGTTATTTCTTCCTCCATGTGCAGCCACTCAAAAAGTGCCCTACAAAGCTCAGAAAACTTTAACTGCAAGCTTTCTTCCTGATCCTGCTCTACCTCCAGCAGCTCTACAGGTCCTCCAGCGTATTGTTTGTTTTGCCATGGGTTTTGAAAATCCTGCACCTTAAACACGCGAAGCCCTCGCGTTTTAATATCCATACGCCCATCATCATAGCGTTTAGATACGTCCAAAATTTCCACTTCCGTACCATATTCAATCTTTGTCAGCACATAAGAGGGTATGCCAAATGTGGTTTTTGTTTGTAGGCAATCGTTGACTAACTCTTTGTACCTCGGCTCGAAAATGTGCAAATTCAGTTCCTCACCAGGAAAAACAACAGAATTTAAGGGAAAAAGTGGTATCTCTTTGACCATATCTACACAACAGCTCTTAAACTTCAGAGTTTGGTTACTTTTGAAAAAAATTAGAGGGTCGCAAATGAACAAAATCCGTGTCAACCAGGGAAGAATTGTCCCATTCAATTTTCGAATTGCTGCTACCTTCTTTCTATTCCTGCTTATGTTTCTAGCCATGATGCATCTCCAGGAACTCTGGGCAATTGTAGCCAGCATCGGCTTTTCTATGCTTATTCCATTGCTGTGGTCCAGCTATCGTATCATCGAAATAGACCCTACCAACAATGCCATCTGGCATATCACATGGATCCTGGGGTATCAGATACGGGACCTGTCGCCCTATGCCCAGCCTGAAAAGCTGTACATCAATTTGCTGGATGAAAGCCAGAGGGTCAATTCACACGGAGGACAAACGCACACCATACGCACCAAAGCGCATGTCGCCTATTTAAAACTGGCGAATGGTGCCAAGCACCGACTGATCAGCGCCAAAAATGAACAGGCACTACTCAAGAAGCTACAACCTATCGAAGAAAAACTTGGATTGAAGGCCATTAAAAACTACTAGCCAACAAAAAAGGCCACTCCTGATGAGTGGCCTTCGTAGATTAGGTAGGTAGGTGTAACTATTAGGTAGCCCAGGTTTTACCGTTTCCGGCTTCTTCAATGGGCTGACATCCGTGGTATTCTACAGGGATTGCCTGATATTGCAACACCTGCGTGGCTCCATACTCAGTAGTAAAGTAGCCCACCACAGTAAGTTCTTTCACCATTCGAAAAAACGCATTTTCCGATTTGCGACCCTTAAGTTCATCATTTTTTTGATTCAAAAAAACTTTTTTCTGATCTGAATCTAAAGAAATAAAAGAGGCACCTAACTGGTCTTTGCAATCGTTTTCAAAGACTTTTAACGCAGAAATAAACTTCTCTCTGGTCTCTGAAGGAAATACCACGCTGACCATTTCTTCGATAAACGCCGGTACACCTAGTTTTTTAGCCCCTGGAGTATCGGTTTCAGGAATAATGCCCTCGGCCACTTCACTTACCAACAGCGCCTGATCTTCTGTGAAAAAAGTGGGCGTCCAAGCCAACTCAGGTTTTGGCGTACATCCATTGAGTATGCCAGCAACAGTAGGCGCACTCACTACGCCTCCCATAAACCAGGCAGCCCGCTTCAGGGCTTCACGTCTCTTAATATTTTCCATATCGTTTAGAGGTTTCCTTTTTTAAGTTCTTCTACTGCGAAGTTTGCGGCACGTGCTGTCAGTGCCATATAGGTCAGCGATGGGTTCTGGCATGCCGCTGAGGTCATGGCCGCTCCGTCTGTGACGAATACGTTTTTCACCTCGTGCACCTGATTCCATTTATTCAGCACAGAAGTTTTAGGATCTCGGCCCATGCGCGCCGTTCCCATCTCGTGTATTCCCAGTCCTGGGGCTCCTATGTTGTCATAGGTGCGTACATTTTGTAAGCCTGCAGCGTCGAGCATTTCTGCCGCTGTGGCCTGCATGTCTTTTCGCATGGCAAGCTCATTTTCTTTAAACTCACAGTCAAATGTGAGGGTAGGCAAGCCGTGTTTGTCGAGCTTCTCAGTATTGAGCGTAACTTTATTTTCATGATAGGGAAGCATTTCGCCAAAGCCCATCAAGCCCATTCGCCATTTTCCTGGTGTCTGAATTTCTTCTTTCAGATCTTCACCGATACTCAGCTCAGCTATGTTGCTTCGCCAGTTTTTGCGACTAGCTCCTCCCTGAAACCCATAGCCTCTCACAAAATCCGGATGCTTGTCAGTGACATTTCTAAACCTCGGGATGTAAATACCGTTAGGTCTGCGACCACTGTAATACATATCTTCAAACCCATCGTAATCTCCTGATGCTCCTGCTTTAAAGTGGTGATCCATAAGGTTATGACCCAGTTCCCCAGAGGCATTGCCCATCCCTTCCGGATGGTATTCGCTTTTTGAGTTCATGAGTATGTAAGTAGACCCAAGTGCTGAAGCATTCAAAAAGACAATTTTGGCATAAAACTCCTGAACCTCCCCTGTCTCCGCATCCTGCACGCGTACTCCAGACGCCTTGCGCGTTTCTGGATCATAAAGCACTTCAGTAACAATAGAGTGGGGACGTAAAGTCATATTCCCCGTATTCATCGCAGCAGGTAGCGTACTTGCCGGACTAGAAAAATACCCACCAAAGGGACACCCACGCATACACAGGTTGCGATAGTGGCAGTGAGCCCGACCATTGTGATTTTGAGTGATATTGGCCGTTCTACCAATAGTCAATAAGCGTCCTTCAAAGTTTTTGGAAATGCTATCTCGCACGTGTTGCTCCAGGCAATTGAGCTCCATAGGTGGCAAAAATTTACCATCGGGTAGCTGTGAGAGACCTTCTTTCTGGCCACTCACGCCTATAAAAGACTCTACATAATCGTACCAGGGAGCCAGGTCTTTGTAGCGAATGGGCCAGTCTACTGCAATGCCTTCTTTGGCGTTGGCCTCAAAATCCAAATCACTCAGACGATAAGACTGGCGCCCCCACATAATGGAGCGACCACCCACATGGTAACCTCTGATCCAGTCAAACCTTTTGATTTCTGTATAGGGATGCTCCGTGTCTTTGATCCACCAGTGCTTGGTGGATTCCTTGATGGTATAGCCGGTACGCATTTGCTTCTCATAATGCTTAGCTTCCTCTTCAGGCACTTTATCATCGCGAGGAAGATCCCATGGATTCATGCTCATGGTGGGGTAGTCCTTTACATGCTCTACATTGCGCCCACGCTCTAGCACCAGGGTCTTCAAACCCTTTTCGGTGAGCTCTTTGGCAGCCCACCCCCCACTGATACCAGTACCTACCACTATGGCATCATATGTGTTTTGAGCTTTGGATTTTAGGTTTAAGTTCATTCGGTTTGTTTTCGTTATCTACTAAAGGTGAAATTCTAATCTAACCAATTATCCACCAAAATTCATTTGGTTTTTTATAGGATACAGAATGCAAACGTTTTCTTTTTAAAATGATGACAATTTTTTACCAAACCAGCTTTAATACACGTCTTTGTTACGCTTAAACTTTTATCCTTCAACTAAAAACTGAATATTTACTAAAGGTTTATTTGAATACCTAAACTGATGACCATGAAAATCTCTCGTAAATCGGCAATAAAACGAATGGCTGGACTGTCTGCGCTCAGCTTTTTAGGCCTACCCCAATTTGCAAATGCTCAGGACATGAAATCAAAACTCAAAGGAAACATCAATCACTCCGTATGTAGGTGGTGCTACCGAGGTAAATCGCTGGAAGAACTGTGCGAAGTAGCTGTAGATATCGGCATAAAGTCAATCGACTTGCTAGACCCTGAAGAATGGCCTGTGGTACAAAAATATGGGCTTACCTGTGCCATGTCAAACTGTGTACCCCTTAGTCTCACGGATGGATTTAACAACCCCGATCTCCACGCACAACTGCTAAAAGATTACGAGGCTCTGATACCCAAGGCAGCGGATGCAGGCTTGGAGCGCATCATTTGTTTTTCTGGAAACCGACACGGACTATCCGATGAAGAGGGTCTTGAAAACTGTGCTGTAGGACTAGAACCTGTGGTAAAACTCGCGCAAAAATACGGCATCACCATCTGCATGGAGCTACTCAACTCCAAGGTGAATCATCCGGACTATCAGTGCGACACCACACCATGGGGCGCAGCCCTTTGTGAAAAACTGGGAAGCGAACACTTCAAGCTGCTCTACGACATCTACCACATGCAGATCATGGAAGGCGATATCATCGCTACTATCAGAAAATACCATCAGTATATTGGGCACTATCATACCGGAGGCGTGCCCGGCAGAAATGAGATTGAAGACTCGCAGGAGCTCTACTATCCAGCTATCATGGAAGCTATTGTGGCTACAGGTTTCAAAGGATACGTAGCTCAAGAGTTTATTCCTACACGTGATAACGTGTTTGACTCACTGCGAAAGAGCATTGCCATTTGTGACGTGTAAAAATTCGGCAAGTTTGCACACCAAAAAAAGCGGTTGATCTCATTGATCAACCGCTTTTTTTTGATGTTTAGGCTGAAATTATTTCAACTCTGCCAATATAGCATTTAAAGTTTCGCTAGGACGCATCGCAGCGCTCGTGAGCGCATCGTCTGGCTTGTAGTAACCTCCGATCTCTACAGGTGCTCCCTGTGCTGCCAGTAGCTCTTCATTGATGGCAGCTTCTTTATCCACCATGCTCTTGTGCACTCGCTCAGCCAGCGCTTTCAGCTCCTGATCATCAGACTGTGCTGCAAGTGCCTCTGCCCAGTACATGGCCAGGTAAAAATGACTACCACGGTTGTCTATTTCATTTACTTTACGTGATGGCGACTTGTTTTCTTGCAAAAACTTCGTGTTTGCTACATCCAACGCATCAGCCAGCACTTTAGCTCTTGGGTTATCACCTGCTTTGCTCAAGTGCTCCAATGATGCAGCCAAAGCCAAAAACTCTCCAAGAGAGTCCCATCTCAAGTGGCCTTCTTCTACAAACTGCTGTACGTGCTTAGGCGCAGATCCTCCAGCACCGGTTTCAAACAACCCTCCGCCGTTCATCAATGGAACGATAGATAGCATTTTCGCTGAAGTACCTACTTCCAATATAGGGAACAGATCAGTCAGGTAATCACGAAGCACATTACCAGTAACAGAAATGGTATCCTGTCCCTTGCGTATGCGCTCTACTGAAAACTTAGTAGCTTCTACTGGCGCCATGATGTGAAGCTCCAGTCCTGATGTATCATGATCTTTCAGGTATTTCTCTACTTTCTTAATGAGCTCTGCATCATGAGCTCTGTTTTTGTCTAACCAAAATACTGCTGGTGTCTGAGAGTCGCGTGAGCGGGTCACTGCTAGTTTTACCCAGTCCTGGATAGGAGCATCTTTCACCTGGCACATTCTCCAGATATCTCCCGCCTCTACATCATGCTCTAGCAGAGTATTGCCTGAAGCATCTACCACTCGCACTTTACCAGCAGCGGCTACTTCAAAGGTTTTATCATGCGAACCATACTCCTCAGCTTTCTGAGCCATCAATCCTACGTTTGGCACACTACCCATGGTAGTAGGGTCATAGGCTCCATTGGTTTTACAATCATCGATCACAGCCTGATACACTCCAGAGTAAGATCTATCTGGAATTACAAATTTGGCATCTTTCGGGTTGCCATCAGGCCCCCACATCTTACCTGAAGTACGGATAGCTGCAGGCATAGACGCATCAATGATGATATCACTTGGCACATGTAAGTTGGTGATCCCTTTGTCAGAGTTTACCATGGCCAGCTCCGGTGACTTGTCATAAGCCGCTTTGATATCTGCTTCTATTTCCGCTTTCTTTTCTGATGAAAGCTGCTCTAGTTTAGCATAGAGGTCACCAAGTCCGTTATTAGGATCTACACCCGCAGACTTGAAGGTGTCGGCGTGTTTTTCAAACAGCTCTTTAAAAAATACAGAAACAGCATGACCAAAGATGATAGGGTCAGAAACCTTCATCATGGTCGCCTTCATGTGAATAGAAAACAAGATGTCTTTTGCTTTGGCATCTGCCACCTGCTCATCCAGAAAAGACCTTAGAGCAGAACGGCTCATGACGGCTGCATCGATTACCTCACCTGCTAGCAGGCTTACTTTTTCCTTCAGTACAGAGACTGTCCCGTCTGCAGCTATATGCTCTATTTTTACATCAGTAGCATTTTCAACTGTAAGTGATTTTTCACTTCCGTAAAAATCTCCTGCAGGCATACTGGCTACGTGTGACTTACTGTCTGCAGACCACTCACCCATAGAATGCGGGTTTTTACGGGCATATTCTTTGACTGCTCGTGGAGCTCTACGGTCAGAGTTGCCTTCGCGAAGTACCGGGTTTACCGCACTACCTTTTACCTTGTCGTATTTCGCTTTGATTTCTTTTTCTTCCTCAGATTGGGGCTCTGTAGGGTAGTCAGGCAGGTCATAGCCTTGTGCCTGAAGCTCCTTGATGGCTGCCACTAGCTGTGGTATGGAAGCACTGATGTTTGGCAGCTTGATGATGTTGGCCTCAGAAGTCTTTGCCAGATCACCCAGGTAAGCCAAATCATCACTGATTCGCTGAGATTCGTTCAGTCGCTCAGGAAAGCTAGCGATGATCCTGCCAGCCAGTGAAATGTCACGGGTTTCTACTTCTACGCCTGCAGATGCAGTGAAAGCCTGCACAATAGGGAGTAAGGAGTGAGTCGCCAGGGCAGGCGCTTCGTCTGTAATAGTGTAGATAATTTTCGATGCTTGTTTTGCCATATTCTTCCTGAATTTTGAATAACCTCTCGTCAGTAATGGATTTGATTATAGATTAATAACTTTCTTTTTCGTTGGGGAAATTTTTGGATCGAACGTCTTTGATATAATCGGTAGTAGCCTCGCTGATGATCTTGTTAAGGTCCGCATACTGGCGTAAAAAACGGGGTTTAAAATCTTGGGTGATGCCAAGCATATCATGCACTACCAGCACTTGCCCGTCTACCTCTGGCCCGGCACCAATACCTATCACTGGTATACTTAGCGATTCAGCCACTTCTTTGGCCAGCGAAGCTGGAATCTTCTCAACAACCACACCGAAACACCCAATATCTTCGAGCATTTTTGCATCATCTTTCAGTTTTTGTGCTTCGGCATCCTCTTTAGCACGCACAGTGTATGTACCAAATTTATAGATAGACTGAGGGGTGAGCCCTAAATGCCCCATCACAGGAATTCCTGCTGAAAGCACTCGTGTGACACTTTCTTTGATTTCGATGCCTCCCTCCATTTTCACGGCATGTGCGCCAGACTCCTTCATGATACGTATGGAAGAACGAAGCGCTTCGGAGGAATTACCCTGGTAGCTACCAAACGGCACATCTACTACCACCAATGCGCGCTTTACTGCCTTCACCACTGATGTGGCATGCCAGATCATATGATCTAGCGTAATGGGCAGGGTGGTTTCGTTGCCCGCCATCACATTGGAGGCTGAGTCACCCACGAGAATCACATCTACGCCTGAGACATCCAATATCCTCGCCATGGAATAGTCATAGGCAGTGAGCATCGCGATCTTCTCTCCACTCGCCTTCATCTCCTGTAGGCGGTGAGTGGTCAACTTATCAAAACTTCCTTGTGCTTTGCTCATAAAAATGGGGGTAAATGATGCCCTTCACGGGCGGGTGTATTTTCAGGCTGCCGCAAATTAATAAAAACCTCACTCAAGTAAAACGCTATTACTCACTTCCACTTGATATTACACCCCATACTTGGGAATTGTTGCTCGGAAATGGCATCTCCAGCTACCAGCGCATCCAATGCCGCTCTAAGATCTTTACCGTTTACCGGCTTATCATTGCCCGGAGTAGCCTCGTCCATTCTCCCACGATATACACATTCCAGATTTTCATCAAATACGAAAAAATCTGGCGTACACTCTGCACCATATGCTTTGGCTACAGCCTGGGTCTCATCATAGAGATACGGAAAATTAAACCCTACTTGCTCGGCCTGCTCTTTCATTTTCTCCGGCCTGTCGTCTGGATATTTCTCTATGTCATTGGCTGAAATGGCCACAAAATCCACACCTGCATCTTGAAAACCGCTCGCAATAGCGGCCATCTCATGCTGAACATGCAGCACATATGGACAGTGTGCACAGATAAATGCCACCACAAGGCCTTTGGCGCCGCGTGCTTCCGCCAGGGAAAGCTCTTTACCGGAGACAACATCTGGAAGGTTAAATTCAGGAGCTTTGGTGCCCAGAGGCATCATGCTCGACAAGGTACGCGCCATTTACTTTTCGTTTTTAGGTTTGAAAAAACTCTTATGTTTGATGTCCAAAATTATCGAACAACATTTACTATGAGGTACCCACTAGCCATCATTTTTGTTTTATGTATTGCGACTTTAGCCTATAGTCAGGAGCCAGCCCCAGATCGGCAAGAAGGCGAAGGCCCGTTTTCGGAGCTCATCATTAGAGGAGCCACGCTCATCAATGGCAACGGCGCACCCCCAATTGGCCCTGTGGACATTGTCATCAAAAATAACACCATCCATCAGGTAAAAGTAGTAGGGCACCCAGGAGTAGCTATTTTGGCCGAAAAACGACCCAAAACTGGCCCAAATACCCGCGAAATAGATGCCTCTGGCATGTATGTTTTGCCAGGATTTGTAGACATGCATGGGCATATAGGCAGCATCAAGGAGATCCCTGCAGAGTACGTCTTTAAGCTGTGGATGGCTCACGGCATCACTACCGTCAGAGAGCCCGGAAGCTTCAGGGGGCGAGACTGGACGCTGGCGCACAAACGACGCAGTGCAAAAAACGAAATCACAGCACCTCGCATTGTAGCTTACACCGGATTCGGGATGGGTACAGATGGCATAGATACACCACAAGAGGCGATCGAATGGGTGCAGGCAAACGCTAAAGCGGGTGCTGATGGCATTAAGTTTTTTGGTGCACGCCCAGAAATCATGAAGGCTGCATTGGAAGAAAACAAGCGTCTTGGTCTGGGGTCCGCCTGCCACCATGCACAGACCAATGTGGCCTGGCTCAACGTACTCAACTCCTCCGAATGGGGACTGACTACCATGGAGCACTGGTATGGCCTGCCAGAGGCCATGTTTCATGACCGCATTGTACAACACTACCCAGTACACTACAATTACCAGAACGAGCAGCATCGGTTTGAAGAAGCGGGCAAACTCTGGGAGCAGGCCGCAGAGCCTGGGTCCGATAAATGGAACGAGGTGATGAACACACTACTAAAGCGTGACTTCACCCTGGACCCAACGTTTAATATCTATGAAGCAAACCGTGACCTAATGCGAGCCCGCACTGCAGACTGGCATCAGGACTACACCCTACCAGCACAATGGGACTTTTATGCCCCCAGCAAAATCTCACATGGCTCCTACTGGCACTCCTGGGGCACGGAGCAGGAAGTCACCTGGAAGCGCAACTACCAGCTATGGATGGCGTTCGTCAACGAATACAAAAATCGTGGTGGACGCGTGACCACAGGCTCAGATAGCGGATACATCTATCAGCTATATGGCTTTGCCTACATACGTGAGCTGGAGCTGCTCCGCGAGGCAGGCTTTCACCCCCTGGAGGTAGTCAGGTCAGCCACACTCATGGGTGCTGAAGCCCTGGGCCTCGATGACAAAATCGGGACCATAGAGGTAGGTAAGCTGGCAGACCTGGTACTGGTAAAGGAAAACCCACTGTCAGATTTGAAAACACTGTATGGAACAGGTGCGATCAGACTCACAGAAAACAACGAGGTAATCCGTGCCGGAGGTGTGCAATACACCATCAAAGACGGAATTGTCTATGACGCCAAAGCTTTGCTTCGCGATGTGCGCAACATGGTAAAAGAAGCAAAAGAAACTGCTGGTGAAATCTCACAACCTGGCTATCCAAATTGGGATTGATTCTGAAAAAATGCATATTTTTAGTCTGATGCTAACCTATATGCAAAAACCACTACTTTTTGGATGCCTGATCTTTACTTTTCTATCTGGATGTCTGGAAACACAATCCAGTAAAGGACAAGACTCTCCGCCGCTCACACAGCCAGTGGTGGAACCACAGGAGGAAGACCCCAACCAGGTCACCTCCCTACTGGGTACCGCATTGCCAGAGAAAGCCTTACCAGCAAAAGTAAAGCAGCGAAGACAAGCCCAGCTTGATGAAGCCAGACAAAAATATGAGCGCACACCGGACAGTTTGGAAAACATCATCTGGTATGGGCGAAGGCTGGCCTATCTGGGCAGATACAATGAGGCCATACATTTGTATTCGGTAGGCCTGGACCTTTTTCCGGATTCCTACCGACTCCTACGGCATAGAGGCCACCGCTATATCACAGTGCGTAAGTTTGGTGAAGCCATAGAAGACCTGCAAAGAGCCGCATTTTACGCGAGACCTGCTGCTAATGCCATAGAGAAGGACGGTCTGCCCAACCGGCTCAACAAACCGCTTTCAAATACAAAATTCAATATCTGGTATCACCTGGGGGTGGCCTACTACCTGAAAGGCAATTATGACAAAGCCATATCTGCCTTCAAAAAATGCATGACTTTTGCCAATAATGATGACCTGATGGTAGCCACCACCAACTGGTTTCACCTTACGTACCGAAAAATAGGCAACCAGGAAGCCGCTGATCAGCTCCTACAAAAAATCCACCGCAGGATGGACATCATAGAAAATTACAGCTATCATCAGCAACTCCTTCTATTCAAAGGAGTGTATACGGACAAAACATTGCTAGAGCGAGCTGAGCAGGAAAACAACGCACTAAATCCTACACTGAGCTATGGGATTGCCAGCTGGCACATTTTCAATGGAAACATTCCTGAGGGGAAAAACATATTGGAGCGGATACTCCTTAGCCCCAATTGGGATTCGTTTGGGTACATCGCTGCTGAAGCAGACATGCTATCACTCAGCAACTTGTAGAAACGACGTTACAGCGCTTCTATTTCATTGCGTAGGTCCATCAGAATATTTGGGTAGTCGGTGATGATACCATCTACTCCCATGTGGAGCATTTTGACCATATCCTCACGGGTATTGGGCGCATAGGTATACACCTCAAAGCCTCGCGCATGCATGCGAAAAACCCTTCGGGTAGACAGGGTATGAAACTCTGGATTGAGAGCTTTCATACGATCATCCTCCTTGGCTCTGCCCAAATGCATTTTGGTTTCTACATAAAACGAAATCAAAGGTGCACTGTCCTCACCAATCATGAGTTTCTTGGTTTGCACATGGTCATCGTATTTGTGAGCCTCTTCGATATACTCCACGTCATACGACTGCAAGATGATCCATTCATAGCCATTGGGTTCCTCCCTGATCACATCCACAAGCTTTTCAGCAAAATCATGATAGTGCGGGTGGTCCATGTGTTTGATCTCAATGAGCACTTTACAGCGACCATTGATCAGATCTAGTGCTTCCTTGATCGTAGGTATTTTCTGATCACTAAACTTCGGGTCAAACCAGGATCCGGCATCCAACTCTTTGAGCTCAGCGAGTGTATAATCATGCACCAAGCCCGTACCATTTGTGGTACGCTCCAGGGTTTCGTCGTGAAATACGATGATCTCCTCATCACCTGTATTTCTTACATCCAGCTCGATCATATCCACCCCTATTTCTATGGCCTTTTCAAATGCCGCCAGGGTGTTTTCGGGCGCCAGACCCGAGGCGCCTTTGTGCGCTATGATGTCGAAGTGCTCTCCTTTCAACCGCTCGTTTATCTCGGAGCTGGTAATAAATGTCCGATATATCCATGGCTCAAACAAAGCAATGGACATGAACATCAGCACAACTGGTGACGAATAGAGGAGAAACTTTTTAGTCATATCAAAATGCGAAATGGTTGCATCAAGTTATAAAAATCAATGCAATTATTGGTCACTTTTCGAAGGCACAGTGAGTTTCAGGTGTAGTTCTTCCAGCTGATCGGTATCAATCACAGATGGAGAATCGATCATTACGTCTCGTCCGGAGGTATTTTTAGGGAAAGCAATAAAATCTCTGATACTATCCTGCCCACCAAACAACGCACATAAGCGATCGAAACCAAACGCAATACCACCATGTGGAGGCGCTCCATACTCAAATGCACTCATCAAGAACCCAAACTGTTCTTGCGCTTCCTCTTTGGTAAAACCAAGGGCATCAAACATCTGCGACTGGACATTGCGATCATGTATCCTGATAGAGCCACCTCCTAGCTCCACACCATTGACCACCATATCGTAGGCATTGGCTCTCACGCTACCCGGGTCACTTACCAGCTTATCAAAATCATCCGGATTTGGAGAGGTAAACGGATGGTGCATGGCATGGTAACGCTCAGTTTCTTCATCCCATTCCAGCAGCGGAAAGTCTACCACCCAGGCTGCAGCATAGGTATTTTTATCTCTCAGCCCCAGGCGAGTACCCATCTCCAACCTCAGCTCATTCAATGCTTTGCGCGTTTTGCCAGCATCTCCCGCAAGAATCAGTAGCAAGTCTCCCGGCTTGGCGCCAAACTTTTCAGCCCACTTTTTCAAGGCATCCTGATCGAAGAATTTGTCTACAGAACTCTTAAAGGTACCGTCAGCATTGCACTTTACATATACCAACCCTTTAGCTCCGATTTGTGGTTTCTTTACGAAATTGGTTAGTTCGTCAAGCTGCTTACGCGTGTACTCTGCACAGCCCTCAGCATTGATCCCCACCACCAACTCGGCACTGTCAAACACTACAAACCCAGCTCCCTGAGCCACATCATTGAGCTCGTGAAATTCCATACCGAAACGCAGGTCAGGTTTATCAGAGCCATATTTGGACATTGCCTCCGCATACGGGATGTGCGGCAGCTCACCCAGATCCACACCCTTCACTTCTTTGAAAAGGTATTTGATCATCCCTTCAAATGTATTTAGGATGTCCTCACGAGTAACGAATGACATTTCACAGTCTATCTGTGTAAACTCAGGCTGACGGTCTGCCCGTAGGTCTTCATCGCGGAAACATTTTACAATCTGAAAGTATCGATCAAAACCAGAGACCATCAGCAGCTGCTTAAATGTCTGTGGTGACTGAGGCAATGCATAAAACTGGTTTGGGTTCATTCTGGATGGTACCACAAAATCCCTCGCACCTTCAGGAGTACTTTTTATCAGGTAGGGGGTTTCCACCTCCATGAAGCTATTTTCTGAAAGATAGGCACGGGTCTTTTGGAGTAGCTGATGCCTCATTTCCAGGTTTTTGCGTACAATATTTCTACGCAGGTCCAGGTAGCGATATTTGGCTCTAAGGTCCTCTCCTCCATCTGTTTCATCATCAATGATAAATGGAGGGGTTTTAGATTCATTGAGAACTGTAAGTTCCGCTACTTTTATTTCCACATCCCCAGTCGGGATTTTTGCATTTTTAGATACGCGCTCGATCACCTCTCCTTTGGCAGCAATCACAAATTCTCTCCCTACCTCACGTGCTCTGGCAATGGTCTCTTTATCTGAGGAGCCCTCATCAAACATAAGCTGTGTCACACCATAGCGATCACGTACATCTATCCAGATCATGCCTCCTTTGTCGCGTACTTTCTGTACCCAGCCCGCAAGTGTCACTTGCTCACCGATATGACTACTTCTTAATTCTCCACAGGTATGAGTCCTTAACATTTTTCTATTTTTTGCTCAGTTTGATGATAAAAGTGCAGCAAATTTAACAATAGTTTTAGCTTTGATGTAATAAATCTCAGGAACGAATGAAAATGTACCATCAGCTAATTCTTACGCTTTTTCTCTGCCTTTTATACTTTTTGCCACAGGCCCAGCCCAAACTGGAGCGAGTGAAGATCAACAAGTACATCTCCATGAAAGCCCCTGAAAGTTTTATTCCCCTTGGTGAAGGAGAGCTAGCCGGCAGGTTTGTGACAGCACGTACTCCCCTCGCCATGTACACTAGCGACGACCTCACCATGGAACTGGGCATCAACGCGACAAGTAACCTCTGGCCAGAGGGCGATCTTGAGATCATCCAATCGTTTTACAAAGCCAGCATAGCAAACCTTTTCACAGAGGTGAATTTCATTCAGGAAGATATACGCGAAATTGACGGGCGCAAATTCATCGCTTTTGAGTTTGTTTCCAAAGTCAGTGACGAGGGTAATACTTTTGGAGGAGGAGGAACAGTCACCAAATACACCTTTATCCAATACACCATTGTAGATGAGCGTGTGCTGCTATTCAATTTCACTTGCCCATCTAGAAAGCGACAGGAATGGCAGCCAATAGCCCGAGAGATCATGGCTAGCATCAAGATCAAATAATCCTATGAGCGAGCTAAGTATCCATAGTGATGAGCACTATATGAAGCAGGCACTTAAAGAAGCTGAAAAAGCTTACGAAGACCGGGAGATACCCGTGGGGGCCGTAGTAGTCTGCAACAACCGCATCATAGCCCGTGCTCACAATCAGGTGGAACGCCTCAATGACGTTACCGCTCATGCTGAAGTCCTGGCCATCACAGCTGCACAAAATCATTTAGGGTCCCGCTACCTGGATCAGTGCACGCTATATGTAACCCTGGAACCCTGCTGCATGTGTGCGGGCGCACTTTACTGGTCACAGATCAAAAAAGTTTACTTCGGGGCCCGGGACGAAAAGCGCGGCTACCAGCTGCTCAACCCAGATATCATTCACCCGCAAACGGAAGTACACACGGGTATTTTGGCCGAAGAATCTTCCGAACTCATAAAATCCTTCTTTCGAAGAATGAGACGGAACAATAAGTAGGTCATTCCGTTTTATATTTGACACTGAAAAAAGAAAATCTTAAACCTTAAATCAATCAAAAAATGGCTTTTGAATTACCTGATTTACCATACGCTCATGACGCACTTGAGCCACACATCGATAAGCAAACCATGGAAATCCACCATGGCAAGCACCACGCAGCTTATGTATCTAAGCTAAACGGAGCCATAGAAGGCACCGACATGGCTGACAAGTCTCTCGAAGACCTGATGGCTAACCATACCGACAATGCTGCTGTGAGAAACAATGGTGGCGGCCACTGGAACCACTCTTTGTTCTGGACTATCATGGGTCCTGACGGAGGTGGCAACCCAACAGGTGCTGTAGCAGACGCTATCAACGCGGCTTTTGGAGATTTTGAGAAATTCAAAGATGCATTTAGCAATGCCGCAGCAACAAGATTTGGGTCAGGATGGGCATGGCTATGTGCTCACGCTGATGGCAAAGTGGAAGTTTGCTCTACAGCCAATCAGGACAACCCCCTAATGCCTAACCAGGGCTGTGGCGGTACTCCAATCCTCGGACTGGATGTATGGGAGCACGCATACTACCTCAAATACCAAAACAAACGCCCTGACTACATCAATGCATTTTTTGATGTGATCAACTGGGCAGAAGTAAACAGAAGATACGAAGAGGCTACTAAGTAATTTAGCAGCCCTCATGACTTCAAAAAGCCACCTCTTTAGGTGGCTTTTTTTGTTTAAACGCAAGTGTTGCCATTATTTAACATTACAATTTTTTCTCGCTGATTTGATTTTTTGTAACTTCAATAGGTGAACCTACACGACCTTACCGCCCAACTCAACGAAGTATACGAAGGACAACCATGGTTTGGCAATAGTATAGCCACCTACCTTCAGGAAATAGAGGACTCTCAGATAGGTGCGTCCGTTTCGGGCAGCCGCAGCATTGGCCAGATCATCAACCATATGATCGTATGGCGCGAATATGTATTGGACAAACTCGAAGGCCGAAGCAATTCGCTCAGAGTAAACAGCCCGGAAGACTGGCCACTTCGGAGCTACAAACCCGAAGACAAAGCCCCACTTTTCACCCGCCTCAAAACAACCCAAAAAAAGCTCAACGAAGCACTAAAACAACAAGATGACACCCTCCTGACAATGACCGTACCCGGAGAACCCCGGACTTTTGAACAGCTACTGACAGGCATTATATACCATGATATATACCACCTGGGGCAGATATATCTCATCAAATCCTCGCTGGAAAAGAAATCCGTAACCTAAGCAGTGTATACCTTTGTTTCTTATGCGCTATCAGGAAGACCTCAAACAAGCCAGCGATAAGAAAAAAGCCAACAAAACGTTTTTGAAAGGTTTAAAACGGCAAAAGCCAAAAGATCTGGACGATCAATTTCATCAACTTCACAATGAGGTATTCGAAGAAATAGATTGCCTGGAATGCGCCAACTGTTGCAAAACAACCTCTCCTATTTTTCAGATGTCAGACATAGAACGACTGGCCAAAACCCTGCGCATGAAAGTTGCCGGATTTATCGCAGAGTACCTGCAGCTAGATGAGGATGGAGACTATGTACTACGGCAAAGCCCCTGTGCTTTTTTAGGTGCTGACAATAAATGCATCGTATACGAAAGCCGCCCCAAAGCGTGCCGCGAATACCCACACACCGATCGCAAGCGAATGTATCAGATCACAGATCTTACCTTCCGCAATACTCTTGTTTGTCCTGCAGTAAGCAGAGTGCTTGACCGCCTGCAGGCAGTCTACAAACCATCCAAATGATGCACGTGATCGTCGATCACGTCCACCTGGCGCGTGATTGCCTTCAAGTATTTTTTCATTTCTTTTTCCAGCACCTTCACGTCATGAGCATAAGCATCGCTGGTCTTGTTCATCTCCAGGTTGTTGAGCTCCATGCATTCCTTTCGGAGAAATCGTAAAAAAGAGCGGGTGGTGTATTCTGTCTCTAGCGTTTCTATGTCAGAGAGCGTGGCCCTTGCTTCGGCATCTTTGTCGGTATCAAACTTATTTTTAACAATCAAATAGAGCGTAGTATCGTAGTGATGGATATCGTCTAAAAGAGCAATGGCATTGTCTCGAAAAGCCTTGGTATGACAATATTGCTCCAGTCCTTCATAGGTTTTGAGCTGGTCAGCAAGTGCATCCCACTGCACCGTAAGCTCATCGATGACTTCCACAATATTTTCTTCCTCCTGGGCCTGTAGGCTGAATGTAATCATGCTGACGATGGCGGTCAGCAAAACTATTCGCATTTTCATGTATTTTAGGTTAGGTTATCAGATTAGATGACCGAAGATACAAAATCTAGCAAGTAGATTGCTCCTTTATTTTTGGGTCTACAAAGACAACTCGGGATTATGCAAACAATTTCAATACTAGGGTGTGGATGGCTGGGACTGCCACTGGGAGCAGCATTGGCGAAGGCTGGTTTTCAAATAAAAGGTGCAACTACCACAGCAGCCAAAACAGCTCGCTTAAAAAGTGCCGGCATTACACCTTACGTTTTGAACTTTAATCCTGATGTGGAGCACACAGCAGATTTTTTTGATACGGACGTCCTCATCATCAACCTGCCTCCAAGAAATCAAAATGAAGATGAAGACTACCACAAAAAACAGCTTCAGGCCATCAGACAATACTGCCTGCAACATCAAATCTCCAAAGTCTTGTTTGTAAGTTCTACTGCAGTATACCCCAACTGTAACCGGGAAGTACACGAAGAGGATGCATCCCCCACTGCGCTAAGTCGTGGTGGCATACCCCTACTGCTAATGGAACAAATCTTCACATCTACCCTCACCTTCCAAACCACTGTAGTACGCTTTGGAGGTCTCTATGGGCCAGAGCGACACCCCGGCAGGTTTTTGGCCGGAAAAAAGGGAGTACCTGGCGCCTCCAACCCTGTAAATATGATTCACCTCGAGGACTGTATCGGAGTGATTCAATCCATCATACAGCAAAGCCTTTGGAACAAAACCTACAATGCCTGCGCTCCGTCACACCCTCGGCGGGATGACTTTTACCTACAGGCTACTCAAAAACTGGACCTCCCACCACCCCAATTTTCTACAGAAAGCAAGGACTTCAAACGCGTTTCACCAGCAAAACTTCTAAAGGAAACTGGCTATCAATTTGTACACAACCCTTCATTTACTTAGAATAATCCAATAATTTACCCGTTCAAACCTGTTTTATTTTCCTTGAGCGCTTTCATCTCTTAAGTTTGGCCTGTGCTCTTTCTCTTGAGGGATATTTACTCTATTTTCGCAACCGTTTTTCTAAAAAACCGGCGAAATGAAAGTAATCCTTACATCCATACTCACCCTCGTATTGTTCAATTTGGCCAATGCACAAATTGGAATTTCATTGGAAGACGCAAAAACTCGAGGAATTGAAGTAGCACAACTAGACAGCACTTATAGAAGCGGCATTCATAGCGATGCGTCCAAGGCCGTATTTGGCGACCAACAAAACGCCTACATTAAAGCCTACTACTCTATGATTCATGACCTGAGCGCTTTTCTAAATGGACGAGATTTTCGCTGGGGTAGTCAGACCCGATGCTTCAACAGAATCTACTTTAGTGCGGACGGATCTATAGACTATTTTATCTATGAGTTTAGTGAAGGAGAACTCAATTCAGACCGAAAAGAAACCTTCGAAAGACTGCTCAACGAGTTTATCGTAGACTACAAATTTTCACTCACCAGCAATGTGCCTTTTGCACAGTGCAGCCCGGTCAACTACCGCGACACCCTGTAGTTGGCTTCAATCAATTTTAAAATTTCGCAATCCATTTTTTACATAATTTTCATTTTTTTACTATTTTAATTGAATGAAATAATATTTTAATTTCTTTTAATTAACAAAATAGTAAAAATTGAAGGCATTAAGCAACAAATCCGCAATCACCCCAGCCATTTTAGAGGTCGGAAAAGAAATTCGTTTAAAAAAAGGCGATTTTCTGACACAGCAGTTTGCCAAAGCAAATGACTTTTATCTCCTAAAATCTGGAAGTATTCGGTTTTCGCTGGAAGTAGACGAAACTGTAGGGGAAATACATGTAGGCGAAAGTAGCCAGCGTTTTACTCCAGTAGGCTGGAGTGGCTTCAACGCACCAGGTAGGTACGCCACCACCGCCAAAGTAAGCTCTTCATCAGCTTCATTTATCAGGTGGAGCCACAAAGACCTGCAGGAGCTCATGACCACTGACCCTGAAGCCGGCACAAGCTTCCTCCGCGAAGTGTGCGCACAAACTCGTGTACTGCTAATTACCGCCATAAAACTCCTCAGCTCTCAAGCAAAAGAGCAAGACCAGATAAAAACGGAAGATCCGGTATTTTCTACATCCCCAGCTCCTGTAGATGAAAACCTCACGGCCTTTCTTCGTAAATCAAGCTTTTTTGAAGTTTTTGAAGAGTCGCCGCTAGAGTTTCTCAGCCAGAGTATAGAGCGCCGACTGTACCCTTCCAATGCCACCATTTTTACTCAGGAATCCGAACCAGACGGTATCTACATATTAGGGTCTGGAAAAGTTCGCTTTAGCTATCAAAGCGAAGACAACAGATCCATAGGCTTTCGCCAAATCACCACTCCAGGCTTTCTGATCGGCTGGTCTGCAGGCACAGGCCAGACCAACATGGTCAATGCTCATGCTGTACAGGAAACATTGGTCTATTTCATCCCCCGGACGTCTCTAGATCGGGTACTAAAGCTGCATCCGGATTTTACACCGCAGTTTTATAGAAGATTACTCTGGCTCATCAGCTACCGCCTCCAGGCTATTCGTGCCCGCATTATCGCTTCCGGATTCAAGCATGAGCTCATCGCTATCAGCAACCTGATAGACCAAAACAGTGCCCGAATAGACTTGTCTTCCCCACTGCATAAAATACCGCACTTGCTCGACAATAAGCATACCGTAGACGATGCGCTTTTTATATTGGAAAAATTACGGGTACAGGGCACAAGCCTGGAGAAAAACATAGCCACCACTGCACTCGATGTACTGGAAGAAACCTACACCGAGGCGAGTTTTTACAAAGGTCTGGTAGACGTCTATAAAAGCGTAGTACAGGCACCTAAAAATGCCAGTCCGCTGGAGATCAGAAAGATTTGTGCTCAGTCCTATATATCGGTTTTCGACAAACAGCGCTACCTTATTCAAGGAACCGAAAACTTACCAAATGAGTCAGGACATATATTCATCTACAACCACCTCAGAAACCACCCGTACAACACCCTGCCCAACCAGTTTCAGATCACCCTGGACTCCCACTTTATTAGCAGCATGATCCTGATGAAAAACTATGACGACCCAGGGCTGCGCATTGTTCGGGTAGGGCAAAGCAAAGAATTTGCACATCAGGAATATTACCAAAGGCTGGGTCACATAGACGTGTATACCGATGACTCCAAGTCTGAAAGCAAAAAGATAAAAAAACAGGTTCGCCAGATGTTTTACAATGAAGCCGGTGCATATGTAGGCGGTGGTGGCAATCTGATTATCAGTCCTGAAGGCAGCTCCTACAGCACGGAAGAGTCACCTGGGCCCTTTAAGCCGGGCGCCTTTAACCTGGCGCTAAGCATGAAAAAAGAACCCTACATCGTGCCTCTGGTAATGGCAAATTTTGACAAAAGGGCCAGAAACAACCGCTTTGTATGCCTCATATTGCCCCCTTTCAAGGTCAGTGACTATATTCGCGACAAAGAAGACAAAGCTCAGATGCACCGTTTTTTGGTCAAATATCAAGAAACTTACAGGTCCTACGTGCAAAAGGCCATCGCACTGAGCCAACCATCTGCTGATGATGTTCTTAATAAAAAAGGTGAATGATGCACAGCTATGCAAACCTTTGCGATTAAGACTTATTCCTCAGACACACAGAGCGAATGATGAAGTTAGAGTTTGAAGGCGAAATACAGGCACTAGAAAATAAAATCCTCGACCATCCCCACCAGGACGATTTGATTGCTTTTTATGGCAGCTCATCCATACGGCTTTGGGAAACACTGGAAGAAGACCTCTCTCCGCTCAATGTGATCAATCTGGGCTTTGGGGGATCTTCTTTTTCCTGGTGCATCTACTATTTTGACCGGGTATTTGCGCGCATTAAGCCCTCGCGTGTTATCATCTATGTAGGTGACAATGACCTGGCTGCAGGCATTCCTCCAGAAAAAGTACTGAAGAAATTTCGGATGCTGACCAAACTGGTGCGCATGAACTACCCCGATGTGCCAATGGACTTTATCTCCATAAAACCCAGCCCCATACGCACACACCTGCTCCCGGAAATACAGCTGACAAACCAGCTGATACGCAAAGAACTTCTTGCCCTGGGGAAAGCTTCGCTGATAGACGTGCACAACTCCATGCTCAATGAAAATGGAGTAGCTCGGCCTGAGCTGTACGTAGAAGACCAGCTCCACCTTAATGCTGAAGGCTATAGAATCTGGAAAGGAGTAGTCCGCAAGCATCTGGGGATTTAATACCGTGATAGCTCCAGCCATCATCGGGTTTGGGGGCGGTTGCCACTGGTGCACCGAGGCGGTATTTGAGTCTTTGAAAGGAGTGAGTCTTGTGGAGCAAGGCTGGATTGCCTCAGGAATACCCTATAACCAATACTCAGAGGCAGTAAAAGTACACTACCAACCGGCCATCATCAGTCTGGCTGATCTCATAGCCATTCACCTCTACACGCACGCCTGTACAAGTAACCATAGCTTGCGCCAAAAATACCGCTCGGCGGTTTATACCACTACCCCTGAACAAATACGAAGCTGTCAAAAGGCCATTACCAGCTGTCAAACAGATTTTGAACAACCAATCATCACCAAAGTGCTCCCTCTGGAGCACTTCCGGCTAAATGAGGAACAATACCTCCACTACTACCTCTCCAATCCTGACAAACCATTTTGCCAAACCTATATCACTCCTAAGCTCCGTAAGCTGCGCCAAAAGCACGACCAACACATGAAGTAAAAAGCCCCGAAGTTTCCTCCGGGGCTTTATAAATCCGTGATCAATAGCGCTTAGTTTTTCCCGTATAGTGCCTTGCCCTCGTCTTCGTATTTATCTCCTTCAGTCCAGAAGATCTCTCCGGTGTAGTTGCCAATCAAAGTAACTGCGTAGATAAATGACTTGGAGTACTTGGTGAGGTAGTCATAATCCAATGTGTGTGCCTCATCCTCCGGCTGATGGTAGTATTTGGTGATTTCTTCATTCATCTCCGTGTAGCCAGGGTCATAGGATACGGCAGGTACGCCTTTCGCCGCAAAGCTCACATTGTCCGACCGATCGTAGTAGTTTTCTTCTGGCAGTGGGTCGTCGATGGCTTCCAAACCGAATGCATCAGCCGCCTGTGCAAACAAAGGCGTCACACTGGTGCGGTGAAAACCTACCACCGTCACTTTGCTCACATCATTGTAGCCTCCGGTGTCCGTATTGAGGTCATATACAGTTTTCTCCAGCGGGAAAACCGGGTTTTCCGCATACCACGCGCTGCCCAGGAGGCCTTTTTCTTCGGCATTGCATGCCAAAAAGGCCACTGATCGCTTGGGCGGGTTTTTACCCAAATACTCCGCAGCAGTGAGCATGTTCGCGATACCTATGCCATTGTCACGTGCTCCGTTCCAGATGGAGTCACCTTCTACATTGCTCACCCCCACGTGATCAAAATGGGCAGTAATCATCACATATTCATCCTTGAGCTCGGGATCTGTCCCTTCGATGTAGCCCACTACGTTGGGCACGGTGAGTGATTCATTGGCTTGTCCGCCTATAGTAATGCTCGCATTGGTCCCATTTTGTGATTCAAAAAACTTCACCAAACCCGCATCGTCTAGCAGCCAGGCGATAGGAAAGGTATCATCCTCACCGTCTTCGCTGCCCAGATCCAGCGAAAATTTCTCTCCCGAAAAGTAGTACTGGATCATTTTCCAGGGGTATTTCCCCGGACGGTAAAGCTCCACCAACGCCACAGCGCCCGCTTCCAAACAAGCATCCCGCTTTTGACGGGTATAGGGAGACAACCGATCTTCCGGATTGCCATTACCTACTTTAGCCACCACTATTTTACCTTTCAGGTCCAGACCTTCCAGATCCTCCTCCAGACCGAAGTTGACATAAACCAGCTCTCCAGAAAACGTCCCATTCGAAGACGAATAGAAAACCATATCGTCCAGCCCAAAAGTGCTGTCTGCCACCTGAAAAGTCGTTTGCTGGGGGGAGACACCTTTGGTAAGCTTCACCGGCTGCATGTACGTATCCATGCCGGGAGGCGTCTTCACGCCATAAGCCCGAAAGCGCTCCGCAATGTATCGCGCAGCTATTTCATTTTCCAGGGTGCCCGTATTGCGTCCCCTGAGTTCGTCAGCAGCTAAAAAATAGAGGTGAGCCTTGAGCTCGGTAAGTGACACTTCGCTATCGATTTGCTTGACCACCTTCTTTTGGGCACCAGCAGCTACCGCTACCAGCACTCCAAGTATCATAAGTGCTTGTTTCATTCCTTTTCAGTTTTTTGGGTTGAGCCCAAAGCTAACCTTTGATATCCAGATCCCGAGTGAAGATTATTTGATCGGTAGCAGGCATGGCGTGTAAGGCAAAAAAACACCCTGACATGCAAGCACGTCAGGGCAAAATTCTTTGATTGACATGTTGTAATTTAAACCTGACGCTACTTTGAGGAAATGTCTAACCTTTGGACAAGCTCAAGCTGACCCTTCTTCTTGCTTTAGGAGCAATCAGCTTCTTCCAAAAACAAAAAAGTCTCTCTGGCACGTGCCAGAGAGACTTTGTTTTCAGCTCTATCAATCCTACTTAAACTTCGGATGTTTGGACCCAGGGAAATTCTCCTCGAAGAAATCTCCGTATTCCCTGATGGTCTTTTTCATATCTCGTCTTAGCCAGATGATCCCGATCAGGTTAGGGAGGGTCATCAGGGCAATGGTAATGGCCGAAAGCGTCCAGATGATGGTAGTATCCTGGAATGCCGCAAAGAAAAAGGCCACTACATAAACGATACGATAGTAGATCACAGACCTTGGCCCAAACAGGTACGTCATAGCTCGGTCACCGTAGTAAGACCAGCTAATAGCCGTACTAAATGCAAAAAGCAACAAACCGATCGATACGATGTACTGGCCATAATCTCCGAAAAAGCCTCTATTGAATGCCAATGCCGTCAGCGGAGCACTGTGTACCAGTGACTCACCGATAAACTTGAGCGGTCGCTCATCCACCACATCACCATTTTGGATTTTGATCACCCCGGAGAATACTTCTTCGTCCAGCAAGCCTTCGTTTTTAAATACGGTGATGTTGTCCGCAAAACTCCGTGCATGGATAAAGGTGATATCGTCATTGACTATTTTACCATTCTCTACACGCAACTCGCCCGAGAAAGTAGGCAATGCTTCAATTTCATTTAAATGCCTGTAGATTTTGTCTTTGTGCTCAGGCACCGTCTCCTTATACTGGTCTGCGAGAATTTCTATTTCCGCATATTCAAACTGATTTTGGTGCTTTTCGGCCCACACACCAGAAGACAACAGTACCAGTCCAGTAACGGTACAAATGATAATGGTATCGATAAATGGTTCCAAAATAGCCACCATACCTTCAGAAAGCGGCTCATTGGCTTTGGCCGATGCGTGCGCGATCGGTGCTGACCCTTGTCCAGCTTCGTTGGAAAACAAGCCACGGTTTACACCTCTATTGAAAGCAAAGGCGAGATTCGCACCGATAAATCCTCCGGTAGCTGCAGTGCCACTAAAGATATCTCCGAAAATAGCTGCAAGTGAAGGAACGATGTTTTCATAGTTGAAAAAGATCACGGCAAAAGCCCCGATGAAATAGATGATCGCCATGCCGGGTACAAGCTTGGACGTAACCGCCGCGATACGTTTGATCCCACCTATGATAACCAATCCAAGGAACACCGCAAGCACAGCCCCAGTGATCACCTGATCGATCCCAAAAGTAGCTAGCAGTGTACTGGAAATACTATTGATCTGAGGCAAACTACCCGTACCGAAAGAGGAAAGTACCGTAGCAAAAGCAAAGATGGCTGCCAACCACTTCAGGCTGACTTTTTTACCTCGAAACTTAAACTCCGCATTTTTCATGTAGTACATGGGACCTCCAGCCATAGTACCATCGGGGAGCTTGGTACGGTATTTATGCGAAAGCGAAACCTCCACAAACTTGGTACACATACCCAAAGCGGCCGTAACGAGCATCCAAAACAGCGCCGCAGGCCCTCCCAGGTGCACTGCAAACGCCACACCCGCGATGTTGCCAGTACCTACCGTACCCGAAAGCGCAGTAGCCAGTGCCTGAAAGTGTGAGGTATCTCCAGGAAGATCTTTTCGGTCATACTTTCCGGTCACAATCCTCACGGCATGACGGAAAAAGCGTATTTGAGGGAATTTAAGGTATAAGGTGAAGAAGAGTCCTGTACCTAGCAAGGCATAAGGAAACCACCAGGCACTGCCGATGAAGCTATCGATGAGCGTAAGAAATTCGTTTACTTCTCGCATAAATGTATGTATGGGTTGATGTTTCTTAAACCGACAAAAGTAATGATTCTCACCAAAGTATGTACACCCGCATCTCGTCCTTTGATTTGAAGCGCAATCCGAATAACTTGGAGGCATGATAGCACTGCTTCGCATCATCCTCAAAATGCTGCCGTGGCTCATAGTGGTAGCCCTCCTCAGCTGGCTGCTTATCGCAGAAAAGCTCGACATTGGCATTGCTCCCGGGGCCAAAAACACTTATCAGTCTGCCTTGCTCACGCGGGTAGAATCGCTGGGAAAAGTGGAGCTGGTGCGCTACCACTTTCAGGAAGTGACGGAGATCCAAAAGGCTGCCGACCGTATAGACCTCAAGCTGTTTAAGCTACCGACCATCGTACCCGACTCCCGAGCTGTGCTCATCAGCAAGGGCAGCGCCGTAGGGTGTGTAGACCTCACACAAGTCAAAAAAGACCACATCCGACATAGAAAAGATACGGTATACATTACCCTGCCTGCCCCTGAGCTATGCTACTTCAAAATTGACCTGGAAAACTCCCGACTGTACGACCTGGAGATTCAGGGGCTTTCGCCAAAAGATCGCAAGCTGTTTATGGAAGAGCTCTACGAGGTAGCAGAACAAGACATCCGTGCTTCGGCATTGAAAATGGGCATATTAGAAGAAACACGGACCAACGCTCAAAACCTCCTACAGCCGCTTTTTTGAAAGCGTGAGTGGCCAGCCGGTTGTAGTACAGTTTGCACTATCACCTCAAACGATAACCGAACAACAATGAATAGAACAAATATCTCTTCCGGTGCTCCCTGGGAAGACGAAGTAGGCTACTGCCGGGCAGTAAAAATCGGCAATACTATAGAAATCTCCGGTACTGCACCTGTGCGCGACGGACTACCGATCTACGGGTCCGCCTATGAGCAAGCGATCTGCTGCCTGGAGGTCATAGAAGAAACGCTGAAGCGAGCTGGTGCTTCCCTTTCGGATGTAGTCCGCACCCGCATGTTTGTCACCGACATCAGCCAGTGGGAAGCCTTTGGCAAAGCCCACGGAGAGTATTTTGCTGATATCAAACCCGCCACCTCCATGGTGGAGGTGAGCGCATTGATAGATCCTGATTTTCTGATAGAGATAGAAGCTACAGCTATTGTTTCTTAGCCTTTTGGCTCATAGCCACATCATAGACAAATGAAGCTGCCAACTTGGCTGTTCGCCCATCGTCATACTCAGGGTTAAACTCCGCTATATCAAAGCTGATGACTTTGCCAGTGGCCAGTGCAGCGTCTAACATCTGACGCACCAAATAAGGGAACACACCGAATGCCGCAGGTGCACTCACTCCGGGGCTAAATCCCATGGACATTACGTCCAGATCCAGCGTGATGTACACATGATCTACTTTGGAGATAAAGGCTCCGATCTGCTGTTTTAAAGCACTGATGTTGTCTATGGTTACGTCTTCCAGGTCTATGTAGCTCTGGTTATACACGTCCATAAGTTTAAACAAAGACCTTGGGTTGGCTTGCTGATTGATGCCAATGGGTAAATAATAAATCTGGTCTCCGTGGTTATCACAGTCATCGGCTATCTGCCGAAAAGAGGAACCCGAATGTGCCCCATGCGCATAAGACCTAAAATCAAAGTGCGCATCGAAGTTGATGATGCCTATTTTATTGTCCGGCTTGTCCTTGAGGTGTTGGTAGATTCCCGAGTAATGCCCATAGGAGATCTCATGTCCGCCACCCAGCAGTATAGGAAAATAGCCATGATCCAGCAGCCGCTTCACACGGTCGGCCAGCAACTCCTGCGCGGCTTCTAGTTTGCCACGGTCTACGGTGACTGTACCCATGTCCCACAGCGTAAGCTCCTCGGGCTTAAAGTGTACCGCCATATTGCAAAGGGACTTGCGAATGATTAACGGTCCGTCTTTTGCCCCAGGACGCCCCTGATTTCGTCTCACTCCCTCATCCGAAGCAAAACCGAGCATTGCTACATTGCTGGCGCCTACTCCCGCACCCGACAGCCCATCTATATCCATGAGCTGTACTACATGGTGCCAGAGGTAACCATCTTCACCCTCGAAGTGGTCATTGCGGCCAGTCCATATCTTTTTACTTGGTATCTGATACATAGTTCTTAGGGTTAAAAGTAGTGTTTTCAGACTTTATTACCAGCCTTCCACACCATTTCGGGTTTTACTTTGCCCTGATTGTAAAAAATTTCACGGAAATCGGTGAGTGGAAATGCACTAAAATCCGCTCGCTCCCCTACGGCGAGTCGTCCTCTGTCCGCCAGACCCAATGCCGCCGCAGCCCTATAAGTAACGCCCGCCAGCAGCTCAGCCGCAGACAATTTTTCGTATGCTCCCAGCAAAGCGGCCTGCACCAGCAAGTCTCCCATAGGAGCACTGCCAGGATTCCAGTCAGTGGCTATGGCCAGGCTGGCACCAGCATCCAGGAGCTTACGCGCCGGGGTAAACTGCATGCCCAGCCCCAAAGACGCCCCGGGCAAAGCCACAGGGATCACATCAGCACTCGCCAGCAGCGCTATCTCCCGGTCCTGAGAAGCCTCCAGGTGATCTGCGCTACGCGCTCCAAACTCCACCGCCAGCTCGCTACCCCCTACCGTAAACTGGTCTGCATGGATGGTAAGATCGAACCCCAGCTTTTTGGCAGCTGCCAAATAAGGCCGCGCCACGGCCGGTGGAAAAGCATTTTCCTCTACGAATATATCGATGCGATTGGCCAACCCGCTCACCAGCAGCTTGGGGAGCAGCTCAGCCTCCAGATGCGCTAAAAACTCCTCGGGAGCAAATCGCTTGGGACAAACATGGGCTGCCAGACAAGTAGGCACCAAATCAGCCACAGCTTCTGCTCGCGCCTGACGGATGATCTTGAGCAGCTCCAGCTCTTTAGCTACTTCCAGCCCATAGCCCGTTTTGACCTCTATGGTGGTGATGCCATCTCGCAGATGCCTGGATGCACGTATCAAAACATTCTTTCTCAACTCCTCCGAAGTGGCCTCCTGGGTTTTGCTGACCGAGTCGAAAATGCCTCCACCCGCTGCCAGTATGTCCTGATAGCTTTTGCCTTCGGTGCGCAGCGAATAGTCTCCTGCTCTACTGCCGGCCCAGATCAGGTGGGTATGTGCATCGATCATTCCTGGGATCACCACCGAGTCTTCCGTAAGCACTTCTAGCTGATAGTCTTCAGTATTAAACGTGTCATAGGGCCCGATTGCTACGATTAGCCCGTCCTTCACTACGATGCCTGCCTGTGAAATAATCGTGAGCTGATCGTTGGCCAGGGCGCCTTTGAGCGGCATATCCGGCAAAGCCACCAGCTGTGTGATTGGGCCTATTAGTTTGGGGTGCGTCATTTGGGGGTGTTGTTTGGTTTAGGTTTTGAAAAATTAGTAACCGTACTTTTCTTTCCAGCGATTCCGCAAAAATTTTCTTAGCTCTTCTTCTCGTGGGTTTTTACCTGGGTCATAAAATTTTGTTTCCTTGATTTCATCGGGAAGAAACTCCATTGGCGCAAAGCTGCCGGGATAGTCGTGGGCATATTTGTAGCCTTTGCCATAGCCCTGATCCTTCATGAGCTTAGTAGGTGCATTGCGTATGGGCATGGGTACAGGCAGATCGCCCGTTTGGGAAACCAGCCGCTGGGCCTGGTTGATGGCCATGTAGCTGGCATTGCTTTTTGGAGAGGACGCCAGATAGGTCACACACTGCGAGAGGATGATACGCGACTCGGGATAGCCGATCACATTTACCGCCTGAAAGGTGGTAGTAGCCATCACCAGCGCGGTGGGGTTGGCATTGCCGATATCTTCGGAAGCCAGGATCACTAGCCGCCGGGCGATAAACTTCACATCCTCGCCCCCCTCAATCATGCGTGCGAGGTAGTAAACCGCCGCATTGGGATCACTACCGCGTATGGATTTGATAAAGGCAGATATGATGTCGTAGTGCATCTCACCCTGCTTGTCATAGAGCACTGTTTTACGCTGAGCTACGGCAATGACCTTTTCGTCGGTGAGTACGATTTGTTCCTGCGCTTCATCGCTTTTTACCACCAGCTCAAAAAGATTGAGCAGCTTGCGAGCATCACCACCGGAGAGGTTAAAAAGCGCTTCTGTTTCTTTTAGCTCTACCGTAAGTTTTTTCATCTCCACGTCCTCAGCCAGTGCCTGCTGCACGATTTTCAGGAGGTGGTCTTTACTCAGATGGTTGAGTGTATATACCTGGCAGCGTGAGAGCAAAGCGGCATTTACCTCGAAACTGGGGTTTTCCGTAGTGGCACCGATCAGCGTGATGGTGCCTTTCTCCACAGCCCCCAGAAGGGCATCCTGCTGACTCTTGTTGAACCGATGGATCTCATCTATAAAAAGGATGGCCTTGCTGCCGGCACGAATTCCGCCGATCACCTCGCGCACATCTTTCACTCCAGAGCTGATAGCACTGAGGGTGTGAAAGGGCATTTTCACCTGATTGGCAATAATGTTGGCCATGGTAGTCTTGCCAGTGCCGGGAGGTCCCCAAAGGATCATGGAGGGCACTCTGCTAGCCTCTATAGATCGCCTTAAAATTCCTTTGGCCCCTACCAGGTGCTCCTGCCCGATGAGGGCATCGAGGGTAGAAGGGCGCATTCGCTCTGCAAGGGGTGAGTTATCCTGAAACATGGTGCCAAAGTTAGGGGGAAGTGGCACAAATGTCAGCGACTCGCTTGCTCAATTGCCAAACCGCATCCGGCAAACACCCAACCGCATCCGGCAATCATCCATCCGGCCCCGGCAAAGACGCATCCGCATTCGACAATCATCCGTCCTCACTCGGCGATCATTCATCCGCTCTAGGCAATCACTCATCCGCACGGGAAAATGACCCAACCGCTTCCGGCAACCATCCATCCGCATAGGAAAATGACTCATCCGCATCCGGCAAACACTCATCCGCTGAATTGGGGTCAGTTTGTAATTGATTAAGCATAACAATCGTCAAAGGCTCGCCAAAATAGCTAGATCATCGAGTTACGTTATTAAAAAAGAACAGACTCCAGCGTATTCCACATAGAACTCTTTTTGGCTGGAATTCGTAAATTTGAATATGGACATTGAGAGAACAGATAGTGAAATCCTTTTTCGGCTCCCTGCCAACGTTGATACACTTGGTCTTCAACGTATGATAGACTATCTGAAGTACAAAGAGGCAACCGCCGAATGCAACCCCGAACAGGTCGAAATAGATAAATTGGCTAAGGAGTCTAAAGCAAATTGGTGGAAGGAAAACAAGCACCGATTTGTTAAATGAAGGTCGTTTTAGATACAAACATTGTATTCAGTGCAATCTTAAACTCAAATGGACTCATAGGCGAACTACTTTTTAATTCTGAGGAACAGTTTGAATTCTATTCGTCGGAGTACATCATTGATGAGCTGACAAAATACAAATCCAAGCTTCGGTCATTGACTAAAATGTCAGAGGAAAAAATCGACGTTTCGATTTATCAGGTGCTAAAGAATATAGACTTGATTTCAATGGTTGCAATTTCTGAGATTCATTGGAAACGTGCTTATGAATTAGCATTTGATGTCGATGAAGATGACACACCATTTGTCGCCACTGCCATCGGTTTAGAAGCATCCATCTGGACAGGTGACAAAAAGTTGATCAATGGATTAAGAACAAAAGGGTTTCGAGATATTTACACTACTGCGGAGCTGTACGAACTGCGAGCATAAATATCTAATTCATCGGTAAAGTCAATTCTGAGTCTCCACACCCCAAAAACAAAAAAAGCTTCCGGAGACCGGAAGCTGTTTCTTTACTTGGGGTAATGTTGTTTAATTGATTGAACTGGTCTTCAGCCCGAGATTACTCACTACATGGTTGTAGAGTTTTCGCTCAGACTGATCAGGGTGATAATCCTTGGTCATAAATGGAAAACAAGATTGGATGAAGCGTTTTTTGTCCTCTTCAGTCGTAAACTTCACCGTGTCCACTTCTTCCCATTCGTTGAGCAGCTCCAGCGTGTCCTCTTTGGGCACCCCGAGCTCCTGACCTACATGGACTATTTCATCTTTGTTTGCATTCACTGGCCCCGCATACTTGACCAAAGTACACAGTGTCTGCATCGTTTTTTTGTCAATATTTGTAAAAACCATACGCAGTGTATTTAGTGAATCACACAGACGAACATCGTCCGTACAATTATACAAATTGCAAACGATTGCAAAAAGGAAATGTTTTGGAATATTTTCACTTCTATCCCTTACATGTAGGTTACATTTTTGATTTTCAAATGGTTAACCGAAAAATTTCCGATCATGGCTGATGCAAGTAAATCTCTGAAACAGGGGCGCTTACTATTTCGCTACAGAGGACTACTACCCCTCCTCTTACTGGCACCAGCCCTGGCCCTCACTTACTGGCAGCCGGCAGCACCCTCACGCATGTATGTGCTCCTTTGCGTAGGACTCAGCCTGCTTGGCACTATTATGCGCATGTATATCGTGGGGCATACGCCCAAAGGAACCTCCGGGCGCAATACCGGACGTCAGCTGGCCGAACAGCTCAACACTACTGGCGCCTACGCTGTAGTGCAGCACCCGCTCTACCTGGCTAATTTCATCATATGGCTTGGCCTGGCCCTCTATCCCCAAAACGCACTTTTTCTGGCACTCACTGTTGCGTTTTTCTTTTGGGTATATCGACGCATCTTTCAGCTGGAGGAAGCTTTTCTAAAAAATCAGTTTGGCGATACCTGGCGCCAATGGTCTGCCAAAACTCCTACCATACTCCCAAACATCTGGCTGTACAAGCCCCCTACAGAGGCGTTTAACTGGAAAAAAGTCCTTCGAAAAGAAAAAAATGGACTACTGGCCATCGTTTTGGTTTTTACCCTGTTCGAACTGACCGCTTCGCTTGGGCAGGGAAACAGCCTCAGACAAACGCTCACTGTGCACCAGGAATGGCTTTGGGCCACGGGTATTTCGGGTGGACTCTACCTCCTCATCAAAGTAATCATGAAAAAAACCAGCTGGCTGAAATAGGGCTACAGATACCCCAATAACACTACCTTTGCCGCGTGAAAATAAACAACCTGGACAGACACCTGGCCATGCTGATCGTAGGCCTGCTCTATGGAGCCAACTACAGCGTCATCAAACTTGTCACTCCCGAACATTTGGAAGCCTTTGGCTTTATCGTGGTACGGGTACTGGTAGCTGCAGCGCTTTTTTGGGCCATCGCGTGGAAAGCAGAGCCCATAGACTGGAAAGCCGACGGCTGGCGACTGTTTTTGTGTGCCTTTTTTGGAGTGGGCGTAAACATGCTTTGCTTTTTCAAAGGTGTGAGCCTCACCAGCGCCATCAATGCATCCATCATTATGACCCTTACTCCGGCCATGGTATTTGTGATGTCGGTAATCCTTCTAAAAGAAAAAGTCATAAAACGCCGAATCCTTGGCCTGCTCATCGGGTTTGTGGGGGCGTTTTTGATTGTGTACCAGCCAGATGCAGCTAGCCAGACCGGAGACTGGCGGGGAGACCTGCTAGTCATCCTCAATGCCTCTACCTACGGCACCTATCTGGTACTGGTAAAGCCCCTTTTGGCCAAATACACTCCACTCACTGTTGCGAAATGGGTATTTCTCTTTGGCATCCCGGTAGTACTGCCTGTAGGCTGGCAAGGGTTTGCAGACATCCCATGGCCAGACCTGGATGCCACGGTCTACTGGAGCATGGCCTATGTGATCATTGGTGTGACGGTGATCGTCTATGTGCTCAACATCTGGGCAATGAAAAAGGTGAGCCCATCTACCGTGGGCGCTTACATTTACGTACAGCCAATATTTGCCACCCTTATCGCCAGCATAGCGTTTGGCGAGGCACTCACCCTACGCCACCTCATAGCGGCCATATTGGTATTTATCGGAGTAGGATTGGTGATCCAAAAACGCTAGAGATCCACTGTCTTGTAATACACCAGATACCACTTACCGTCTAGTCGCTGAAACTTTCGCTCGATCGACAGCCCGGCATCTCTGAGCTGCACTTTGTCGATCACCTCTTGATCCCGGCGGATGATCTCCGTATCATAGTTGGGGTCAGTAATGTCCGTGACTTTCTGGCGGTGCATCTCCCACGATTCAGGCTTCCAGTCTTTGGCACCTTCAGGCCCCACGTATTCCCCCTCGAGCGGAAACTTTACTCTGGACTTTTGAAAAGCAAGGTCTTCATGAAAACGCTCGTAAAACTCATCAAACTGCTCTGGCACACGTGTAGTACCCAACTTTTTGGTACAACCAACAGCCAGTAACAATACAAATAAGGCAAGGTAGATTCGATTCATAGTTTGTTGATTATAGAAACAGTCTGCTCCAACTGTTCGGCCGAAAAATCCAAATGCGTGACAAAGCGTATAGCATCTTTCCCAAAGGACACTGCCAGTACTCCTGCTGCTTCCAGCTCTTTCAATAACTCATTTGGTGTTTTACTAACCAGCCGGGCAATCACAATGTTGGTCTGCACCGGCAAAACTTCTTTTACAAAAGATTTGCCTGACAATGCTTCGGCAAGCTGCTGGGCACGGGCATGATCTTCTGCCAACCGCGCCACATGGTGCTGCAAAGCATAGCTGCACGCTGCTGCCAGATAGCCCGCCTGCCGCATCCCTCCTCCTAGCGCCTTGCGAATGCGTTTGGCCTCAGCTATTTGAGTGCTACTCCCCAGCAAGACAGACCCTACCGGAGCTCCCATGCCTTTCGAAAAACAGACGGATATGGAGTCAAAAAGCTGCCCATACATTTTTGGATCCTGCCCGGTGGCCACCAGCGCATTGAATAACCTGGCACCATCGAGATGCAATGCCAGGGCATTTTCAACGCAAGTTTTATGAATGGCCTGAAGCGTTTCCAGAGAATAAGTACTGCCCCCTCCTTTGTTCATGGTGTTTTCCAGGCATACCAGTCTGGATTTTGGAAAATGAATATCGTCAGGGTTGATGCTTTCAGCAATAGCAGCTGCCGAGAGCAAACCATAATCACCCGGCAGCAATTTGGGCGACACCAGTGAGTTGGACATCATACCACCACCCTCGTACAGGTACACATGCGCGTTTTCATGACATATGACCTCATCCTGAGGACGCGTATGCATGCGGATGGCAATCTGATTGGCCATAGTGCCAGAAGGGCAAAAAAGGCCCTCCTCCATACCAAAATAGGCAGCCACATCATCTTGTAGCTGGTTTACCGAAGGATCGTCACCAAACACATCGTCTCCTACAGGCGCAGACATCATAGCCTCCAGCATGGGCGGCGTAGGTTTGGTCACGGTATCACTGCGTAGATCAATCATTTTTTTCTGGTTTGCAGACATACGGCTAAAACTAATAAGCTTTGGCAGACCGTCTGCGAGCATTCACTATATATTTGCTGCCGCTTATGGTTATACATTTAAAACACAGCGTAGAGCTTGCAAAGGCTCAAGAACTTGCCAGTAAAATCGGGGCCACGCACTTTTTTGATGGGAAAAAGCATGTGATAGTTACCTCTTCCAAAGTGAAGGAAGTACCCGAGCTGCTTGCCGACTATGTGGAAGACCATTTTGTAATGGAAACCGATATCCAGCTGGCCAGCCGAGATTACAGGTCTGAAAAGCGCGGCATCAAGAGCCTGGGCATTGGGCCGGGCAAAACGGCCATCATCGCCGGCCCGTGCAGTGTGGAGTCCTACGAGCAACTAGACACTGTAGCTCAGTTTCTGATAAAATCCGGTGTAAAGCTTTTAAGAGGCGGATGTTTTAAGCCTCGCACCTCGCCTTATACATTTCAGGGGCTAGGTCTGGAGGGCCTGGAGTTGCTTGCGCAGATGCGCGAAAAGTATGGCTTAAAAATAGTGACCGAGGTAAAAGACAGCTCACACATTGCAGACGTAATAGCCCACGCAGATGTGGTGCAAATCGGAGCTAAAGCCATGTATGATCATAGCATCCTCAGAGCATGTGGCCAGAGCAATAAGCCCGTTCTCCTCAAAAGAGGCTTTGGCACGACTTTGCAGGAGTTTGTGCAGGCTGCAGAATTTATCCTGAGCCAGGGCAACAGTGAAGTTATGCTTTGCGAACGAGGCATACGCACGTTTGAAAACAAGACGCGCTTTACCCTGGACCTTACTGGGGTGGCTTTTCTCAAGCACCATACCAACCTGCCCGTAATCGTAGACCCTAGCCATGCAATAGGCTACCGCTACGGGGTGCCTGACCTCACGAGAGCAGCCATGGCCATGGGCGTGGAAGGGCTACTACTCGAAACTCACCCTAAGCCAGAGCAGGCCCTCTCGGATGCAGCTCAGCAGCTTAGTCTTGAAGAATTTGAAAAACTACACCAATCGCTCCACCCAGTAGCCACTGCGGTAGGACAGCAAATCATTTAGTGTATGACCAAAAATAAAGATCAGATAAAAATGCTCATTCTGGATGTAGATGGCACACTCACCGATGGTGGAGTCTATGTTATGGAAGATGGCAAGCAGTTTAAAAAATTTCACGCCCGCGACGGAATGGGAATCAAACTAGCCATGAAAGCGGGTATTGAGGTTGGGATCATTAGCCATAGCCTGGTGATAGAAATGGTGACCAGCCGCGCAGCCTCTCTCGGCATGAAGCATTACTACGTAGGCCAAAAAGCTAAAACGGAGGTGCTGGATGAGTGGCAACAACAGCTGAACCTAAAAGATGAAGAGATCGCCTACATAGGGGATGATGTAAACGATCTGGAAATCATGAAACGCGTAGGGTTTACGGCCTGTCCAGCTGATGCCGCTCCCGCCATCAAGGAAGTAGCAGATGTATGCCTAGAAAAAAATGGCGGTCATGGAGCCGTAAGAGAATTTATAGACAATTACCTCCTGAGCTAGTTGAGTGAAGCCTCTTCTTTGTGTAGCTGCCACCAGATATTGAAGGTTTGGAGGTCTACCCACTGCATAGATTTCTCTCCAGAGCGGTAAACCTTTCTAATGAGCAGTTTGGTACGCCCGTTGCGGTCAGAGTTTGCCGCCTCTATTTTTAAAGACGCAATGTCGGAGTTTTCTTCGCTGTTGGATTGCAGTTTGATTTCCTGGTCCATGATATCAGCGATTCTTATGTTGGGAACTGAAGCTCTCATATTTGGTTTAGGATTTAGATGAATAGTGAATTCAAAAGTAGAGCACTCCACACCCCCATACTTCAGTACTATGCTGATTTTGGCAAATAGGTAATTCTACATCTCTCTTAGGCAAATCACCTACTCACTCATCTAACTTGTTGATATACTGAGAGAAAAAGAATATTGGCATAGGCCAAAGTTGCTTTCTAAACTCCTTTTTGAAAAACCCAAAATGACCGATCTTGGATAATTTCAAATCCTTTGGTTTGATAAACTGAAAAGAGGTAACCGCATTTTTATAATAATGCATCAGGGCTTGTGTAGCCCGACCTGGAGCTAGCAACTTGTCGTCCTGAATGGATACGAAATGAAGCGGGATTTTCACGTTGGCAAACCTTTTTGCCATTTGGGGGTCTCCCTGCAGTACACCTTCCGGGTGTATGCCCCATCTCCTCCACTCTTTGGCAGCAGGTTTGGGCACAGCTATTTTTCCACCCATGGTCCAGCCTGGCAAGTAGTTATACAAGGCAGTGGTAATAGGGATTAGCACATACCAGAAAATCAACACATACAACAGCCATAACCCGCGCCACTTTCCATAATAGGCCGTTTGGGAACCCACAAAATAGGCAGCCAGAATACGGTCATTGTTGGGTGCTTTAGGAAAAATCTGTCCTGCTACGCTATGACCAATGAGACAAATTTTATCATAGCGCTTGTCTCCCCAGCGAATAGCTGCGGCCAGGTCCTGTGCGCCCCAGTCCGTCATAGTGGCCTTCGCATCTTTTACTGAGCCCTTTAGAGACTTGCCAATACCACGATAATCAAAAGTGAGCACGTCAAAGTCCTTGTACTGACTGGCATATTTAGCAAAACCATGGTAATAGTACTGAGGGGCACCAGTAGCCGGCCCAATAATAATTAAATGTGGGCTTTTTTCTGCATGTGTATGTAGGGTGGCACTGATAGTCGTTTTGTCGGCTGTCAGTAGCTCAAAAGCTTCTGCCTTGTGCATCCTTCTCGGTGAAATCTCTTCAGTACGTGATAAAAATTAGCGCATGCGCGTAGGTGCACAAATGTATGATAATACTTTAAATTCACATTCAGTTTGGCAATGTGTCCATTTCAAATATTTTTGCAACTCAAAGAAACCAATCCAAAATGAGTGTTCTAGTCAATAAAGATTCTAAAATCATCGTACAGGGTTTCACCGGATCCGAAGGTACGTTTCATGCTTCGCAGATGATAGAGTATGGTAGCAACGTAGTAGGTGGGGTTACTCCTGGTAAGGGAGGGCAAACCCATCTGGACAAGCCAGTATTCAACACTGTAAAAGAAGCAGTAGACACTACCGGAGCTGATGTATCCATCATATTTGTTCCTCCGGCTTTCGCAGCAGACGCCATCATGGAGGCTGCCGATGCAGGCATCAAAGTGATCATTACCATCACGGAGGGCATCCCTGTGAAAGACATGATGAACGCAAAACCTTACGCGAAGAAGCGTGGAGCTACACTGGTAGGGCCAAACTGCCCGGGTGTAATCACTCCAGGCGAAGCTAAAGTGGGCATCATGCCTGGTTTTGTATTCAAAAAAGGAAAAGTAGGTATCGTTTCCAAATCAGGAACACTCACTTACGAAGCAGCTGATCAGGTAGTAAAAGCCGGACTCGGTATCACTACGGCTATCGGTATCGGTGGAGATCCTATCATTGGTACTTCTACTAAAGAAGCGGTACAACTGCTGATGGAAGATCCCGAAACTGAAGGTATCGTGATGATCGGGGAGATCGGTGGTAACTACGAAGCAGAAGCCGCTCGATGGATCAAAGAAAATGGCAATAAAAAGCCTGTAGTAGGATTTATTGCTGGCCAAACAGCACCTCCGGGCCGTAGAATGGGTCACGCTGGAGCGATCATTGGCGGAGCGGATGATACTGCAGAAGCTAAAATGAAAATAATGGCTGAAAATGGCGTGCACGTAGTAAAATCTCCTGCAGACATAGGAGAGACAATGCTAAAGGCACTTAGCTAAGCTGTCATACCTCATTATAAATTCGAAAGCCGGCCTACTTTTTAGGACCGGCTTTTGTTTTATATTAACCTCCAAAATAAACAACATGCGGAAACTAGTAATTCTTCTGACCCTTTCTACCCTGGTACTGGCCTGCAAAAAAGACGATGAACCACGATCTGAATTTGATGTAATCAATGACTGGATCTACAGTGAAATGAATTACTGGTACTTCTGGGAAAGTGACCTCCCCGCCAAGCCCTCCACCAACCAATCCCCTAGAGACTTTTTCTATCAGCTGCTGTCAGTTGAGGATCGGTTTTCGTTTATCTATGAAGATTATCAGGAGCTCATAGACCTACTCAATGGCGTGAGCCTGGAGTCAGGGTTTGAATACAAAATATACCGCGATGCAAACACCACAGACGGCATATTTCTACAGCTTTCTTACATCAAAAAAGGATCTCCGGCAGAAGAGCTAGGACTAAAACGAGGAGATCGGATTACTGCCATCAATGGAAACCCGCTCAATACAAGCAACTACCGCTCGCTGCTAGGAGATACCAATGCGCCCTATGAGGCAGCCATAGCCCGACACAACACCTCTACAGACGAATTCGACGCGCTTGGCAATGTGCAAATTACTCCCATCACCTTCGCAGAAAACCCTATCCTGCTAGATACCATCTACGAAATAGAAGGCAAGAAAATAGCCTACCTCATCTACACGTTTTTCTCACCGGGAGCCACCGAAAAGGATGGCAGCTATGACGCTCAGCTCCGAGATGTATTTGATGGCTTTAAAGCCAATGGGGCCCAGGACCTTATCCTCGACCTCAGGTTTAATTCTGGAGGAAGCGAAACCTCTGTAAAAACCCTAAGCAGCCTGATTACCCCGGGTATATCCGAAGGGGACCTACTCTTTAAAAAACAATACAACCGCCAGGTAGAAGAATATATCGTCAATGATGATGATCTAGGCCCGGAGTTTTTAAACGTCCGCTTTCAGGAACTCACCCAAAACATAGGAAATGAACTAAGCACTGCTACCGTCTACTTTATCACCTCAGACCGAAGCGCATCAGCCTCAGAGGTAGTGATTAACTCGGTAAAGCCATACATGAGCACCTTCATAGTGGGAGACACTACAGTAGGTAAAGACGCTGGCAGTATTACTATCTATGAAGACGACAACCCCTTAAACTCCTGGGCCATACAGCCCATTATCGTGAAGTTGGTAAATGCTGATGGCGAAGACTATCCGTTTGGATTGACTCCAAACGTGCCATTGGAAGAGCGATTTGCAGTATTGAGGCCTTTGGGAGATACCGAAGAACCCCTACTGGCCAACGCTCTGGCGGCCATAGGTGTACAATCCTCCCGCATCTCCGTACCACCACACGCCGCTGAGCTAAGTACTGTTGGTAGTTCACTAGATAAGAAGCCGTGGGCTGGAAAACTTTTACTGGAAAGGTTCGAAGAATAATTTTTTGCCAAACTAAAATTTACATTGTACGTTTGCTATCTCAAATCGGCAAATGATCGATTTATAAAGAAGCGCTGAGAGACAGGCTCTATGAAGCGCTAGCAACCCCCACCCTTACGGGAAGGTGCTAATTCCTGAACGATAAATTGATATATATGACAAGCAACAATTCACTTTTTGCGCTCCAAAGCGTTTCAGGTTTTTTCACAAAAAGCCCTGTTTCACACAAGTATTCATCCTACGGAATGTATTGCTGTATGTGCCTTTTGCGCTAATACAGCAAGACCACCCCGCCCAACGTGCGTATGGTCTGCCGGCCAAATCATTGATTGATTTCGGTCAGAAAAACCTTCACTAAACAATCCATTTTTCACACTACTTAATAAAAACTTTTAACATCATGAGTAATTACCAATTTGAGACACTACAGCTACACGCTGGCCAGGAAAGCGACCCTACCACCGGATCTAGAGCTGTACCTATATACCAAACTACCTCTTACACATTTAAAAGCTCCGAACACGGCGCCAACCTGTTTGCACTGAAGGAGTTTGGCAATATCTATACGCGAATTATGAACCCCACCACCGATGTGTTCGAAAAACGGATCGCAGCACTAGAAGGCGGAGTAGCAGCAGTAGCTGTAGGTTCAGGTCAGGCAGCACAGTTTATCGCGCTAAACAACATCCTGGAATCTGGTGACAACTTCATAACAAGCCCATTCCTTTATGGAGGTACTTACAACCAGTTCAAAGTAGCCTTCAAACGCCTCGGGATAGATGCTCGCTTTGCTGAAGGAGATAAAGCAGAGCATTTTGAAGCACTCATCGACGAAAACACCAAGGCAATCTACCTGGAGACTATAGGAAACCCGGGCTTTAATATTCCAGACTTTGAAAGTATCGCGGCATTGGCCAAAAAGCACGACATTCCTTTGGTGGTAGACAACACTTTTGGAGCAGGTGGATACTTGTTTAGACCAATAGAACACGGGGCAAACGTAGTAACGGCCTCAGCTACCAAATGGATCGGCGGACATGGTACCAGCATCGGCGGTGTATTGATAGACGGAGGCAACTACAACTGGGGCAATGGCAAATTCAAGCAGTTTAGCGAGCCTTCTGAAGGGTATCACGGACTGGTTTTTTGGGATACATTTGGTGACAACAATCCATTAGGACTGCCCAATGTGGCCTTCGCCATTCGAGCCAGAGTAGAAGGCTTGAGAGATTTTGGACCGGCACTGAGCCCTTTTAACAGTTTTCAGCTGCTACAGGGACTAGAAACCCTCAGCCTGAGAGTACAGCGCACTGTAGACAATGCGCTAGAGCTGGCCAGATGGCTAGAAGCACATCCACTGGTAGAGTCTGTAAACTACCCGGGACTAGAGAGCAGCAGCTACCATGAGCTAGCCAAAAAATACCTGAAAAATGGATTTGGAGGAGTGCTTTCATTTACCCTAAAAGGTGAAAAAGAGCAGGCTACTGCACTGGTAGACAACTTACAGCTGGTAAGTCACCTGGCCAATGTGGGAGATGCCAAAACCCTCATCATCCAGCCTGCTGCTACTACGCATCAGCAGCTCACTGATGAAGAGCAGCTCACAGCTGGTGTACTACCTAGTCTACTGAGAGTATCTCTGGGTATCGAACACATCGATGACATCAAAGAAGACTTCCGTCAGGCTTTTGAAAAAATCTATTCAGAAAGTGCCATCAATGACTGAAACAACTGAACAATTAACTCCAAGAGCGGCTTCTCTCAAAGTACAGGAGCCGCTCCTGCTGGAGTGTGGGGAAACACTCCACAACATAAGAATAGCCTACACCACGTTAGGTAAGCTCAACACTACCAAAAGCAATGTAGTGTGGGTCTTCCATGCCCTTACTGCTAATGGCAACCCGGCAGAGTGGTGGCCAGAGCTTGTAGGCACTGGCAAAGCACTGGACCCAGATAAATATTTTATTATCTGCGCAAACATGCTAGGCTCCTGCTATGGTACCACGGGACCAAAAAACCGCGAGTTTCCTCTGGTAACTGTGCACGACATGGTAGAGGCGCATAAAATATTGCAAAAACATCTGGGCATCCAGCAAATCTACCTCGGTCTAGGTGGCTCCATGGGAGGTCAGCAACTGCTCGAGTGGGCAGTGCAAGAACCCGAACTATTTGACCACATAGCCCCAATGGCTACCAATGCTTTTCATTCTCCATGGGGCATAGCTTTCAATGAGGCTCAGCGCATGGCACTAGAGAACATAGATTCAGCTAAAGGCCTGGAAGCCGCAAGAGCAATAGCCATGCTCTCCTACAGACACTATGACACCTACCAAAACACCCAACTGGATGTGGACCAGCGATGGGACGACTTTGCCGCATCCTCTTACCAGCGCTACCAGGGAGAAAAACTGAGAAAACGATTTTCGGTGCATAGCTATTACTACCTATCTAAAGCCATGGACAGCCACCACATTGGGCGACATTTTGGCTCAGCCCAGGCTGCCCTCCAGCGCATACGCTCAAAAGCATTAGTCATCGGCATAGACTCAGACATCCTGTTTCCTCCTGCAGAGCAGAAATTTCTGGCAGACAACATCCCCGGTGCCAAACTGGAAATCGTAAGCTCTCAGTACGGACACGATGGATTTCTTACTGAATCAGAAACCATTACAAAACTTCTAAAGGATTTTCTATCATGACCCAAAAAATTGGCCTTATTGGATATGGCGTGGTAGCAAAAGGCTTTTACCAGCTCCTGTCTCAATCCGATCTGCCAGCAGAAGTAGCACGCATTTGCATCAAAAATACCGACAAACAACGCGACATTGATCAGGGGCTGTTCACAACAAACGCCCAGGAGCTGGTCACAGACCCAAACATTGATATCATCGTAGAGCTAATAGACGATGCTCAGGCTTCTTTTCAGATCGTGGAGCAAGCGCTAAATCACGGAAAGCCAGTCATCACAGCAAACAAAAAAATGATAGCCGAGAACCTAAAACAGGTCAACCAATGGCATCAAATGCTAGAAGCTCCACTCCTTTATGAAGCATCAGTAGCAGGCTCAATCCCCATTCTGAGCACATTGAACCAATTTTACAGACATCAGGAGGTTACTCAGATTAGAGGCATCCTCAACGGCTCTTCCAACTACATACTCTCTAAAATGAGATTGCAAAAGCTCAGCATGGACGAAGCCCTACAATTGGCTCAAAAAAATGGTTTTGCCGAATCAGATCCCAGTCTGGACATTTCTGGAAAAGACGCACTTTATAAGCTGGTCATACTTTCTTACCATGCCTTTGGTGAGCTTACTACCAGCTTTGACCACATCCGCCTGGAAAGCATCACCAACATGGAAGATCAGTTTTTCGATCTTGCTGCACAGCAAGGCATGAAAATAAAATCCATTGCTACTGCCACCAAAAAAGCAGATAAAATACAGCTAAAAGTTCAACCTGAATTAGTAAACATTGAAGACCCGCTTTTTAATATAGAAGACGAGAACAATGCCATTCACATCAATGGGGCTAGCAGTGGTCCGCAGCTGTATACAGGCAAAGGAGCCGGAAGCCACCCTACAGGAGCAGCTGTCATGCAGGATTTGCACTTGTTGCTCCATGGATTCCGATACACTATCCGAGCACCAAAGAACACAGCCGCAGCACCGCCCATTGAAACAATTTGATTTTCACCTCGTTGTGTAAGCACAACATTTATTTGAAAACCTATAAACATTGTTAATATGAGCGCTAGTAAATCACTATTCACCTTTATCACTGGAGTGGCATCAGGTTTGGCGCTGGCATACTATGCAGATCCTAAGGGCAGTCAGCGCAAACTCAAGAAAATAGAAAAAGACCTAAAGAAGACTAGAAAAACCCTTGACAAAAAGTTAGATGGATACAAGGGTACCTACAATGAGGTAGTCGACAAATACGCTGGAAAATCTAAGGAACTTATAGATAATGCCAAACATCTGGTAGATGGAGCCAAAAAACAGGCGAAAGCCTAACAACATACCCCCTCATAAAGAATCAGAGCGCTTTCCTATTCATTTAGGGGAGCGTTTTGTTTTTTGATCAAATCAGCGAAAATACCACTGCCAAACAAAGGGCAAGCACCCCTAAAAAAACCCAAATAAGCGTATTGCGCACACTCTTCCGGTCTATCAGATTAAACGCCTCCCAATTCTGAATATATTTAATCAACGGGTGTAATTCTTCTTTCTTAAAAAACATATTGATCCATTTTGATTGAAACTGAAGTTACCCTGTTTGTACATCAGCATTCTGCCCTTCCCGCTCACATTCTTGCCAAACCTGCCGCCTGGCAGGATTATGTGTGGAAATGGCAATTTTATCGGTGGTCCATGTAAGATACGAGTAGCAGGCACCAACTGGATTTATGTTCGTCCAGTGTTGGTCCCTGCCAGTTGAATTCCCACATGCTTTGAAATAGTAAAAGTTGCTACTGGTCAAACAAGCTCCAGGTGCTGCTCAAGAGATCTAATGACTTCATCGGCTACCAAATGATAAAATGGATCCGGATTGGCATTCTTTTGCACCTGCTGTAGTGCACGATAATAAGCAAGCCTACTTTGTGTATCCCCTTTGATATTGGCACGTGTGTATCCTCTGCTCATCAAAATCAGATTCATTACCAGCCTGGAAGTGCGGCCATTTCCATCTACAAAAGGATGAATACTTACGAGGCGCTCATGCATCTCTGCAGAGAGAATAATAGGGTGTAGCCTTTTGCTGTGCAACTCATAGTATTCAAAGTAGTCCTCCATAAGCTTTTCGAGCAAATATGGCTGAGGAAGCTCCGTATCACTCCCCGATATCCGCACTGGCACCTTGCGATGCCTGCCAGCATTCTCATTGTCTACTTCTTTTAGAATAAGCCGGTGAATCTCCATAACCACACGCCTGGAAAGGTCCTCCTTGCCCAACACCAGGTCACGCACAAACCCTATAGCTTCAGAATGATTGATGACTTCCAAATGCTCGCGCATAGATTTACCACCTATAGTAAGGCCTTCATTCACTACCAGAGCCGTCTCCTGCAGCGTCAGGGTATTGCCTTCTATACGATTGCTTTCGAAGGTATATTCTATGTCGAAAAACTCATGAAGCCTACGAAGCTGAGAAGGCCCCAGCGGCTGTGCCTGCCTCCAGCGTTTGCGCAAATCATCTGCACGATCCAGCTTAGCTTGTAGCTCATCAGAAAGTTGGGGAGCGTCATGCACCTTTTTGCTGGTAAGGTACTCTACCCTACTCTCTGCTACCTGCAGTGCCTCCATAGCCATCGGCTCGTATTGCAACAGTGCGACTACCTTATCTGCTAGCCATTCTTTTTTAAGCTCTGCCAGTGAAACGCCCAATTGCTCCGACAACAATAACAATTGATTTTTTGTGGGCATACGATCTCCTCGCTCAAACCGGCTAATCAGCGTTACGTCTATCCCTGTGAGCGCTGCTAGTTCTTTGAGTTTGAGCTTTCGCGATAAGCGTATATCCTTTAATCTTGCCCCAAACAAAACTTGACAATTTAATTATTGACAAATTTAGTCATTTTTTAATGGTAAAAAAAAGCCCCGATTCACCGGGGCATTTATTCGTTCATTTTAGATATGTATCACCTCATCGTAAGCTGCTGCTGCTGCTTCCATCACAGCCTCACTCATGGTAGGGTGTGGATGCACGGTCTTGATCAATTCATGTCCTGTAGTTTCCAGCTTACGAGCCGCTACAGCCTCAGCGATCATCTCAGTCACATTGGCGCCAATCATGTGGCAGCCCAACCACTCACCATACTTGGCATCAAAAATCACTTTAACGAAACCATCCTTATGGCCAGCAGCACTTGCCTTACCTGACGCAGAGAACGGGAATTTCCCTACCTTGATTTCATAACCAGCTTCTTTAGCTTGTTTTTCGGTCATACCTACAGAGGCAATCTCCGGAGAACAATAGGTACATCCTGGGATATTACCATAGTCGAGAGGCTGTGGGTTTTCACCAGCGATCTTTTCTACACAGATGATACCCTCTGCAGAAGCCACGTGCGCCAAAGCCGGCCCGTGTACGATATCGCCTATGGCATATACACCATCTACATTGGTCTTATAGTAATCATCTACTATTACTTTGCCTTTTTCGGTTTTCACACCAGTCTCTTCCAGGCCAACACCCTCCAGGTTAGTAGCTACACCCACTGCAGAAAGCACTACATCACAGTCCAACTGCTCTTCGCCCTTCTTAGTCTTCACGGTCACTTTGCAGCCTGTGCCCTTGGTATCTACTTTGGTTACCTCACTACTGGTCATCACTTTGATGCCATTCTTCTTGAAGTTGCGCTCAAGTGCTTTGCTCACCTCTTCGTCTTCCACAGGCACCACACGATCCATAAACTCTACTATGGTTACTTCAGTGCCTATTGAATTGTAGAAATACGCAAACTCAACACCGATGGCACCAGAACCTACCACTACCATTTTCTTAGGCTGCTTGTCCATTACCATCGCCTTGCGATAACCGATAATTTTTTCATTATCTATAGGCATCGCTGGCAACTCTCTCGAACGACCACCTGTGGCCAATATGATGTTTTTGGCCTGGTAAACCGTCTTTTTACCTTTATCGTCTTCTACTTCTACTTTTTTACCCTTTTGGATTTTTCCAAAACCATTGAGTACTTCAATCTTATTTTTCTTGAATAAAAACTGAATACCCTTGCTCATTCCCGCAGCTACTTCACGGCTTCTTTTTACCATACCCCCAAAATCAACAGAGGCATCTTTCACGTCGATTCCATAATCCTTGGCATGAGAGATATATTCGAAAACCTGAGCACTTTTCAGCAATGCCTTAGTAGGAATACAGCCCCAGTTGAGACAAATTCCGCCCAACTCTGCCTTCTCCACTACTGCTACCTTCATGCCTAGCTGAGAAGCTCTGATTGCCGCTACGTATCCACCAGGCCCACTGCCTATTACTATTAAATCATATTGTGATGCCATATTTCTGTGTTTTGTTTAAGTAATGGGTATCAACCGCTGGCAAATTTAAGTCAGGAGGCTTTAGAAAAAAACCCAACTACACATTCTACCGGGCCTAGAAGCCCACATCTGTAGGATTCTCCCACAAACTGTAGAGTTTCCCAACACATTACCAATCAACACAAATTTACATGTGCCTGTATATCAGTGTTTTATGAATTTAAATGGTATTGGCATCATTCTGTTACTACTACAAACCAAATTACATTAAGTAAAACCACAAACAATTGAATCGTTATGAAAACCACAGTAAAAACAATCTTTAGCGCAGCAGTTCTTTCATTTTTCGTAGCATCAGCCACCATTGCTCAGAGTGGAGCTCCTATCACAGAGCAAGGCATAGAGCAGCAAAGCACAAAGGCTGAAATTGACAAGAACAAATTGCCAGCCAAAGTGAGCAGAGCAATTGCCAATAGCGACTATGCTCAGTGGGAAATCCACAAAGCATACCGCGTAATCAAAGATGGTGAAACGATGTACGAAGTACAGTTTAAAAACGACCAAGGACAAGTTGAAAAACAAACTTTTGATAAAGAAGGTGATACCAAAGACGCTTAGTCCCCTATAACACCTGTATCCCGAAAAGCTCGCTCACTCATGTGGGCGGGCTTTTTTCTTTCTCATTCTTGAAAACACTTTAATCAAATTGGCAAAAGCAAAAAGCCCAACAGGTCTCTCTGGGCAGTTAAGCATCACTATTTTGCTTTGGTGCAATATTTGGCAGCTGGATGCGCAGGACTAAGCTGTATGAATATTGTGAAAATATTGATCGTAGAAGATGACCGACCATTTGCGTCTATGCTTGGGAAATATTTGGCTCGAAACAACTATACCCCCATACGCGCACACTCTACCCAGGAAGCCAAAAGACTCCTGGACAAAGAAGAGCCAGACCTCATACTCACAGATGTGAGGCTCCCCGACGAAGATGGACTCTCACTACTAGAGACCATTAAGACCATAAAAAAAGAACTCCCCGTAATCTTAATGACATCCTTTGGGCAGGTGAAAAGTGCCGTGGCTGCAATGAAAAAAGGAGCACACGAATACATCACCAAACCCATAGACCATGAAGAACTCCTTCGGATCATTGAGGAAGCCACATCATCCCCAAAACCAACACAAAAACCAACCAGCACACCTTCGTCGAAACCTGACTTTATAAAAGGCAAAAGCGCTGCCTTTCAGCAAACCCTGGAACAAGCTCACCTTGTGGCAGAAACTGACCTGTCAGTATTGATCCTCGGAGAAAGTGGCACAGGTAAAGAATACCTTTCCAGGTATATTCACGACCATAGCACACGAAGTGATAAACCATTTGTAGCAGTAGACTGTGGCGCATTGTCCAAAGACCTGGCAGGCAGTGAGCTTTTTGGCCACGTAAAAGGAGCTTTTACTGGGGCAACAAGCAACAAAGAAGGCCAGTTTAGTGCTGCCAATACTGGCACCCTGTTTTTGGATGAAATTGGCAATCTGTCTTATGACATACAAGTACAACTGCTCCGCGCCATAGAAGAGCGAACGATAAGAAAAGTAGGAGACACCACTCCCCAAAAAGTAGATGTACGCATCATAGCTGCCACCAATGAGCCTTTGGGTGAACAAACATCCTCCGAAAATTTTCGAGAAGACCTGTATCACCGTATCAATGAGTTTCAAATAGATATCCCTCCACTGCGTGAACGCTCCGAAGACTTAATGGACTTTGTGGAGCAGTTTATCCAAACTTACAACCAGGAGTTTGGCAGAAACGTCACCTCGATTAGCCCTGAAGCTAAACAACTCATTAAAAACTACAGGTGGCCAGGCAATATTCGTGAACTAAAAAATGTGATCCGACGAGCCGTATTGCTGGAAAAAAGCACCAGCCTAAGCCCTGCAAGTCTGCCTGATTTTCTTAGCACCCGGTCTGCTCTAGAATCTAAAGCCGACCTTAAGTCGATGAAACAAAACCGAGAAATAACGATGATTAAAGAAACGCTGATAAAAACAAACTACAACAAGTCAAAAACAGCCAGACTGCTCAATATCGATCGGTCTACATTGTATGACAAAATAAAAAAATACGATCTAGAAGTATTCATTGACCAGCGAGGCGAATAGCGTATGAATGCGATCAAAAACCTCACCCAACAAGTCTTCGTGACTTACCAGCTGCCCCTCCTCCAACTCCCGAAGACAGGGTGATAAATCACCTACAGGATAGTACCCCAGACTGGACTGCATGCGATGAGCTATAAACCGAACCGCTTCATTATCCTGGTGGTAAGCTGCCTCCACTAACTGACGAAAACTGGTTATCAAACCATCAAGAAAATCTGCAAGGGTATCCTTCAAATCTTCACCCCTGCCTACAAATGCTTCCACGGCAGGTGCCTTCATCTGCTTCCCTTCGGCTACAACCAGCATTTGCCCGTAAAACATTGTATTTAACAGGTTATACTCTGCAAAAGGAGCTTTACACCATCCAGCCACGTGCTTATTAGGCCAGTTGCTGATTAAAATAGACTGCTGGCTTGCTTCCATCTGGTTTTCTGTAAAGCAAAGCTCTGCTTCATGGTCCAATACCAGCCCGTGCCTGTCTAAAACTCGCTGGAGTACCCTTTCTATAAATGGATCACATCCCCCATATCCTACTGAAAAATAAGAAAAGTCATTGTTTAGATATTTTTCCAGATGAGTCCAACACATAATACCCATCACTCAAAAATCATGCAGATGATTTTAAAGCTGTTGACACAAGGTCTTTTAGCCACTAAGTAGTTATTTTGCCAAGTCTAAACCAGGCTTATGGATATTCTGCACATCGCAGATTTATAAATGAGCACATTATTTTTAATTTGGTAAAACCAGCAATTAAGCTGTCCACAGTAGACAGCAAGAATCAAAATTGTAACACATGAAATTACTGGAAGGAAAAACAGCACTAATCACGGGTGCATCAAAAGGAATCGGTAGAGCAATAGCGCTAAAATATGCTGAAAATGGAGCCAATGTAGCTTTCACCTATCTATCCAGCGTAGAGAAGGGCGAAGCGCTCGTAAAAGAACTGGAAGCCTTTGGCATACAAGCAAAAGGATACCGGTCAGATGCATCAGATTTTCAAGCAGCACAGGACCTCATCTCTGGAGTAGTGGCGGATTTCGGAGGACTAGATGTCCTCATCAACAATGCCGGCATCACTCGTGACAATCTATTGCTGAGAATGTCAGAAGAGCACTGGGATGAGATCATGAATGTAAACCTAAAGTCATGCTTCAATACTGTAAAAGCTGCTGCCAGAACTTTCATGAAAGCCAAAACAGGATCCATCATCAATATGTCTTCTGTAGTAGGTGTAAAGGGAAATGCAGGTCAAGCCAATTATGCAGCATCTAAAGCAGGTATCGTAGGGTTTACTAAATCCGTAGCACTGGAGCTCGGCTCCAGAGGTGTGCGTAGCAATGTGATTGCTCCTGGATTTATCGAAACCGAAATGACAGATGCTCTGGACGAAAAAACTGTTCAAAGCTGGAGAGATGCTATTCCGCTCAAGCGTGGCGGTCAGCCAGAAGATGTAGCCAATGCGTGCGTTTTCCTGGGCTCTGACATGTCTGCCTATATCACTGGACAGGTGATTCAGGTAGATGGCGGTATGCTCACCTAATTTAACCCCACTAAATAAAACACAACACTGATGGAGCCGTTGGTATCACAAGCCTTCGGCTCCTATCACTTATTGTATGGAAAATAGCTGGTATTCATTAGATGTTTCTCCTGTTTGGGTATTTGCTGCTGTACTGCTGGCAGGTGGGCTTTCTGTGCTGCTCTACTCCAAAACCAGCCGTCCCTGGGGCAAGAAGGCCAACATCTTATTGGGTTTCCTGAGGCTTACAGGAATTTTTCTAATCCTATTGCTATTACTCAACCCGGTATTGCAGCTCTTTATCAATGAGACCACCAAGCCTCTGGTAGTGCTGGCTGTAGACAACTCAGAGTCTATACTCATGAGAAACACCAACGCTACTGCAAATGACATTAACTCCTGGGTTCTAAACCTAAAGGAGCAGCTAAGCTCAAAACATAGTGTAGCCGTGCAGCCTATGTCCGGGCACTTTTCAGATTCGCTCACATTTGACGGCAAAACATCCAATATCAGCGCACTACTCCGACAAATCGAAAATGATTACGAAGACCACAACCTCTCTGCGATTATACTCGCATCAGATGGCATCTATAATCAGGGGCAATCGCCGGCTTTCTTAACTTACAACCAACCTATCTATACACTAGGACTAGGAGACACCATCCCCCCTAAAGATATTGCCATTAGAAATGTGCGCAACAATCAGGTTGCCTATCAGGGCAACCAGTTTCCTGTAATGGTGACATTGTATCAAAAAGGTTTTACAGGAGAGCAAATCACACTTACCATAAAAGAGGGCAATCAAACCCTGGCATCAAAAAACCTCAAGCTCACGGCTCCCATTGTAGAAACAGACTTTTTACTGCAGGCAAACGATGCAGGATTTAGAAGACTAACGCTAATCTGCGAAAGCTTACCTGGAGAATCTTCACAAGAAAACAACGTGCGTGACATCTACATAGATGTGATAGAAGGAAAAGACCAAATCCTAATTTTAGCCCCAGCTCCACATCCAGACATCAGCGCCTTGAGGCAAGCTATTGCCAGTGCTTCCAACTACGAAACGTCTGTTTTTATACCCGGACTTACCGAAAAACCAACCCTGCTAAAATACGACCTCATCATCGAGCATCAAGCATTTAGTGGGGTAAACTATGGCAATTTTGAGTCAGACGGGAAGTGGTATATTTTTGGTCCGCGGACCAGGGCCAGCCTCACCAACCAACTTGCAGACGTAGTTTCGATCCAAACCAGAGGCAATAAAAAAGATCTGGTAAGGGGTGCCTACAACACCGCTTTCTCCAAATTTGAACTCAACGAAGAGCTAGTGGAGCTATTTACCACCTATCCGCCAATACAGGCTCCTTTTGGTACATATCAGCTATCAGACATAGCAGAAGCCCTGCTTTTCCAAACCATCGGAAGCGTAACTACGGATAGGCCGCTGATGGCTTTTGCATCCAGAGGAGGTCAAAAAACTGCCGTAACCACTGGTAGTGGTATTTGGAAATGGAGGCTGCAGGAGGCTGCCACTGAAGAAAAAGCGGAATTGTTTGATGAGCTGATAGTGAAAACGGTGCAATACCTCAGCATAAAGGAAAACAAAGATAGATTTCGGGTAAAACCGCGAGATGAGCAATACACAATAGGTGAACGCGTGATGATAGACACAGAAGTCTACAGCGAAATCTATGAACGAATCTATGGCAACAAAATCACGCTTACAGTCACTGATGATGTGGGCAACGCATCAGTACACGAGCTGGTAGACAGCCAGGGGAGTAGCAGTTTCAATTTAGGAAGCATGCCTGCTGGCATTTACAGCTACCGGGCCTCCACAACCATCAATGGCAAACCTGCCAGCCGTTCTGGATCTTTCGCTGTACGCGATATCCAATTAGAAAACATTAACCTTACCGCCAATCACAACGCACTTAAAAGTATTTCTAACAAATCAGGAGGACAGTTTTTTCACTTTAGTGAGCGAAACGGCCTTTTACGTGAACTAGAATCAGCCAACTTTCAAAACCTGATCACTACAGAAAAAGAATCTTTCCCCCTGATAAGAAACTGGTGGATCATACTGATCATAACATTCGTGTTCTCAGCGGAGTGGTTTATGAGAAAATACCTCGGAGCCTACTAGTCAACTCTTGAAAGTTTCATTTCAAAGAACAATGTCCAGGAATCGTCCGAATCGGTACTGATTTCACCTTGTTCATGCCATATGTCATCCTTCACCCGAATGGTATAGCGAATCTCCCGATCGGGGCCTGCATCAAAAAACCATCGAAAATGCTGATCCCCAAGCCACTCCACTGAAGCTTGTGTGTGCATTCCTTTAGACACCCACGTATTGATCTTTACAGATTTTTTGAAATGGTCATAATAAAGTACACCTAAGGCATCATGCACCTTTTCACCACTTGCCAACTTACCAATCCCCCGAAAAACCAAAACCGTACTATCTACATCAAAATATACCTCCTCGGTCACCTGAGTGACTGTCCCTGTGCCAGGCCCCTGAGTCATAGCACCTTCACCTTCCCAATTTCCGGCCATAAAGCCAAACCTGGATACCTTTAACTGACTGATTTCCTTGAAATCCTGCACCTGAAGACCTGAGAAGCCCATCAGAATCAATCCTAACAACATTACTTTCATTATAAACTACTTTATTTTATAAACTTTATTTTCAAAAAAATTAACCGATGTATTCTTTCAAGGCATTTACATAGCTTTCAAATGCTTCTACACCCTGAGCAGTTATCTTACAGGTTGTCACTGGTTTTTTACCATTATATCCCTTCTCTATCTCGATATACCCTGCTTCACTCAGCTTATCAAGCTGCACACTCAAATTTCCTGCGGTAGCTCCTGTCTTTTCTCTGATATAAGTAAAAGCTGCAGAATCTAAACCGATCAGCAAACTCATCACAGCCAGCCTCAATTGAGAATGTAAAAGTGGGTCCAGTGGTTTAAAACCTGTCATTTTTCCTTGTTTTTAAGTAAATAGCCCGGCACCAAATATCCTGCTAAAATCCCAATTCCACCAACGAGTAGTTGATCAACCACCGGCACATTAAAAGCTAGAATAGAAGCGAGTAGCAATGCAACTCCACCAAAAACCAGTGGCTTGAACCGCAACATTTGACCTGAAATATAGGTACCGATCGCTGCTAAGAGCAAAATAACGGCGCTATGATTAAAGTCTAATTGGCGCATGAACATCAGGGCCAGAATGATGCCCACACCCACAGCTGCCCACACGTGACCATACAAACGCTCCATAGGAGTAGTCACCCCTGCCTGTTGTTTCTGTCTTGCACCGTAGATCGCAGAACCAATCCCAGCTGGAATAGTAACAAGCCAAGCGATGTATGGATGTTCAAAACTGGTAAAACTTAAAAAGTAATAGTGCGCGAAATTGGCTAACATCACTACCCACCCCCAGAGTAAGAAGTAAAAACTCCCCCCTTTTTGGTAATTGCTTTTTGCCTGCCGGATCATAGCTGTGATCATATTGAGGCTTTCTTCATGTGTAAGTGCTTTGTCTTTCATGTCTCTTTTTTTATCCAAACATAAACTGGTTTATATTATAAACCTAAAAATTAACCAGAAGGTTACACAATCATTCAAAATCAACTAATCAAAAGCAGATAAGGCATAAAAAAAGGGCCTCTCGGCCCTTTTTTCTACTTTTCTTTATCTTCTTCCTTTACTTTTTTCTTCTTTAGCTTAAGGTGAAGTTCATCAGATTTGCCGTCCCAATCGGCTATTAGCGTATCGCCTTCCTGAATTTCTCCTTTCAGGATTTCTTCAGCTACAGGGTCTTCCAAATATTTTTGGATAGCCCTGTTGAGCGGTCTTGCTCCATACTGAGGATCGTAACCCTTGTCAGACAAGAAATCCTTCGCCTTAGTAGTAAGCTCCACTGTATAGCCTAGATCTGTAATCCTGACAAAAAGCTTTCTAAGCGATATGTCAATGATTTTATGAATATCACTTCGCTCCAGTGAATTAAAGACGATAACATCATCCAATCGATTTAAAAACTCTGGACTGAATGCTTTTTTCAATGCATTTTGAATAGTAGACTTCATGGCTTCATCCGCACCCTCACGCTTAGCAGCCGTAGCAAATCCTATCCCAGCACCGAAATCTTTCAAATCACGAACTCCGATATTGGAAGTCATGATGATGATGGTATTTCGAAAATCCACTCTTCTACCCAATCCATCTGTGAGTATACCATCATCCAGCACCTGGAGTAAGATATTAAACACATCAGGGTGTGCTTTTTCGATTTCATCTAGTAGCACTACAGAATAAGGCTTTCGGCGTACTTTTTCCGTAAGCTGACCACCTTCTTCATAGCCTACATAGCCCGGAGGCGCTCCCACAAGGCGAGACACAGAGAATTTCTCCATGTATTCGCTCATGTCGATGCGAATCAGCGAATCATCTTTGTCAAACAAGAAAGTGGATAGCATCTTAGCCATCTCTGTTTTACCCACGCCTGTAGGCCCTAGAAATATAAATGACCCGATGGGCTTCTTGGGATCTTTGAGACCCACTCGCGTACGTTGAATGGCTTTGGTCAGCTTACTAATAGCATCATCCTGACCTATCACTTTTTTGCCCAGATCTTCTTTCATCGCGAGCAGTTTCACGCTTTCATTCTGAGCTATACGCTTGGTAGGGATTCCTGTCATCATCGCTATCACTTCAGCCACGTTTTCCTCGTCTACCTCATAGCGCTTTGTGCGGGTCTCTTCTTCCCACTTGGATTTCTCCTCGTCTAGTTGAGCAAGCAGTTTCTTCTCCTTGTCTCTTAACTGAGCAGCTTCTTCGTATTTCTGACTTTTGACTACCCGGTTTTTCTCTTTCTTGATTTCCTCAATTTGCTCTTCGAGATCAACCACTTGCTGCGGCACATTGATATTGTTGATGTGCACCCTTGCACCAGCTTCATCGAGTACATCTATAGCCTTGTCTGGCAGGTAGCGATCACTAATGTATCTATCCGACAGAGTCACGCATGCTTCTATAGCTTCTTTGGTATAGTTCACATGGTGGTGGTCCTGATATTTGTCTTTTATATTGTCCAGAATCTGCATGGTTTCCTCTGGTGTAGTAGCATCTACCATTACCATCTGGAATCTTCTAGCCAGCGCTCCGTCTTTTTCAATATACTGACGGTACTCATCTAAAGTAGTAGCTCCGATGCATTGTATTTCGCCACGTGCAAGTGCCGGCTTAAACATGTTCGAAGCATCCAGAGAGCCAGAAGCTCCACCAGCACCCACAATGGTGTGCAGCTCATCTATGAACAAAATCACATCTGGTGATTTCTCGATCTCATTCATCACAGCTTTCATGCGCTCCTCAAACTGCCCTCTATACTTGGTGCCTGCTACCAGAGAAGCCAGATCAAGCGTAACCACTCGCTTGCCAAAAAGGATTCGAGACACTTTTTTCTGAACGATACGCAATGCCAGACCTTCAGCTATGGCAGTTTTACCCACACCAGGCTCACCTATAAGTATAGGATTGTTTTTCTTTCTTCTACTCAGGATCTGAGCTACACGCTCTATTTCTTTTTCGCGACCTACTATAGGGTCTAGCTTATCATCTTCAGCTAGTTTGGTAAGGTCACGACCAAAATTATCCAGCACTGGAGTACGTGACTTCTCACTACCCTTGCCTGATTCTCGTCCGGCGCCACTTCCTCCTGATGAGGATCCGCCAAAAATCTTTCCTGAATCCTCATCTCCGTCATCCGTATCTGACTGAGCAAGCGGGTTTTCTGTCTGGTATTCCAATAGCTCCTTTACAACATCGTAGCTTACATCAAACTTGTCCAATATTTGAGTAGCCAGATTATCCTCATCTCGAAGAATCGAAAGGAGCAAGTGCTCTGTACCTATGAGCTGACTTTTAAAAATCTTTGCTTCGAGGTAAGTTATTTTCAGAACCTTTTCAGATTGCCTTGTCAGTGGGATATTTGCAAGATTTTTCACATTGCTGGTAGCTGTACCTTTGGTAGCCTGCTCTATAGCTGAGCGCAGCTCTTCCAGAGAAACACCGAGTTTCTTCAGAAGACTCACCGCCACACCTTCTCCTTCGCGTATCATACCCAGCAACAAGTGCTCTGTGCCGATGTAATCGTGCCCCAATCGCAAAGCTTCTTCGCGGCTCAGAGAGATCACTTCCTTTACTCTATTTGAAAATTTCGCTTCCATAAAATGGATTTATATGAATGAGTACTCGTTAAGTAAATTTAAAATTTATGTGAATGAAAACCTCACATCGACTGAGTTAAACCAACACATAAATTTTCATATTTGTTCACCTCCCGACGCTACTGACCTGGCCAGCACTTCAGAAGCCTGCGGACCTTCACACATGATCAGATCCAGGATGCTAAGGTTACTGACAAAATTATTGCCAAACGTCTGTGTGTAGGGAAAAGGTAGATATATTTTGCGTTCCTGAAAAGACTTTTTCGGTAGGATGTACTCTCTAAGGTCAATAAATTCCGTTTTCACTCGACGAGTGAAATTTTCAGTGAATTCAAACGACCTGTCACATTGTAAGATTTTCAGACACATTGTCATCATTTCTACATTCAGGTCTACCAAAAAACCATGCTTTTTCTCCCAGATATTTCGAAAGTGATCATGAAAGTATTCAAAAAATGGCGCCTTTCCATAAGCTGAATAAAACGCTCCCCAGTGTTGCCTCACCCAACTCTGACGATGATCTATACGCACATCTTTTATTGCTGTACGATTTCCATACTGGACGGGCACAGAAAGCGGCATTTCACCTTTATCTGTGAGTATATAGCAGCGGTTTTTATATGTCTGCTTGGTAAAATGCTGACACACTTCCAGTATCACCTCATCAGACCGCATGAGCAATATGAAATACTCGAGTGAACCAAGGTAGTGTGGCTCAATAACGATTTTTTGCATTTACAAATATTGCGAAATATCGCCCATTCCCTGGCGAATAATTATTGGCTCATCCCCTGTACAGTCTACCACGGTACTCGGTTGGTTGCTACCAAACCCTCCATCTATTATGATGTCTACATGATTTTCAAATTCCTCATATATCAAACTAGGGTCAGTGGAGTATTCCACTATTTCGTCTTCATCATGAATGGAGGTAGTGATGATTGGGTTTCCAAGAATGCGCACAATGTCTCGGGGAATCAAATTATCAGGCACCCGAATACCCACAGTTTTCTTTTTGACATTCAATATCTTGGGCACCTTGCTGGATGACTCCAAAATAAAGGTAAACGGTCCCGGAAAACTTTTCTTCATCAGTTTAAAAATCGGGGTATCTACATGCTTGGCATATTCTGAAAGTTGACTTAAGTCATAGCAGATAAACGAAAGGTTTAGGTCTTTGCCTTTGATGCCTTTGAGCAGCTTGAGCCGGTCCAGCGCCTTGCTATTGAAAATATCACACCCTACACCATATACCGTATCTGTAGGGTAGATGACGAGACCCCCATCTCGCAAAACATCTACTATATGCCGTATCTTCTTTTCCTCTGGGTTTTCTGGGTACAATTTGATGAGTTCTGCAGCCATAATTCGTAATGATTATACAACTATGATTAGTATGATTTACCGTAATTATCAGAATTTACTCACTAAGTCTCAAATATCTTAGGTGCCGGCGAGCGAAATTTATTTAATCTGCTCGAATTTTTTAAGAGAACTAATCAGAGTTATAATTGCAGGCTTAGTGAATTGTTTTTCAATGCTCAGAACGAAAAGATATCAATCTATTCTGATACAAGTTGAAATTCTCTTATTTGAAATGGATCATATACAATTGAATTTTGACAGCACCACTACAGGCTGAGCTAAACCAGACAATCCCACTATTGTGATTCCAGCATTCTATTTAAGTTTCAGAGGTATCACTGACAGGGACACGCTCTTCAACTTATAATTAATGGCAAGGTTATTTATCACTTCCCTACCTTTGCGGCAAATTCAAAATCAAGGATGAAAAAAAAGAAGCTAATAGCGACCTTTATGATCGTATTTGCAGTGATGTTATCATCGTTTGCTTTTTACGGCTATCAAATACTCTTTACCCCTAATATACTCGTAGACCAGCAGGACCGCATGTTTGCCATTCCTGATGGCACTACTTTCACCGAATTGCGAAATCGCCTCTACGACGAACGCATCATCAATGACGCGGTATCTTTTAGTCTGCTAGCCAAGCTAAAAGAGTACGACACGCACATCAAGCCAGGCATGTACCTCCTCAAAGCAGACATGAGCAACACGGAGGCAATCAACCTCCTGAGAGCGGGCTTGCAAACCCCCGTCAAGCTCACCTTTAGCAACGCACGAAAAATAGAGGAGCTGGCACCCAAACTGACTTCCACCATACAGCTAGACTCCACAGAGATGGCTCCTCTTCTAGAATCTGATAGCGTGGCCAAGGCATACGGATTTACAAAAGAGACATTCATAGCCATGTTTCTGCCCAACACCTACGAAGTGTATTGGACCATCAGCGCACAGGAACTACTCGATAGAATGCACTCCGAGTACAACAGGTTTTGGACTACCGAAAGACAGGCCAAGGCCGACAAATTGGGACTATCGCGCACAGAAGTGGCCACTGTAGCATCGATAGTAGATGCTGAGACCAACCAAATGAGTGAAGCCCCAACGATAGCGGGAGTTTACCTCAACAGGCTGGAGCGAGGCATCAAACTAGACGCTGACCCAACGCTCGTATTTGCGATAGGTGACTTTTCTATCCGTCGTATTTTGAATAAAGACAAAGCCTTTGAATCCCCATACAACACGTATAAATACAAAGGTTTACCCCCGGGACCAATCCGAATGCCTTCCATTGCAGCATTGGAAGCTGTTTTAAATCCGGAAGAACATAACTACCTTTATTTTTGTGCAAAGGAAGATTTTTCAGGCTACCATGTGTTTGCTAAAACGCTTTCTCAGCACAATGTAAACGCTCGCAGGTTTCAGCGAGCACTGAACCAGCAAAGGATCTATCGTTAGCATGTATCAGCACGAAATAGCCATCAGGGTACGCTACGCCGAAACAGACCAGATGGGGTATGTCTACTATGGCAACTACGCCATGTACTATGAAGTAGCCCGAGTGGAGGCATTCCGAGCCTTAGGATTTCCCTATAAGGAGCTCGAAGCAATGGGCATAGGCATGCCTGTGCTTTCGCTAAATATCAATTACAAGCGCCCTGGCAAGTATGATGACCTCCTTACTATAAAAGTGACCATCCCAGAGGCTCCACGCGCCCGTATCAAATTTCACTATGAGGTTACCAATCAGGACGGAAGTCTAATTAATACTGGAGAAACCGAGCTGGTATTCATGCGAATGGATTCTGGAAGAGCTACACGCATTCCTACCGAACTAGCCGAGTTACTTGAACCCTATTTTAAGTGAGAAAACGCGTTATTTTACATCGGCACCTACGCTACACTGGCTGGTACATACGGCTAGTGTCTTTTCTGAAAAGCATCAAGCTTCGTGGTGGGCAAACGTCGCTGTATCGCATTTTAATCATCTTTATTGACAAAGTAGGAGACAATCAACTCTTCGAAAAAGCCTATGGAGTGGCTTTCAACTTTACACTTTCACTTTTCCCTGCAATCATTTTCCTTTTTGCACTGATTCCATTCATTCACGAATTCATACCCTCAGTGAGTCAGGGAGAAATCCTGCACTTTTTGCAGGACATTCTACCCAAAAGTGTATTTGATGTAACAGCCACTACCATTTACGACACTGTCCAAATCAGGCGTGAAGGGCTTATGTCTTTTGGTGTACTTTTCGCTCTCTTCCTGGCCACCAATGGCGTAAACTCACTCATGAAAACTTTCAACATGAGCTACAAGACCGTAGAAAACCGGTCGTTTATCAAAACTCGCTGGATTGCATTGCTACTCACCTTACTTTTGGCTTTTGCATTGATTATGGCCATCGTGCTGCTGCTCGTTGGCCAAATTGTACTCAACTGGCTAATTGACATTGGCATATTGTCTGAAGATTTTCTTTATTACCTAATCATCGTACTGCGTTTCGTGGTAATATTCATCGCTTTTTACCTGGCCATCGCCTCTATCTACTACTGGGGACCAGCCATACACGACAAATGGCGTTTTTTTTCCATGGGTTCCATTTTGGCCACCCTACTCTGCGTATTGGTTTCATTTGGCTTTTCGCTTTATGTCGCCAACTTCGGCACTTACAACAAAGTATATGGATCCATAGGCACCATCATCGCACTGATGGTATGGCAGTGGCTTATGTCCTTTATACTATTACTCGGTTTTGAGTTCAACGCCAGCATGGACCGTGCCTGTAAGGCAGAAGTCTATGACCTGGATGAGGACTAACTAACAAAGCTTAGGTTTTTTACCTATAGTCTCATATCGGCATATTACCTACAATATCAGAGGGTTCGTCGTAATTAAATAGCCTTACCAGCTTAGACACGTTACTTTAGTTATGGCTATTTCCTTAGCCTACGAAATAACTAAAACCGCTATCAGATGAAACCATTTATTTCCACCCTCCTTTTGCTGCTGTCCATCTACACGTTTGGACAAAGTACTAATGATCAAAAAGCTAAAGAGTTTTTTAGCCAGGGCGCAATAGCCCTGGAGCACAAAGAATACACACGTGCGATTCAGCTCTTCGAAAAATCCGTTCGTTTTTCCAGCGAATCCGCCGATTCACACTACGGACTTGGACTAGCCCACTTTAAATTAGGGAATTTAGAAGCCTCCCTTACTGCCATGCGCAAAGCTCTGGCTCTAAACTTCACCGAATCCAGCTATTACTACTATATAGGAGCTGTACATCAAGCTAAAAAGGATTGGAAACGTGCATTAATTGCTTATCGCAATGCCATAGCTTACAATGAAGTTTCTAATGTAAAAATTGACTCAGACCATGTTCAGTGCCAAATAGGCGTTTCGTTGATGGAGATGGGAGCAACAGAAAGAGCGATAGAAACCTTCAATGAAATTTTGACCAAAGACAAGACCCATGGGCCTACCCTTATTCAGCGGGGCATCGCTCATTCACGCATAGGCAATAAGATTCAAGCATGCACAGACTTCTCACGGGCCATGTTTTACACACCCAGGGAAGCACAGCCATTTGTAGACCAGTTTTGCAATGGCTCACAACAAGTAATTGTAAAGAACTAATTTTTCTTCACTCAAGGCTTGACTATTTCTCAGAATAATTTAGATTTGCGTCCGATTTAGGGAAGACAACAGCTCAACAAATCAAAACGGTAGGTTTTGATTGCTAGAATTTCCCAACGAAAACGCATCATCAGATCAACTGATGAAGACCATAAACACAGAGGAGTGGCAGAGTGGTCGAATGCGGCGGTCTTGAAAACCGTTGTACCGCGAGGTACCGGGGGTTCGAATCCCTCCTCCTCTGCATCCTAAACCCTGACAGAAATGTCAGGGTTTTTTCGTTTATCCGAGTCCTCTCCTTTTCTAAGCAGAAAACTTCAAACAATTCATGGAATCAGAGATCTACTCAAAATCGGGAGGCAAGCGAAAATTGCATTGCAAAATCACAACTCAAACGGCATTACTCTGACTTCTTGAAAACCGCTGTACCGCGAGGAACCGGGGCGGTTCGCCGTTGCGATTCGAATCCCTCCTCCTCTGCTTTAAAGCCCTTATACGATGAGTGTAGGGGCTTTTTTTATTTAAAAGACAACCATTTTCAGCACGATTGATAGCTGTTCCCATCCCCCATTAAATCCATGAAATTCTACTTCTTGAAAACCGATGTACCGCGAGGTAACGGGGCGGTTCGCTGCTTCAGTTAAAGCCTTACACTATTACTTAAGGCACCTCCAAATGGAACCTTCCGCCTGAGCACAGGCATTACCCATCCCAACGCATGTGTCATCCCGGACAACGCAGAAACCTTCCGCCACAACGCAACTATCCACCACATGAACGCGACTACCTTCCGCCTCAACGCAACTATCATCCCGGTGAACGCAGAAACCTTTCGCCTGAACGCAGGTATTGTCCGCCTCAATGCAGCAATCTCCCATATCATCCATTGCAGCCAAAACATCACCTAGACACCTATTTTTTTGCTGACGACAAGTCACTTTGGGCTTAAAAAGTGATGAAAAAAATAATTCACTCGCTTTAATGGCCCCATACACTCTGACTCACATTCAATCAAACCTAGAAATAATTACATTATCTTTTATTTTTTCACCAATCCACACAATACTTCTTCTCTGCAGCCAAATAGATATTAATTTAGAGGACTAACCTTAATTTTTCACTTTACTGATGTTTGATCCAACTAACCTAACTACGTCCTTTCTGGAGGGGAAGCGACAAATTACGGACCCACTCGCCGACGAGGTAGTGGCAACCATTATCGATGAGGGCTATGAAAAGCACATCAATGAAATCTTTATCAAGCTAGCTAGAAATCCAAGCTTCAACCCGGAGCTACTCTCAGATTTTCCGGAAGCTATTCAGCAGGCAGTCTCCGACTATTTTGACAAATCCGGCCAGCTCCCAGATTGGGCAGACCAGGAGCTGATCTCTGAAGGCGAAGAAGTATTTGCCTTGTATGGCCCGGAGGTCTTTATGCTGCTCAATGTAAAATCACTTCCTATGTGCTATACCTGCGCTCATGGAGCACGTGTGCTCTATGACACCGGCAGGCTAGTGGAGCACAATGGGAAAATGGACCCGCTGGTGCGTAGACTGATGGAAACAGCCCAAATGGTCATCAACGTACTGCAGCCGGGAGGCCTCAGTGGGGAAGGTAGCGGTATTATCACCGTCCAAAAAGTACGGCTCATCCATGCTTCTATACGCCACTTCCTCCAAAGCCCGAAGTACAACCCGGCTGGATGGGACAGCAGCACCCTTGGCAAGCCCATCAACCAGGAAGATCTTGCAGGCACACTGATGTCTTTTTCACCTATCATTCTCAGTGGACTCAAGGCTTTAAACATAGACCTTACTGACCGACAAATAGCAGCTTATACACACTGCTGGAAAGTAGTAGGCCACCTCATAGGGCTGGACGAAGATCTGCTCGCAGACACTTATGAAGACAACTGGCAACTAGCCGTTAAAATCCTGCAGCACCAGGCCTCAGCGTCTACGGAAGGCAAGAAGCTTACTGAGTCCTGTCTGGCGTTTATTCGCCACATGATGCCAGGAAACCTGCTCGATGAAGTGCCTGAGTACATGATGTGGTATTTTTTTCAGGATGTAGAAAAAGCAACCGAACTACAACTTTCCGAAATGATAGGTATTGAAAACCACCACAGATTATCAGACTTTTTGCTCTTAAAGCTTTCCAGGATCATTACTGGAAAAATTAGTGAAGCGGAGCATTCCAATATCATAAAAAAGCTCACTGGCAGGTTTAACAAATACATGCTTCAGGGCTATATCAACCACTACAATGATGGCAAAAAAGTGCGCTTTTTCATCCCTCCATCACTCACCAAAAACTGGAACCTCGACCAATTCACCAACGACTAACAAGCTATGAAAACTTCTAAAAACCTCACCTGGTTTATCGTCATCACCCAAGCGATACTAATGACCTGGTCCATAGCCAGCTCAATACTCGCAGCAGGTCCTGCATCTGCAGCCATCATCTCCTATGTACTTTTTGGAGCTTATGTAATCCATGCACTTGTCTTCCGGCATCCCACCATGATTAAGCTGGTGATATTTGGCATACTGGCAGGGCTTCTAGAACTTATCACTGACCACTATTTGGTAGAAACCATCAACAACCTGGTGTACCCTGGCAATGAGGCCATGATCTGGAGCTCTCCGGCGTACATGCCATTTGCCTGGGCCAATGTGCTCATACAATTAGGCTACTACGGCATTTTACTTAGCAAGTGGAAAGGTTGGCCTATCGCTTCTGTAGCGCTGGGGCTAGCAGGCGCCATGTATATCCCACTCTATGAGCACCTGGCCAAAGATGCCGGCTGGTGGTGGTACCATGCCAATGTACCCATGATTTTTAATGCTCCGAATTACGTGATCATCTGTGAAGGACTGATCTCATTATCCTTACCATTCCTTTTGACACGTTCATCGAAGAATAGCATTGCTAGCGGGATTCAATACGGGGTTTTGGCTGGCATCTGGATATATTTGAGCGCCCTTTTGGCATATTGGCTCGGAGGGTAAAAGTCATACACGATGCAACTTTTAGATAAAGCACTCAAAATAGCCGAAGGATTCAACTCATCCATTTACCAGCTGAGTGACGACACCTATGGACAGGAGGTTATTCTAAAAGTGATGAAGGAGGAGTTCAATGCACACCCGCACTCCTCTCAGCTATACAATGAGCACAAGTACCTCAAAAATGTCAGAAGCAAAGGTATCCGCGCTGCGCTGGATCTAATCGAAGCGAACGACTCGCCCATCCTTGTGCTCGAATACTTTGACGGCCTGTCACTAAAAGAATGGCGAAAAAACAACAGCCCCACTTTTATTGATTGCCTCAAAATTGCCATTCAGATTGGCAAGTCCCTGCATAAAATTCACACTGCCCATAACCTCATCCACCGGGACATCAGTGCACACAACATCCTGATCAACGACCAACTGGAAACGATCCTGATAGACTTTGGGCTTGCCATCAATGTAGATATCAAACTGAATATCAAAGGCATGAGTGACCAGCTACTGGGCACCCTGCCTTATATCTCGCCAGAGCAAACAGGCAGGGTAAACCACGCCGTAGATTACCGATCAGACTTATACTCGTTTGGGGTGGTATTGTATGAGCTGTTTACCGGCAAGCTTCCGTTTGAAAGCAACGATCCTTTAGAACTTATCCATTCACACCTGGCCATAGCCCCTGAGTCACCTACCAATATCAACCCGCAAATACCTGAAGTATTTTCTCAGATCATCCTAAAGCTGCTGGAAAAAGACATGGAGCTGAGATACCAGTCTGCTCAGGGCTTGCTAAATGACCTTCAAAAATGCCTGGACCAGGCAGCGCTCAAAGTAGAAATTCAGGGTTTTGAGCTAGCGCAAAACGATGAGTCGGGGAAATTTAGAGTGCCCTCAAAAATATACGGCAGAGATCAGGAAATCAGCCAGCTCCTCAACGCTATCAGCACGCTGGGCAGTGGCAAGCGTGAAATCACTTTGGTAGCAGGAAAATCAGGCACTGGCAAAACCTCACTGATTTACGAAATCCACAAACCCATCACCCAAAAGCGAGGTTTTTTCATCAAAGGCAAACACCAGCAGTTTCAAAAAGACCGACCTTACCAGGCCATATCACAAGCCATCCAAAGTTTCATATCGCTGCTTCTCTCCGAAAATGAAGAAAAACTAGCCCGATGGAAATCCCTCCTCCAAAACGCTCTGGGAGAGCAAGGCAAACTACTTACAGACCTGATCCCAAACCTGGAGCTCATCGTAGGAAAACAAAAAAAACTACCCGTACTAGGTATCAATGAAGCACAAAACCGCTTCAACTATATTTTTACGCAGTTTGTAAAAGTACTAGCTACCAGGGAGCATCCTCTGGTCCTTTTTATAGACGACCTGCAGTGGTCAGACAATGCATCTCTCAAGCTACTACGCCAGCTCATCACAGATCCGGACTTAGATCACTTTTATTTTATAGGTGCCTATCGCGACAATGAAGTAGATCATACACACCCACTGCATCTGATTTTTGGAGACCTGGAAAAGGAGGGCATCTCCAGCCAGCTGATCAAGCTTGACGACCTGAATTTTGAAGACACACACGCTATGGTCTCGGACACATTTTCTGTGCTTCCAGAAAAATCCAGGGCATTGGCGCATATAGTACATACCAAAACTGCGGGAAACCCATTTTTTATCAATCAGTTTTTAAAGTCTATCTATGAAGAAAAGCTGGTCTGGTATGAATTTCCACAAAATGGACACAAAGGAGCCTGGCAGTGGGATTTACAAAAACTAGAAGCGAGCAATTTTACTGAGAATGTAGTGGCATTTATGGTAGAAAAGCTACGCAAGATGCCAGCTGGTATCCAAAGGCAACTCACACTGGGCGCATGTATTGGAGACAGGTTTGACCTAAAGACACTCCAAAGTATACAACAAGTGCATACAGAAAGTGCGATCATGGAAGACCTCTGGCATGCCGTGGTAGAGCAACTCCTCATTGTGGAAGAGAGCCATGGTGATGCCGCTCTGGTTCACCACCTCCAGCCGGGCACTGACGACCTGTTGATCTTTCGCTTTGCACACGATCGCATCCGGCAGGCCGCGTATGAACTCATACCAGAAAACGAAAAAGCAAAAGCACATCAGGGAATTGGAGAATTGCTGCTGGCCAATACGAATGAATCCTGGCAGGAACAACATGTTTTTTCTATCGTAAATCAGCTCAACCTCGGCATACCAAAACCAGACAGAGGCTACCGTATACACCTAGCCACCCTCAACTACTCTGCTGGCAAAAAAGCCGCAGCCACAGTAGCCAACGAACTGGCCTGCAAACACTTTAACATCGCTCTGGATGTACTCCAAACAAATGACTGGTCTGAAGACCACCAGCTGCTTTTTGACATCCACCTGGCCGCTATGGAAAGTCATTTTATTCTCGCCGAATACGATGAGATGGAACGCATCGGAAACCTACTCCTTCGCAAAGCCAAAAACAAGCATGAAACCCTGCAGACACACAACATCTTTGTACAGTCTTACATAGCCCAGAGTAAACACATAGAGCTCATAGACTATGGAGTGTCTATCCTCAAGAAAAATGGCATTCGCCTTACTACCCGGCCACAAGACCACCATATATTATTAGGTTTTCTCAAAACAAAACTTCGGATAGGCAGCAAAAAACCATCCTTTTTTAAGGAATTGCCCAGAATGGAGGATGCCTACATGGAGCTACTCATCAACACAATGAGCAGTATCAGCACGGCTTCCTATCACAATTACCCAAAACTGTTTCCACTCATCATTTTTAAAAACGTGCAGCTTTCGCTCAAGCATGGAAACTGTATGGAAAGCATTCCATTCTACGGAGGATACGGCACCATTCTATGTGGCGTAATGGGAGAATATGACGCTGGCTATGAATTTGGGAAGCTTTCACTGGAGCTAATGGAAAACACCCCGGACTACCGCCCGGCACTACCCAAAACCATGGTGATTTTTTATGGCTTTATCCATCACTGGAAAAAACCTCTGCGCGATGCACTCGCTCCGTATGAGGAGGCTTACCTCACCGCACTGGAGCTGGGTGATGCACAATATGCCGCTAGTGCTGCGTTTCTCAAAGCCTGCTGGGGGCTACTAAGCGGTATTCGGATAGATGATTTGCTAGAAGATGCCACTGCTCATCTGGAAAAGATGCCCTCATTCAATCAGGAGAGTTATCTGCTGTACATGCAAATTGTGATGCAGGGAATCCATGCTCTAAAAGATACGAACAAGCCAGCATGGCCTCTGGAAGGCTCCTTCTTTAGCAGCAAAGAGTTTGGTAAGGCTTACAAGAAAGAATTACAAGAAGACGGCACTGCAAACTTTCATTTGGCATACAATCAAATGTACCTCAACTTTCTGTTTGGCAACTATAATGAAGCTCTGGAAGGCAGCCAAAAAACCCTAAGGCTACTCAGCAATGTAACCAGCACGATTTATGTAGCCACCTTCCACTTTTATGACGCCCTCATCAGGCTACGGATATACCTAAAATCCCCATCTCCCAAACTGCTGCGCCAGGCGAAATCCAGCCTGAAGAAACTTAAAAAATGGGCAAATCATGCACCAGAAAATTTCCTACACAAGTACGAACTGGTAGAAGCTGAATACCGGTCAGCTACAAAGTCCACCAAACCTGTAAAAGAACTATATGCGTCGGCTATCACACATGCAAAAGAAGGCAACTATCTGAATGAGCTCGCCTTGGCACACGAATGTGCAGGACGTCACTACCAGCGAAACTATGACGAGCCCATGCAGGCCCACCACCTAAACGAAGGCTTGCGAGTCTACCAAAAATGGGGTGCCACAGCCAAAGTAAAGACACTAAAGGAAGAGTTTCCATACCTCGGTGAGCCTGCTAGTCGCAAAATAGAAACTAGCTTTACAGAAGCAAGTTTTTCTTACGGGTCTATCAGCGGTAACAACCTATTAGACCTCAGCTCAGTACTAAAAGCTGCCAGTACGATATCCAGCGAGATCCAGCTCAACAAAGCCATACCTACCCTCCTGGAAATCATCACACAAAATGCCGGAGCTCAATCCGGAGCTTTTTTCCTTAACGAAAACGACGAACTGATATTAGCAGCAATTAGCTCTGTAGACGAAGGTGCCAGCATGGTGCCTCCCATACCGCTTTCGGATAGCACCGAAACACCACACACCGTAGTAAACTACGTAAGACGTACACACCACACTGTGCTACTGGATGAGCCGGTGAGTGATGAGCGTTTTCAAAAGGACGAGTACCTACTCGCACATACCATAGAAAGCCTCCTTTGCATGCCTATAGTGCATCAGCAAAAACTTCTGGGTGTCATCTATTTGGAAAACCGCCTCACCAGGGGCAGCTTCACCGCTGAGCGTACAGACCTCCTTTCACTATTGTCGGGCCAGATCGCAATTACACTGCACAACGCTATACTCTATGATACGCTAGAGCAAAAGGTAGCCGAGCGTACTACCGAAATAGAAAAACAAAAAGAAAAACTCCACCGCCAAAACCGCCAACTCACCGAGCTCAACGATGAAAAGGATTTTCTAATTAGCGTGGTATCACACGACCTACGCAATCCACTCCACCTCATCAAAGGATACATCAATCTGATGCAAAAAGAACAAGACAAAGCTCAGGTAAAAGAATACATGGACCATGTAGTAGAATCCAGCAACCGCATGGATGACTTCATCAAACGCATACTCAATGTGAGTGCTATCAATACAGGTGACCTGGAGGTAAACTATATAGAAGTACAAATGGACAAACTGCTCCAAAAGGAGTTTGAAGCTTTTGAGCAGCAAGCCAAAGAAAAAAACATCACCTACAAAATACAGCTAAACCTTACTCACCTTACCACTGCGATAGACACCGGCTATTTCAATCAGATCATTAGCAACCTGATTTCAAATGCCATCAAATACACCCAACCTGGGGGAGAAGTGGAGGTAAAACTGGAAATGCTCGAAGGTGGTGACTATTACAGAATTTCTGTTATCGACAATGGACAGGGCATATCCTCCCGAGATCAAAAACTGCTCTTTAGCAAGTTTCAAAAGCTCAGTGCCATTCCCACCGGAGGAGAGGATTCTACCGGCCTTGGGCTGGCCATCGTAAAAAAATATGTAGAAGCCATGGAAGGCCACATCTGGTGCGAAAGTGAGTACGAAGAGGGTTCTAACTTTTTTGTGGAGTTTCCTGTGGAGCGGTAAACTACCCCTACTTCCCAATGGTCAAATAATGCTTTTTGGATGCTGCATCCAACTTCTCCACCGCATACCGGAGCGTGACCCGAGCCATCTGCCCAACGTGCTCATCTAAAAAATAGCGCAACATGTCTTCGTTTTGCTTGCCCGCCTCACGAACCCAACTGCCAACTGCTTTCTGTACAAACTCATGACCATCACCCACCAACATACGAGCTATAGCGAAGGTGTCTTCCAGCTGCCCCATCTTAATAAACGCATGAGTAGCCACTATTGCGGTGCGTCGCTCCCACGGTACGTTAGACTTTGCGAGTTGATACAGCGGATCTCTTGGTTTATCCAAAAGAAATTTACCAACAATGTGCATGGCCCCTCGATCCACAAAATCCCAGTTATCGAGACGATTATGGCGGCTTAGATACAAATCAAAGAGCTTCTTTCTGTGCTCCGAAGAGGTGGCTTTGTTTCGCGCCTGAAAATCCATGATGCTCACCGCGCCCATACGCACTTCGTAGTAGTGACTGTCTAGCAGATTGTTTATCTCTTCCAGACCGAGGGTTTTATACTTTCGCGCAAGTGCAAATACCTTCCCAAATGCTATTCCCATGGCAGAAACTGCCGGATCACCTCCATGATAGTGCTTTAAGACATCCTCAGGAGAGCGTTCGCCTGCATGCACTTCCAGTGATGCTATAAAATCAGATGCAGTAGCTGTTTTGGACATCATTCAGGTTTAGTCTTCATCCAGCATCTTGATCTCGCCTTTTTCCGACAAGGCTATGGCGATAAATCGCAAACTGGGAATCTCCTCACATACGATAATCATCATTACGGTGATCGGCACGCTAAGAATCATGCCCATCACTCCCCAGATGGCGCCCCAGATCGTAAGGGAAAGGATCACCACCAGCGAACTCATATTGAGGCTGTTGCCCATGATTTTTGGCTCAAGTACATTACCCACCAATACCTGAATAACCCCAACACTGACCAGCACATATACGAATGGAGCAAGCTCTCCAAACTGCAACACCGCAAAAACCGCCGGGAAAAGCGTAGCAATCAACGACCCAACAGTAGGAATATAATTGAGCACAAAAATGAGTAGCGCCCAGAAAATCGCACCATCGATCCCCAGAATGAGCAACACCACATAGCTCAGGATGCCGGTAAGTAGACTCACCAGAGACTTCAGCGAGAGGTATCTACTGATGTTCTTATCCATTTTTTGAAACAGCTCCCGGTTTTTCTCTTGTGTACTACGCGCCGGATAGATCGCCCGCATTTTGGCATCAAACACACTTTCCTCTACCAGCAAAAAGATGATATAGATCAAAATCAAAAACGCATCACCCAATAGAGAGGTGACCATATCCAACCCACCAGACACCAGGCCACCTACGTCTAGTTTGTCGATATACTCCAACAACTCTGACATCACATCCATCCCAAATGCAGCATTGAGACTGGCAATGGTTTCATTGAAATTGGTCTCATAGAGATCTACAGACCTGGTAAACTGCGCCATGCTCACCAGCAACAGCTCCAACACACCAAAAATCACCGCATTGATAAAGACGAAAGCCACCATGCTCTGAAGCCATAGTGGCCATTTTTTACGGATATAGGGCACCATTTGGAGGTTTTCTCTCAGCTCATGAATCACAAACCAAATCAACAGCGCGATGATAAATGGAATGACGTAATCCTGCGTATAGTGCAGGATCACAACTAAAGTGACCAGAGAAACAAGAATGTATGTAGTCTTTCGGAGGCCTGCTGGCACTGCATGGGATGCTGACATGTCTGTTAGGTTTGAGTATCCTAAAACTAATGCTTTTGCCAGTAGATCATTGAAATTTTCTTCCTGATTTCTTTCTGTAGTTACCCGCAATTCTTCACTGTCCCACATGAAAGCAAGCGCATACCACGCTACTTTCAAAAAAATGAAATGCCACCAGAAATGTGTTTTACCCTATGTTATTGCTTTCGATATTTTCTTAAAACACTGGCATTACACAAAGCATTTTGGCATTGCATTCAGGCTTTTTACTACTTCAGAAAGCCCCAAACAGCAACGAACAGAAATGATGAAAATTACCCCACTTCTACTGGCATTGTGCCTGTGGTCGGGCCCATCCATGGCTCAACCTCCAGAGAAAATTGACCTGCATAAGCTAAAAGAAAACAGCACCCTTTGGGCAAATGGAGCTTTTTTCCGAGCCTACCAGGACGGCAAGTATTACCTCACCGACACGGATGGTCAGGTGGTGGTAGATGGAAGCAACTATCAGTTTATGGCTGATTTTCAAGATGGGCTTGCTCAGGTAGTGACACGAAATGGCCGTCATGGCTTTATCACCATCTCAGGTGAAATAGCCATCGATACCCTGTGGGACAAGAGTGCTCCTTTTGTGAATGGCTTTGGGCTTGTGGGCAAGTACAACGGCAAGCAAACACTGGAAGATCGAGGTGAGGGTGGCATCAAAAGTTACCCGATGATCGACTGGTTTCTTATTTCTCCCACCAACCAAATAGTCAGTGTACCCTTTAGACAGACAACTCCTTTGGGTAGCAAGCTGGCCGCAATCGATGCTTCCAATCAGTCCTTGCTCATAGACCTCTCCAAGGTGCGCACTGGCTACTACCACCCACTGATGAAGGCCATCAAAAAAGTAAATAATCGGCCGGTGCGTTATGAAATAAATGCAGAAAAGAAAGCGATCAGTTATCTGGATCTAGACACCAATAAGGAGCTGTATACACTTAGCTTTCAAGATCAAGAGGGATAACTTTTCCCTCTTTTGCACTCAAAAAAGCAGCATCGATCACTTGCATTACCTGTATGCCGTCTTCAGCAGTCACAGGCATTTTACCTTTTCCGGTCAAGGCGGCGTAAACTTCTGCATAGTAAGCTTTATAGTCTCCGGGGAGCGTAGGGATGTTTTCTTTGATGATTTCTCCTTCTACCTCGGTATGAAGCAAGCCTTTGTCATCATCAGACTCCAGACCGTACGCCGGATCATCAGGTTTCATTCCCGCCTGCAATTGGTCCTCTTGCACATCAGAACGAGATTTCAGGAAGGTCCCCTTTCTGCCATAAAAAGCAAACTCGGGTGTAGGCTCTCGAAAATAGTAGCCTCCCTTGACATGCACACGCAAGTCTCCTTCGTAGCGAAGCAAAATATCAAAATAATCATCTACCTGAGAGTCAGGCCGGGTAATGCCAATGTCTGCAAACACGCTTTTGGGCAACCCGAAAAGGGCCAGTGCCTGATCGATCACATGTGCTCCCAAATCTTTGATGATTCCCGCTCCAGCACTAGGTATTTCCTTGTGGGTCTTGGGGCTCAGCTCGGCTTTGTAACGATGAAAAGCAATGCTGGCCTCCACCACTTCACCTATCAGCCCTTTATCAAGCACCGATTTGACCGTTCGAAAATCACTATCGAACCTGCGGTTTTGAAATACCCCGATATGCAGTCCCTTATCTTGTGCCAGAGCTGCAAGATCACGTGCCTCCTTTGTGGTACTCACAAAAGCCTTCTCTACGATGATGTGCTTGCCTGCCTCAAGCGCTTTTCGAGCATAATCATAATGGGTATAGGTCGGTGTATTGACCACTACGAGCGTCACTTCCGGATCATCGAGTACAGCTTCTAGCGATTCATAGCTTTTCACACCCGGATAGGCTTCCTCTATTTTTTTTGAGGATCGCTCCCAAGATCCCAGTAGCTCAAACCCGGAATGCAAGTCTAAAAACGGGGCATGAAATACCCTTCCCGACATACCAAATGACAAAAGTGCTGCTCCGATTTTCTCCATGTACCTATTGTGTAGTTTTTGATGACACAAAATAACGAAACGACACAGAAGCGCTTTGGTTTCCAGGAAATGAAAAAGAGGCTGAATCAATGAGAAACAGCCTCTAAACCTATTAAAATAATGAATCAATGCAGTCGGTAATTGGTCACTGATTCAAAACCCATGAATGAAGAGCTATTCGATGATTAATTTATGCTTGTGCTCCACACCACCGGCCTTGAGCATAACAAAATATACGCCTGCTTCTAGGTGATCAGGCAAAGCCCAGGTAGACTGGCTCACCTGCAGCTCACGCTCCATCACAGCCCTCCCCGACACGTCTAGCAAGCGGAAAACCGCATTACCCTCACCAGGCCAGGTAATCGTGATTTGCTCCGAGGCTGGGTTAGGAAAAACGGAAAATGAAAGCGATTCCTCAACACCACTCGCTGATGTTCTGCTACCTGAGCCCGTACCCCAGGTAAACACTTCCCAGCCACCGATTGAAGAGCGGTTACACATCAACGGTGATTGTCCATCCTCACTAGACACGTATTGATTATTAAAACCCTTCAACGCTACCGTGTTAGCACCTTGCGACTCCCAGGTAAACGATTCCCAGCCCTGCACATTTGGGCGGTCACACATCATGGCTGAGGTACCCCCTTCATTGGAAACATACCGGTTATTGCTCCCTTTCAGGGCTATTTTCCCATCGCTAAGACCTACCACTTCAAATTGCTCCCAGCCGCCTACAGAAGACCTGTTGCACATCATACCGGACTGGCCATTTTCGCTGCTGACATACTGCCCGTTATTACCCCTGAGCCAAATGGTCTGACCTATGGGTGCGCCTCCTCCGGAGCCACCACCAGACGGGCCTGTGTAGGCTACAGCATCATAAAATCCCTGATGGAAAGTAAAGCCCGAGGCACCATTGCCAATGTTATTTTGGCAAAAGCTAATCATGTCATTGTAGGCGTTGGCCGGAGGTGTTCCCCCATATTTGATGTAGTCTCTTACGGCATTATAGGCATTGTTGGGATGGATTGTCCAAAGACATCTATCGTGGTACATTTTCTTAAATGACCAGGGGAAATAAGCCACATTATTGTTGATACACCAATCAGTCATTTCTCGCAATTTGGCGTTGGTATTCTCACCGTACTCGCCAAGCATGAGTGGCACATTCAATCGGTCGGTCAGGGCTTTGCGTCCATTGAGCAGTGATACGTCATCAGAGTAATGATGCGTTTGGTACACCAGGTTGTTGTCCCATCGGCTATTCACACCTGATTGGCTTTGTACCTGAGCGTCTTCCCAGTCAAGCTTTTGCATATCCGAGCCCCACCAGCTACCCTCAGCCACAATGATGTGGTTATTGTCCACCTCTCGTATGGCGTTACGCATGGTGATCAGTGAAGGTAGTAGCTCGTACTCCCTGCCGGGTTGTGGCACTGGCTCATTGATCAGGTCATAGCCCCAAATTACCGGCTCGTTTTTGTAGTAGTTGGCAATATGTCGCCACACCTGAGATGCAATATTTACGTTATCACCATCCCAAAAGCCCACCGAGCTTCGGGGCTGGCTGGCATCCGAATCATTGTTGTCACAATGGTCTCCGGGGTTTTGATAGCCCGGTGCCGCGTGCATGTCCAGCAGGACATACAGGCCATGCGTACGGCACCAGTTCACCACCCGGTCCAGGTACTGAAACCCTCGGTTGGTTGTGCTGTAGCTTCCATAATCCCAAAACAAGTTGTAGTGAAAAGGCACCCGAACGGAGTTGAACCCCAGGTTCTTCAAATCAACAATGGCTTGCTCATTGAGGTAATTTAGCCTCCACTGATGTTCAAACTCCATGGCCTGGCCCAGATCACCCCCAAAGGCGTCTTTCACGCCATTGAAAAATTGGGTATGGGTTCGGTATTCAAAGTCCCCCATCATGAGGTATCCTTCCCATAGCAGCCAATTGCCGAGGTTCATCCCCCGGAAATAAATAGGCGCTCCAGTTTCGTCTACGATTTGAGTACCCTGCGCTCGTACATACTGGGCGGTGGCCTGACTAATGCTGGCCATCAATAGAAGACACAAGAAGCACATTTGGATCCACCCAAACGGCTTTCTGATAATTACATGCTGACTGTTACTTTTTGTCATGGTTGTTGGTATTTAAAGTAAAACATAGTCCACAGTCCTTTTTTAGAGTCTTGAGCTTTTGGGAGTTGAGTAAGCTCCCTGCGAGAGTCCTTCGCTTCGTTCGGTCTAGCCGCGTACTAAAGCACAGGATCTACTTCTTGCCATTTATAGCTATCTGACAGTTCAAATTGCTTTTTCAGATTCGAAATCTGCACTTCATACGTACCCTTTTCTACCGTCCACCGAAGGTCCTTTCCTACAAAAGCCAACTGACGTGCGTGAATTGAAAAACGCACTGTTTTGCTCTGCCCTGGCTCCAAACTGATTTTTTCAAATCCTCTAAGTCTTTTTACATCTGGTGAAAGGGATGCATAAGCATCGGCTATAAAAAGCTGAACGACTTCTTTTCCTGCACGGTCTCCCACATTGGTGACCGTCACAGAAACGGTAAGCTCCTCATCAGTATCAAGCTGATCATCAGATAACGTGAGGTCCTTGTACGCAAAAGAGGTATAGCTGAGCCCGTGACCAAATGGATATTGCACCGCAAAATCTGACTCATAGTCATAGACACCTTCCATTTTATCCTGTTCTTCGGACGGTTTGTGATCATAAGTCACGAGTGTATTGGCAAACATAGGATAGGTATAGGGCAGCTTTCCTGAAGGGTTGAGCTCCCCAAATAAGACCTGAGCGAGTGCCTCACCGCCGTAATTGCCGGGCAAGTAGGTTTGTACTACCGCATCTACATCTGGTTCTATTTCGCTGATCAGGCGGGGCCTACCTTCGTTGAGCACCAGTACGATGGGCTTGCCGGTGGTAGCCAGTGCACGTGTAAGTCTCACCTGATTTTGCGATAGAGACAGGTCATGCAGGTCTCCGGGCTTCTCCGTATAGCTATTTTCGCCCAGGCAAAGCACCACCACGTCGCTATTGCTGGCGGCATCCAAAACCGCTCGAAAGTCCGCAGCTTCTTCCTCCCAATACTTGCCACTTTCCACATAAGTGACACCAGGCTCAAAGGTGACCAACTCCTCTCCAGCTTGTGCTTTTATAGCTTCCAGTATCGTCTGATATTCATTCGCAAACTCTTCCACTTTTTCACCCTGCCAGCTGTAAGACCAGCCTCCGTTTAGCGCTCTCATCGTATGAGCGTTGGGGCCGGTCACCAAAACCTTAACACCTCGGGACAGTGGTAAAAGCCCCTGGTTTTTCAACAGGGTAATGGACTCACCGGCAGCTTTCCTGGCAGTCGCAACTGTCTCTTCACTTCCAAAATCCTCATAATCTCCTCTGGGTGTGGGCTGATCAAATAGACCCAAATCATACTTGAGGGTAAGAATCCGTGTGACCGCATCATCTATACGGCTCATGGGTACTTCTCCTTCTCGTACAAGCGCAACGAGATCTTTACAAAAGTCAAAATCATAGGGGATCATCGCCATGTCTATGCCGGCGTTTACCGCAATTTTCACGGCCTCCTTTCGTGTAGCAGCCACTCGATCCCTAAAGTGGAGGTTGTCTATATCCTTCCAGTCGGTCACCACCACTCCGGTAAACCCAAGTTCTTTTTTCAGTAGGTCAGTCAGCAATGCTTTGTTAGCATGTACGGGTGTTCCATTGATCAGTCCTGAGTTGATCATCACCGACTTTGCCCCAGCGTCTACTGCAGCTTTGAATGCAGGTAAGTGGCGCTCCCGAAGCTCTACTTCAGAAATGTGTACCGGTGTTCGGTCTTTGCCGGATGCAGGCACCGAATATCCCAAAAAATGCTTCAGCGTAGCTGCTACCTGGCCGGGTGCACTAACATCCTCGCCTTGATAACCCTTCACCATCTGCACGCCCATTTCTGATGCCAGCATTACATCCTCTCCAAAGGTCTCCCACATCCGTGGAAAACGAGGATCACGGCCAAGATCAAGTACCGGGGAAAAATTCCACGGGATAGCTGAAGCACGTGTTTCGTAGGCAGCTATTGCTGCACACTTCCGCACCAAATCCCTGTTCCAGGTAGCTGCAAGCCCTATTTGCTGAGGAAAAAAGGTAGCCTCTGAAGTGTAGGTGGCACCATGAATGGCGTCAATGCCGTAGATTACAGGTATCCCCAGTCTGGATTCTCGCACGGCAACTTGCTGGATTTGCCCGATCACTTCATGCCACTTTTCCAAAGGCCGTGCACGGTTGTTGGCCGTATTGAGAATGGAGCCCACCTTGTGTGTAAGAATTGCTTCCCTCACCAGGTCTATATTCAATTTTAGCGGCTCATCGCTTTCGTAGGCATTAGGCCCCTGGGTCACCACATCCAATGTGACTTGTGCCATTTGACCTACTTTTTCCTCCAAAGTCATCTTGGCGAGCAGTGCCTCCACTCTGGGCTGTGGCTTCATCACAAACGATGCTTGCATAATCCCCGGCTGATGATGATCACAGCCAAATAATACGATTAGCACACCGATTAAAGCCCACTTTATTCTTGTCATAAAAAATGAGTTTTCTATTATTAGTCCTTATGAAAAAATTTCTGACCGATCAATGAAAGTAGAGCCGCCAGAGCTGGGGGCTCTACTTTGCTGATGCATTATTTAGTACCTCTGAGCTCCAGGTTATCAATAGCGATCCCCTCAGCCCCTAGATCACCTCCACCCGTTTTTACTACCAGGTAGATCGTACCCCCTTCATCGAAGGTGATGACCCCATTGGTCTCACGAAGTGCACCTTCACAGCCTACACTCAGTAAGCTTCCATTAAATGAGGTGGTGGCACACCCAGCCCAGGTATTGAGTGCCAACTGTACGCCACCATCCGAATAGTCCTGATAGCTCTGTGGCTCCGTACGGCCAAAGTACACCTCAAACCAGGTATCAGAAGCGCCGCTTCCTGACACGGTTGCTCCAAACTGATAGGGCTTGTTGGCTTCTACCTGCACGGCCTGGTAAAATCCAGCGTGCCCCCAACCACCTCCGGTGGCTCGCATTTTACCCTCTACCATTTCGAAGGCCACACCATCGGAAATGGTAAAGAGCGTCCAGTGGTCAGCATCTTCGGCATTCATCCGCCCACCAACGACGAGGTTTCCGGCGGCAGGGTCGCTGGTCTCTACGTTGATGGTCTGCACGGCGGAAGTGTCTGCCCCTCCGCTTGTCACGGCGACAAGCTGTATGTCATACGTCCCTCTATCGGGTAAAAAGATGGTGTCCATCTCCCGACCTTTTTCAAAACCTGAACCCTTATCCCAAACGGAGACGAATGCACCGGGTGTGGTGTTGGTGAGCACATAGGTATTGTTTTGGCCTGCAACAGCCTCAACCATGAAGGTGGCTTCTGGCTGCTCACCCAGGCTCAGCTCCTCATCCTCAGGCACACAGCCCACAAGGGTAAATGCGGCGAGCACACCCAACCCTATATTTTTCTTAAGCTTTTGATAACTCATAATTTCTAATCGTTATGTAATTCTTTGGACTCAATTAGCCGAGTGACTTTTATCATGGTCACTCAGCTATGAAAACTTTTATTGATAAGCAGGATCCTGCTCCAGTTTGGTACCATCAAATTCCAGTTCGGACTGAGGAATGGGTAAGGCATCATGCTTGCCTTCCACGTATCCACGATCGGCTAACACCGAGGCGGCCTGTCCCGTACGGACCAAATCGAACCAGCGATGACCTTCACCGGCAAGCTCCAACCGGCGCTCTGCCATGATGTTGTCAAATGTTGCCGGTACGGACGGCAAACCCACACGCTCACGTACTGCGTCTAAAAGTGCCTGAGCACGGGCCTGATCGCCTCCACCTCGTACCAAAGCTTCGGCTTCCATCAGGTAAGTATCTGCTAGTCGGATTTCATACTCATTGGTAGGGAAGTTGATTTCAAAAGGCACAGTAGAATCAGCAGTCTTATCGGATTCTTTACCAGCGAATTTTGCCAGGAAATAGCCCGTGTTTTCATAAGCATGCTCATAAGAAACTGCACCGATTTGCTCCAGGCTATCGATATTAACGATGGTGGTACTGTAGCGCGGGTCATATACTTCGTCTTGCACAAAGGCATTGACCAGCGATGGAGTAACCGTATTGAAGCTCCATCCAGAGACATAATTAGGCGCTACAGCCGGATCATTGATCACATAACCTCTGGGCGCAACCATGATGGCAAGCGGGTTGCCCTCCGTACATGCCACACAGCCCCAGTTGCCCTGCGAAGTAGAATTGTGACTGATCTCAAAAATGGATTCTTCATTGAATTCGTTGGCCACTTTAAATAGGTCTGCAAAGTCATCCAGCAATCGGTAGCCGTACTGACTGGTACTTCCTGGGGTACCATTGACCTGCGCGAACTGAGCCGCAGCCTCGGAAAATTTTTCTTGCTGTAGGTAGACTTTACCCAGCAAAGCAATGGCTGCACCTTTGGTAGCTCTTCCGGCATCTGTTTCCAACGTAATCGTAGCAGGTAAATCTGCAATCGCCTCACTAAGGTCTTGCTCAATTTGGGCAAATACCGAACTTCTCTCTGCCGCCTCTACCTCAAAAATCTCAGCTGTGGGTATGGGTGCTGTCAGCAGAGGAAACCGCTCAAACAACCGAACCATATCAAAGTAATAATAGGCACGGAGGAACTTCATCTCAGCGGTAAATCGACTTTTCAGTGATTCGTCCATATCAATTTCTGGCAGCCTGCTCAGGAGTATATTGGCACGGAAAATTCCTGAATAATTTTTGTTCCAAAATTCCTGCTGTGGTCCATTGACAGGATCCAGCGTGTACTTATCCCATACCTGAATCGCATTCATGTCATTGGGGCCGCCTCCTCCGGTGAAGAAGTCATCTGAAGCCGCATTAAGGCTTGCTGTCTTGATGACAAAACCATTGGTCCAACCCAGCGGATCATAGGCGGCAATCACACCATTGTATGCCTGCTCGGCGTTTTTGTAGTAATTTTCTTCCAGCGCAGTGCCTTTGGGCTCTACATTGACAAAATCGTCAGAACACGCTACTGCCAGCATTGAGCCCGCGATGAGCGCTATGTTTTTGAATATTCTTTTCATGATTATCTAGATTTTAGCCTGGCTTAAAAGCCTACATTGATACCTACCATAAAAGATCGCGCCTGTGGATAGATACCACGATCGATCCCAAATGAGCCACCGCCGATTTCCGGATCATAGCCCGTGTACTCCGTGAATGTGAAGAGGTTTTCGGCCATTACATACACCCTGGCCTTTTTCATAAACAGCGACTGAAGCACCTCTGCCGGCAATGAATATCCCAGCTGCACGACTTTCAGGCGGAAGTAGGCACCATCCTGAATGTAGAAATCAGAAGGATTTTGGAAATTTTTGTTAGGATCAGCATTGGTGAGGCGGGGGAAATCATTGGAAGTACCAGGTCCTGTCCATCGACCTAGTGCTGCCTGCTGGTAATTGGCACTACCTATATCCAGCCTCCTTAAGCCCTGGAAGATCTTGTTGCCCTGAACACCCTGTCCGAAGACTAGCAGGTCAAACCCTTTGTACTCAGCTTTCACATTGATTCCATAGGTCCAGGAAGGAATAGGGCTTCCCAAAAACGTGCGATCATCCGGAGTGATCGCTCCATCATTGTCCAAATCCGCCCAGATAAAATCTCCAGGCTGTGCATCAGGCTGCAACAGGCTGCCCTCTGGCCCTACATGCGCCTCAATCTCTTTTTCAGTTTGAAATACTCCGAGACGCTTATAGCCATAAAAAGAGTTGATCGGCTGGCTTACCGCCATGCGCGCCATAGTCCCCATGTTTTGGATGCTTGAAGTATTGTAAAATTCCACATCCCCCAGGTTCGTCACCTTGTTTTCTACATAAGAAGCGTTTGCAGACACCCCCAGATTGAGCTCTCCTAGCTGTTTACGGTAGCTAAGCTCCAGCTCCACTCCGGTATTTTCCATATCGCCGATATTGGCCATTGGGTAGCCGATCACTCCAGTATAGCGTGGGATCGGTTTCTCGCGCAGGATGTCGGTGGTAACCTTCTTATACCAGTCTGCATTGAGCATGAAATCACTAAAAAGCGTAGCCTCAAAGCCAATGTTCAGCTGGCTGGTTTCCTCCCAGCGGAGGTCAGGGTTGGCGGGTGCATCAGGGCTGTAGCCATTGGATGACAGGTCGCCAGTACCAAACGTATAGTTTCTGCCAGCCCCAATGGTGGACAGGTAGCGGAAATCTCCCAGATTGTCATTACCAACTACGCCGTATCCACCGCGAACCTTGAGAAAATTAACCACCGGGTTTGTAGGCCAAAATGATTCGTTGGAGGTAACCCAGCCAAGCGAATAAGATGGGAATACACCATACTTATTGTTGGCACCAAACCTGGAAGACCCATCGCGTCTAATGACGGCCGTAAGCAAATACCGTTCATCATAGTTATAATTAAGCCGGGCAAAAAGTGAAGATACTGTGTGTATGACTCCTTCTCCAGCGCCTGCAGTGATGTCGTCCGTGGTGACATTGAACCGAAAGGAAGCATCGTCAAAATTGTCTACCGGGATATTGGCTTTGGTGACTCCAAAACTCACCAACTCATTTTCGCGGTAAGCTCCCTGCCCAAGCAAAGCAGTAAAATGATGCTTTTGGACCGTGCGGGTATAGCTGATGGTATTTTCCACATTCCAGTCAAACCGGCGATTGAGGTCCCCACCTATTCTAGCACTTTCCAAATTTTGGTTGGTGGCGCTCAGGTAATAGATGGGTGTAAACCCTCTACCGCCATAATAGGAGAGCTTGGTACCTAAAGTCGATCGCAGGGTCAGTCCTTCTATTGGCGATACTTCTGCAAAAACATTCCCGATGATGTTGTCGCCAAATCCATAGTTGCCACGGCGGGTTTCGATGTACGCCAGTGGGTTCACCATTTCTTGCTGCACGATATTGGAAATACCGTAAGGACGACCCAATTCATCGCGAATCACCGGATTGTTGGCATAAGGTGCACCAGCTGCCAACGCCTGATCTGTGATAACAGCCGGAGTGATAGGGTCCAGGTTGATGGCAGAGCTCAGCGGGCCGCCAAATTCACTGTTGGTATTGCCCAGCCCTACCGATTTGTCATGTGCATAGCCAAGGTTTTGCCCTACCTTAAGCCAATCCGTAACCTGATGAGTACTGTTGAGTCTAAAGTTAGTTCTTTGGTATTTGGAGATCTCCGTGGCGACAATTCCTTCTTGTTCCAGGTGGCCAAAACTCAAATAAAACGTTGATTTTTCATTACCTCCACTGATGCTGAGTTCATGATTTTGTCTGCGTGCGTCATCGTTGAAAATAAGTGCCTGCCAGTCGGTACCTGCTCCAAGCGCTGCAGGGTTTGCAAAAGGAGGAGCAGCACCATCTGCCAGCGATGCCTCATTTCTGAGTGTAGCATATTCCTGAGCATTGAGCAAATTGAGCCTCCGTGCTGGCTCAGAAGTGCCATAGTACCCATTGTAATTGACACTTAGGCTCCCTTGCTTACCTTTTTTGGTGGTGATCAGAATAACCCCAGCTGCGGCTCTTGCTCCATATATAGCCTGAGACGCAGCATCTTTAAGCACTTCCACAGAAGCTATATCCGACTGATTTAGGAAGTTGATACCTCCATTGTCCACCACTACTCCATCCACTACCCACAGTGGGTCGTTGTTGTTGAGCGTGGTGATACCGCGCACTCTGATGGTGGCTCCCTCACCGGGCTGTCCACTATTAGCGGCTATCGTCAGGCCAGAGACCCGGCCTTGTAGCGTCTGACTGACGTTATTGACAGGCAAAGTCTCCAGGTCTGAGGCTTTGACGCTAGAAATAGCTCCGGTCACCACACTTTTTTTCTGCGCTCCATACCCTACTACTACCACTTCCTCCAGAGACTGAATGTCCTGCTGCAGCTTTACATCCACAGTAGACTCTCCACTGACCTCCACCTCCTGCGGCTCAAAGCCCACAAAGGAGAAAATAAGTATGGAACGCCCTTCGCTCAGCGCTATCGTGTACTTACCCTCAATATCTGTAATGGTCCCATTAGTGGTACCCTTTTCCAGCACCGTTACCCCGGGAAGACTTTCGCCGGTCTCACCATCGGTTACGAGTCCACGTACCTGCACCGACTGGGCATCTACTACACCCACCAGTCCGGCCAGGGCTATCATCATCAGAAGCATCCGAAGGCTCCCAGATTTGGATAAAATTTTCAATCTCATATTTATTAGGTTTTATGTGAATGATGATTTGATAGAAAATCAAAAAACTCACAGGCTTTTTGAAAAACCATCAATCTCAAATGTAGTATCCCCGAAAAATGAAACTGAATTTTACACTACGCTTTGAATACTTCAAGCGATGAAGTCACTCGCTGGCACTACGTCAATCAACTTATTAACCCTGACCTACAACATGTTACATCTCATGAATTCATAAAAAATCGGATCATAATCCAGAGAATTCTGACAGCATTAAAAATTGGAAAAGTGCAAATGATGAGAGAAAACCTTATTGGGGTTTCAAGTACGTAGCATAAATACCTCGAAGTACTTCACTTACTGCGGCGGCATCATCTACAACCATAAAATGGCGCCCGTTTTTAATCCTAAAAGCTGTATCATTTTCACAAGACAACAGCCGATCGGCGCTTCCATGTATGCGAATGACAGAAGCCGAGCCGGCAACTCCTTTCCACCTGGCGATTTGGGTAAGCGCCCAACGCAAGAACTTGAGATCAGTTTCTTTTAAGAATAGTTTTAGCAGCTTTTTGGAGTGATTGGTCTTAACCCCAAACAACCAATTGGCTGCAAAAAGTGGAGGACGTAGTAGCCAATCAGGAAGCAAGTTGAACACCCCTGATCTACCAATCAGCCTAAAAAGCAACGGGATTTCTTGTGATCGCTGAGCTGAAGAAATAAGGACAACAACTAAGGGCTTTAGTATTTTAGCAAGCTCGGCGGCAAGAATCCCACCGAAGGAGATACCTATGATAGCAAACGGGTGGTCGGTGTTGATCTTAGCCGACAGTCTCTGGGCATAGCTGGCTAAAGATTCCCCATTATGAGGCGTGATCCATTCGATAACGATCAATTCAAAGTCCAGATCCAAGTGAGCAAACACCTCATGATTCACTCCTAATCCGCCAATTCCATAAACTGTAATGCTGTGAGGAGGCCGCATGTCGGCAAATTACATAAGCCCTCTGTGATAAACTACACCAGGTTAACGCAAGACGATTTTTTCAACTTTGGTCATGCCTGACTGTTGCATCTCCACAAGGTAAACTCCGGGATTGAGCAAACGCATATCCACCACGGGCCCTTGAGCAACTTGCACCACTTTTCCTGATAAGTCCAAAATCCTTAGTGCTTGCTCATATCCCTTTACTTCGAATGAATCCGTACAGGGATTGGGGAAAATCACCGATCCGGATGCTTTTTTCGCGTCAAGCACTCCTAAATACGAAAACCGCATCCAATTCACATTAAACTCCGGATCTATAATTTCCATTCGCAGCAATGTCCTCCCAGCAGTCAGATCCATACTAACCGTGACCGTTTTCCATGCCTGCCAGCCACCAGTTATCGGCACATTTACTCGTTTGGAGTTTAGTGTTTCGCCAGCCTCATCTAGCTGTAGCAAACGAATAACACCGTCATTTCCGGCACATGCCACACGCACTTCCACTTGATAAGCGCCCGACTCCTGCACGTTGATCAGGTAGTCGAGGTAATCACCAGTATTGGTGTAACCTATATTTTGCCCTCCACCCACATCGGTGGTGGATTCGATCTCCAGGCCCTGATTTACATGAAAGTTTTCAGCCTCGATTTTCCCGGGAATCATGAGGTATTTAGGGAGTTGATTGTCCACTCTTAGTTCAAAAGGCTCCAGCAATATTCCATCAGTGGATCGCAACCCATTGCCCTCATATACCAGTGTAATTTTTTGCTCGCTAGTGAGGCCCTGACTCGTGGTGATGAGCAATTGAGACACAGCATGAAGTGCTACACTTTTTGGCTCTTGCGTGCTGCCATTTATTTCCACAGCAAAGCCTTCTGCTGAAACGGTGCCTTCATCTAGTGATTTGTTCAAGGTGAGTAGTAACTCACTCTCATCAGCAGTAGTCACCGACAGACCTTTGAATCGCGCGTCATCTATTTGGCTTTTCATCTGAAAACCAAAGTAATTTAGGTTCATTCCTCCCTGATCGATCACTAGTTTTAATTTTCTCATTCCCGCCTCCAAGAGCACATCTTTGATTAAGAATGTATCCCATGCGTCATACGCCCCAGTGGCGGGTAGTTGTACGTTTTCCGTCACGTCCACTCCGTCTACTTCAAAATGTATGCTTCCACCTCCCGCATATCTGATGGATAGATCATAAGCGGCCGAGGAGTCCACCTTCAGGGTATACAGCATCCACTCTCCCGCATTGGTCCACCCCACAGAGTAACCATTGCCTTTGGGGTCATTGTCCGTGGTAGGTTCTATATCCACCCCGTCATTCCGATAGCTGTATCCAAGGTTCCAGGCTTGTCCTCCGGGATCACGCGTGATGTTGGTATACTCTTCATCCTGATAGGCATGACCTACCCTGCCCAGATCATAGTCCGTGGTAGAAACGATCACCTCCTCACCGGCAGTGAGCACATGATTTTTAAAAGGCCTGGTTTCTGTAGTGTGTGGCTGACGGATCATGGCATCCACCACATCTGGATGATAGGTAGTATGCTCCAGCTTAAGATCCTCCGCTAGTTGCATGAGCCCCTTAAAAGCCACCTCCTCGGAGGGCTTTGTCCCAGAGCCATTCCAATAATCGAGAATCTGCTGATAATCATCATTCATCGCAATCTGTAGGGGGTTGTTGCCACCAAGTTTTTTCAATGGCCACCAAGACCAGCCGATTCCATTATCTTCGAGTAGCTCAATGGCGTTCGTAAACCAAACATTGGAGTTTTCTCCCGTCTCCCCTAGCCAAATTGGCACGTTCCTCTCCTGGCGCATGTTAAGCATCCCTTGTATTTCGGCCTGCGTATTAGGATTCCAGTACTTATGGTAACTGATCACGAGGTTATCGTCCCACAAAGTGTGCAACCCTCCGTAGTTGTTTCCCCAGCAGTTGCCTTCAATCACGATGATATGATTTTGGTCTACCTCACGGATGGCTTTGGTTACACGTTTTTGCAAATTCCACAGCAGCGTATTTTGGCTTTCGGCGCACCCGTTTGGATCATTTTCATGATCTTGAAATCCCCAGTTGGGCTCGTTGATGATGTCATAGGCTGCCAGCATTGGCTCATCGGCATAGCGCTCGGCCAGCTTGCGCCAAAGGGCGACCATCTTGTCCTGATTGGCTGTGCTTTCCCACAGTGAGGGCTTGGAAGGGTCGTAATCGCTAATGTCTTTGTTTTCCCCCTGACCACCTGGTGCCGCATGCAAATCCAGGATTAGGTACATGTTATTGGCCTTGCACCACTCGAGCAAAGCATCCGTCATCTCAAAACCCTGCTCTAGCCAAGTAATGGAACCCGGCACAGGTTCCTCTTCTATCGGCGGGGTATAAAGCTTGTAATGCATCGGCAGGCGAATCATATTGTATCCCCAGCTAGCCATAGAGTCCACATCTATTTTCCGCATGTGGTTGGCTAGCCAGGCAGCATAAAACTGCTCTTTTTTCTGATTGCCAATAAGCGCTTCTATCCGATCTTCAATTTCGTATTGTGCCCCACTCGTACGCAGCATATAGCCTTCCTGAAGCATCCAGCCACCGAGCCCAATGCCCCGCCAGATCACCTCTTCACCATCAGCATTGACTATTTTTTGGCCACTGGCTTTCAAATACTGCCCTGATACGGGCTGCATGGTCAACAGCAAGAGCGCCAACACGATAGCGACAGGAACGATTTGAAAATTTGATTTTTTTACTACTAGTTTTGGCATTTCGAATACAATTTTTGAAAATGAATCCTTGGGTCTTTGCGAAATCTTATTGAAATCAAAAATACCCTGCACACTCAACCTGTCATCGAAATGCCCTACACTAATACTACATCAGCAATAATACGCACTACATCTCTACTACATCAAAGGGTAGTTTCGTGCTGAATTTCAAAATGTTACCTTTTCTTTATTTCAAAGAATTACAAAATATGAAAGGAGTGTTGGTCAGATTATTCGCTGGTGTTTTCCTGCTACTACATGCAGGATTTGTTGGGAGTCAGTCCAAAAACGAAATCAAGGGCACTCCACGCATTATACATTACACGAAAAATGAATTTCAGGCTGACCCGCAGATATGGTCCATGGCACAAGATGATAGCGGGGTACTGTATTTTGGAAATAATGACGGTACGCTGATCTATGATGGAGCACAGTGGCAAAAAATAGCACTCCCAAATAATTCATCTGTACGCAGCATCTGTTATAGTAGCGAAGGCAAGCTTTATGTTGGTGGATTCAATGACTTTGGGATTATAGCAAAAGATGAATTTGGTGACTACCACTACCATTCACTTCTCGATAAATTGCCTCCGGCCGAGCGCACGCTAGAAAACATCTGGGCGATCCATGAAGTGCAAGGTCACATTGTGATGCGAAGCCTCTCCAAGCTTATCGCGATTAAAGACGACAAAGTTTTTACGATTCCCGCTTTTGGCTATTACTACTCCAATGTGGTCAACGACCAGCTCCTGTTGGCGAATCCCAGCGGACTTCAGCTATTGGATTTAAATTCGCTAGAATTTGAAGTACTAACTGTCAGCGAAACATACAGCCAGCAAACGATCGCAAGTGTTTTGCCTGGCGCAGCAGCCGATGAGCTCTACCTCTTCACCAAACCCGGCGGTATCTATGCTTATCAGAATGGCAAATGTGCCCTGATCAGAAATTGCTTCGCACCCGGGGAAAGCAACCAAATATTGTCAGCGATTAAATCCATAGGAGGCAATTACTACCTGGGCACGCTGAGTACTCAGCTAATGGTGCTCAATGAGCAAGCCGAAAATCTGTCGCTTTCTGCTGCACTCACCAGACTTCAGAACAACACCGTGCTCAACCTCTTTGAAAGTGCTGAAGGCAACATCTGGGCCTTACTCAACAATGGCATTGACTGCATCAACATCTCCTCACCAGTATCAGTGCTGTTCGAAAATGCGTCCGTATATGATGTGCTCATTCGAGGTGGAAAAATTTACGCTGCAACCAATCAAGGTGTATTTGTCTCTGAACGAATTGTTCACAATCCTCATTTTTCCAGCCTTGCCTTTGAGAAAATCCCTGGATTGGAGGGGCAAGCCTGGAAACTGGATGTCGTGGGAGAAAACATACTCTGTAGCCACGATGCAGGTGTCTACGTCATCAATGAAGCTGATCAAGCCAAAAAGTTAACCGGGAGTCAGGGGACCTGGAAAATACTAAAGGTAGATGGATATGAAAACACCTATTTCCTCTGCACCTACATCGGTCTCACACTCCTCACTTATGAGTCTGGCAAATACATCATCCATGGCCCGGTGGAGGGACTGGTAGAATCTACTCGCGATATCATTCAGGGAAACCAACCCGGAGAGTTTTGGATCTGTCACGGCTACAAGGGTGTATTTCGGGTGCGATTGTCCAAAAATCTAAAGCAGACAGTGGCCATAGAACATTTTCGCGAAAGCGGCCTACCATCTCCGCTAAGTGTGAACACCTTCCGCTACGACGGCCAGATCGTATTCACCACGAACGAAGGCATCTTTACTTTCGATGAAAAAGCGAACCGCTTCGTACCTCATGAGGAGCTCAACAAGCGCTTTGGGACGGACAAGAACGTACGCAAACTTCTAGAAGAAGGAAACCTTACCTGGTTTGTGCATGACGATGAAGCCGGGTATTTCCTGAAAGATCAAGAAGGGTTGAACAAGGATCTTTTCCTGGAACTAAAAGGAACTTTTAACCGCAGTATGGAGTGTATCCTGCCAGTAAACGACAACAATGTTCTTCTCGGTGCTACCAACGGACTGTATGCCTATGATCTGAGCTTTGAGCAACAAAAACCAACAGGTGAAGTGCTCCTCACTCAGGTTGCATTTTGGAATACTGGCGAAAAAGAGAAGCTATCGCTCCTTGATCCTCGGCCTAAGCTACCTCACCATGCCAGCAATATCACTTTTTGCTTTGCCGCACCTAAGCTGAAAGACCAGACGAAAGTCCAGTACAGCTATCTTCTAAAAGGAATGGATAAAGCCTGGTCTGCGTGGACTCCAAAGCCGTCCAAAGAATACACGACGCTTCCTCCGGGGAATTATACCTTTCAGGTAAAAGCGAGGAGCATCATTGGCGAATCCACTTCACAGAGCAGTTATGATTTTGTCATTATTCCGGTGTGGTATCAAACCAAAGGGGCTTACCTCATTTATCTAATTATCATCGTTTGTGGTGCTTACGCTTCCCGGAAACTCATCAAACGGAAAATTTTCAAAGAAAAAGAGAAAACCCGAAGCGAAGAGCAAGAAAAGCAATCCATTCTGGAGATGGAGCTGGAGCAAATGCGGCTGGAGCGCGAAAAGGAACGCATCGAACGAGATAAAAAGCAGTTGGAAGAAGACGTAATATTTAAAAGTAAAGAGCTGGCCAACTACACCATGCTGCTGGTGCGTAAGCGGGAGCTGCTCACAGAACTTCGCGAAGACTTGAAAGAACTGAAGGAGGTAGCCAAAAATGAAAAATCACGCAACCGCCTGCGCCAACTGATTCGTAAAATCGGCATTAACCTCAATGACGAAGAACACATTCAGGTATTCGAAGCTAATTTCGAGCGCGTGCATCATGAGTTTTTCAAGGAGCTAAAAATGCATTTTCCAGACCTTACACTCAAAGAACTACGACTGTGTGCGCTGGTAAAAATGAACCTCTCAAACAAGGAAATTGCACCGATATTGAACATTTCCGTAAGAGGAGTAGAAACGGCCCGCTATCGCTTACGCAAAAGGCTCAGTTTGGATCACGAAGAAAACATGGTAGAGTTTTTAGAAAAACTAGCACCTTGATTGAGCATAAGCCACAATTCCCCTAACATTACACCGAAGAAGCAAGTCTGACATCCTATGAATCCGAATGCACTAAAAGCTTTGAGCTATCTGATGGTAACGATCGTAATGGTCGTAAGCGGCGGATATTTTTATCGTACCTGGCAGCAGGGAGACCCAAGGTGGTATTTTATGATTTTGGCTTTGGCTATAGCCTTGCTACTGTCCTACAACCTGCTGACCAAAAAAAGACGTGACTAATCTGCTGAAAACAGGGTGCGTGTAGCGATACTCCTACCCAGTGTGAGCTCATCGGTATACTCCAGCTCACCACCCACAGGAATACCACGCGCTATGGTAGAAACTTTCACTCCCGTTTCTTTGAGCATTTTAGTGATATAAAACGCAGTAGTATCTCCCTCCATCGTAGAGCTCAGCGCCAGAATTACTTCCTTTACCTCACTGCCGGATTGCTTTACACGCGCTATGAGCGAGTCTATTTTCACCTGATCCGGACCTATGCCGTCCATGGGGGAGATGCGACCACCTAGTACATGAAAGAGGCCATTGTACTGTCCGGTATTACGAATGGCCAGCACGTCGGGCGTATCTTCCACTACACATATCACGGTGGTGTCACGCGAAGGTGTCTGACAGGTACAGTCTTCAGTATCAGCTATGATGTGGCATGTCTGGCAATACTTGATCTGCTCACGGAGATCTTTTAATGATTCCGAGAGGGCTGCTGTTTGTGATTCTGGCTGCTTGAGTAGATGCAGGGCCAACCGCAGAGCGGTTTTCTTACCGATACCTGGCAGGCGCGAAATCTCTTCTACGGCCTGTTCTACCAGCTTAGAGGGATACTCCATTATTCGATAGTGGCTGAAATCCCCGCATCAGTAATCCCATCTCTCATCGGGCGTAATTCTTTTAAGCTGCCTTTTTTCACAGCACACTTCCCCTTAAAATGAATGATGTATGTGCACTGCTCTGCCTGATGAACGTCATGCTTACACACTTTTATGAGTGTGTTGATCACATGATCGAAGGTGTTGAAATCATCATTGTGCACGATAAGACTTTTGACATCTTCCTGACCGAGATCCTCCTCTACATCTACTAATTCTTCTATGTCCGGTGCAAACTCCATGTCTACCATAACACAAAATTAGTGTAAGTGATTAATTTGCCCCAATTTTAGAGCTATTCTTCAACCAAAACCCCTTAGCACGAATGAACCCCGTACTCGTTGGAAGCATTATTCTAGGCTATTTTTTAATCTTAATCGGTGTTTCATGGTTTACTTCTCGCAATGCACAAGACGGTGATTTTTACAACGCCAACCGTCAGTCTCCCTGGTATCTGGTCGCCTTTGGCATGATCGGAGCTTCGTTATCCGGAGTTACGTTTATCTCCGTACCTGGCGAAGTAGGCAACAGCAACTTTTTTTACTTTCAGGTGGTCTTGGGCTATTTGGTCGGTTATTTCGTAATCGCCAAAGTCCTTTTACCGCTCTACTACAAGCTCAATCTGGTATCTATCTACACTTACCTGGAAGAGCGCTTTGGCTTTTGGAGTTATAAGTCAGGAGCGTTTTTCTTCTTGATTAGTCGCATTATCGGCTCGTCCTTCCGCTTGTTTTTGGTAGCAGGCGTATTACAAATCAGCTTTTTTGACGCCTTTGGGCTACCCTTTTGGGTGGCGGTGCTCGTCACCATCATCCTCATCTGGCTATACACTTTTCGTGGTGGGATCAAAACCATCGTGGTGACCGACACACTCCAAACCACGTTTATGATTGCTTCGGTGATCGTAAGCATCTTGTTTATCCAAAGCGAACTCAACTGGTCTTTTGGAGAAATGACCACCTCCCTTTTTAGTGACGCACGCAGCCAGATCTTCAATTGGGACTGGCAAAGTGGCAACAACTTTTACAAGCAGTTCTTTTCTGGTGCCTTCATAGCCATTGTGATGACAGGACTTGATCAGGACATGATGCAAAAAAACCTGACTTGCCGCACGCTTGGCGATGCACAAAAAAATGTATTTTGGTTTTGCATCATTTTGGTTATCGTCAATTTCCTCTTCCTCAGCATGGGGTTGCTCCTGTTCCAATACAGCGAAATCAGTGGCATTGCCATTCCTGAGCGTACCGATTATCTGTTTCCAGAGCTCGCCATCAACCACTTCTCCACGGTAGGAGCTGTTGTGTTTTTGCTGGGCATCACCGCGGCTGCATACTCCAGTGCAGACTCAGCACTTACAGCACTTACCACTTCCTTTTGTGTGGATTTTCTCGGCTTCTCGCCAAAAAATTACCACCGGAAAAAGAACCTGCGCAAGCTTGTTCACTTGGGGTTTTCGCTGGTGCTGTTTGTCGTTATACTCATTTTTCAGGCCATCAATGATCGCAGTGTCATCACCGCAGTATTTATAGCTGCTGGTTACACCTATGGACCGCTACTAGGCCTGTTTACACTAGGGATTTTCACCAAAATCAACGTAAAAGACCACTTGGTACCGTGGGTATGTTTGGCAGCACCGGCTCTTTCCTACCTCGTCAACATCAACTCAGAGGCCTGGTTTGGTGGCTATAAATTTGGTTTTGAAATCCTCATACTCAATGGATTGCTCACGTTTGTGGGACTGCTTCTGATTAGAAGAAAGGACTGACACTTATTAATAAAGTTTTTTTTGGAAATAATGCATACGCTTATTTGACAAGAATACGAAATGAAACGGATCAATAGCTACATCGTAAGGAAAAATAAAGATTACTACACCGCTGACCCGATTCCTCTAACAAATAAAAACTTCAAGAAAGCCTTGAGGCTGTCGTACAAGAGGCTGTTATATCTTCCCGTATTACTAACTCTTGTAATTGGTTTTTTTGTACTCCCTTTAATTGTTTTTAGAACAATCTCTGGGATTAATCTAACCCTTTCACTGGGTATTTCTGCAAGTATTTTCTTTACTATGGCTATTTTAGGTCCATATCTTCAAATAAAATTAGCCTTCTACAATGCCAAAAGAAATCCTAAAAATGGATTGAGAAAGCACGGGATTCTAGAGAATATGAATTTAGAGAAATAATCAATCTAACTTCATAGTTGAGCCCCTGGTCGTGTGACTGCTTCTGATTAGAAAGAACTAATTACGAGTGAAAGTAGTTATATTTACAAAACATAAATATGAATATGACCACTTTCACAAGTTCACTCCCCAATGAGCTACTAGAACAGCTTGCACAAAAATCCAAAAAGCTTGGACTCCCCAAAAATCGGATCATCGAACGTGCTCTCAGCATCTACCTCGAGCAGCTGGATAAAGCTGAGTACATCCAATCTTACCGAATGGCGGGCCAGGACGAGGAAATCATGAATATCGCTGAAGAAGGGATGGCCGAATATGTGAAGCAGCTACCAAAATGAAACAGGGAGAAATCTGGTACACAGATTTAGAGCCAACTAAAGGAAGCGAACAGTCTGGCTTTCGCCCAGTGGTTATTCTGAGTGGGAATATGATGAACGAACTACTTTCTGTAGTCATCGTCTGTCCATTAACCTCCAGTGTGAAAGGCTATAAAGGAAATCTGGTACTAGAACCCAACAGTACTAACAATCTACCAACCGCCAGCGAAACACTAATTTTTCACATCCGGTCACTGGCTAAGATGAGATTAAAGCGAAAAATAGGGACCATCGAACCTGAGCAAATTGATTTTCTGAAAACCAGCCTTAACAAAATCCTCACTTACTAGTCCACCCCCAACTCCACCATCGGGTCCCAAAATACCTGATCGAAATCCTGCACCTGATCCTTTTGGACACGAACACCCTCTGCTTCTAGTCGCTGCTGCATCACCTCTGGGCCACCCAAAAAATTGTGTTTGCCGCTTAGCACGCCAATCCTATTGACCACCCGGTGCGCTGGAATGCTCTCATCGCCATGGGCCTGGTTCATGGCCCAGCCCACCATCCTGGCACTGCGTTTTACCCCCAGATAAGCAGCAATAGCACCGTATGAAGTAACTCTGCCTGCGGGAATCAACCGTGCCACCTCATGCACATCTTTAAAAAAATTGGATTTAGAATCTTCCATAACTTAGCGGTCAATATCCTGTTATAACCCTAAAACTAAAGCAACAATGCCTAAAAATGTATTAGTAACCGGTGCAACCGGAAATCTGGGAACTGCCGTTTGTAAGAAACTGCTCGATCAGGGCTACCAAGTTATAGGGACCACCCGCCCTGGTAGCCAGGCTCCTGAAAGCGCTGTAGATTTTTTTCCGTGTGACCTAACTGACGAAAATGCAACAGCGGCACTTTTTGATCAGCTAAAGTCAAAATACCAACGACTAGATGGTGTCATTTGTCTAGTAGGTGGTTTTGGGATGGGCAATATCCGTGAATCCTCATCCCAGGACATGCTACAGATGCTCCAGCTAAACTATTTTACGGCCTATCACACGGCACAGCAAGCCATCAACTGGATGAATACAACAGGTGGTGGCAAACTAATCTTTATCGGCGCTAAACCAGCACAGGAAGGTGGTGCCGGACCTGTGCTACCATATGCCATTAGCAAATCGGCAGTAGCCAAACTAGCCGAAATCATCAATGAGGATGCAGACAACCAGAATATACAGGCATCACTAGTAGTCCCGAGTATCATTGACACACCTCCTAACCGGGAAGGCATGCCCGACGCAAATTTTAGCGATTGGGTGACTCCTGAGGCACTGGCAGCAAACATTGCGCATTTGCTTTCTGAGCATGGCAGCCCCCTACGGGACGTAGTACTCAAGGTGTATAATCGGGCTTAAAGCTTTCTGGACTTGCCGTCAAAGCTGGTAACCATCACCTCTGTGGCGCCAGCTGGAAGCCTTACATATCGGCTATTTTGGGAGAGGTATGTATGACCGTAGTACACCTCTCTCTTTACCTTTTGATTGTTCGCATCGCGGTAAGTTACCTGGAAGTCATTGGGCTGTAAGGAAATCACCAAACCTGCGCTATCGCCTATCGAAAACGCCCTTAGTTCACCTTGATTTTGACTGGCCACCAGTATATCTCTGCCGCTGGCACCTCTCAATTCCACAAGTGCTTTGGCGTCTTTTGGCACATAAAAACCCGATCGGGTGAGAGGAACTGGTACGAAATGCCCTGTCCCATCACCTTTAAGCACCAGACCTTTAAAGGCATCCAATCGCCCCTGCATGACCTCTGTACCATAATCATTGCCCACTATCATCACATCCAGGTGACCATCACTATCTACATCTTTTGGCAGCATGCCATATACAGGGGCCACCTGAGCCTCTAGTGGAAGCGCCTGTACGGTGAAGGTACCGTCACCCTGATTTTCCAGGTATGCAGACTGCATATAATTGGCTTTGTACGCCAGTGCACTGTCCAACTCACCCTCCCGAAACATTTCGGGAAGTGTAGCCTGAGCATACTGAGCATGAAACGCAAACTGATCCTTTATGCGTGTCATCTGTTTGATCATGTCAGGCCTACCAAAGTAAGGATACTCCTGCAATGCTCCCGATGGGCCGGGCAGGTAAACTCCGGGTACCGCATCCCAGCCACCATTCTGATCAAAATCTGCCGCGTAGATTGTCACCGGATGCTGTGGGCTTCCCTGATTGATGCTGTTGAGACCAAGGTTTCCTGCGAGGTAATCCATATCACCATCACCATCAAAATCTCCCGCAACGAGACTATTCCACCAGCCTACAAAGGCGTTTAGCCCAGCAGCTTGAGTGACGTTGGTCAGCTGCCCATCCGTATTTTGAAACAGTTGAATAGACATCCATTCCCCAGCTGTAACCAGATCTGCATCACCATCACCATCAAAATCACTCCAGAGTGCATCAGTGATCATCCCTATTTCTTTAAACAATTCAGAAGCTTGACCATCCAGCTCAAAAACCAGCCGCTCTGTTGTAGATACATTTTTGAACAGATAACTCGAAGCTGGCGCAGGGTACAGATGCGGCACCTGCCTACCAGCTACAAACAAATCCAGGTCTCCATCGGCATCATAGTCTGCAGCGCGCACCGCCCCACTGCTCCATAAAAATTCTGGGAGTGCATTTACCCGATGAACAAACTCCCCATTTACATTTTCATAAAGTCTGTCTTGATAGACGGTGTCACCTGCCGCAAACTCATTGGATCCGTTAGCAAGGTACAAATCCAAGTCTCCATCCAGGTCCGCATCGAAGAGCAGTACCCCTAGTTCTTCGCCTTCATTTGACGCTCCCGTTAATAAATCCTTTTGTTCGAACTGCCCTTGTTCGTTTTGGAGCAGAAAGACTCCCTTTTCAAAAAGCGACCCTCCTACATACAGGTCGTCAAGTCCATCGCCATTTACATCTCCCGCAGCCAGTCCCGGACCATATTGCGATAGCTTATGCGGCAGCAGAGGCTGCACATTAAAATCAATAAAGTCCTCCTCAATATGTACATAGCCATCAAAGGAATCCTCCGCCAATGGTGCTAAAAGCGCACTTGAACCGGTGGCATTGCTGGCCGGAGCATTCGCTGCATTGGATTCATCTAGTACTATTTCCTGGTTGAGCAACACTTCAGTGAGGGTTTGCTGGCGACCTGAAGGCCAAACTACCTCCACTGAACGAATAGCACTGGCAGCACCCAGACCAATCACCCCTTCAAATCCTACCGAAGACAGATACCCCCTATAAGGGCTTTGTTCCCAGTAATGCGTACCCAGGTCTGTAGTAATCCGAACTTTGGCCCCCAAACCATCAGGGTTGTCTCCGATCCCTTTAAGGGTAACTTTGAGCCAACGATTCTCAGGTTGTCGCTCCGTGCTTTTATTTTCATAAATAAAGGCCGGGTCATTGATGTTGTTGACCACATAATCCAGGTCACCATCATTATCCAGATCGGCATAGGCCGCTCCATTAGAAAATGAAGGCAACCGTACCCCCCAATCTTCGGTCACATTTTCAAACCGTAACCCATCTACGTTCTTGTAGGCGTAGTTTTTTATTTTCACAGAAGGGATTTTCGAGAGCAACAGCTTCTTGCTCGCAAAGCGAGCAACCTCTACGCTGTAATCAGAAAAATCGCGATCGGTGACATCTTTGGGAAAACCATTGGTGATGATCAGGTCTCTGAGGCCATCATTGTCAAAATCGGCGACAAGCGGTGCCCAACTCCAATCTGTAGAAGAAACTCCAGCCATAAACGCCACATCTCCGAATACCGGCTCTCCCGACCTGGGGTTCATTCCCTGATTGACCTGAAAGGTATTGCGTACACACTGGTACTGATAGCCATACCGTTCGTTGTTGATGTAGTTCGTGTAGTTGTTGCCCATCATCATGGTCTTTTTACGGTAGTTGTCCTCCGGCAGCATGTCCACAGCCATGATATCCGGGCGTGCGTCATTGTTGATATCCACTACATCATTACCCATAGCCGAATAACTGGTATGGGCGAGGTAATCCTTCGAGCGGTTGGTAAACGTACCGTCTTGATTGTTGATATATACCAAATCCTGAGTCAGGTAGTCGTTGGTCACGTAGATATCACTCCATCCATCCTGATTGAGGTCAGCTACATTCACCCCCAAGCTGTAACCTTCGTAAATGATTCCGGCCTCTGTTGATACATCCGTAAACACCGGCTGAGTACCCTCACCCGTTTGGTCATTGCGATAGAGTTTGTCTACACGTATTTTGGCGTCCGTATGGCTTTTCTTATACACATTAGGTATACGGGCCTGATCCATTTCGTTTACGGCCAGATAGAGGTCAAGGTCTCCATCACGATCATAATCAAAAAAAGCAGCTGTAGTAGTGTGACTAGTATCCGCTATGCCATAAGCCTCCGCCATTTCTTTAAATACAGGCACTCCATCCTGTATTCCCTGATTGACGAAAAGTAAGTTTTTGCGTTCACTGGATTGGGGCTTTACCGTAGCACACACATATATATCTTTCCATCCATCCGCATTGATATCCACCACAGCCACACCTGAGCACCAACGATCAGCTGCTCCCACTCCAGCCTGTGCCGTTACATCTTCAAACTCCATGGCTCCTTTATTTATATAGAGCTGATTAGAAACCATGTTTCCTGTAAAAAACACATCATCTAAGCCATCATTGGTAAAATCAGCTAGTGCTACCCCACCACCGTTGTAGACATATTCAAAAGTGAGGATGTTAAACGAATCATACTCCGTGATGGTGTTTTCGAAAAACACCTGCGTATCGGAAGGTCTGAGCAACTGAAACTGGTGTTTTTCCTCACAAGAAAAAAGGCAACTCAGGCACACACCCACAAGTAGCAATTTGATCGATTTTGTGATTGTATCGTATCGCATGATTTAGTTCTTTTTAAAAATCCGAATAGGCTGATCCACTGCAGACACCACATAGTGCACCTCACCTTGAATTTCGAGTTTTTCCGCATCTCTCACTTCTCCGCTGAGATAAAACCCCGATTCGGCTTCCTTCACATAGTTAAAACCACGCGCTCCATTTCCGCGCAGCATCACTCCCTTGCTAGCTCCTTGCCTGCCCAGCTGTGGTGCCAGATCATGGAGATTGCCTGCCATCCAAATATCCTGATAGCCATCAGCATCAAAATCATCTACCACTATCGCATAAACAGGAGAGATCTGTGCCATTGCCGGCAAAGGTTCGAGAGAAAGCACTCCGTCATTGTTCCAAAGCACAGAGTTGCTAAGGGTCTCAGCCTGATGAGAAAGTACACCGAGCTTTTCCTTGTCTGTAAACAACGTTTCGAAGGTCATTCGAGCATATTGGTCGTACTTCAAAATCCTCTTTTTGAGATAGGGGAGCTGCCTGGTGAGGTCAGCCTTTGTGGCAAAAGGATAGTCAACAGAGTCCTTTGGAGCGTAGGCTGTTAGGATTGGATCCACCTGGCTGTTGTTGTCAAAATCTTTGACATGAAGTTTTAGTGGGCGCTCGGCAGATGCTTTCAGCACGGTATTTTCACCCCAGTTGCCCAGCACAAAATCAGTATCTCCGTCACCATCGAGATCGGCAGGCACGATGGCATTCCACCACCCCCTTGTACCCGGCAAAGTCATGGGATCAAACTTCCCTTCATTGTTTTCCAAAATAGTCACGGCCATCCATTCCCCCACGACAACCAGGTCTGCATCGCCATCACTATCCACGTCGGCCCAGGTAGCATCGGTCACCATGCCACAATTGGCCAGGTAAGCGGGAGACACATCAGTCCAGGCTCCTCCACTGATTTTGAGCAAATAGCTGCGTGGCACCTTGCCATACTGACCCTGAATAGCACGACCACCGAAAAACACAAAGGACTCTTCACCTGACTCATGTGCTTTGATGGCGCCAAAACTTCCAGAGAGGTCCGGCACGTTCCCTTTGGGCGAAAAATTGCCAATACCCTGATTTTCGTAAAACCTAACCGGTGGCGATGGGTGGTCGTGATGATTTCCTCCGGAGCCAATAATCAAATCCTGATCTCCATCCCTGTCTATATCTAAAAATGCACCACAAGTACTTTCAAACTCCTTGTCAGCACTAAACAAGCCCGGAATGAGCGACAATCCTTTTTTACCATGAATATATAGCTTGTCTTCATCTCCATTTGATGAGAGGTGTAGCACATCATCTCTGCCATCTCCGTTGACATCAGCTGTTAGAATCCTGGAAGATTCTGTAGCCATAGTCTTGACCATCAGGCGCTGAAAATCAAAATCACTGTACGGGTTTTCGCGGTGGCTTTGCTTTCTCCGCAATAGCTGATCAGACACCTCCACAATGACGGATTCTGTGCTGACGGCAGAGAAAGCTTTTTTCGAAGCATCCGCTCGATTTACCTGGTGTGTACGGTTGGTCTCAATTTGATTGAGCACTTGCACACTACCATCTGGCCATTCAATGACCGCACTATCCAGCTGAGTAATACTCCCCACACCTATCACTACCTCTGGTGCAGTACTACTCTGAAATCCACGATTGGTGAAATTTTGAGCGCTAAACAGCTTACCACCAGCATAGAGGGTCACTTTGGCTCCAATGCCAAACGGATTTGAGGCTCCTCCTGAAAACATGAATTTCACATAGTTATGATCGCGAAGCGTGTCCGTACGATTCTTAAATAGCATCGCGGGCATGTTTACATTATTGACCAGTAAGTCCAGGTCACCGTCATTGTCCAAATCTGCATAAGTCGCTCCATTACTGAATGATGGGTAGGCCAGCCCCAGTGCATGAGCCTTGTTTTTCATCCGAAGGTTTTGCTGGTTTTCAAAGGCATAGTTGGCTATCGGGGTGGAAGGGAGGTGGGCCAAAAAATCTCTAAAATCAACACGGCCTTTCTCCTTCACAATCCGGTCGATATTTTCTCGGTCGGCAATAAAATCCACAAAGTCTAAATACGTAATGTCGTGATAAATGCCATTGCTTACATAAATGTCTTTATATCCATCATTTTCAAAATCAAATAGCAATGAGCCCCAGCTCCAATCCGTGGCGGAGACACCAGCCAGTCCACTGATCTCTACAAACTCTCCCATCCCTTTATTTAAATGCAGTGTGTTTTGAGTGTATTGGTGGTGGTATTCTTCCCGAGCTTTCAAATCCCTAAAGTGAAAAGGGTCAAACACCGTCATAGCTTTTAAGCGGTAGTTGTCTGCTGGTAACATGTCCGTGGTAAAGACCTCTGGTGCTCCATCATTGGTAAGGTCCGCAATATCAGCCCCCATAGAAGATCCCGAAATCATGGCTGTGCGGGTGCGCAAGTCTTCAGAGAAGGTGCCATCTCCCTGGTTTAGATACAGGTAGTCGCGCTCCCAAAAATCATTAGAAACAAAAATATCAGGCAATAAATCCTGGTTTACATCGGCGATCACCACGCCAAGCCCAAAGCCAATGGCACTACTGTAAAGTCCCGCCTGCTGGGTCACATTTACAAATTGTCCGTCTTCGTTTCGATAAAGTTTATCTCCACCAAGTTCATCGGGTTGATTTCGTGTGTCTTTTGAGATCCTAATTCTGCTAGGATCTTTGAAGCTGTTGTTGAGCACGTAACAGTCCAGGTCTCCGTCACCATCATAATCGAAAAATGCGGCATGTGTAGAAAAGCCCAGATCATTGAGACCAAAATTTTCAGCCTGTTCTGTAAAGGTACCGTCCTGATTGTTGATAAACAGTTCGTTTTCACGATCGTCTCCGGCGATATCTCCCGAGTTGCACACATAAATATCCAGCCAGCCGTCTGCATTTACATCTGCCATGGTTACCCCAGTACTCCAGGCTCGGCTACCAGCTACGACCGCATCATCGGCCAGCTCAAACCTCAGGCTTCCTTTGTTGAGGTAAAGCCGGTTAGCATTCAGGTTGCTGGTAAAAAATACATCTAGTAATCCATCATTATTTACATCACCGACGGCTACCCCTCCTCCGTTGTAATAGTTGCGATAGTTGATCACATTGAAGTCTTTGCCGTCCGTTACCTGATTCAAAAAATCTATCCCACTTTGAGTGGAATCTAAAAGCTCAAACAACGCATCTTGTGGGGGCTCAAAGTTAGGTATCGGTTGGTTTACAGATGTAGCTTCCTTATCTGAAGGAGCACAGGCCCAGATGCTGCACAGCACCAGTAGGCACCAATAAAATCTTTGAGATTGACGCATATACTCGTTTAGGTTTTGGCCAGGAGGTCTTATTTCCGTTGAAATTAGCCAATATGTATGGCTCAAAAAAAGCGGTCAGTAAAATCTTGGTGAGGAATTAAAAAAAGGCCTGCCTCCGAAGAAGCAAGCCAATTTTCATCATTGTGGATTTGTCGTCCTAAAATCACACTATTACCAGTTTTCGTCCACCAACGTGGATTCACTACCTTCCTTAGATACCTCTATTTGTGGCTGCGGTATCGGGTAGGTGGCATGTTTCGCTTCAAACTTGGAAGCGGCAGTTAGGTAATTGCGCTTCGTTTTTTCTACATCTATGTAGCTATTGAGCACCTCAGCAGCTATACCCCATCTTCTGAGATCGAATAGGCGGTGTCCCTCCATAGCCAGCTCTAACCTACGCTCCATGCGCACAGCATTTCGAGCTACGGCCTGATCAGTCCATGGCGTGTCGTAGGTGCCTATCTGATAATTTGCCCAGGTGATAGCGGCATCATCAATACCAGTAGAAACGCTCACCCCATCAGGACCTTGCGCACAATTGGCTGCTCTGGTTCGAATGCGGTTGACAATGTCACGAGCATTTTCCAGCGAACCAGCCTCCACTTCGGCTTCAGCCAGAAGCAAGAGTACATCGGCATATCGATACAAGTGCATGTTCATAGCATGAAGCTGATAGTTTGCCCAACCAACTGAACTTTGCGCAGGACTATTCTTCTCGTAGATGTTTTTCTTCGGCGAATACGGTCCAGCCCAGCTGCGATCACGAATCCACCCAGGCGCATGCACCCCCCAATCCAGAAAGGGTACATCATCTCGTCCTACAGTCCAGTCTAGTCGAGGATCCACAGGATCTCCCGCTGCTACATCTGCATTATTGAAACTACCGTCTAGCATAGGCAATCCGTCGGCATCTACTTTGAAGGCATTTACCAGATTTTGGGAAGGCTGATGAAAACCACAGCACCCAAACGGACTACCACCATGTGGGAAATTTAGTCGATCATTTCGGTTTCCATTGTCTCCATTAGGATTTCCGTCATTAGATGATGCCTGGTAAGCCAATACAGTTTCTTTCCCATTGTCATGAAAAGCCGAGAACACATCATGATAGCACTCTTCCAGATCATATGGACCATTGGCTTCCACATCACGAAGCGTAGTAAGACCGCCAGCATAATCACCAGAGTACACTTGAATTCGTCCTTTATAAGCCTTGGCCGTCCATTGGGTGACTCTACCTATGTCATCCTGCTCTGTCGGCAGTATAGCTATAGCATCATCCAGGTCTTTGAGCATCAGAGGAACCGGATCGGTGCCTACGTTGGTTTTCTTGAAGTCCTCATCATCTTCAGTGTAATACGGAACATTTTTCCAAAATTTCCATGCTTCAAAGTGATAATGTGCACGTAAAAACAGTGCCTCACCTAAAATACGGTCGCGATCATCGTCTGATATATCTTCTACGGATTCCAACAGAGTGATAGTCGCATTGGCTCGTTTTACACCATCATACACTACTCTCCACTTATCATTGAGATATCCTGAAACACCACCAGTAGACCACTGGTAGAGTTCCACATCTTGAGTAGGTTGCTGATCGCCTGGCTCGGAGCCTTTGTAGGCATTGTCAGAAGCCACACTTCCAAAAATCCAGTTGCTACCGGCACCACCCCAGCCGCCATACCCTGCCCAGCCATCGAGCAGTGAATATGCAGAAATGAGGTTGCCTTCTACCCCGAGCTGATTCGCCAGAGTTTTATCATCCAATACTCCTTGTGCTGGAGCATCCAAAAAATCATCACTACAAGCCCAAAGCACTGCACCGGTAATGATGAAGGTCAATATGAGTTTATATAACTTTTTCATTGTTCTTCAATTTTTTGATTAAAAGCCTGCAGTAATACCAAGCGTAAACATGCGGTTGTTTGGATAACTTCCTCTGTCTATACCTTGTGCCTGATCTGAGGTACTTCCTCCAGTTCCGCTTGTATCAAATGATGGCAAAACCGGGTCAATATTTGAATAGCTCGTGATGGTAAACAAGTTCTGAGCCTGAACGAACACCTTCAAATTGACACCCGTGAGGTTTGGCACAGTGTAGCCCACCTGTAGGTTCCTCAAACGGACATAAGAGGCATCCTCTACATAAAAGCTGCTGTATGCACTACTATAGCTGTCATCCTGATCCAAACGCGGATACTTGGCATCCGACTTACCTTCTTCCCATGAATCAGTCAAACGATCGGCGCGAACGTTCGTGCTGAACAGTCTAAACACTGTAAATTCCTTGGTAATATCGAAGATATCATTACCAAATGACGAAAATAGAAATGCGCTAAAATCAAAGTTTTTGTATTGAACAGATAAGTTCAGACCTCCAGTAAAACTAGGGTGGTAGCTTCCTATCACATCCCTGTCCTCCAGATCGATTACTCCATCATCGTTGATATCCTTGAAACGGAATCGACCAGGAGCGGCTCCATCTTGTGTGGCATGATCATTTACCTCTGTTTCATCCTGAAAGATTCCATCTACTACGTATCCATAAAATGCACCAATAGGATGCCCTACCTTATTGATGGTCATATTTCCAAATCGACCTCCTACAGGACCAAAAAATGACTCCTGATCACCGTCAATTTTGAGAATCTCATTTTTATAATGCGCACCAATAAAGTCAGCACTAAAGACTACATCACTACCGATATTGGTATTATATCCTATACTGAAGTCAAACCCAGTATTTTTCATAGTTGCAATGTTTACAATAGGAGGAGCTGCATTTCCTTGTGTTGCCGGTATTGCAGGATCATAAAGTAGATCATTTACCTCTCGACTATATAGGTCAAAAACGACGTTCAGCTTTCCGTCGAGAAATGCCGCATCAAAACCGATATTCTTAGAAATATTTTCTTCCCATTTCAAATCCTGATTTCCAAGCTGGGTTAATCTATACCCTGGAGTAATTCCTGTGTTGCTCCCAGTAATGTCATAAAAGGCATCACCTGTGCCGCCACCAAACTGATTGGCAACTCTGCCTCCAGGAATATTTTGATTACCTGTGATACCCCAGCCTGCACGAATTTTAAAATCATCTAAAAAAGCCATGCTTTGCATGAACGACTCCTCTGACAGCCTCCAGCCTAAGCTAAACGCAGGAAATACCCCCCAGCGATTGCTTGGCCCAAAGTTTGACGAACCGTCCCTTCTAATCGTACCACTTAGATAGTATTTGTTGCCATAGTTGTAGTCTATCTTTCCGAATAAAGACAAAAGGGTAGAAAACCCACCAAAACTGTTCACATTCTTAGTGCCTGGATCTCCAAGGGCATCCTGAATGTACCAGGAGTCTGTACCTGTATTGATGTAACCAGCCATATCACCATTCATACCATTGTAGGAGGTTTTAACCGCCTCATAACCTGCAAGCACACTGAAGTTACTTTGGTTGAAGGTTTTATTATAAGTCAGTATGTTGGTCCAGTTCCAGTTCAGGTTACGACGGTAATCTTCGTCTAGTGATTTTACTGTATTTGGCTCTGAGTTTTCTGGTGTTGGGAAGTTGAACCCTTTGTAGATACTGCTCGAAAGGTCAAAACCAAACGTAGACTTAAATTGTAGCCCTTCGATAATATCTGCTGACCCATAGACACTACCCACCATGCGCTCTTGCGTGAAAGAGTTGTTTCTATTTTTCCACAGTTGAGCTACAGGATTACTTCCATTACCTAACGTGTTGGCCTTTGCACCTGCGAAATAATCTCCAGAGACGTCATAAACAGGAATGATAGGCTGCATTTTGATCAGCTGACCGATTCCAGTGTTTTCGCCACCTCCACCGGAGCCCATACCGCCAGAGTTGCGCTCCATAGATACTGCGAGGTTTTCTCCTATTGTAAAGCGTCCCGCTTTCCACTCACTATTAGCTCTAATGGAACCTCTTTTCCACCAGTTGTACTTCATCGTACCATCCTGATCAAAATAGTTGAAAGACACATTATAGGTCCCTGATCCTGTGCCACCAGAGATGTTGAGGTTGTAATCTTGAACCATGGCAGGATCAAAAACCTCATCCCACCAATTGGTCCCGTTTGCGCTTGCGGGCATGATTAGCTGGTCTGGAAATGAATAATCTGCCTCAGTAATTCCAAATTGACCTTGCAGGTTATTGGTTTGGTTTACCCCATCATTTGGCCACAGGTAATTAGGAATACTTGGGTTATTCGGATCACCGTAAATGTTTTGTGGTACAGCCAATCCTGCATTTTCATGAGATCGCTTGACCACTTCATGATAGTCGAACGGATCCTGAATCAGAAAATCATCATATCCTTTCACTGGTGTTGCAATTCCAGTCTTCGTATTTAGGGTGATTCTTGCCTGACCGGGCTTGCCTTTTTTAGTAGTGATGATGATCACCCCATTGTTGGCTCTAGCTCCATAGATAGAAGCAGAAGATGCATCCTTCAATACCTGCATCGATTCTATATCATTTGGGTTGAGCCAGTTCATGTAAGCGTCCTGCATAGGCACACCATCCACGATAAAGAGCGGATCATTGTTCTGAAATGAGCTTACCCCACGAATACGAACGGTATTTCGTGATCCGGGTGATCCATTGGTAGTCACTACCACACCAGAACTTCGTCCGTCCAGCTTTCCCAGGACACTTGCATCTGTGATTTTGTTGAGCTCCTCAGTATCTACGATAGACACTGCACCCGTGATATCCTCTGCGCGCTGGGAGGTATACCCCGTCACTACTACTTCTGTGAGTGACTGCACGTCATAGGTGAGCACAGCATCAATCTGGCTTCTGCCATTTACTGCCAGCTCCACGGCATTGAATCCTACAGATGAAAAGACAAGCACATCGTCTGTTGATGCGCCAATGACATACTGACCGTCAAGATCAGTCACGGTACCAGTAGTGGTACCTTTGATCAGTACTGTTACACCGGGGAGGGTCTCCCCGTCTTCCGAGCTTACCGTTCCTTTCACAGTCATCTGTGAATACGCAGGCAAACTCAACACGAACATGAAAAATAGGCAGGCGAATCCACCCACCGAAGTGTAGATTTTTTTCATAATGGTTAAGTCGATGAAACAATCGTTTTTCTCTGCCAACTCACCGACTTCTTCGATGATTTGACACCATCAAGTAAATCAATTTTTTTGTGATATATGAAATTTATGAGGGTATTATTTGTCTTTTTCTGGATTATTGAATGTTGAAAACGTTTCCAATTTCAATATTTCAAAATATTCTTTGGGGACAAAAAATCAGGATAAAGGGAAATTAAGGTGGTTTTCACCTAAAAATGTGTGCGCACACAAAAAATCAAAGTTTAAAAATAATTTATAATGCTAGCCCCCAACCGGACGGACAGTTGCTTCCTCGATAAGGAAAAATAAGTGCAAGGGATCGTCGGCATTGAGCTTCAAAATGCCGGTGACTTCTACATGCTGGTCCTGATCTGAATAGACTTTATCCGTGTAAATTTCAGCTACGGTTTCAGGGCCAGCATTGCCACAAAAAAAACAGTTGTTGTACGGAAATCGCGAAAGCACAAAATAACGTTGCTCCAAACTACTCTGCAGTGGTATTACATAGCCTTGAAGAGTAACTTCTTTTCCATCAAATGATTTGAGTTCCTCAGAAAAAACCGGCACTTCTGTCTCCTCTCCTAAAAACTCATCATAGGCTTTTACCAGCTCAAGTTTTTGGAGCGTGTCCCAACCTTCAAAAGTGGGCAACGAGAACCATAGAAACAGAAAAACTACCATTGACATATTTCACAGATTACTTCCGACATATTCTAACCAATATAGTGTGTATTAGTTCCACCAAAGATTCCACATCTTTTGGTTAGATTTATAGCATCATGAGCATAATTGACACCAAAGAAATAAAGAAACGCTACACCATGGGTAGCGAAACCATCCATGCACTGAAGTCTATTTCTATTCAGATAGAAAAGGGAGAATACGTGGCGTTTATGGGGCCTTCGGGATCTGGCAAATCTACGCTAATGAATATCATTGGCTGCCTGGACACCCCTACAGAGGGGCAGTATATCCTCAACAACAACGACGTAAGTGACCTTACCGAAAACGAACTAGCCGAAATTCGAAATAAAGAAATTGGCTTTGTTTTTCAGACGTTCAATCTGCTGCCCAGAGCTTCTGCATTAGAGAACGTTTCGCTACCGCTGGTCTATGCTGGCTACAGCAAGGAAGATCGAGATGATATGGCCATGGCTGCTCTGGATGGTGTAGGTCTGGCAGAGCGGGCATACCACAAACCCAATGAGCTCTCTGGAGGGCAACGCCAGCGTGTAGCAATAGCCAGAGCACTGGTCAACAACCCTAGCATTATCCTGGCCGATGAGCCTACTGGTAACCTGGACTCCAAAACCTCCTATTCCATCATGGATCTTTTTGCCGAACTCCATAAAAAAGGCAATACCATCATCATGGTAACGCACGAAGAAGACATAGCGGAATATGCTCATAGAATTATTCGCCTAAAGGATGGACTTATAGAATCAGATATTATCAACGAAAACGTACGATCAACAGCCCCAGTGGTATGAGCACAAAACTTTACACAAAAACCGGCGACAAAGGACAAACAGCATTACTAGGAGGCAAGAAAGTTTCCAAATCACACCTGCGCATAGAGGCCTATGGCAATGTAGACGAGCTAAACGCTTTTATTGGTCTGCTCAAAGACCACAAAGAGGTAGAACCACGAATCGGCAATCAGTTTTACTGGATTCAGGAAAACTTATTTTCACTTGGTTCCATTTTGGCCACAGCTCCCGGCTTCACAGGATTCGAATTACCAAAGATTACGGATATCGAAATAAAACAGCTTGAGGTATGGATCGATAAAGCCTCTGGTGAACTGCCAGAATTAAGAAATTTTATTCTCCCCGGAGGTCATGAGGTTGTATCTTTGTGCCACGTTTGCAGAACCGTCTGCCGCCGAGCTGAGCGCAGCATCGCAGCCCTGGCTGAAGCAGAACCCGTAGACGACACCATTATTGTATTTATAAACAGGCTCTCTGACTACTTTTTTGTAATGGCCCGTAAAATGGCCCAGATCCTGAATGCCCCTGAGACTCCCTGGAGTCCGGGAGAAGAAGATTGACAAAAGAAGACAGGCATGATCGAAACTATGGACATCAGCATCACAAAGACCACAGCGTCTAAACTTCCATCAGTGGATATGGAAAACCCTCAGTTCGGAAAAGTATATTCCGATCACATGTTTTTGGCTGACTATGAAGATGGCGAATGGAAAGACCTGAGAATCGTCCCTTATGGCGACCTCTCAATCTCCCCCGCTAATACAACACTTCACTATGCGTCTACGATATTTGAAGGGTTGAAAGCCAACAAGACTGAGAATGGTGATGTGCTGGTCTTCAGACCAGATGCCAATGCCAAACGGCTGCAACTAAGCGCAGAGCGCATGTGTATGCCTGCCGTACCTGAAGAGCTGTTTATGAATGCCATGACAGAACTCATCAGACTGGACAAAGACTGGGTACCATCAGCACCTGGCACCTCACTATACATTAGACCTTTTCAGATTGCTATGGATCCTTATATTGGCATCCGTCCTTCTGACAAGTACCAGTTTCTGATCATCACCGGACCTGTAGGAGCCTACTATGCAGAGCCCGTAAAGGTGAAGATAGAAACTAAGTATACCCGAGCAGCAGCCGGGGGCACTGGGTTTGCAAAAACCGGAGGAAACTACGCTGCAGCACTAAAACCAGCGGTGGATGCTCAGAAAGAAGGCTTCAACCAATTGATCTGGACAGATGGTAAAACCCACGAATTTGTAGAGGAAAGTGGCACTATGAACCTGATGTTTATCATCAACGACACGCTCGTAACAGCTCCTGCAGGAGACACCATCCTTCACGGAATTACCAGAGGTAGTATCATACAGCTGGCCAAAGACAAGGGCATGAAAGTAGAAGAGCGCCCAGTACGTGTCACTGAAGTAATTGACGCTATCAAAGACGGGAGTATGCAGGAAGCTTTTGGGGCTGGTACAGCTGCCACTGTAGCACAAATAAAACTCATCCACCACGAAGGTGTAGATTACGAACTACCACCGGTAAGTGACTGGAAATACTCAGCAGAATTCCTCAATACGCTCAACGGCATCAAAACTGGCCAATTGCCAGATCCACATAACTGGATTTATAAAATCTAAAAAATGCACAAAGCAGCTCCTGGAGCTGCTTTTTTTTGGCCTTTCGCACTCATCTCCCTTCCATCGTCATTAGGAATTTCGGTTAGGTTTCACTAACTTTTAATAAGTTGGACCAAACCCCTTTAACACTATGGTAAAAAGCTACAGAGGCGTACAGGCCGCAAAACCAGCACCTACCGCACAGCGAGTGACCGTTGGTGACTACATGACTTCCAAACTCATCACCTTCAAACCTGACCAGCAGATGGATGAGGTAATCGAAACTCTCTTAAAACATCGTATATCTGGAGGTCCGGTAGTCAATGAAGACGGTGAACTAATAGGAGTCATCTCCGAAGGTGACTGCATGAAAGAAGTGGTGCGCGGCAAATACAACAACATGCCAAGTCTCAGTGGCACCGTAGGCGAGCACATGTCCACCAACGTGATCTTCATTTCCCCTGAAGCTAACATTTTCGACACAGCTAAAATGTTTCTAGATAAGCGAATAAGACGTTTTCCGGTAGTAAACGCAGGCAAGCTTGTAGGACAAATATCACAAAAAGACATTATGAGAGCCGTACACGGCATGCAAAGCTCCACATGGTAATACAGCTATGGGTTTACTGGTAATATTCAAACAAAAAAGCTCCCAATGGGAGCTTTTTTGATAGAAACATAATGTACATTTCTAAGACCTTCTGAACTGGTTGAAAAGGTTCTACTACTACCTTAATCCGCTGGGATTACAAGGTTTTATTCTTGGGCTACTAAAACTAAGGAAATACAATAAAGGGGTGTTTGTCAAAAATAACAGATGTTGGAGATTCTTACAAAGTTTACCTCCATAAAAACACCTGCCACACAATGCTTTTTTCTAGATATATCTAAATCAATAAGCTCGTTTCCAAGTGAAACTACAAAAACATATGCTGACACGCTTCCTAAATTGGTAAAATCACAACGAAACCAATGCAAAATACCACAAACAGGGTAGTAAAGCATTCGTTTTTTCAACCGTAACTGCACACTCAGAGGAGCATTATATATAACTTCGCTGATCAATTAATAAACATCAAAATCTAGCAACATGACAACAGATCAGTTGAAAGACTTGAAGGCGCGCGTTTCGGCCTTGAGGAGGTATCTTTGACTATGATGCCAAGAAAAAAGAAATAGAAGAAGAAGAACTAGTTACGGCTCAACCCGACTTTTGGAATGATCCAGAAAAAGCGGAAGCAGTCATGAAAGGCATTCGCGGTAAGAAAACCTGGACAGAGCATTATGAGCGTGTAGAAACCGCGGTGGAAGAAGCGGAAACGCTTCAGGAATTTTTAGACGAGGGAGAGGGCTCTGAAGAAGAAGTAGAAAAAGCCTATCAGAAAGCACTGGAAGAGGTAGAAGAGCTCGAATTTAAAAAGATGCTATCCAGTGAGGAGGATCAGCTATCTGCGATGCTTCAGATCACACCAGGAGCTGGTGGCACAGAGAGCAACGACTGGGCTGGGATCCTTATGCGCATGTACATCATGTGGGGTGAGGCCAACGGTTACAAAGTACGCGAAGTGGACTTTCAGGCAGGTGATGTAGCGGGCGTTAAGTCTGTGACCCTGGAGTTTGACGGACCACTTGCCTATGGCTTTTTGAAATCCGAAAACGGCGTACACCGATTGGTACGAATATCACCGTTTGATAGTGGTGGACGGAGACATACCTCCTTTGCCTCTGTGTATGTATATCCTGTAGCCGATGACTCCATAGAGATAGACATCCACCCTAATGACATAGAAATGCAAACTTCTCGCTCTGGTGGTGCTGGCGGTCAGAATGTAAACAAGGTGGAAACCAAAGTGCAGCTGACCCACAAACCATCGGGAATCGTGGTAGTCTGCCAGGTGGAGCGATCGCAGCTTGCCAACAGAGAGCGAGCCATGCAAATGCTCAAATCCCAGCTCTACCAGCTAGAGCTTGAAAAACGCAATGCAGAGCGTGATAAAGTGGAAGCCGGCAAAATGAAAATTGATTTTGGGTCTCAAATCCGAAACTACGTATTACATCCTTACAAACTCGTGAAGGATGCGCGTACAGGACACGAGCGCACTGATGTACAAAATGTACTTGATGGAGATATCAATGATTACATTAAGTCATTTTTGCTTCATCAGCAAGAAAGCTAATGCTTAAACGATACTCCAAAAACTTTTGGTTGCTATCGTTTAGCAGCTACTTATTCTTTTCCTCCTTTACCATGATTATTCCGGAGCTTCCGGCATATCTCAGTCGTATGGGAGGAGAAGAATACATTGGCCTTATCATCGCATTGTTTACCTTGACAGCAGGTATCTCCCGCCCTTTTAGTGGCAAACTTACAGACAAGTGGGGCCGCATTCCGGTGATGGTAGTAGGAGCTATGGTAAGTGGCATTGCAGCACTGCTCTATCCGGTGTTAATTACTGTGCCTGGTTTTCTGTTGTTGCGACTTTTTCATGGGTTTTCTACAGGCTTTAAGCCTACAGGCACCTCAGCGATCATTGCAGATATGGTACCCGCCAACCGACGAGGAGAAGCTTTAGGAATAAGTAGTTTCTTTGGTTCTATAGGAATGGCGAGTGGGCCGGCCATAGGCTCGTGGATATACCTGGAGTTTGGTATCAACACGCTCTTTTACGCCAGTGCGGCATTTGCATTTGCATCTGTAGGAATCCTGATTGGTATGAAAGAAACGCTCGCCGACAGAAGCCCCTTTAGCCTGAGCATGCTCAAAATCAAGCGCTCCGACATTTATGAACCCACAGTGCTTACACCATCTGTAGTAATGATCCTTACTACATTGGCCTTTGGCACGGTGATCACTCTCGCTCCAGACTTTAGCGATTTTCTTCACATCAAAAATCGTGGGTTGTTTTTCATCGTATTTACGTCATCGTCCTTATTGGTACGGGTCATAGGTGGCCAGCTTTCCGATAGGTTCGGGCGCAGAAGTGTACTAAGGTTTAGTACCCTGATTTTATTTGTCAGCATGACCGTACTCGGCTTTTCCACGGATACTCATCAGTTTTTTACCGGCGCATTTTTGTTTGGCATTGGGTATGGACTCAACTCCCCCACGCTGTTTGCCTGGACCATAGATTTGAGCCCGGAGGCTAAACGTGGTAAAGGAGTAGCCACTTTGTTTATTTTCCTTGAAGTAGGCATAGGGCTTGGTGCACTCATTTCAGGCACGGTATATCAGGGACATCCAGAGCGCTTTCCGCTAATATTTGGTACTGCAGGTCTTTTTTCTTTTCTTGCCTTTCTTTACTTGCAGTTTTTCACCCGGAAATGAAATCCAAAATACTCCTCGGTGGCTATATACTACTGATAGCTATCCACCTCATCGCCGACCTGATATCACACGAGGCTTACTTTCAGCTGTCCAAAGTGGCACTCATGCCCATGCTGATGTTTTGGGTGTATACCCAGGCAAACGGCTATGTAACACTCACGCGGTTGTTGTTATTCCCAGCACTGGTAGCTTCATGGGGAGGGGATATTTTCTTGCTCTTTCAGGCTAACCAATGGTATTTTATCAGTGGACTCGGGTGTTTTTTGATAGGCCAACTGCTCTATGCGTTGATTTTTGCCAAGGCCAAAAATCTGCAGAGGTCTTTCTCTTTTTGGCAATTAACACCTGGAATCTTTGTGGTAGGCTTTAGCTTTCTGGTGATCACACCGCAAGTGCCGGGTGAACTATTGGCTCCGGTGGGGCTATATACACTTTGTTTGGCTTTGGTGCTTACTTCAGCTATGCGGCGCTATCAGGCCACTAATCATTTCAGCTACAAAACTGGCGTAATAGGCTCGGCACTTTTTGTATTGTCAGATAGCTTGATAGCCATAAACAAATTCTGGATGACGCTTCCTTATGCTACAATTTGGATTATGACCACATACTGTTTGGCTCAGTACCTGATCTGTTACAGCATACTGAAACATGACGATCAGTCATCATAGTGAAAGGCCACATTACCGAGTGCCACGTCTACTTTAAAGGTCATTAGGTTTTCGGCATCAGCCTTATAGCTCATGTTTACAAACACATTGTTTTCTACTTCCTCAAACCCATCTGCCATGCGCCTGCCACAGAGTGGACTATCTTTAAAATAGATGATCATGGGCACTTCTTTGCCGGGGAGGAAGATGTCCAGATTACCAGCTCCTACTGAAGCATCCACCATACAGCGCTGATTTGTGGACTTACTGAAATCCAGCAATGCCCTTCCAAACCCCACATTGGCCATCACATATTTGGCACGTGTGAGCTCCAGATGCCGGGCTACTACAGAGCCCATATCTGATTTCACCCAAAAGGTATCCATCGCAATTTTATTCGGCTCACCATTGTCATAATCCACCAAAATATCTGCACTTCCAGATCGCACTTTGAAGTTTTGAACAGAGGTTCCACTCAGATCTACATCTGCACTACCAAATCCATAATTAAGATTTAGGCGATATACTTTTTCTTGATCCAGAAGAATTTTCCAGTAGTTATCATCTTCTGGCATATCTCTAATCATGGCAAATAGCAACCCATCTCCCAAGCTGGAAGACTTATACTCTTGCAATGCCAATGATACTTCACAGGTTCGCTTGTCTACTTTTCGCTGGAAAGAAGGATTGATCTTATCCAGGTCTGGATTGCCATAAATAGAAAGAGGCCCCTCCTCGGTAGTTGACTTTAAAAAGCAATTACCAGTGGTAGCCTCTAATGTGAATGACACAGTATCAAACTGTGCCGACTCCTTTAATGTATAGAATTTCTTGAGCTGTGCATACGAGCACAGACACGACAGGCCCAACGCCGCTAAAAATACCAACCGCAACATGCCTTGATTTACGTAATCGGACATGAATTAGTTGTGTTTTTAGTGCTATGCACCGAAAAATTCTTTCATGTTTTCGAAGAAACTCTTATCTCCCTTAGATGGATCTGGCTGGAAGTTCTCCGAATCACGCATTGACTCCAGCTTCAAACGCTCGTCTTTGGTGAGTGTTTTTGGCGTCCATACGTTTACATGAATGAGTTGATCTCCAGTGCTATACCCTTCGATATCTTTGATCCCTTTGCCACGCAGGCGCAAAATCTTACCACTTTGGGTTCCAGGCTCTATTTTGATTTTCACTTTACCGTTGATGGTAGGTACTTCCATGTGAGTGCCCAGAGCCGCATCAATGAAGCTCACATGCAGGTCATAGATCACATTATTTCCATCGCGCTTGAGCGTATCATCCTGCTGCTCCTCTACTACGATAAGCAAATCTCCCGGCACGCCACCTGCCACTTCATTTCCCTTGCCGCTCATGCTGAGCTGCATACCTTCAGACACACCTGCTGGGATTTTAATGGAGATGACCTCCTCCTGGCGCTTCATTCCAGAGCTATCAGTACCTGGTGCTCTGCTAGAAACCGTCTGACCTGTACCTCCACATGCCGGACACGTAGACGTAGACATCATTTGCCCAAGCATGGTGTTCATCACTTTGCGAACTTGCCCTGATCCGTTACAGGTGCCACAAGTACCAAACTTGGTCTCAGGATCTACTACTAGTCTATTGACCTTGATCTTTTTCTCTACACCATTGGCAATTTCCTGAAGGTTGAGCTTGAGCTTGATACGAAGGTTTGTGCCTTTGCGCGTACGTCGGCCGCCTCCGCCTCCACCTCCGAAGAAGCTATCGAACGGGCTGCCGCCTCCACCGCCAAAGATGTCGCCAAACTGGGAGAAGATATCGTCCATGTTCATACCTCCGCCACCGAAGCCTCCGCCAGCTCCACCTACGCCCTGATGCCCAAAACGATCATAGCGCTGACGCTTTTCATCGTTTGACAACACCTCGTAAGCTTCCGCTGCTTCCTTAAACTTCTCTTCAGCTTCATTGTCGTCAGGGTTCTTGTCCGGGTGAAATTTGATCGCAATCTTTCGATATGCTTTCTTAATCTCATCCTTAGACGCCCCTTTATCTACACCTAATACCTCGTAATAATCTCGCTTAGCCATATTATGATTTTGCTCCCGTTACCACTTTTGCAAATCGTACCACCTTCTCATTCAAGAAATATCCGTTCTCCACTACATCCACGATCTTACCTGCAAGCTCTTCTTCTGCAGGAATCTGGGTGATTGCTTCGTGATAATCGTCGTTGAAGTCATCGCCTTTGGCTATTTCCATCTTTTTAAGACCTTTAGCCTCCAGCACCTTTTTGAATTTATTGTAAATAAGCTCTGTGCCTTCTTTGGCAGGCTTCATTTCATCGTTTTCTTCCATAGACTTGAGCGCTCGCTCAAAATCATCAAGAACCGGAACCAGGTTTTCTACCAGTTCTTTATTTGCCGATCCTATCAGGTCTATTTTTTCTTTGGCTGTTCTTCGTCTGAAATTTTCAAACTCTGAGTATAGTCTCAGGTATTTGTCTTTGGCTTCACTCACGTCAGCCTGTAGTTTTTCTACTTCCGAAACTTCTTCATCTGCAGCATCTTCAGCCACTGACATTTCAGCTTCTTCTTGAGCTTCGGTTTGATTTTCGGACTCTACTGCTTCCGCGTTTTGCTCTTTTTCTTCTACCTGATCTTGTACTTGATCTTTCTCTTTCTGCATTGCTAGTTTTCCAATTTTAAGACAGGGACGATGGGACAATTTCTTTGCCAAACACCCACAGGCTGACAAGTTGTCATAGATGCATGAATTCTACCCAAGACTAGTCGTTGAGCATCTGCCAAATTTGATCCTTGAGTGACGGAACTCCATATCCTGTAATGCTTGAAATGAAAACATACGGTACATCTGGTAACTCTGCTTTCATTTCTTCCATCAATTCTTCGTCGAGCATATCTGCTTTCGAGATGGCTAGCAGGCGCTGTTTGTCCAGCAACTCAGGATTATACTCACGGAGTTCTTTGAGCAATATTTCATACTCTTTCCGGATATCGTCTGCATCTGTTGGGATCAAGAATAGCAACATCGAATTTCGTTCGATATGCCGAAGAAACCTGATCCCCAGTCCACGGCCTTCTGCGGCTCCTTCTATGATCCCCGGGATGTCAGCTACTACAAACGAGCGATCATCTCTGTAGGGAACTACCCCCAGATTTGGCACGAGGGTTGTAAAAGGATAATCAGCAATCTCTGGTTTGGCTGCAGAAATCACCGACAACAAGGTAGACTTGCCAGCGTTTGGAAAACCTACCAAGCCTACATCCGCCAGGATTTTGAGCTCCAGAATGACCCATTTTTCCACTCCAGGAATTCCGGGCTGTGCATACCTGGGTGCCTGGTTCGTGGGGGTTTTGAAGTGTGAGTTTCCTTGTCCTCCCAGTCCGCCGGGAAGCAGCACTTGCTCCTCACCGTCTTCCATGATTTCCAGCAGCACTTCACCCGTTTCGGCATCTTTTGCCACGGTACCTATGGGTACATCCAGGTAGATATCTTCACCAGTAATTCCGGACCTATTGCCCCCTTCACCAGCGCCACCATGTTGTGCTTTGATGTGTTTTCGGTACTTCAGGTGGATCAGCGTCCACATCTGTTTGTTGCCTCGCAAGATAATGTGACCTCCACGACCGCCATCTCCTCCATCAGGTCCGCCTTTAGGCACGAACTTTTCGCGCCGAAAGTGCACAGACCCAGCTCCTCCATCGCCCGATCGGGCATAGAGCTTCACATAGTCTATAAAGTTTGAGTCCATTAGCCGGAAAGTCCGTCTATTACCGAGCAGATTTGATCAAAGATGCCATCTATAGAGCCTACACCATCAATCCCATTAAACTTGTCTTGCTCCTGATAGTATGCAGCTACTGGTGCTGTTTCGTTTTCATACACTCGTATGCGTGTAGTGATCTTATCATCATCCTGATCATCTACTCTCCCTGAAGTTTTGGCTCTGCCCTTGATACGCTCACGTAGCTCTTCCTCAGGCACTTCCAGTGCGATCATTCCAGAAATACTCAGCTCATTTTCGGCCAACATTTTGTCCAGCGCTCCAGCTTGGTTGATTGTGCGTGGAAATCCGTCAAAAATAAACCCTTTGCCATCCAGGTGGTCCTTGATTTTGGTTTCCACCATGCCGATAACTACCTCATCTGGTACGAGCTTACCTTCGTCCATATATTTCTGAGCCAGCTTACCGAGATCTGTGCCTTCTCCCAGATGCTTCCTAAAAAGGTCACCAGTAGAGATATGGACCAAATCATATTTTTCAATGATTTTTTCACTTTGAGTGCCTTTTCCCGCACCCGGAGGGCCAAACAAAACAATATTTAACATGCGAATTATTTTCTTTTCTAAAATTAAAGATAGTGATTTAGTGATAATGCGAATCTAGTGGATCGCAGCATATATGTCTGGGTACTGTCGCCCAAGGCCATCGTAATCCATACCATAGCCTACTACAAACTTATTGGGGATAGAAAACCCAAAATGATCGATAGCATATTTGCTCTTAAAAACTTCCTCTTTTAACAACAGTGTGGTGACTGTAACAGAAGCTGGCTTTTCGGCTTCTAATAACTCCATCAAATGACCGAGGGTGATGCCTGTGTCTATTATGTCCTCTACAATCATCACATGCCTTCCTCTCAGTGACCTGGACAGCCCCAACAACCGCCTTACATGGCCGGTAGTGCTTTCGCCCTCATAGCTTTTGAGCTTTACCATTTCCAAAGTCACGTTGATAGTGAGCTCTTTCATAAGGTCGGACAAAAACATAAATGCTCCATCCAGCACCCCTACTATGACAAGCTCTTTACCTGCAAAATCCGTATTGATCTTGGAGGCGAGCTCATGTATGGCCTGAGCGATTTCTGTACGAGACAAAAACGGCTCGAATTCTTTATTGTAAATACGAAGTGTACTCATAATCTTTCCATCAGGTATTTGTACATGGAAATCATGGCGATAAGGTCTTTCATGTGGACACGCTCTTTGGGTGAATGCACCTGATCTTCTGGCGCACCGATAAACAGCCAGTCTATCGGGTAGGGTGAATGGTGCACTTCTCTACCATCGCTCGACCCACCACCTTCTACTTCCAGCTGATAGGCGATCCCTGACTGAGCAGCAAGGTCCAACACACGGTCTAGAAATTTTCGACGTGGAATGTTTCGATCACGCATGGAGATGGCCACACCTTCTCCATGTCGCACACCTTCGGTAACCCAGGTAATATCTGAAATCAGGGCTTGTCTTACAGCTGGGTAATGTTGAGCCAAATACTGCACCAGTAATGGAACAGATCCTCCTCCGTGCTCCTCAAAACTAGAGAAAACAATCACACCATGCTCCAGGCTTTCAGCCACCTTTAAGGCATTGTAAATACCTAGCCGGTTGTCCATGTACGGCCCTTCGATGTACTCTCCATCCAGCTTTAGAGTGGGTTTCCAGGTGAGGGTAGTACCGGTAGCAATGGCTCTGGGAAAGTCATAAAAAAGCTGATTTTCATCATCTACCCGGAGTGTGCAGTCTACAAAGCCCATGGCATCCTTACCCACCAACTCATAGCCTGTTTCTGCATCGGGTCCGCCAATAGGCACCAACTGATCCTGATACCGAACCGTAAACCCAATGGTGTCCATGTGAGCGAAAATGGCTGTACGCGGATCCCCGAAAACCAATATCAAATTATCTTGAAGTTCGTCCCCATATAAAATTTTTGGGGCAACCTTCCAATCACTCTGATGGTCTTTTACGTATTTCACCAGGAAATCCCGCATGTGGTATTCGCTACCCGAAGGCGAGGCGATATCTATGAGTTGTTCAAGTAGTTTCATTGCTGAGCCCGCAAAGATAAGTTTAACCGAATGACCCCTGATGAATAAATGTGTATAATTTCACGATTTGAAATCGAAAGACCTGCATGCCCCTAATAATTAAGTACCTGATAGTCTACGCACTGAGCGCCTTTAAAATCATACTTGGCCCTACTATAGGGCTGGCTTATGGCTTTACAGTATTTGAAACCGCTGTGCTTTCGCTGGGAGGAATGATGACCACCGTCTATCTATTAAGCTACTTTGGTCCCGAGATCCGCCGTTTGTTTCAGCGTGTCTTTGGTCCGAAAAAGCCTCGCAAAAAATTCACTCGAAAGACCCGAAATTTTGTGAAAATCTGGCAGCGCTACGGAGTGCCTGGCGTGGCCTTTTTTACTCCAATACTGCTTTCGCCGCCTGGCGGAACCATTCTAGCCACTGCATTTGGGGGTAAACGCTCCGAAATCATCAAGTGGATGTGGGTATTTGGTGCGATTTGGGCTTTCATCCTCACCTTACTGGTGAAATATGCCAGTGATGTGCTTCAGGACCTGGGCGTTCTGTAGCGCATACATTACTCTTCGGAGACTTCATCATCCATGATTTCTATGTCTTGAATAAGAACTTTTCTCGCTATTCGCTGGCCGGTAGGTGTGGCGGCCAGTCCACCCTCAGCGGTTTCTTTGTATTTGGCTTCCATGGAGTGACCGATCTCGCCCATGGCATCTACACACTCATCTACAGGTATGACCGGACTCACATCTGCAAGAGCTATTTGTGCTGAGGAGTTAGCAATAGCAGCTGCACTGGCATTGCGCACTACGCAAGGTATTTCTACCAAACCGGCCACCGGATCACATACCAAGCCAAGCATGCATTGGATGGTAATAGCCACTGCATTAAACGCCTGATCTACGGTACCCCCCAACGCATACACAATAGCTGCTGAAGCCATTGCTGCAGCTGAGCCTGTCTCTGCCTGGCAGCCACCCACGGCTCCGGCTATGGAGGCACGCTTTTCAAGAATCAGTGCCACACCCGCTCCTACCAGCAGTCCTTCGAGTATGGTTTGATCTTTTAGCTTATGGATTTCCTGCAGAGTAACCAGCGTACCCGGAAGGATACCCGAGGCTCCGGCAGTAGGTGCCGCCACTACTTTACCCATGCAGGAGTTAACCTCTTTAGCCGCCAAAGCCCGAGCTACCAACCTCTGAAACTCAATAGATAAGACAGGCACCGGATGATTTGCCACCTTTCGTGCTCCGCCCTGAATCATTCCTGAATAGGAGTTCATTTCTTTCGTAAGCCCCGTCTGGACAGCATCTTTCATCACCTGATAAGCTTTACCCAGGCCATTCCAAATTTCTTCTTCGGATTTGCCTTTTTGCTCACGCTCATAGCGCAAAACAGGCTCAAAAAGCGGCTTATCTTCTTCCTGGCAATAGGTGCGCCATTCTTCAAAACTGTCGAATAATAGACTCATAGGGTAATGTTATTTATAGGGTATTACAAAGGTATGGGTTTTCTATGGTCTCAAGATTTTCTACTACAACAAATCCTGGCAACAGCAAATTCAACCTATCTTTGCGCCCATGTTGGAAAATGACTTAATCTTAAGAGCGGCAAGAGGCGAAAAAACAGAGCGTACCCCTGTGTGGCTGATGCGTCAGGCCGGACGAATATTACCTGAGTACCGAGCAGTGCGCAACAGCCTAAGTGGTTTTAAAGAGCTGGTGGAAACACCAGAACTGGCTGCAGAGGTAACCATACAGCCCGTGGATCTACTGGGAGTAGATGCCGCCATCATTTTTTCTGACATTCTGGTCATTCCAGAGGCTATGGGGCTCACCTATGAAATGGTAGAGAAGAAAGGACCGCACTTTCCTAGCACCATACAATCTACCGCTGATCTGAAATCGCTCCGAATAGCCACTCCAGAAGACCTGTCTTACACTATAGAGGCCATAAAAATCACCAAAAAAGAGCTGAAAGGAAGAGTGCCAGTAATTGGTTTTGCGGGCGCTCCCTGGACTATATTTTCTTATATGGTAGAAGGCGGCGGTAGCAAGACTTTTTCCAAAGCCAGAAAAATGCTCTACACGGCACCAGAGCTGGCTCACGAACTGTTGGACATGATCACCAAAAGCACGATAAGCTACTTGAAAGCCCAGATAGCAGCTGGCGCAGACATGGTGCAGATATTTGACTCATGGGCTGGAGTACTTGGCCCCGAACAGTACCGAACTTACTCCCTGCAATACATCGAAAAAATTGCTGCTGCGATTACGGAAGTGCCTGTTACGGTATTTGCCAAGGGTGCTTATTTTGCTTTAAAGGACATGCAAAAGGTGAGCTGCAACACGGTAGGACTAGACTGGAATATGGACGTGGCTGAGGCAAGACACTTGCTTCCCAACAAAACCCTACAAGGCAACCTGGATCCGTGCGCCCTCTATGGGTCATATAGCGAAGTAGAGGCAGAAACCAAAAAGATGCTGGATCAGTTTGTAGGCCACCACCACATCGCCAATTTGGGTCACGGCGTATATCCGGACACAGACCCAGACAAAGTCAAATGCTTTATCGAAGCGGTAAAAAGCTACTCAGCTAGCTGATATTTTTTATCAGCTTACGTTTGAGTTCTTCGGGATCAAATGGCTTGGTCACGCAATCGTTCATGCCTGCTGCCATTACCTGCTCTTTCACTCTCAGCAAAGCAGACGCTGTAAGAGCGACTATTGGTACAGAAAGGTTACTAGCACGAATCTCTCGTGAGGCCTGATACCCATCCAATATGGGCATTTGCAAATCCATAAGAATGATATCATACGATTTTTGTTTGGCCATTTCCACACCCACCTTGCCATTTTCAGCCACATCAACTATCATGTCCCAGTGACTGAGAAACTTACTGGCTATCATTACATTGGTTGGATTGTCTTCTACCAGCAAAACTGTTCGCCCTATGAGACGCTCTGCACCAAAAAGCACGGTGCTTTCCTGTGACTGCAGCTGAGAAGCTTCACCTATTTGATACCACTGATTAAAGCTAAACCGGGTACCTACACCAGGTTCACTTTCTATGTGTATGGCACTTCCCTGTAGCTCCAGTAGTTTCTTGATTATAGCAAGACCGAGGCCCGTACCGCCAAATTCACGAGTAGTGGAGGTGCTAGCCTGCATAAACCGCTCAAACACCACTTCGTGTTTATCTTTTGGTATCCCAATACCTGTATCCTCTATTTCATACCTTATTTTTAGTCGGGTACCTTCTTTTTGCAATACACCAACTCTTAGTACCACGCTACCTTCGAGGGTAAACTTAATGGCATTATCCATTAGGTTATTCAGTACCTGAATCAGGCGAGTTCTATCCACATATACCGGAGTGCTCAGGCGTGAGTCAATGTCTAAAACCATCTTCAACCCTTTTTCGTCAGCCTTAGGTTTGTATGACAGGTATACACCTTTAAGGGTGTCACGTAGGTCTGTGAGCTGCTCCTCAAAGGTCACTGTACCCGACTCCAGCTTGTTGTAATCCAATATATCGTTGATCAGGGCCGTGAGATGCTGTGCCGAATAACGCAAAGAATTTAGGTTTTGAAGCTGATGATCCCCGGGCTTATCCTTTAGTAAAAAATGAGACAACCCTACCACCGCATTCAACGGAGTGCGTATCTCATGAGATATGGTACTCAAAAAATCTGATTTGGCCTGAGAAGCCTTCAGCGCATCGAATTTGGCTATTTTCAGAAAGTAGGCGAAGCGATAAGATAAAATCAGGGACTGAGAAAAGAAAAACAAAATATACCCCCAAAAAGAAGCTGCTACCCATTCATCCAGGAGCCCAAAATAAACCAAAATGTTATAAGCAAACACTAAAAACACTACGGAGGTGCTTACTACAGCAAAACCAGATCCGGGGCGCTTGCGGATTTTGGCTTTCACATAAATGCTGAACGTAAGCAGAATATATACCAGCAACACCACAAAGAATGGCTCTATCAAACGGGTATAGTAATAAGCCGGAGCCAGCAATGTAAACAGTATAAATAGCAGGCATAAGCCACTGATTACATCCCACAGTACTTTTTTAGCTTCACGGGGGTATAGCTGATGCACGAACCTGCCAAATAAAAACACAGCAAGAAATAAGGAAATATATTCCAGGCGTGTAGCCACATACCAGGACATGTCTACCAAGGAATGAAGCACGTACAGGCCAAATCCAACTATCCGATAACTATAGACAATGCAGAACAATGAAAAGAAAAGGATAGACTTGTCGTGGCGACCGAAAAAGTAAAGGCCAAGAAAGAACAACCCACCCATGACCAGGCTACCTGTTAAAATGAGATCGTAAGCCACCAGTGTAAGCCACCGATCTTCCATATAGGAGTGCTCACCAATTTCAATACCCTCAAGAGCCCCTCCTTTGCTGTGGTCAAAATTGGCTATCTGAATGACGAGCTCATTAGTGTCTCTAACCTGGGGCAGTACTACAAACACCGGCTTCCATAAGGGCTGATAAGACTCTTTTTCTGAGGCTACCTCACCATTTACAGCTATTACATCACCATTAAAGTAGACCTTAAATGATGAATAGACATCTTCTATATGGAGCATATAGGTTTGGTCCGGGTCCAGCAGCACCTGAGTATGATAAGTTGCGTAGCCAATTGCAGAAAGTGTATCATGGCCTACTATTTGATCATTCCAAAGGGAGGGAAAATACAGGTAATCATCGGGAGGATACAGCTCATCCGGTTGCAGCAATTGATTCCAGTAAAACGCATATTCACCATCTAGCGCATAGGCCTGATCCCAATGATTCTGCCTCAAATCGATCACGCCCTTCTTAGCTTGTGATACAAGCAGGAGCGGCAGTAAAACGCACAGACTCAGTAGCGAATATCTGATTAGTGCTTTCATCGGCAAAACTGGGCCATTTTCTGATAAAGCTCTTCGGGCTCAAATGGTTTGGTCACAAAAGCATCCATACCCGCGTCAAAAATCTTACGCTGCTCTTCCATCAGTGCACTTGCTGTCAGCGCTATAATGGGTATGGACACGCCCCTTTGCCGGATTTTCCTTACAGCTTCATAGCCATCCATTATCGGCATTTGCAGGTCCATGAGTATCACATCAAATGCAGAATTCCCCACCGCATCAATGGCCTCTTGCCCATTTTTGGCCACTACCACTTTTGCGCCCCAGCGTTTTAAAAACTTTTCGGCTACCATAATATTTACGGCATTGTCTTCTACCAACAATACCTCCACAGGCAGCTGGTAAGAGTTGATAGTCTGTGGAGCATCACTGTACGCCGGCATACTATCGCGCACCACCTCAAATGCCTGAATGAAAGAGAACACAGACCCTTTGCCGGGCTCACTGTCCAACTTCAACTCCACGCCTTGCAAATTGAGCAATTTTTTAGTGATGGTAAGCCCCAGCCCCGTTCCTCCAAACTGTCGGGTAGTAGAACTGGTCGCTTGCGTAAAACTTTGAAAGATGCTTTCCTGCCGATCTTGAGGTATACCTATCCCTGTATCGATTACACTAAACTTCAACCTGACTTGATGAAGACCACCCGCCACCAACTCTACTTTTACTTTCACCACACCTTTTTCGGTAAATTTGATAGCGTTACTGATCAGGTTAGTCAACACCTGACTGGTACGCGTTTGATCACACCGTATTACCTGTGGAATGCGGTTGTCACAGTCAAACACCAGCTTCAGGTTCTTTTCTTCAGCGATGGGCTCAAACACTTTTTTCAAGCTGGCCATCAGCCCTTGCAATAAGACCGGAGTGTATTCAAACTCAATTTTTTCTGCTTCGATTTTGCTGAAATCCAAAATGTCATTGATGATGACCAGTAGGTTTTTGGCAGAAAACTTCAAAGTGTTAAGTGTTTCAACCTGGCTTTTTCGTGGGGAATCTTCCAAAAGATAGTTGGACAGGCCAATGACCGCATTCATAGGGGTGCGAATTTCATGGGACATCATGGATAAAAAATCCGACTTCATCTTAGCAGCATGCTCGGCCTGCTCCTTGGACCGCTTCAAACTGTCCGTGAATAGAAAAAATAAGATCAAGGATTGGAAAAAGAAAAAACCCAGAAACCCTATAAAGGTGATGATTTCAATCTCGGTAGCCGCTCCCAGGTAGATAATGATCTTGTAGCAAAATACCACCAATACCACCAATGAACTGATCAAAGCATACTGTGAGCCTCCGAGTTTCAGCTGATAGGCTCGAAAATAGGTATACCCTCCCAGCGAAATACCCGCTAACAATAAGAATAGATAAGCATCTACAATTCTTGTAAAAACAAGTGGGTGGCTCACTACGGTGATCAACGCAAATACACAAGACAATGAGGCAAAGATGTAAAACGGGTTAAATCGATATCTAAACGGGTATAAGTAGTGGGTATACATGGCAAAAAATGCCGGAGGCAGAAAAAGCGACAAATACTCCAGTTTCATACTCAACCCCCAGGGCATGTTTGGATAGATTATCTGTAGCGAATAATCGTCTGCCCCAACCATGCGATAGGCAAAGGTGAGGCAAAACAATGAAAAGAAAATAGCTGCTTTTTCCCGAAGGCCAAACAGATACAATCCATAGAAAAACAAGCCGGCCATGATGAGTGTGCCTGCCAGCAGCAAGTCATAAGCTAAAGTCTCTTTTTCCAGGGCATCTATACGTTCCTCAGCACCTAAAACAATGGACTCACGCGCCCCTCCTTTGTAATGTTGAAAATTTGATATCTGAAGCAGCAGGTTTAAAGTATCTACTTCATCATGCAACTCAATTACTCCTGGAACCCATCGGGGTTTTGATGTGCTGGGAGTGTTGCCCGTCTGCCCACAAAAAGGCACCTCCTTGCCATTTACAAAGAGTCTTCCTGCCGAATAAAGGTGCTTGAAGGTTAAAGCCAGCTCTGGACTGCTCTCTGGAAGAAGTACCTGAAGTCGATAGCTAGCTACGCCAAAGTTCTCCAGCTTCACCCCCTGGCGAGTAGTAGCGTCATTCCAAAGCTCTGGAAACTCAAAATAATCTATAGGAGTACTCACCTCATCACCCGGCTCCAGGAGCTGCCCCCAGAAAAACTGCCATTCGCCATCTAGCGGAACACTTTCTTCAGAAAAGTCCACATTGCGTAGATCAAGCACGCCCTGTTCTGCAGTTTGCGCAGTAGCAAAAAGCCCGATCAGCACACATATACAGGTGATAAAATAACGAATGTTCATTCGGTTCATTTAGCTGGCCTAAGCATGCCCAGCAGCAGGAGGTCTTCTGCTGCCTCCGCCATCAGCCGATCTGATGATAGAGGCACTACTCCAAAATGCTCGCATACGATACCACCACCTAAGTTAGCCAACTCCGCGGTAAATCTAAGCGGAAGGTGTATGGCCTGGCATAAAGCCGCAATGGACAACACAGTATCTCCAGCACCTGACACATCAGCTACTTCACGCAGCCTGGCAGGCAAACACCCACTATCCTCTTGTGAATCATAGAGCACACCGTCTCCAGACCGAGTCAGCAAGCATTGAGCTATTCCTTGGTCCTCACGCCATTGTGCCACACGTTCAGCCAATGGCAGATCCGTCCCTGGTACTGCAGCATCAAATTCCTTTGCATTTGGCTTAAAAAGTGTGACATCTTTGTATTTACTGAAGTTTTTAAACTTTGGATCTACAACCACAGGCTTGTTGGCAGCCTTGGCTTCTGAAACGATCATTTCGATCATGTCTGGAAACAAACACCCTTTATCATAATCTTGCAGAATCACCACATCGCAAGTGGGAAGTTGAGCCGAGATATGCTTCCAAAGCATGGCCTGATCGATGGCAGACAGGTCATCGGTGACTTCATCATCTACGCGCAGCAACTGCTGTCCACCGGCTATCATTCGGTGTTTCACGGTAGTAGGGCGCACCTTACTTTCTACAATAAAACGAGGGTCCAGATGATGCTGCAAGCACAGCTCAATAAGATTTGCTCCAGAAAGGTCATGCCCAATGACAGAGCATAATATGGGTTTAGCCCCTAATGAGGCAATGTTTAGCGCAACATTGGCGGCACCGCCCAGCCGGTGTTCTGTGCGCTCAGAGGATAGTACGGGCACCGGGGCCTCTGGAGACATTCGGTGTACCGCACCATAAGTGTAGGTGTCGACCATCGAATCACCGATGATCAACACCTTTAGATGTTTGAAGGCCTCAAAAATCTCCGAAATGGAGGTATAGACCATTTATGACAATTTAGAAAGCGACTCCTTGATCGCAGCAATAGCTCGCTTCAGCTCGTCTTCTGATGCAGCATACGAAAGACGCATACACTCAGGTGCACCAAAAGCCTCTCCGGTCACTACAGAAACATTGGAGTCTTCCAAAATGTACAAGCTGAGGTCTGTAGCATTTTCAATTTTCTTACCGTTTACACTTTTGCCAAAGAAGCTACTGATGTTAGGGAAGAAGTAAAAGGCTCCACCTGGCATGTTTACCTCTACACCAGGTATTTCACTAAGCAGGCCATGCACCATATCTCTACGCTTTCTATACTCTTTTACCATTTCATAAGATGGCTCCAAAGAGGTGGTAAGCGCTGTAAGTGCCGCTCGCTGAGCGATAGAGCAGTTTGCTGAGGTAATTTGCCCCTGCACTTTACTAGCTGCTTTTGCCAGCCAAAGCGGTGCTCCTATGTAACCTACTCTCCAGCCAGTCATAGCAAAGCCTTTTGCAAAGCCATTGATCGTGACAGTGCGGTCTTGCATGCCTGGTAGTGATCCTATGCTCACATGCTTGTCGCCATAGTTGATCAGTTCGTAGATCTCATCTGATAGCACCACAATATTTGGATGGTCTTGCAGCACCTCTGCGATAGCCGTGAGTTCCTCTTCAGTAAATACCGACCCTGTAGGGTTACATGGTGAGGAGAAGATAATAGCCTTTGTTTTGTCAGTGATGGCAGCCTTTACCTGCTCAGCACTTGGCTTAAAGTCATTTTCGATATCTCCCCCAACAAATACACACTTGCCTTCGGCCAGCTCTACTAGCGCACTGTAGCTCACCCAGTACGGAGTAAATACAATTACTTCGTCTCCCGGATCGAGTAGGGCCAGAAATGTATTGGCGATAGATTGCTTTGCTCCATTAGAAACCACAATCTGATCGGGTGAATAGTCGAGGTTATTTTCTTTTTTGAATTTTTCGCTGATCGCCTGTCTCAAATCCAGGTAACCGTTCACGGGAGGATAGGCAAAATATTTACCTTCATCAATAGCAGCCTTTGCACCTTCCTGAATGTGTTTAGGAGTCTTAAAATCTGGCTCACCCAGACTCAATGATATAACATCTACACCTTGCTGCTTGAGCTCGCGGGCCTTGGCCGCCATGGCGAGAGTAGCAGACTCTGCCATATTTTTGATTCTCTCCGATCTTAAATCCATTATATTTATTTTTTGAGGCCCAAAATTAAGCAAATCAAAACCCACAGCAAATGACTAGAATTATCTCTTTTATATTTATTTCCCTCCTTTTTTTGAAATTTTACAATGTCAACGGGCAAGATTCCGAAATGAAGTTTGGTTTTTACCTGGACACGTACTACGCCTACGACTTTAGCAAGCCCACAGAAAACCAGCGCCTGTACGTTACCCAGCATGACCAGCACAATGCCTTTCAGCTAAACCACGGGATCATAAAAGGTGCCTATGATGGGGAGCGCGTTCGTGGGAGTCTGGCACTTCAGACCGGCACTTATCCGGCCAATAACTATAGCGCAGAGCCGGACAAACTCTACCAGATGATTTACGAGGGCTACGCTGGAGTCAAGGTGGGAAAAAAGGGCTGGGTGGATGTCGGAATATTTGGTGGGCACTTTGGGTATGAGAGCGCATTAGCCATGGATCGGGCATTATACTCACCTGCACTAGCTACCGAATATACGCCCTACTACCAGTCGGGTGTACGGTACACTCAGCCACTGTCCGAAAACACCGAAATCCGAGCCGTAGTACTCAATGGCTGGCAAAACATAGGGGAAACGAACAATAACAAAGCTGTGGGGCTCGCTATAGACCATCGCTTCGGCGAACAGTTCATGGTCAGCTATGGAAACTACTACGGCAAAGAAAATGATGGGGACTCAGCTGTCAACCGGTTTCACAACAACTTCTTAATAGAGCTGGCTCCTGTGAATAAACTAAAAATAGTGGCCATCGCTGACTACACTCGACAAGAAGTACCGAATGCGTCAGACCACCATACCACTACGTTTCTCACCGGCATCATTAGCTATGAGGTGATCGATCGGTGGAGTCTGGCAGGTAGATATGAATATGTAGTAGACCAAAACGCCTTGCTACTTCCTGCACATGTTGGTGAGTTTATAATGAACATTGCTTCACTTACGGTCTCACATCAGCTCAATGATGCGGCTAACTTCAAACTAGAAGGCAAGCTCTACCGTGGGCCTTATGACAATTTTGTAGGAGAAAATGGCGTGGGTGATGCGACCATAGTAGTATCTACAGGGCTAATGATTAAGCTGGGAGCTTTATAAACTTGCTCTATCTTCATAAAAGCCAAAAAGCCCATCTGCAGTTGCAGATGGGCTTTCATATTTTGATGCGACTAACTCTCCAGCAGGATTAGTTAGCTACAAATTCTTTCAGTCTTCTATTTTTACCTGGCTCTCTGAGCTTTTGAAGCGCCTTTTCACGAATCTGACGTACACGCTCACGCGTAAGCCCCATGGCATCTCCTATTTCTTCGAGTGTGTAAGGGTTGTCATGACCGATACCAAAGCTCATCATGATTACCTCACGCTCACGAGCAGTAAGCGTAGATAGTGCTCTGAGTGTCTCCACCTTCAGGGAATCATTGAATACCAACTCACCATCTGTAGGCCCGGTGGTTTCGTTTTCCAGAACGTCAAGCAGTGATCCAGACTCATCTTCACCAAATGGCGCGTCCATAGACATCTGCTTCACCTCAGCACCCAGGGTATTGCGCACTTCACTAGGCTTCATATCTAGAATGTCGGCAAGTTCTTCTTCAGTTGGCTCACGCTCAAACTGCTGCTCCAACTCAGCGTATGCTCTTCGGATTTGGTTGATCGCACCGGATTTGTTCATCGGCAGACGAACGATACGCGACTGCTCAGCTAGTGCCTGCATGATCGACTGACGAATCCACCATACTGCGTATGAGATAAACTTAAATCCTTTTGTTTCGTCAAATTTCTTAGCCGCTTTGATCAAACCGAGGTTTCCTTCATTGATCAGATCATTGAGAGGAAGACTTCTGTTTTGGTACTGCTTCGCTACCGAAACCACGAATCTCAAGTTCGCCTTTACCAACTTTTCCAACGCCAGCTCGTCACCCTCACGGATTCTTTTGGCCAGTGTCACCTCCTCGTCAGGGGTAATCATGGGTACGTTACTCACCTCGGTGAAGTACTTCTCCAGCGTGTGGCTTTCGCGTCTGTTGGTAATCGACTGTGTAATCTTGAGTTGTCGCATATGCTAAACGATTTCTTATTAAATGTTCTTTTTTCCCTGGTTTAAAAAACGCTGTGGATGCTGGTCAATTTACACCAAAAGAAAACCGCGAATTTACAACTAAATTCAATACGTGTCAATCTCTTAAGGTTTTAAATTCCAACTTAATAGAAACTCCATTTCCTATAAATAGGTTTCATCCCAACCACATAATTTAATAAAAAAGGTGCATACATGGTTCCAACGAAACGGATGGACCAGTAAATTATCCGTGTCGAAGGGAATAATTATGACCATGAAAGTCTTGTCACAGGATCAAATTAAAAAAATCCTTGGCTAAAAAATGCCACAACCACACGCTCACAAGTCATTCGTACCTCAAGGAAACTACGGGGTTTAACCGGGCCAGCCGAAACACACGTGCAAATACCGTGACAAAAGACACCAACAGCACTGCCACAAACGCAAATGCAAAAGTAAATATCGACAGATCTATGCGATAGGCAAAGTCTGCCAGCCAGCGCTCCAGCATCCACCAGGCCAACGGTGTAGCCAGTAGCAACGCCACCAGAAGCAGCACGAGATAATCTTTCAGCACGATGGACATGATCTCTGCCACAGTAGCCCCCATTACTTTTCTGATACCTATCTCCTTGGTTTTACGCTCGGCAGTAAAATTGACCAAACCAAACAAGCCAAACGTGGAAATGATAATGGAAATAATGGTGGCCACCAGTATGAGTGAGCTACGAGCCTGATCGGCTTTGTAATAACGCTCCCATCGTTCGTCCAGAAAATTGACCTCTGCGGGTGTTTCGGGATCAAATTGCTTTTGGACCTCCTCCATATGTGCTATTACTTCAGCGGTATTTTGGCTGTATTTGACGGTGAAATAATCTATACCCAACACAGGATTATTACAGCTGGTAATCACTACCGGCCCCAGTGGCTTATGCAGTGACTCGAAATGGAAATTTTTCACCACGCCAATTACAGTCATTTTAGAGACAGTGTCTTCAGACACCCATAATGTCTGCCCTACAGGGTTTTCCAACCCCAGCATTTCCACGGCTTTTTCATTCAGCAGCACCTTCAGGGTATCGGCTGCATCACTCCCCGAAAAATTGCGTCCTTTTGACAGGGTCATACCATAGGTATCCAACCAATTTTGGTCTGCCGCATAGTGGGTAGCCATTACCGGCTCATGGGTTCGGTCTACCGAAAGCCCTGCAGATGGTATATACTTCCACTCTCCGGGCACTCGTGAAGAGGTGCTTGCATTTACCACATTTGCACTGGACTTCAATGCAGCAATAATTTGCGTGGCTTTGGCCCTGGCGGCCCCACTATTGATGTCGAGAGTAAGTAGCTGGTCGCGTGAAAAACCCAGGTCTTTTGACTGAACGAATTCTAACTGTCTGTAGAGAACTATAGACCCAACGATCAGACAAATAGAGATGCCATACTGCACTACCACAAAGCTTCTGCGGAGCACTTCGCCCTTGCCAACGAACACATTCTTTACCAACACGAGTGAGCGGTTTGCACTTGCATAATAAAGCGCAGGAATGATTGCAGAAATCACCCAAATGGCCACAAAAATAACCGCATGGTAGCCTAAAATTTCCATGCGAAATGCATCAGCTACAGGTATAGATTTTTGCGCAAGCTCTAAAAAGAAAGGGTGCAAGGCGACCACTAACGCTAGCGAAATGCCATAGGCGATCAGCAAGGTAATGAAGGATTCATAAAACAACTGGACCTTCAGCTGTGTAGCATTGGCACCGTTTACTTTTCGAATACCCGCTTCCAGTGACCGCTTCAAGGACTGCACGGAAGACAGGTTGATGTAATTGAGGCCGGCAATAACCATCACAAATACACCGATGAGCAAAATAATGGACACAAACGAGCGATCGCCATAAGCTATGGTAGGCAAAGGCTCCGTGCCATAATGGTCCAGGTGTGACGAGCCCAGGTGCATGTCCGTGATGGACTGAAAATAAAAATCATGGTAGCCGCGCACGTCTTCTGCAAAATACTTTTCCATGAATGGCGCTTTCTTCGCCAGCACATCGGCAGGTCGTGTGTTCTCTTTCATCAATACCCAGGTGGTCATTCCTCTGGAGTCCCAGGACGCAAACCAGCCGCTAAAATTCTGAGGAAATTTTTCGAACCTGAAGATGTAGATAGTATTGAACTGGTAAGTACTGGTATAGGGCAGGTCCTCATAGACGGCTATGACCTCTACATCACTAAGCTTGCCAGGCATATCCACCAGCTTACCAACAGGGTCCTGATCACCAAAAAGCTTTCGTGCGGTTGATTGATTTAGTGCGATCGCCACTTCTCCACCGAATGATTGGAGGGGATCGCCAGCCACCACATTAAAATCAAGGATTTGAAAAATGCTCTTCTCGGCAAACGCATAGTTTCGGTCGCTAAACTGATTTTCGCCATATTTTAGCGCTCCAGACCCCAGGTAGATCATCCGAGCTGCTTCTTCCACCTCCGGAAACTCTGCCTTTAAGGCTGGCCCCAGTGGGTTAGCGGTACTGCTGAAGTGCTGCACCTGACCTTCATCGCTTGTGCGCTTTTCCAGCACCCGGTAGATGCGTGATGATTTTGAATGATGAGCATCCAGATTTTGCTCATCAGAAACATACAGGAGGATAAAAAAGAGCACCACAAAACCCAAAGCCAGGCCCAGGGTATTGACGGCATAGTGAGCCAGGTCTTTTCGAAACCGGCGAAAATAGACTTTCGTGTAGTTGTACAGTGTATTCATGACAGGGTTGGTTAGCGGAAAGGATTTGATATTAGTGGGGCGAAATGAGCAGATGACATCCCAAAACAATCTTCTGCGAGCCTTTTTTACAGAAGTAGCTGCGCGAAGCTCATAGAGCTCTACCAGGTCACCTTCGATTTCTTCGAGGTACTCTACTTTACAAAACCATCTGAGCAACCGGATGGGCAGTTTTGGGAGTGTATCCATAATGTCAGTGATTTAGCCTTTAGCAAATGAAATGTCAGGTATTTGCTTATAAAGCGATGTACGCACTGTGTATTGCTGATCGAGAGCCTTTTTGCCAAATGCTGTGACCACATAAAACTTCTTCCTCCTGCCGCCGCGATCACCGGTGATCCCTCCATATCTTGACACTACGAGCCCTTTTTGCTCCAGGCGCTTGAGCGCCACATGTATGGCACTGATGTTGGCTTTGCGGCCGGCTTCCCGCTCCAGGTGCTCCAGTATAGATACTCCGTAGGCTTCATCGTGCAGTGCCGCCACCATCAGCAATACCAGCTCCTCAAATTCTCCGAGGGTTTGTTCTTTCATATTTCCTCAATGATTTACTTAACAAACGTGAATATAATCAATTAGTTTCATAATTGTTAAGTAAATAAACCTAAGCACTCCTCAGCTCTCGCCTTGCGTAGGTGTCTTAGTCTTTTTTTCCTTTGATGAATTTGAGTACGAGCACCAACAGCACTATCAGCATAAGAGCGATAATGATGCCCCCTAGAATGTTCCAGAGCCCTTGGTTATCTGGGCGGTGAGGCGGTGGGCCTTCCCCTAAGTTTTTTTCTGGCAGGGCCTGAAGCTGCGGTGTGCTATCCGCGGCTTTGCCGCTGCGGGCATTTACTCCAGCTATATGGCTGGGTGCACCGGTAGTTTCACGTACGTAGGAAAGCACAGCCAGCTTATCGTCGGTAGTCAGAAACTCAAAGCCCGGCATAACAAACGGATAGCTGGTCAGCAAAAAGTTGGCATAATCATCACCTGTTTCGAGTACCTCTTTGGGACTATCTATAAAATCCAACAACCATGGCAGGGGCCTCCGATCTGTGACACTCGCCAGGGCAGGGCCCTTTCGTGTCTCATGGATGCCGTGGCAAGTAGCACACTGGCTATTAAACAGTTCCTTGCCTTTGAGCAATACAGCAGAGCCTCTTGGGATGGTGAGGGTATCAGACACGCCATAGTAATCACGCTCTTCGGCTTGTTTCTTACTGGCACGATCGTGAGCCTTGTCGATCAGCGCTTTGTCATAATACACCGCTGAGTCTTCCGCAAAATCATAATATGCAGCACTGGACTCCTTTTTGAGATAAGCCAAAATAGAAAGTGTGGCCGAGTCACTTAGCTGATCAAAGGCTGGCATGACCATGTGACTATAGGTGCGAAAAAGGTGGCGCGCGTAGGGATCTCCACTATCTACCACCTGCTGCGAGTTTTGAATAAACCGCAGCAACCAGGGTACTGGCCGCCTGTCTACTACACCTGCCAGCGAAGGACCCAGTTTTTGGTTGCCCACGTCGTGACACCTGGAACACAGGTTTTGGTAAAGCTCCTGCCCGTGAATTACGCGCAGCGAGTCGTCGGGAATATCTGCAGGCTGTGCACCGCACATGAGAGCAAGCACCGTACACAGCATAGTGGTCCATTTCTTCATCATGCTGGTTTTCATTTTATCAGACAGTCACCTGCCTGATTTTCGAAAAGCTTCGTAGGATTAACTCTCCCAGGGATAAAGCGTTTGGATTTAGTCCGAAAATCTCACTCTGACCGCAGCCTTTTGGCAGGATTATCTACCCCAGCTTTGAGGGATTCCCCACTGATGGTAATCAGCGCTACCGCAAGTGCGATCAGCCCAGCCAGGACATACACATCCCAGGTGATGGTCACCCGATAAACAAAGGTGTCTAACCACTCCCGCATCAGGTACCAGCCAAGCGGAATCGCTACGACCAGCGAGAGTACTACCAGTCGTAAAAAATTAAACGTCAGCAATCCAAAAATCTGCATGAGCGAAGCGCCCAGGACTTTGCGAATGCTCACCTCTTTGCTTCGCTGCTCTACCATAAAAGCTGATAAAGCAAATAAACCCAGGCACGCCACAATGATCGCCAGTACCGAGAACACGGTAAACACGCGACTCGTACGCTGGACCATGTCATACATGTGGGCATACTCCTGATCCATAAATCGGTACCGAATGGCCTGATTGGGCAAAAACTGGTCCCACACGTGCTCCACGGCATGCATGGCGCTGGCTACGTCGCTTCCGGCAAGTCTCAGAGGCATTAGAATTCCTTCCCCGCCTAGCACGAGACACAGCGGACGAATTTCACCTTTCATCGATTCAAAATGAAAATCCTCTACCACACCGATCACATGATAGGCGGGCTCAAAACTGTTGACGATTTTAGCGCCAAGCGGATCATCCAATCCAAACTCACGCGCCATGGCTTCATTGATGATTACTGCCGATGAATCGGAAGCAAAGGCTTCTGAAAAATTCCTGCCTTGCACGAGCTTCATTCCCATTGTTTGCAAATAGTCTTCATCCACTCTCCACTTTTGAGCCCCTACACTTTTATCCAGCTCTCGCCGACCGGCCAGCCAAAAGCCATTTTGATCGCGGGTAGCACCTGTTATAGGAATAAACTCCGAAATGGTGGCCTGCTCCACATGTGATAGCCGCTTGAGCTCATCTTTCAGCGCCTGCTGACCCTCTTCCAAAGTATTGGAGCCATAGAGCAAAACCACGCGATCTTTCTCAAAACCAAGCTTTTTATTCAAAATAAAATCCATCTGACGGTAGGTGATCACCGTGCAGATAATTAGCACGATGGTGGTGGCAAACTGAAAAACCACCAATCCTGATCTCAATCGTGAGCTTTTCTTACCTTTTGTCACCGTACCCTTTAACACTTCGGCTGGGCGAAACGCCGACAGATAAAACGCCGGATAAATACCCGATATCACACCGACGAGAAGAATCAGCACCCCAAACCCTGGAAGGAACCAGAAGTCTAACCAGGGCAGTTCGAGGGTTTTACCTGTAAGGATATTGAAGTAGGGCATAAGCAATGCAACCAACGCCAGCGCAAACCCAAACGCAATCACACAAAAAAGCACAGACTCAGCCAAAAACTGGCGAATGAGGTCACTACGGAAGGAACCCACCACCTTCAGCATACCGACTTCTTTGGCTCGCATAGCGGATTTCGCAGTAGACAGGTTGATAAAATTCACACAGGCGAGCAGCAGAATAAATAATGCCACACAGCCAAATAACCACACCGTTTTCCGGTCTCCATGTAAAAGGCTATCGTGCAACTCCTCCGCGGGAGTCAGGTAGATTTCATTCACCGGCTGTAGTAAAAACCTAAAATGCGCTTGTAGATCAAAGGCAGACTCGCCTCCATTATCAGACAATGTAGCGGCCATGTGGGTATCGCGAATCGCGAGCAGGTTTTGCTCTACCTGCTGTCGGTCCGCACCTGGCACCAGCTTGACGTAGGTACTGTAATTCCACGAGTCCCAGGAAGTTTGCTCTCCGGGCCAAAACTCCTTCCCCTTCAGCGTTAGCAAAAAATCAGCCTGAAGGTGCGTGTTTGCTACTATGTCCATCACGCCACCAATGGTGTAAGCATTATCTTCCTCCTCATTGAGGATGACTTGCAGGCCCACTGGGTCCTGGTTTGGAAAGTAACTGTCGGCTTTTTCCTTGGATAGCACAATGCTGTTTGGCTGAGCCAAAGCTGTAGTAGCGTTTCCGTAGATAAAAGGTACTTCCAGAATCTCTAGCAGCTCAGGGTCTGCGTAGGCAAATCCTTTTTCATATACAGACTGAGTGGTGCCTTGCGGGCGAAATTGATTGTCTCCGGCATTGTACCAATTGAAAGCTATAAAGCGTGCCGACTGCTCTATCTGTGGAATATCCGAATCCAGCACCGCCTTAATCGGTGCTTGCAGATGGCTCCATTTAGACTTTTCATCTGGGGCATCTACTACATTGATCATTCGAAAAATACGGTCCTGATCTTTATAGTGCTGATCATAACTCACCTCTTCTTGAATAAAAAGAGCAATAAATATGGTAGCAGCTATGCCTAGTGCAAACCCACCAATTTTGATGGAAGAGTATAAGCGCTGGCGCTTTAAAGCTCTCCACGAAAGTTTAAAATAATGACGGTACATACTAAAATGATTGGTTAGTTTAGTTGGTTTTAGAGCGAAGGGTCGGAGGTAATTCCAGGTTTGATACCAGTAGTTTCGTTTTGCACGGCGGAGCCCTTTGCGGTCTGCATGCGCATAAAATTGCTCTTCCAAATCGCCCAGCACTTCTTCTGCCAGCTCATCGTGAAGCACCCATTCCAGCAGTTTTTCAGCATACTTTGGAGGCGATACTTTACTCATGGCGCCTGATGGTCATAGCTCACAATTCGAGATAGCTTCCACGCTCCGTCAACCAACACCCACAAGTGAGCAAACTGTGCCTGAGAGGTCAGTTGTTCTCCTTTTTGATGGTCAAACTCAGCGTAAAATGAGTGAGTGCCAGTCTGGAGAGCAGCATATAGTCCACCTTGATTATACATAGGAAATACCTGCATCTGATCTAGTCGCCGGATGGGCTGATAGTCCAGGTTGCACAGGCCATTTTTGGTATTGGCCAGAAACGTATCTTTCCCAACCATAACACCAGATTGATCATGGTAAAACTCCAAATCATCGGCTACCAAACGCTCAAAAACTGCCAGATCGCAGGTATTAAATGCCACATCGAAGAGCAGGCTGTCTTGTGCTCTAATTTCGGAAAATAGCTGTTCATTTTGCTGTGCGCTGACTCCCCAGCATAAGCACAACATACAGCTCAGTAGCATCACTCTCATTGTCCTGAAAATGCTGGAAATTGACTCCATAGATTCATTCGAAGGTCGCGTGAGGCACTCAGCGCTTGCTGGCCCTCTGCAGTGATGCGATATAAGCGCTTGCGCCTGCCCCCACGCTCCGCAGTGGGTTGACCCATTTCGGAGGTCAAAAACCCTTTTTCGCGTAGACGCTCTAGCGTAGAATGTACCGCCCCGATGGATACACTACGCCCAGACTGCTGCTCAAACTCCTCCGCCAACTTCATGGCGTAAGCCTGGTCTGTGAGAATGCCTACGAGCAGCAAAATCACTTCCTCAAACTCTCCTAGTCGTGTTTCTTTCATGATACTACTAAATTGTAGAACTAATATACGGTGCTTGATTTCCATTTGTTCTACTTTTTAGTAGTAAATATTGATTTTTACACGAGCGGCATCAAATAGGCTAATCCACTAGCTTTGCGGCCTAATCTGGCTGCATGAATTACCTCCAACTTTTACGCAAGTACCCATACAAACTTACCTACGGCGCCCTTCACTACTTTTTCTCCAGCATCGGGCAGACATTTCTGATCAGTGTTTCGGTACCATTCATCCTTTCGGACCTGTCGCTTTCGAGCGGTGCATTTAGCAACAGCTATGCGATAGCCACCATCGCCAGCGCATTTACTTTGCCGCTGATAGGCGGCTGGGTAGACCGGGCCAACCTCAAGCACCTGAGCCTGGTTGGGGGCATAGGGCTTATCATGGCTTGTGCCGTGATGTTTTCAGCTGATCGGCTTATGCTATTAATCCCTGGATTGTTCTTGCTACGATTTTTCGGACAAGGAGGCATGATACTTATAGGCTCCACAGCCACCGCCAAGTTTTTCCATGAGCAGCGTGGCAAAGCACTCTCGGTTGTAGGGCTTGGACTCGCTATAGCAGAAACGTTCACTCCTATGGTCCTGATTTTTATCATCAATGACTTTGGGTGGCGCATGTCATGGATAGCCCTGGCTGCAGTCGTCTTGCTGATATTTATACCTCTTACGAGGCTGCTTATTAAAACCGATACCGCAATACCACAAACCGCACCAGAGCAGTCGAAAACCACAGATTTTACACGCCGGCAGGTCCTTCGAGATCCAAAATTCTACCTGCTGCTTCCGGCATTTATGTTCTTACCGTTCTTTATTACGGGCATATTTATTCATCAAAACCTTTTGGCAGCTGCCAAAGGATGGAGCATGGACTGGATGGCCTTTTGTTTTGTGGGGTATGGCATAGCCAAAGTGCTCACCTCCTTTTTAGGAGGAGCGTTGGTCGATCGCTTTTCGGCCCAAAAAGTGTTTACCTTCTATCTGCTACCTGTAGCATTGGGTCTCGCCTTACTGCTTTTTGCCGATCATAAACTCGCGGCAATGCTTTATATGATTCTCCTGGGGATGACCGCCAGCCTGGGTTCGCTTACGGGTGTAGCACTCTGGGCTGAACTATATGGTGTCAAAAACCTCGGAGCCATCAAAAGCATGACCACCACATTTATGGTAGTGGCCACAGCTATCGGACCGATAGTCATCGGCTATGGCCTCCAAGGCTCTACTAACACTACTTTGCTAGTCGCAATCTTTTCAATACTTCTAATCATTCTGGTGAGTTTTTTCGTTATCAAAAGCAGCAACTTTAACACAAAAACCACATGACCCCAACAGCACTCATTACTGGTGCTTCCTCTGGCATAGGCAAGGAACTCGCCCGGCTACATGCTAGCCGTGGAGGAGACCTCATCATTGTAGCCAGAAGTACCACCAAGCTCCTGGAACTAAAAGACGAACTGGAGGCAGCACATGAAGTAAAGGTAATGGCCATCCCGAAAGACCTTAGCATACCGGACAGTGCGCTGGAAGTCTACGAGGCTGTACAAGAGGCAGGCTTAGAAGTAGAATACCTTATTAACAATGCCGGTTTTGGGGATTTTGGTCTTTACCATGAAACCAACTGGGAGCGTGAGGAGATGATGATCAACCTCAACATTCTGGCACTATGCCAGCTGACTAAATTATTTGGCTCAGACATGGTGAAGCGGCGAAGTGGCAAAATCATGCAGGTCTCGAGTACGGCTGCTTTTCAGCCGGGACCGCTCATGTCTGTATACTATGCCACCAAGCATTTTGTACAAGCGTATAGCGAAGGGTTGTATGAGGAGTGGAAAGAGTTTGGGGTATCGGTAACGGCACTGTGCCCTGGTGCCACGGAATCTGAATTTGCCAAAACTGCCGATATGCAGGAATCTGGGCTATTCAAAGGGAAAAACCTGCCTACCTCAGCAGAAGTAGCCAGCTTTGGCTATGAAGCCATGCTAAAAGGTGAGGTGGTAGCCATCCACGGTAAGAGAAATGCGCTGATGGCCAAGTCTACGAAGTTTGTCCCTAAGAAACTCTTGCTAAAAGCTGTCCGCAAAATTCAAAGCAAAAAATAAGGGCAACCCACAGATGAGCTGCCCTTAGGTAGTAGTAGAAATGATGTCTTATTATTTTACAACCTTGATTTCAGTCCTTCTGTTCAGTTGATGTTTTACCTCATCACACGGCACTCCGTCACCACAATTGGTCACTAGTTTGTCTTCACCAAAATACGTGATGGCTATACGAGCCGCAGCAATACCCTTTTCTATGAGGTATTCCTGTGCCTTTTCTGCCCTGCGTTGAGCCAGGCAATTATTATAGGTGTTGCTACCTCGGCTATCCGTATGCGCTCCCAGCTCCACATTCATGGCTGGGTATTTTTTCATCAGGGCTACCAAACCATCCAGCTGAGCAGCGGCATCTTTTCGTATTTTGCTGCGATTGAAATCGTAGAAGATACTTTCCAGGCGATACAGTTCACCTACATCTGCATACTGCTTATCCATCTCGGTTTTGAGCGAAGTATAGTCAGAATAAATAGTCAGTTGTTCCCCTAACCCAATTACCTGATTTGCACGCCCTGGATTGGTGACCAATAGCACATCAATTTTCGCAAGTCGTGGCTCCAGTGCAACCTCTATCACATGACTTTCTACAGATTTGGCCAAGGTAGCCGAGTTGAACACCTCTGAAGCTGGCTGATATCCTGCTGCGGCTGCAGCTATCGATAGCTGACGGCCCCTCAGGAGTCTTATACCTTCCAATGCACCACTTTGCGACTCATACTGTGATCCGTCCGCCTGATCCTCAACCGCTATATTTCCCTCTACAGGCTTGCCTGTTTGAGCATCTACCAGCTTTACGGTGAGGTCCATCTCCAACACATTTACTCTATAAATATCATCGCTGCCCAGCCCGCCATCACGTGCACTGGATACGTACCCGATGTTTCCATTGAGGATAAACCCAAAATCATCTTTGGTTGTATTGATCGGGTATCCCATATTGATCACCTCAGGCTCCGTATCATTCAGGTCTACTTTGTACACGTCCAATCCGCCAATGCCCGGATGCCCCATGGAGGCGAAATACAATACATTGTCTTCAGACACATAAGGGAATAATTCGTCTTCTGCCGTATTGATGATATCTCCCATGTTGATAGGAGCAGACCAAACGCCATTTTCATAGGTGCTTTTAAAAATATCAGCCTTCCCATGAGTCCCCGCCATATCCGATGAGAAATAGAGTGTTTTGCCATCGGGTGCAACAGCCGGGTGGCCTACGCTGTAGTCTTCGCTATTAAAAGGCATTGGCGCAGGTTTATCCCATTTGCCTCGTTCATTCTTTCTAGCCGAGTACATACTCAGCATGGTTACACCTTCTTCGCTCACTCCTTTTTGTCCCAGGTGAAAATTGTTTCTCGTAAAGATTACGTGCTCACCGTTTTCTAAAAAAGCAGCGGGACCTTCATGAAACTGTGTATTGAGTTTAGTACTCATTGGACGGGCAGCACCCAGGCTATCTCCCTCAAAAGGCGCATAGAAGAGGTCCAAAAAGTAGGTTTCGTCCCAGTAGTAGGTGCTTTGCCCCAGGCGTCTGGTCTTTCTGTTGGATACAAATACGAGGCCTTCATCATAGAAGACCGGACTAAAATCGTTTTGATCAGAATTAATCGGGAGATTTTCTAAATAGTACGCAGCTGAGTCTGAGTAAAAAACCTCGATGTTGTCCAGACTTTTAAGCCGTCCGAGATCCGTTTGGGTTGCAGCTTCCACATTACTGATCAACTGCTTAGCTTTCTTGTCCTGTCCAGTTTTGAGCAATACCTGGGAAAAATTGATTTTATCTTCCGTGCTCGTGAGCGCGTTATTTTCTTCCACTTTGGCATACCAGTTCTCGGACTGCTCAGGCTTGTTCATCAAGCGGTAGCTATTCGCAATTTGCAGTGCCGGGTAGGGTACAAAGTCCCCCTTCAGGTCCAATGCCTTTTCATACAGGTCAATAGCTCGCGGGTAGACAAACTCATTGTAAAACTTATCCGCCTTAAGGATCAGACGCTCATACTTGCCCTCAGAAGCCTGGCTAGACAGGCACCATAAGAAGGCCAATGCAAAAAAGAGTTGTGTTTTCTTCATGATAAGGTGTTGCTGGCTGTTAACAAATTAGAAGTATCGTGGAGTAAGTATTTTGGCTCGTGGCAGCTCTATGATGTAGTTGATCATGATCTCATGTGAGCCGGAATTTACCTGACTGAGCTCTGTGGTGGTCCAAAAATCAAAACCATAACCCACCTGTAGTTTAGGACCTATCTGAAACTGCACGATGGCATCAAAGCTATCTAGCGAACGGTAGGACACTCCTACCCACAGCACATTTCTGAGGAGCACGTTCATATTGATATCTGCCTGTATGGGTGCTCCGTCCACTGCTTTCAACAGAAAGTTTGGCTTGAGCATTACACCCGGAGCAATCGGGAATACATACCCGGCACTTAAGAAATAGTGACGGATGAGCTCAGATTCTGAATCCGGGTTGTCAGGATCAAAAGACTGATTGATCATTTGGGGTACGCCCAGCCCGAGATAAAATCGATCAGAATGCCAGAGCAAACCTGCACCAAAATTGGGCCGAATCATGTTTTGGCTGGCATTGGTCAATGAAGGGTCACTTCCCGCACTAGTTGCAAAGTTTTGGTGGTAGTGCGAGAGGCTCGCCTGAAGTCCGAATGACATTTTGGTTTTATTGGCAAACTTGATCCGGTAGGCATAGGCCATGTGCACACCATGGTGTGTAGTAGAGCCTATTTTGTCACGTACGATCATACCTCCCAATGAAATGGGAGTAAAACCGATTGGACTATGTATGCTCAGCGTTTGCGTACTGGGGGCTCCTTCAAAGCCCACCCATTGCTCGCGCATGAGCGCACTAGCGCTCACACCATCATGGATGCCTGCATAGGCAGGGTTGAGCGCCATTTGGTTAAACATATATTGAGTAAACATTACCTGCTGCTGCCCATAAGCAAGGGTACAAGCCAGCAAGAAGATCGGAAAGATGAGTAGCTTATTCACGTCTGGTTATCGTTTAATGGTTATGTATCCTTTTTGCAGTGGCTTTGCTCCATCACCGAAATCCACGATGAAGAAGTAGGTGCCATCTGGAAGTGCTGTGCCATTGCTCAGCGTATTGCCAGAGTTTACCAGCCCCTGGAAGGCATTGTCTCTATTGTCATATCCTGTGGCTTCCCATACCAGGTTACCCCAGCGATTGTAAATGCGAACCGAATTATTCGGAAAGTTCTCGATTCCCTCAATGACCATGTTGTCATTGAACCCATCGAAGTTTGGAGTAAACACATCATCTACCGGTAAGTCGTCACAGCTGTATGCGTCTCTGTAGTCAGGGATGCCGTCACCATCACAATCTGCCTCGGTGCTCTCTTCGTTATCATCAGTACCATCTCCATCACTATCCTGATCCAGGTAATCTGGGATACCATCGCCATCAGTGTCACCACTGCCTTCTTCACTATCCGGGATACCGTCACCGTCACTGTCCTCATCAAGGAAGTCAGGAATTCCGTCTCCATCACTATCACCATTCCCCTCATCGGCATCAGGAATACCATCACCATCACTATCCTCGTCCAGATAATCGGGTATGCCGTCACCATCACTATCTCCACTTCCTTCGTCCGAATCAGGGATACCATCCCCATCACTGTCTTCATCCAGGTAATCAGGGATACCATCTCCGTCACTATCTCCGCTTCCTTCTTCACTGTCTGGTATACCGTCTCCGTCACTGTCTTCGTCCTGAAAATCAGGAATACCATCTCCATCGCTATCCTCCCTGCTTTCATCTGTATCAGGAATGCCATCCCCATCACTATCCTCATCCAGGTAATCTGGGATGCCATCACCGTCTGTATCTCCGTAACCTTCCTCACTATCCGGGATCCCATCGCCATCACTATCAGGGTCCAGGTAGTTCGGTATACCATCGCCATCGCTATCTCCAGTACCCTCTACACTATCGGGGATGCCATCTCCATCGCTATCGGTGTCTTTGTAATCTGGGATGCCATCTCCATCTGTATCTCCAGTACCCTCTCGCGCATCAGGAATACCATCTCCATCACTGTCTTCATCAAGGAAGTCTGGCAATCCATCTCCATCTGTATCGTTTCCTCCTTCTTCCAAATCTGGGATGCCATCATTGTCACAGTCTGTATCCAGGTAGTTTGGTGTGCCATCTCCGTCAGAGTCGTCGTTTGTGGGGTCTCCATCACCATTTTGATCTTCCTCGCTATCAAACAAGCCATCTTCATCCGAATCCTCTTCTGCTATGGCTATGGTTACCGTTGCCTGAGTGCATCTGGAAGGAGAGCCATTGTCACATACTCTATAAGAGAAGATCACCTTTCCTGTCATGCCAGGAAAAGGAGTGAAGCTAAACGTACCGTCAGGGTTAAGCACCAGTGTACCTCTAGAGGGACGGTTGAGCACGGTAAACGTCAACTCATCGCCTTCTTTGTCTGTAGCAAAAGGAGCTAAATCACCGGTTAACTGGCCCTTGGTCTCATAGCTCGTATTTTCAGCTGTTGGTGGGTCATTTACAGGGTTTACACTTAAATCCAGAGACGCAGTGGCGGATATATTGCCATCCGTTACCGTATAAGTTACCTGTGGAACACTTCCATTGTAGTCAGCCACCGGCTCGAAAGTATAGCTGCCGTCTGCATTGATCGTGAGTGTGCCTTCAGTGAGGGTCACGGTCTCTCCTGCATTGTAAGTCACGCCACCCACGGTAAAAGTCGTGATCGTCATAGCATCCCCATCGACATCTGAGTCGTTCGCCAAAAGCCCTGAAGCTGCAGCGACTGTAAGTGTTCCGTCTTCGTCTACCGTATTGGTATCGTTAGCCGTGGCAGGAGCATCGTTTACAGCAGTCACATTGAGTGACAAGCTGCCTGTGGATGTATCCGTGCCGTCTGACACTTCATAGCTTATGGATGGCAAAGTGCCGTTATAATTTTCTGAAGGCTCAAATGTGAAACTTCCATCAGCATTGATCGTGAGCATACCTTCGGTTAGCGTCACAGTCTCGCCTGCATTGTAAGTCACACCACCTACAGTGAATGTGGTAATGCTCAAGGTGCTGCCTTCTGTATCTGTATCGTTTGCAAGTAGTCCCGAAACGGCAGCTACTGTCAAGGTGCCATCTTCAGCCACATCGTAACTATCGGCTCCAGCTACCGGCGCATCGTTTACGGCATTGACCGTAAGGTCCAATGTACCTGTGCTGCTGTCGGTGCCATCAGTAACTGTGTAAGTTGCCTGAGGAACCGTACCATTGTAATTGGCTGCTGGTACAAACTCGTAGCTACCATCCGCATTGATTGTCAAATCTCCTTCGGTAAGGCTGGCTGTCTGTCCGGCCGTGTAGGTCGTGCTGCCTACCACAAACTGGCTTACCGTCAGTGCCGTACCTTCTACATCGCTATCATTGGCAAGTACTCCGCTTGCTGCGTTTACTGTCAGGGTGTTGTCTTCGTCTACATCGTTGGTGTCATTCGCTGCAACAGGCACATCGTTGACGGCTGTTACATCCAAAGTCATTGTGTAGCCCGAGCTGTAGGCCGTTCCGTCGCTTACTTCAAAACCAAAGTTGCCCAGGCCTGAGCCATTGGCATTTTCTGCCGGTGCAAAGACCAATTTGCTGATGTCTGCTGTAGCTATCGCAAAGCCTGTTGCTCCCAAATCTGTGCTCGTTAGCGTGTCGCCATTGTAGACTAGATAGCCTGCTGTGGCGGCTGGTAGGCTCGTGATTCTGATGCCAGCCATCGCGGTACCTTCCACATCGTTGTAGTTGGCACTAAAGTCTGTTGAGGCGAAGGTCTTGTTCGTGTCTTCGTCGGTGGTGATGGTTTCATTAATGGCTGTTGGTGCATCGTTTACGGCATTGACCGTAACATCTAGAGTCCCTGTGCTGCTGTCGGTGCCATCAGTGACTGTATAAGTTGCCTGTGGTACAGCGCCATTGTAGTTGGTAGCTGGTACAAATTCGTAGCTACCATCCGCATTGATTGTCAAATCTCCTTCGGTGAGGCTGGCGGTCTGTCCGGCCGTGTAGGTCGTGCTGCCTACCACAAACTGGCTTACTGACAAGGTGCTGACTTCTACATCGCTATCATTGGCAAGTACACCGCTCGCTGCGTTTACTGTCAGGGTGTTGTCTTCGTCTACATCGTTGGTGTCATTCGCTGCAACTGGCACATCATTGACGGCTGTCACTGTTACGGTCATCGTGTAGCCAGTACTGTAGGCCGTTCCGTCGCTTACCTCAAAGCCAAAGCTGTCTGATCCATTGGCGTTTTCTGTAGGAACAAAGACCAACTTGCTAATGTCTGCCGTGGCTACTGCAAAGCCTGTAGCTCCCAGGTCGGTGCTGGTCAGCGTGTCGCCATTGTAAATCAGGTAACCTGCAGCAGCTGCTGGAAGACTCGTGATTCTAATGCCGGCCATCGCGGTGCCTTCCACATCGTTGTAGTTGGCACTAAAGTCTGTTGATGCGAAGGTTTTGTTCGTGTCTTCGTCGGTAGTGATGGTTTCGTTGCTAGCCGTTGGTGCATCGTTTACGGCATTGACCGTAAGGTCCAATGTGCCTGTGCTGCTGTCGGTGCCATCCGTTACCGTGTAGGTGACTTGTGGCACTGAACCATTAAAGTTCGATGCTGGTACAAATTCGTAGCTACCATCTGCATTGATTGTCAAATCTCCTTCAGTAAGGCTGGCTGTCTGACCGGCCGTATAAGTCGTGCTGCCTACCACAAACTGGCTTACTGAAAGTGCCGTGCCTTCTACATCGCTATCGTTAGAAAGTACTCCGTTGGTAGCGTTTACTGTCAGGGTGTTGTCCTCATCTACATCGTTGGTATCGTTCGCCGCTACAGGCACGTCGTTGACGGCTGTTACATCCAAAGTCATTGTGTATGCCGAGCTGTAGGCAGTGCCATCGCTTACTTCAAAACCAAAGTTACCCAGGCCTGAGCCATTGGCATTTTCTGCCGGTGCAAAGACCAATTTACTGATATCTGCTGTAGCTATCGCAAAGCCTGTAGCTCCCAGGTCGGTGCTGGTCAGCGTGTCGCCATTGTAGACCAGGTAGCCTGCTGTGGCGGCTGGTAGGCTTGTGATTCTAATGCCGGCCATCGCCGTGCCTTCTACATCATTGTAGTTGACACTAAAATCGGTAGTGGCAAAGGTCTTGTTTGTGTCTTCGTCGGTAGTGATGGTTTCATTACTGGCTGTTGGTGCATCGTTTACTGCCACTACGTCCATAGTCATTACATAATCGCTGCTGTAATCCGAGCCATCATAAACCTGAAAATTGTAAGTAGTATAAAGGTCTCCGAATGCGTCAGGAGCTGGTGAAAAAACCAATTTTCCGATATCAGCGGATGCAATGGCAAAACCACTTGGCGATATATCAGCTGCTTTAAGGGTGTCGCCATTGTACAACAATACTCCATCCGAAGGCAAGGTAGTGATACGGATTCCGGCAAATGCCTGGCTTTCGACATCTGTATAATTGTCATTAAAATCAGCCGCAGCATAGGTGCGGTCTGTATCTTCATTCGTGGTAAGGGTAGTGTCTGCCGCGGTAGGTGCATCATTGACTGCAGCCACTGTGAAGGAGACTGTAGCGGTATCATTGGCACACTCTCCATCAGAAATCACATATTTAAACGTGTCCGCTCCACTGTAATTAGTAGCGCTGGTATACTCGATAAAATCATCGGTCACATCTGCCGGGGTGCCGTTGTTGTTGATTGCAACAACTCCTCCATTTGCCGAGGCTCCATCTCCACCATCGGTACCGGCACTAAGAATTTCCATGTTGTCGGAATCTGGGTCCGAATCGTTGGAAAGCACATTCATGGATTTTGTAACGTCCTCTGAAACATCCGTTGGGTTATCGTCAGCAGCTGCAGGCTGATCTTTGACCAAAAATGTTCCTGTAACAGAGAGCCCTGTGCTTTCACAGCTTTCACCTGTAGTGTAAGCTACTTTTGTAATTTCCACTGTCGTACTGCCACGTGTAGTAAGCTGTGCAGCAGGAATGGAAAAGCTACCCGTACCATTTCCATTGCTTAAAGTCACAGAAGTCGTTTGAGCGGAAGCTGTATTTGCTCCGGATAAATCATAGGTAAACTGGTAAGAACCATTCGCCAGAGAACCGGAAATAGTTGCGGTGGCATCATCACCTAAACAAATATTACCTGAACTAACAGTCAAACTAGAAGTATTCGGCTTTGGCTCTACAGTAAGCGTTCCTGATAGCGTGCTACTGAAAGTACAACTTGAATTGTTGTCATCGATTAGGGTAACATTAAGGGTTACACCATTGTCACTATTAGAAAGTGCTATGGTAGTAAATGTCAAAGCTCCGCTGGCATTGGCGGTCACTGCAGAAGCTGCTTGTGTAGCACCACCATTGATGTCATAAGAAATGTCGTAAGTCTCGTTTGCTTCCAGATTTTCGATCGTCACACTCGCACCATCATCTTCACAAGTAGCCGGGATAGCGGCAAGCGATGCGGTATTTAATGGGTTGTTTTCAACAGTAATTGCGAATGAATTTTCACATTTCCCTCCGAAAGAATAATACACGTTATAGGTTCCTCCTGGAATGCTTTCAGAGGCATCCACTACCCCTGTGGAAGCATCGACCACCATTCCATAATCCGCGCTAAATTCACCTCCCGAAAGGCCTGTGATTGTAGGAGACATGTCTGCACCATCTGTACAGATTTTGTCAAAATCATAAGAGATCGTAGAGTTAATCAAACAAACGAAAGTAGGATCGTTTTCCCCTGACTCTGTACCATCACCATCTCCATCGGGATCAGGGTTACTTCCGAAATCAGAAAAATCCTGATTGTTGAATGGTCCGGTAACGCCATCATTGTCGCCATTGAGCATATTGGAAACCTGGGCCTGATTTTCATATCCATCGGTAGTTGCCGAATTCATATCCACGTTGACTGTGAATCGGATCTTCACCAGGGTAGCTGCAGCCAACTCGGTGCCTACACCCGTGGTATCCAACATGATCACATCAGTTTTACCATTAAAACCAGACTCCAAGCCTCCATTAGAAAACGTGCCACTGGTGATGGTCGGAGCGGTTTTTAAGGTAGCTGATGCACCTGCAGGTAAGCCATCTTCGATTTTTTCGAGAATCTGTAAATTTGTCGCTGACTGGCTGGAATTAAAGTTTTCCACGGTCAACTCAAACTCCACATCGTAAGTACCATTTCCAAGATTCGTTACCGCAACAGTATCTTTAGCAATCGCAATTTCTCCTGGACATAATTTGATATTTAAAGGATATGAATGCTCGGACTCAGCACATGCAGAAATAGACCCTGTAGCGGTATAGTCACCAGGAGCGTCTACGGAAATACTGGCCGAGGTTTCACCGTCCAGACGAATGCCATCACGGTACCACTGATACGAGTCAAAACCTTCTGCTGTGAGTGTCACCGGAAGGTTATCTGGAATACATGTTTCTGAGTTATAACCATCTGGCGTCTCAATCACTGGCTCTGTAGTGAACCCAGAGAAAAAGCCACCAAACCCTTTATCTCCACTGAAAATCGTCAAAGCGGCACGTATTGGCCTTGAACTGGAAATCGTCACATTCCCGGTATAACCCCCAATTTTATAGGTTTCATAACCCGGCTTCCCGGAAACTGATTTGGCGTTTGCCGTTTCATCCGTGCCATTTACTGTCAAGGTTTCGCCAGCTTCGGCGATGATCTGGATAAATGGTAGTCCCAATTGATCGATTGAAGGAATGTCTACTTCTTTACCACCCAAACAAATGATTGGAGGCAAGAAATTCAATCCTAGCTGTCTTTCAGAATTAGTATTACCGCCATTGTCAGTGGCGTTCAGCCCTTGATACACATAGACCGGCTGAGTAGCGTTGATATACATATTGTCGTTTGTGCTGTAATCAGTGGCCGTCAAACGGTGGTAATCTCCGGCGTTTAGACCAGTAGCTACAGGTGTGGCGCCTCCATTGATGTATAAATCAGTATTATCTACAGTAGCTACGACAATGACATTTTCATTGGAGTTTCCATCTCCTTTTATGAGGATATATTCCTCCCCTATTTTTTCAACAGGAGCTATTTGATCAATACCTATGTCACGTCCTGCCCCATTATTGGTTGGAGATCCAGCAAGCCACGATCCGGTATTTACAGCTATATCTTTATCTGCAGTAATTCTTGTACCATTTACATCGTTGAGGTTCTTAAATAGACCTCCTCCCAAGCTCTGCGGATTAGCAGCCAAAACCACAGATTCTCCTTCGTGAAGGACGAAATCAACAGAACCGGTACTCTCGTTCACTACCTCAAAATCTACACTACCGAAATCAGAAAAAGAGACGTTAGTATTGTCCTCAGTAGCCATTACGCTTATGAAATGGGTTTTCTTATTGATATTGGAGGTGTTCTCGTTATTCCATATGTGTCCAGAGCGGAAGTCTTTACCCAAACCGGCAGTACCCTTAGCAGTGAGCGAGCCAGCCTGCGCTCCTTCATTCACTCGTACACTGGCGAAAAATGCTTTATTCGCTCGCAGAATCAATCCCTCTGTCGTTTGTTTCACACCTAATGCTGATGTAGGCACAAGGTAATTGGAGGCGTTACCTTTACTCATGCCCAAATCTGCTGTTGACAATATTTGAGGTGAGCTTCTGGAAAGCAAAATGGAGGCTAGCGTATCCTGCGCTCCATTCATTACCTGGACGGTAAAGGCGGTTGTTTTGGGAGTTGTTAAGACGAGATAAATGTCTTCCGATCCTCCCGTGGCCTGATCTACGCGAGCGTACATAGGTGGGATGTAATGTCGTGTATCCAACTGAGCAAGTACTTGCTGACTGGATAGACAGACAATAAAAAATAATACCGTTTGAATGGTCTTTTTCACGCTGTTTGTTTTAATGGTTTGTAGGCCGAAATTGGTCTGATTTCAGGTAAGAAATCGATGGGACTCGTTGAAGTAAATCGGCGTTTCGGTGAAGTGTCCGGTGTACTCTATGAATGAAAAAAGTACCGCTTAGACATGCAAAACCAACAAATCAGCGACAAGATTCTTTAGAAAAAACGCGCTATTTGGCGCATAAAGGGCAGCTTTTGATTAAAAGCGGAGCCTTTTCAATAAGCTCTGGAACCGAATGATATGTAAGATAGCTGCTACGGTAAGTCCTCCAGATAATGCGTACCATACACCGTAGACTCCCAGGTCAAACGTGAAGCCCAAAAGGTAGCCTCCAGGTATGGCCAATATCCAAAAAGCGATGAACGTAATCAACGTTGGCACCTTCACATCAGTAAGCCCGCGGAGCACACCCAGCCCCACGGCCTGTAGTCCATCCGAAACTTGAAAGGCAGCAGCCACAATAAGCAATCCTGCAGCAAGCGATTGTACATAAGCGTCTTTTACATACAGTGCAGTAAGTTCATACCGTAGCACTATAAAAGTGAGCGCTGTAAAGGTCATGAAGATAGCCACAGTGGTAAATGATGTATAGCCTGCCAGCCGTAGATTTTTAGCGTCTTTCAGCCCCAGCTGATTGCCAATACGAATGGTGGAAGCAGCAGCGATGCCCGTGGCACTCATGTAAGTGATGGCTGCCAGATTGAGGGCAATCTGATGTGCGGCCAGCGCCTCGGCACTGATCCAGCCTACCATGATGGCTGCCGTAGCAAAAGCCCCCACCTCAAAAACATACTGCATACCGGAGGGCACCCCAATTTTCACCATGCGCCAGGCCTGCTGAGTATCAAAAGACCAAGCAAAGCCCGTCAGCTTTGTGCGAATGATGAGTACCATCATCAAGCTCATGACCACACGACTAATCAGCGTGGCGTAAGCTGCTCCAAGCAGACCCATTTCCGGAAAACCGAGCGCACCATAGATCAGCACGTAGTTTAGCGCAACATTGAGCAGGTTGGACACGATGGACACCACCATCGGGTTAAAAGTATCGGATAGGCCCTCCGCAAACTGCCTGAATGTCTGAAAGACCATCAGCGGAAACAAAGAAAAACTCACCACTACCAGATAGGGCTTAGCCGCTATGGCAACTTCCGTTTCCTGACCAAAATACATGAGATACTGACTGGCTATCAGTCCAATGGCAACCAAAACCAGAGCTAGTAGTGCATTGAGCACCAGACCATTTTGCAGCAAAAACATCAACCTGTTCTGATGCTTGGAATCTGTAGATGCCACTAGTGGAGTGACCGCATAGCTCACCCCAATCCCGAACATCATCAATATGTGATAAAACGTCCCCGCAAAAGTGGCAGCTGCCAGAGGAATGACTCCCACCTGCCCCACCATTACGGTATCAGCCACTGATACCATAATGTGACCTAGCTGACCGATCACTACAGGATAAGCCAGCACTACGTTCTTACGAAAATGCTCTTTGAGGGTCACTGCTTTTGGGGTTATGTGTTTTGCGGAGGCAAAGATAGAAAAGCACACGGCCCTTCCTAGAGGTTTGCACTTTCAAAAAAAGATAGGACCCAAACTAAAGCTTGAGCATCCTGGCTAACTTCATAATGGCCACCATGCTTAGGCTGTCTGTTATTTTCCCGTCCAGCACCATCTGATGCGCTTCGGCAAAAGGCAATTTCCAGATTTTCAAATCTTCGGTTTCTTCAAACTCCGTCTCGCCCTGTGTAAGTCCCTCTGCCAGATATGCAAAGCCAACTTCATCAGTTACCGAATTGGAAGTATGCATTTTCACAAACTCTGTCCACTTTTCAGCTGATAGGCCGGTTTCTTCTTTTAGCTCTCGTTTGGCAGCATCCAGCCTGGGTTCGTCTTTTGGCCCGCCCCCCATGGGTATCTCCCACGAATATTCATTGAGCGTATAGCGCCACTGGCCCACCAGCCAGGTGTTCATTTCTTCATCCAGTGGCACTATACCTATTGCGTAATTCTTAAAAAGAACTTTTCCGTAATGACTAATACCTCCTCCAGGATTGATCACCTCATCCTCCTCGAGGGTAATCCACGGATTGTCGTATAGGCGTTTGCTTTTTTGTAGTTTCCAGGGGTTTGGTTCCATGCCAGCAAAGCTAACTAAAACTCCACCTTATAGCTGAGGTTTGGAAACATCCCCAACTGAGGAGCAGTAAGTATCTTATCTGTACGTGGACCATAATAGCGATAGGCTACATTTTCCCAGCCGAGTACGTTTTGCACATTGATGGAAAAGACAGAAGCCATGGCTGGTTTATTGATTTTGTAACTCACACCCGCATCCACCCTGAAATAGCTAGGCAGGCGCTCTTCATAGCTACGGCTGTAATCTCGCATGGTAAAGCCTGCTTCACGAGAGGCATTCATATCTATAGGTGTTTCGCGCTTGCCTCCGGCCAAAATGAGGCGCCCATTGATGCTGAGTACGCGCTGCCCGTCTCGAAAGACAAATTCTCGCCCTCCTAAGGCATTCACTATGAAATTTCCATTGAAAATAGTGTTTCGTTCCACACCATCTCTGCCGGTGTATAGCGACTCATACAAAGATGTGGTAGCCATTAGGTAGTAGTTTTTGCGAAAGCCGCGCTCTATCGTGAATTCTATCCCACAGTTTCTGCCGGTGCCACCATTGGATAACTTTTGGCTGGTATAGCCATCGTAACTGTTGATTGCCGAAAAAGTCAGCTTCTCAGACATGGTAGCCGTATCTTTTGGCCAAATGGGCACATCATAAAGGTATTGGTAGTAGACCTCCGCCTTAGCTCGCCAATAGTTGCCAATCGTCTGCTCAAAGCCAACCACCGAATGGGCCGCCCGGGTAAATCCGAGGTTTTGATTGTGATGTACATAGCTGCCATCAGACTGCTCAGCCCTGCCCATGTATAGCGCGATCGTTTCCATACGGCTATGCAGGCCGAGTCCGCCGGTGAAAGTGCCTCTTGGTGAAACTTGCCACCTCCAACCAGCTCGAGGCTCCAGGTAAAAATTGCCATTGAGGGAAAAATAAGTTGAATGCATACCCATGTTTACCGTGACATTTGGATGAGGTCGGTGCTGCCATTGCGCATAGCCCTGCACCAGACTGTTCATGCCCGAGTCGTCCAAAGGAGATTCGTAGCGCGAATTCCTATAACTCCACTCCGTGCTCGACATGTCATACCCCAGCAAGCTGTAAATGGCTCCAGCTCTCAGGGTGTTGCGCGGACTTAATTTATGATTGATCATGGAAGAAATTCGACATTGAGATTGCAAAAAGTCTTCTGTGTACCAGACAAAAACGTTCATCGAATCTTCTTGATATTTGGACTGATTCGCCGAAACCGACACGATAGACTCAAGGTAAGTTCGGTCACCCAGGAAAACTTTGTGTGTCAGCCCAGCTACTCCTAAAGCTTGCTTCTCGTCCTCGAAGTAGTAGTCATCGGTATTCACCGTGTCTGCCTGATACCCATACGTATTGGCACCAGCCAGACCCCATAGTGAAAACACCCCCATCTTGCGAGTAGGGAGGTTGATCTTAAAAGACAAATCCTGAAAAGTAATGTCCTCCTGCTCACCCATGATGTCTATTCCGATGTGATCAAAAAGCGCGAGCGTAGAATATCGATAGTTTACCAAATAAGAAGCGTTGGATGACTTACTAAGTGGGCCTTCTGAGGCTGCTGCAATACCCAGCAGCCCGGCCTGAAAGGCATGCTCGCGCTTATCAAAGTTTCCGTTTCGAAGGTTCAAATCGAAGATTCCGGAAGTAGCATTGCCATACTGAGCCGGAAAAGCTCCGGTAAAGAAATCAGAATTGCTGAGCACATTGCCACTGAGCATGCTGATGCCACCAGCCGACGAACCTACAGACGTAAAGTGGTTGGGGTTGGGGATTTCCACACCTTCCAGCCGCCAGAGTATACCTTTTGGTGAATTACCTCGTATTACGATCTCGTTGAGCAGATCATCTCCTCCTGTAGTAACTCCTGCCTGACTTACTGCAGCCCGTGCAGGATCACCAAAGGTCGCGGCATACCTACTGGTCTCTTCTACACTCAGCGAAATTGCACTCACGGTGGCCATTTCATTTTGGGCTTTGTTATGGGCCTCCTGCTTATCAGCGATGACTTCTACGGCTTCCATTTTCTCTAGCGACTCCACGAGTGCGAGTTCCAAAAACACCTCTTTACCAGACGATACCACAATACCTGAAAGGCTTTTTTGCTCATAGCCTACTGACGAAACCATGAGATTGACACGCCCTACGGGCACCGATTGGATTCTAAAAATGCCATCTACATCCGTCACACCACCTGTAATAGGCTCGGTATCAGGTATCCAAACGGTTACACCTACCAGAGGCATCTTGGAATCGCGATCAATCACACGCCCTTTTACGGTTTGAGTAAGTGATTGCCCCATCAGGCTGGTGCAAAGGCAAGCTAAAAACAGCAAAGAGAAAATTTTAGACATGGTTAAAAATGGTTTTTTCAATTACTAGACAGCCACCCTAAACTTTACCCCCATCGATGTAATGAAAAAAATATCACAGGTGTACAATTAGCGTCCCAAGCTTGAATAAACGAAATAACGGTTCAAAAACTTTGATTGCCTTAATTTTACGAGATGCTGTTACCATATTTTGAAAAAGGACTGATAGAAGCTGGATGTGATGAGGCTGGCAGAGGTTGCCTGGCCGGCCCAGTAGTAGCTGCGGCAGTGATCTTGCCAGCTGACTATGAGCATCAGGTACTCAACGATTCCAAGCAGCTTACGGAAAAGCAGCGCAATGAACTCCGACTAGAAATCATGGACACAGCGATCTCCTATGGGGTTGGGGTAGTGAGCCCGGCGGAAATCGATGAAATCAACATTCTGAACGCCTCCTACCTGGCCATGCATCGTGCCATAGATCAGCTTAGTCCCATTCCTGAGCTACTACTTATCGATGGCAATCGCTTCAACGCTTACAAAGAACTACGCCATGAGTGCATCATCAAGGGGGATGGAAAATTCTACAGCATCGCAGCAGCATCTATTCTAGCCAAAACTCACCGTGATGACCTCATGCGCGAGCTGGCTACTAAACACCCCGGATATGGCTGGGAAACCAATGTAGGCTACCCTACCAAAGCCCACCGATCTGCCATTCGTGCTCAGGGAGCCACCCCACATCATCGCATGAGTTTTCAGCTATTGCCAGCTCAGCTCGAGTTGTTTGACAAAACATCCGACTCGTGAGCATTCGTGAGCGATTGTCCAGAAGCCTGAGTGTCAACAATGAAGGCCCGAACAAAACTCTGGCAGCCGAAATCGTACAAACCGCCGATGCTGAGTCCATAAATGAGTTGATCTCCTTACTTCAGGATGAACACACTGATGTGGTTGCCGATACCTTGAAGGTGCTAGAAATGGTTGGGCTAAAACTACCCGCGTTGGTAGGGCCTCAAGCGGAACAGGTCTTTGAGCTACTCAACCACCCCTCCAATAAAATCCAATGGCGAGCCATGTGTGTACTCAGCAGTATAGCGCATGAATGTCCAAAGTTTTTGGAAGCACACCTACCAAAAATTCTGGAAGTGATGGATAATGGCACGGTGATCACCAGAGATCATGGAGTGAAAATTTTGCTTGCGCTCTATCCTGCGATTGCTACCACCCCTGGCTTACTGCTAGATCAGATACAGCGAGCTCCAGATAATCAGCTGGGCCAATATGCAGAGAAATGGGCCACGGTAATTACACCTGAAGATGTCGCTGATCTCATTCTTATTTTAGAAAACCGATTGAAAGATTTGCATCACCCTTCCCACCAAAAGCGGATTAGCCGTGTCTTAAAAAAACTTCACAAAAAACGTCAGTAAATTTTAGTTTCAACCTAACATTTCTCACATGACCCGCCTCCTGATTCTCCTGGTACTAGTCATTTTTCTGGGGCCTATCTCCAGTTTTGGTCAGGCAATAGACAGTACCGAATATCGTGTACAAACCGTAGACGGAAATGTCTACTTTGGTTACATCGTGGAAAAGCAGGTAGAGTTTTTTCTTTTCCAAACAAAAAGCATTGGCACCATTCAGATTCGGTTTGACGACATCCAAAGGATTGAGCGTACCACAGGCAGTACCCGGCCTCCAAAGTCCTCCGCAAAAAACAGCAATGATGTACTGCTACAATTTGAGTATCCTCAAAAGTATGCGGGCTCCCCGAATGCCTTTGGACTCGAAAAAGGCACTGGGTATTACAATAACATCTACCTGGTCTATAATGACTTTCAGATAGGGCTAAGCGATCAGTTTAGTATGGGTGGGGGCTTCATCCCTATCACCGATGAAAGTGAGTCCATCCCTATGTGGCTCAGGTCCAACCTGAGCATTCCCATCTCAAAAGATATGATTCACCTGGAAGTCAGTGCGCTAAACGCTCTGATGGCTGGACCAGAACCTGCTCCCTTTGGGGCATTTTTTAGTAAAATCGCTGTTGGCTCTCCCAAAAACCACATTTCCATAGGCGTGGGATCATACTACGACAATGGCAACTGGTTTCCTGAACCTATGGTACACTTTGGTGGATCATTAAAGGTCCTTTGGGATGTAAACTTCGTGACTGAAAATTATGCCAGTCGAAATCACGCTATCTACACAGGCGGATGTCAGGTTGCTTTGGGCAAAATAGCGTTAGACACTGGTATATTTTTGTATTCAGACAGATCATCGGTAGTCGGATTTCCATACCTGGGACTCATCGTGCCATTAACCCCTTCAAAGAATAAATGGAAATGATCACCTGGCAAGATTTTGAGAAAATAGACATGCGCGTGGGTACGGTTATTTCTGCCGAACCATTTCCCGAAGCACGCCGCCCGGCTTATAAGCTAACGGTAGACTTTGGCAGTAAACTGGGTATCAAAAAAAGCTCAGCGCAGATCACTATGCACTATACACCTGAAAGCCTAATTGGAAGGCAGGTAATTGCCGTGGTAAACTTCCCCCCGAAGCAAATCGGCCCAATGATGAGTGAGTGTCTGGTGATGGGCATTTATGATGAAGACAAAGAGGTAATCCTAATAAAACCTGACAAAGAATCTCCAAATGGGAGCAAAATTGGTTAATAAAACGTAACACCCCTGATTTGCACCTGGCAGGGCAACATTTTATTTTTACAAAACGTCAAAAAAAATGTGACCTTATGTCTGAACTGAAGACACAACCTCATGATGGAAGTGTAACCGAGTTTTTAAACTCGATAGAATCAGAAACCAAAAGGGAAGACAGTTTTGCCATAAAAGAAATGATGGAAGAAATCACCGGAGCCCCGGCAGTGATGTGGGGTTCTAGTATTATCGGTTTTGGCTCTTATCACTACCAATACAAAAGCGGCAGGTCTGGAGAATGGTTTCTTTGCGGTTTTTCACCTCGCAAACAAAGTCTTACACTCTACCTTATGTCAGGGTTTGATGCCATAGACTCCTACCTCAATAAACTAGGCAAACATAAAAAGAGCAAGGGATGCCTGTACATCAACAGGCTCACCGATATAGACCTGATGGTTCTCAAAGAGCTGATCACTGAATCTGTGAATAAACTCAGGCCAGAAGCTGATTAGCAAATCGTGTGGGATTACCTCCCAATTATCGTGCTTTCCGAAATGAGTTATTAACTTCGAGCCGTAAAAAATAAAGTAAACACCTTATTCCTATGGCTGACCTGAAGCTTATTTCCTGGAACGTAAACGGTATCCGCGCAATCATCAAGAAAGATTTTCTCACGGATGTAAAAGAGATGAATCCTGACATCTTGTGCCTTCAAGAGACTAAGGCTCAGCCCGAGGATGCTAAAACAGCTCTGGACACACTGCCCGATTACAAAGCATATATCAATTCAAGTAAAGCCCGAAAAGGATATTCAGGAACTGCAATTCTGACAAAAAACGAGCCGATTTCTGTGACCTACGACATGGGCATCGAAGAGCACGATCAAGAAGGACGAGTAATCACAGCCGAATTCGACAATTTCTTTTTAGTAACAGTATACACGCCCAACTCCGGTGCAGGCATGAAGCGTCTGGACTATCGGGCCACCTGGGATGTAGCCTTCCGTGACCACCTTATGGCATTGGACGAAAAGAAGCCGGTAATAGTCTGTGGTGACCTCAACGTAGCCCACCGTGAAATAGACATTGCCAGACCAAAGGCTAACTACAACAAAACCTCTGGCTATACCCAAACGGAAATCGATGGCCTGGACAACATCCTGAGCGCTGGCTTTGTAGACACCTTCCGTCACTTCTATCCCGAAGAGGTGAAATACTCCTGGTGGAACTACAAGTTCAAAGCACGTGAGCGCAATGTGGGCTGGCGTATAGATTATTTCCTGGTAAGTGAGCGCCTTAAAGATCAGGTGAAAAGCGCTGAGATCCACAATGATCGATTTGGGTCGGATCACTGCCCGGTGTCTATTGACCTGAAGGCCTAATCATTCTATTTAACCCTAAATCCCGGCTTTTATAGTTTTTTCTATTTTTGCCGGCAAAACATTACACCCATGACATCCAAAAAAATACCTCTACACGACTTACACGTTTCCCTCGGCGGAAAAATGGTGCCTTTTGCAGGCTATGAAATGCCTGTGCGCTACAGTTCGGACAAAGAAGAACACCATCAGGTGCGCAATAGTGTGGGTGTTTTTGATGTCTCACACATGGGGGAGTTTAAAATCTCTGGCCCGGGCGCATTGGACCTTATCCAGAAGGTAACTTCAAACGATGCTTCCAAAATCGTTGACGGACAGGCACAGTACTCTTGCCTACCAAATGACAAAGGCGGGATCGTAGATGACCTAATCGTTTACCGTTTTGGTGCAGAAGAATACATGCTGGTGGTAAACGCCTCCAACATCGAAAAGGACTGGAACTGGATACAGCAGCACAACACCTTTGATGCTAAGATGGAAAACCTCTCCGATGAGACCGTACTGTTTGCCGTACAAGGCCCTAAAGCGGTAGCCACTTTGCAGAAGCTCACGGAGCTAGAACTCAGCACCATCAAATTTTATCATTTTGCAACAGGCACACTTGCGGGAAAAGAAATGATCATTTCGGGTACTGGTTACACAGGTGCGGGAGGATTTGAGCTCTATGTAGACGCCACAGATGCCGAAGAAGTTTGGAAAGCTATTTTCGAAGCAGGTGCCGAATTTGACATCAAACCTATTGGACTGGGAGCTCGCGATACACTGCGACTAGAAATGGGCTTTTGCCTGTATGGCAACGACATCACTGATGAAACGAGCCCACTGGAAGCAGGTCTGGGATGGATCACCAAGTTCACCAAAGACTTTGTCAACAGCGATGCTTTGGCTCGCCAAAAGGAGGAAGGCATCACTCGTCGACTGGTAGGCTTTGAAATGGTGGACAAAGGCATCCCACGCCAGGGATATGACATCCTCGATGCAGCTGGAAACACCATCGGCCAGGTCACCTCAGGCACTATGTCGCCCACACTAAACAAAGGAATAGGGCTTGGCTATGTAACCATGGGCAACCATAAACCAGGCCAACAACTGTTTATCGCTGTAAGAAACAAACAACTAGCAGCACAAGTCACTAAGCCACCATTTATCAAATGAATCAAGTAGAAGTCTGCCTCACTCCAGAACTCATCCACCAGCACGACCTTAGCGGTAAAATTGCCGTGGTGGTGGACATTTTCCGCGCTACCTCTTGTATGGTTACTGGTATGGCACATGGAGTGCAATCCATCCACCCGGTTGCGACTGTAGAAGAGTGCTTGCAACTGGGAGCTAAAGGAATGGTAACGGCAGGCGAACGTGGAGGCATCAAGGTAGAGGGCTTCACCATTGGCAACTCTCCCTATGAATACATGCGCGAAGAGTTTCAGAAGCAATCTATCGCGGTGACTACCACCAATGGCACACGAACTATTCTGGCATCTGAAGGTGCCAAAGAAATCATCATCGGCGCATTCTTAAACCTTAGTGCAGTTGCTCGTCACATACAGCAAAAAAACAGTGACGTATTGATCCACTGTGCGGGATGGAAAGGCACAGTAAACATCGAAGACACGCTCTATGCCGGTGCCCTGATCGCTGAACTATCGGGCACCCATGCACATACGGGAGATGCGGCGCTACTGGCACATGAACTATTTCGTGCCAACCAAACCGACCTAATGAAAATCGCCAACAATTCAGCTCATGCTGCTCGTCTGGCGGGATTTGGCGTGGCAAAGGACCTGGAGCTGTGCATGCAGCAAAGTAAGTTTGACGTAGTGCCTATCTATGAAAACGGGGAAATAACCAGCCTTACCCAAAAATAGGAGCTACGGCACACTCAGTGATTTCTATCTGATCCCATACGCCACCAGTGATGTAAGGCTCTTCGGCTTTCCATGCTTCAAGCTCCGCTGGTGTATCAAAGTCCATCACCATCACTGAGCCTTTCATCTGCCCTTCTTCTATCATGGCTACAGCGTATAGGAGTTTCCCTTCCTCTTTTAGCTTTTTGGCTCCTTCAAGATGTGCGGCACGTTGTTCTTTTCTTCTTTGAGGTCCTTCTGTGGCATGGTCACGCCCGATGACTAGGTATTGCATAGCTTAAAATTTCAGTTTCGAACCAAACTCCATGTCACTCAGCTCTATTTCCAGTGCTTTAGTGGAGAGTTGGATTTCTCGCAGCGAAATAAATAAAGAAAGCAGTAAAAACACGAGAGATACACCAAAAGTATAGCTTCCCCATTCTCCTACTTTCATATAAATAAAAAACATGGCGAGCACGCAAAGAAACAGACTGGCCACGCCAAAAAACTGCATGGTGCGAATAAGAAACAGCCTTCGCCGAAGATTTTGCATTTGCCCCTCCAGAATTTTCTTGGGGTTGTCCAGATGCATTTTGTGCAGCTGACGAATGATGTTGGCTATCGCAAGAAAACGATTGGTATACGCCAGCAATAACAGTGAAATAGCAGGAAACAACAATGCTGGTGTGGTGAGTGAAATCTCCATTAATTCAGTTTATCGTTGGTTTTGTGACGTGTGGCATCACGAATGTTTTTCTTCTCGAAGTTCTTCTTCAGAGCCTCTGTCAGGTCCACTCCGGTTTGATTGGCCAGGCAAATGAGCACCCACAGTACATCAGCCATTTCATCCCCCAGATCGTGCCCCTTATCGGACTCCTTAAATGACTGCTCACCGTATTTACGAGCCATAATTCGAGCCAGCTCCCCCACCTCTTCGGTTAGGATGGTCATATTGGTCAGCTCATTGAAATAGCGCACTCCTACTGTGTTGATCCATTCATCTACCTGCTCCTGTGCTTCCGCTATGGTCATAGTTTTGTTTATCGTTCTGTATTCGCTTCCAGGTTTTCGTTAAGGTGTCTGATCTCAAACCCTTCCAAATCTAGCTTGGTTAAGAAAAACTGCAAACGCTCCTCCTCAGCTTTTCTGAGCGAGTCTCTGTCCGGCTCAAACTCCTCGAAGTGTTCGTGAGGAAAATGCTTGCCTGGTTGGTAGTGATCTTCCCAAAACAACGCTTCGTCTACATAACCCTCCTCACCATAATAGTATTTGTACTCAGCAGCTAATTTGTCATCACGTAAGACTACCAGATGCCCACTAAAAATTGGCTCGTGCTTGTCAAAATAAAAATAATCATCCCGCTCTATACGCGGGGTATGCAACACTCCCACAAGTTTGAGTAGCTCATCATCCATAAAATACCCTCTGATTTTGTAGATAGAATCACCTTTATGAAAATCATCCTCACGAATACTCACCCGATGATTTGCATCTATGTCTCGTACTTTTTTTTGAATGGCATCTACGAGCGGGCGCTTTTCCTTGCTTACTTCCGATGAGCAAGCAGCGAAAACGAGGATAAGGGCTGCAAGTGGAAAGAAATGTTTCATGGCTTTTACTGTTAGGTTTGACGCTGGAGGGTCCTCCTCTTACTGGTTTTATGACAATATAGCGATTTCCGTTTTTTTCCTGACAAGGTCAGCAGCTAAATCCTATCCATTTTTAGGCGTCAGCTTCGATGCACAACCTTCGCTGGTCATTTGTCGTGAAAGACTAAAAACAATTTTTAGACCTATGAACCAAAAACACAACAAGCTAGTCGCAATGATTGCACTGATTTGCCTCGTGGCATTTCAGGGAATCGCCCAGGATAAAAGCAACCGGCCAAGCCCCCCTGCCGAAACCAATGCCACCGTAGGTGATGTGGATGTAACGATCAACTACAGCCAACCTGCTGTAAAAGGCAGAAAAATATGGGATGGACTGGTGCCTTATGGTAAAGTATGGCGCACTGGTGCCAATGAAGCCAGCTGGATAGAAGTTTCTGATGATGTCACTATCAATGGTGAATCACTTTCGACAGGGAAATATGGGTTTTTCACCATACCTGGCGAAAACGAGTGGACCCTTATTTTCAATGAAAAGTGGAAACAATGGGGAGCTTATGACTATGACGAATCGCAGGATTTCCTCCGAGTGACAGCCAAACCTGAAAAATCTGATAAATTCTATGAACGCTTCACCATAGAGGTGAATGAAGACGGTAGCGCCAGCCTCAACTGGGCCGACCTCTCTGTGCCATTTACCATAAAAGCTGAATAAGCACAACCACTGTCTCAAAAGCAGGTTTCAAGTGAAAACAAGCTTTTGAGACAGTGTATTTTAGATGATATTCATCGACTGTTCTTTAATCTTTTCCAGCTCATCTTTCATTTGTACCACAGCACGTTGGATCACTGCATCATTGGCTTTGGCACCGATAGTGTTGATTTCACGCCCTATCTCCTGAGATATAAAGCCGAGCTTTTTCCCCTGAGATTCACCTTGCCCCATTACTTCTCGGAAGTATTCTATGTGGCGTGCCAGCCTCACCTTTTCTTCTGTGATGTCTAGCTTTTCCACATAATAAACCAGCTCTTGCTCAAACCGATTTTGGTCTACCTGCGTTTTTTCTTTGATTTCTTCTATGTTGGCCGCTATGCGGTCGCGTATGGCTTGTATGCGCTCAGGATCTCGTGAGGTCACCTCTTCCAGTCCTTGCTGTATGCCGTCCAGATAGCTAGATAGTTTCTCCTGAAGTATTTTTCCTTCAGCACTGCGAAAGTTATTGCACTTGTCAATGGCTTCCTGCACAGCACTCTGTACAAAAGCCCAGTCTACGGCCTCCGTATCATTTTTACTTACGATTACATCGGGGGAGTTGAGTGCCAGACGAAATAGGTCCTTTGCATCTGCCTGCACTTCGAAAGCCATCTGCTGATACTGCTCAAAGTAGCTTTTAAAAAGCTCCTTATTGATCATCACATTGGGCTCCTGTATGCCTACTGGCGTGAGTTCAATGTTTAGATTTACCTTGCCTCGCTTCAGGTGTTGGGTGATCATTGCTTTGATGTCTGGCTCACGCTCTGTGAGTTCTCTTGGCAACTTCACGTTGAAGTCCAGAAACTTACTATTAAGTGTTTTGATCTCTACCTTGATCCGGTAGCTGTTGGACTCTGCCTCAGCAGACCCAAACCCTGTCATTGAATAAAGCATTCGCAAATTTAGAAATCTAATCCGAGAGTGAGGTATATCCTGGTGTCACCAATTTCAAAATCTCTTATGGGCTTGGCCACATCCACTTTCAGGTAATACCCCAGAAGTACTGTACGTAACCCAAACCCATAACTTGCCAGCCATGGGTTTTGAAAATTGGCAAGCTCAGCACTAAATGCAGACCCTTCTTCCACATATTTTTTGGTGAATGCGCTGGTTTCACGACTAAATGGTGCCTTGCCTGTCCATGCAGTACCTACATCATAAAAAGAGATCAACTGGAAATTGCGTAAGAAAGCCGAAGATATGGGGCCGTTAGAAAAATACCGGAATACTGGCAGCCTGAGTTCTGCATTGAACACCAGAGCATTGGATCCATACAGCTCGTTGAAATCAAAGCCTCTCAAATTGGTCACAAACTTTGAAAACAGGATTTGGGAATTATCCACTGCATTGCTCATTAGCAGCGGGTCTTCTGCCCCCTGGTCTTCGAAAGATCCAAATAGCCAGTTTTGCATCCCTCCTACCATATAGTTGGGCTTAGCATCTCCCATACTGCGCCCATAGAATAAGCGCCCAGCCAATGTAAACTCGCGATGTATTTTTTGATAATGGCGAAGGTCTACGTTGACACGCGAAAAGTTACGGTTACCTTCCAGGCTCAGGTAGTTTTCATATTCTACCAATCCACGAGTACCCTGATAAATATTAAAACCTTTTTCAATGGTATTGTCCAAGACCATTGCAGCTCTCAGCCCGGAGTACCGCACCTTACTGTCTTTGGCAAGTGGAGTACTGCTGTTGGGGTTATTGATCACGGCCTCCCACTGCAGGTTGTTAAACTCTGTACTGGCATAAAAAGGCGAGAGCTCAAACCTAAACGTATTCGTAAGTGGGAGAGAAGCCCCAACCTCAATCTGATTTAGGGTATATTTTTGTATCAGCAGGTCTTCCTGCGTATTGCCCCGCATAAAGGTGGTATTCGCATCAATGATGTAAGCATTGCGATCAAACCGCACATGAAAATCCATCAAATGCTTGAGGTACTGGTACTCTCCATACAGGTGACCACTTCTTAGGTTTGTGTTGGTAAGCACGCCTCCATTTAACCGGTGATTATCCAGAATGTCATTGATCTCTGTTTCTAGCAATATGCTGAAACCCCTAATCGGGTCAAAGGCAAACGACGTAATGAGGTTGTTAAAACTAAAGCGGGGCTCATACGCCTGAGGACCAATGACTCGGGATTCACGCTCAAATTTTCGGTAATTAGAGAAGAATGACTCAGGTCTGTAGGATCGGCTGGCACTAGGCTGTCTGGACGAATTGCCCTGTTCCTGCTCCTCTTCAAAGACATAATTATCAGTATCTATAAACCCTTCCTCTGCATCACTTTGCTGCGGTGCGTCAGTCACTTCCTCGAAAGCAAAGCCATCAGGTGAAATCAATGAATCCAAATAGCTAAGCTCCTTTTCTGGCAAGGTATCTATTTTTACCTCTTCTACTTCTACAACAGGCTCTGGTTCGGGCTGTTTTCGAGGCAGCCGACTAGCCAAAAACCGAGCCTGATGCAGCCGCTGACGAGCTGTCTGCGGAGTGAAAATACGATTCCCAAAATCAAACGGGCTTTCTACATATACCTTTGGTCGCCCCCGATCCAGCATTAGAAACGTGAGTTTATCATTGCCAAATGTCAGGTCATAGTCAAGTATGCTAAACTCATAGTTGGACACTTGCACAAAGGTGCTGTCCGAAAAGCTGTAGCGATACAGATTGGTAATACCTTTTTGGTCACTTAGGTAAAAAACCTCATTTTGATTTTTGGCTATGGGCTTGCGATCTATGCTGTAAGTGTTGGTAATGCGCGCAAAAGAATGCGTGGTAGTATCCAGGTCATACAGGTACAAATTGTAATTTTCATCGATGTTTTCCAGGTCTACATTGCGCACTTTCACTGAGTCGCTTTTCCGGTTGCTACTAAACACAATGGCTGCAGTACCCGGGATAAACACTGGATCCACATCATCGTAGAGATCTGTAGTAATCCTTTTTAAGGCATTGCGGCGCATGCTGATCAAGAAGAGGTCGTTGCTGCCACTCACATCTCCACTGATGATCGCCAGTTTTCCATTGTCATTAAAAGAAAAGCTTTCAACCTGTCGGAATCGGGTCAGCGGTTTTTGAAACTTCTCCCCTGTGTTCACATTGTAAGTATTCAAAAAGAGGTTTCCTCTTTTGTACAACAGTACACCAAGGTGATCATTGTCTTGCCAGTCAATCAGCGGCAGGTGATAGTCTACCTCCTGATCATTGATCAGATAGCCACCACTAACTATGGTTTTTTCTTTACCCTCTGGTAGCTCGATCATGTTTACCTTGTAGCGCCCGTTTTTATGGTAGGTATAGGCCACCTTATCTCCCTGTGCGTTGATTTTCACATGGCTCAGCACTATGTCTTTATTTCGATACCCAGCCACTATGTGTTCATCTCCAGCCTCCCGGTAGTTTTCGGCGATCTCCTGCTGCTGCATGAGATAGTAGTTTTTCCATTCGCTCAAAAACTGCTTGAAAGAAATCCCAAGCGTACTGGAGATACTGTTTTCTTCATTTCGAATGATTCTGGTGAGGTTTAGAATGTTCGAAATATTGCTTTTCCCGTACTTTAAGGCGATGTAATTCCAGATGGACTGACCTACAATTTCGGCTTCCTCGTTTTGAATCTTTACCAGCTTGTTGATATTGTTTCGTGCCAGGTAGTCACGCACATAGTCATCCATATCCTGTGACCAACCATGCGCCAGATACCTGGCGGCACCACCTATAAACCACTCAGGCAAAGACAGGAGGTAGGAGTTTTGAAAGATCTCTGCAAGACTGCCCCCAAACATCATGTCGTTGATTAGGATTTTTGCCAGGTTGTGTATGATGTCTTTTTTAAATAAATATGCCTGACCAGGGTATGCCAGCTCTACCTGTAGTTTTACAAAATCCGTTTTACCACCTATGGTAAACACATCCCCGCCAATCCCAATATTGCTCTGCTGCAGGTCCTGTACAGAGTTGTAAATAAAAATCTTGGTTTTGGTATAAGGCGCATATCCGAGTATATCCGTGAGTTCGGTAAACTCCTTTTCCAAATAAGTAAGTGCTTCTTTCGCATACTCCTGACCACCGGGGTAGTAGTACACCTCGAAGTTATTGGTAGAGTAATAATACCAATCAAAGCGCTTGTACTGTATCCTGTTGTGCCCAAATGGCGTGTGGTAATACTGCGCCATGACGCCTGCCACCGTTATAACACTGAGCACTATGGTGATAAAAAATCTTTTCATTCGTATGTTCTACTAACTGCTACCTCAGGCAAAAGTTCTGCATCGCGTAGACAGTAATTTACCATATGACACGCAAAAAAAGGTATCAGTGATACGCCTTTTGTGCCAAACCCATTAAATATTCCTACTGAAGGGAATTCTGGATGCCATCCCAAGAATGGCTTCCTGTCATAGGTAGCCGGACGTACACCCGCTGTGGCACCTACTTCCTGATAATCTCCTTCGTATATTTTCTTTAACCTTCCCTTAAGATTATTGATTCCTTTCGCGGTGGGTTTATAATCCAAATGGTCATGATCGTAAGTGGAGCCTACACTGTATTTCCCATTTTTGGGCAACACAAAAACGCCACGGTTGAGAATTTCATTTTCCGGCAGATTGGTGGCTATCTCCAGAATCTCCCCTTTCACCGGCTTGAAAGGCAGGGAGTTCCAATATGGGTTGGCTGCTACAGCGGGCCCTTCACAAAAAACAACTTTTGTAGCCCGCAGCTCTTTGTATTTTACCTCCCCTTCAGAAACATTCATTTCTTCATACTGAAACACTTCCGACCTGTACATTCCCTTATCATCAAACCATTTTCTCATTGCCTTCAGCATGTTCGGTAGATGTACAAACCCACACTTTTTGAGCTCCAGGCCTCCAAAATCATCTAAAACGCCTGGAATCTGTCGGGAGCCTGGATGTATCTGCTTCAAGTACGGGGTGTAAGCATCATCCGCCAAGCGCCCTGCCCAGTCATTTTGCTCCTCGTGGCTAAAAAATGGCCGATAAATAGACTTGGGGTACAAAAACCTGGCATTCAGCACCTGCTCTAGTTGGCTATAATATGCTTCCAGCCCTGAAAACAACTCGTCAGCCATCCAGGTTTTTATCATCCGCCTGCCCGTTATCGGATTGTAAATTCCAGCGGCTTTCATGGACGATGACTCCTCTGTTTCCTTGTTGAGCACCATTACAGATGCTCCTGCATTGAGCAATTCATAGGCGAGCAAACTCCCGGCTATTCCCTGACCTACCACCAAATAATCTACTTTCTCCAAAGACCTTACTTTATTTTTTACAAATTTGCACCATACCAGATCATTGTCACTCAATAATATGGAAATAAAAACGCTTGTTTTCAATCCATTCTACGAAAACACCTATATACTCTTTGACGAAACCAAAGAGGCCGTTATTGTAGACCCAGGGTGCTATGAAGATTACGAACGCAAAGAGCTCATAGCTCAAATAGAGCAAAACGATCTAAACGTAAAACTGATTGTAAATACGCACTGTCACATTGATCATGTACTGGGAAACTACTACATGAAAGAACATTTTGGCTGCCCACTCTGGATTCCTGAAGGTGAAGCCGAAATATTTCGTGCTGTGACCGTATATGCTCCGCAATGGGGTATCACACAATATACCGAAGCACAGCCTGATAAACTGATGAAAGAAGGGGAGCCTATACGTTTTGGCAACACTGTACTGAATACTATCTGTGTTCCAGGGCACTCGCCTGGTCATTTTGTATTTCACCTCCCTGAAGAGCAAACATTAATCGGGGGAGATGTGCTTTTTAAAGAAAGTATTGGCCGTACAGACCTACCCGGAGGGGACCATGACCAACTACTTCAAAATATCAAATCCAAGGTCTACACGCTCCCGGATGATACCACGGTATACCCAGGACACGGACCACACACCACCGTAGGCCATGAGAAGCTTCACAACCCATTTGTAAAAGGATGAAAAAGCACATTCCTAATTCACTCACCTGTCTCAACCTCATCACAGGAGCAATCGGATGCATAGCAATCATTCGAGGTAATAGTGAATGGGCCATCTATTTTGTATTGATCTCTGCTTTTTTTGACTTTTTGGATGGCTTTGCTGCACGCCTGCTGCACGTACAATCGGCCATCGGCAAAGAACTGGACTCTCTTGCAGATGTAATTAGTTTTGGATTGCTGCCTTCTTTGTTTGTTTTTGCTCAGCTGGAGCAACAGCTAGATCAGCCATACCTACCTTACGTGGCTCTCCTGATAGGGGCATTTTCGGCGATTCGACTGGCCAAATTCAACACCGACGATCGTCAATCAGATCAGTTTATAGGGCTACCTACTCCGGCAAATGCTCTACTGCTGACATCTTTGCCATTGCTTCCGAGTGCCATTGACCTGAGTGGCTACCCACTGCTCGCTTTGGCCCTGGTCACCTGCTACCTTCTGGTGGCACCCTTGCCCATGATCGCATTAAAATTTAACGATTGGTCCTGGAAAAACAACCAACTCAAATATTCATTAGTCATCCTAATAGTGCTGCTGGTGGCCATGTTACAGCTCAAAGCATTACCGTTTGTTATTCCGGCTTATGTCGTATTGTCTATCATTGGGAATTTTCGCCCTGCGAAAGACGTTTAGCACCTATTGTATCACACTAAACCATGCACTCATTTCGTTGGAATTTTCTAATGCGTAATATCCTCACCAGTCTTTTCCTACTTAGCGCTAGCCTGACATTCGGGCAAAGTGTGCTGTCTTCGGGCTCCTGGCACAAGATTGGGATTTCCAAAACAGGTGTTTACCGAATGGATCGGGAGTTTCTCCGCTCCAAAGCAAACCTTCCTTCAGATGTAGACCCACGCACCATCAAGGTATTTGGAATGCCCGGAGGACTGCTACCACAGCCAAATAATGAAAACCACTACTACGACCCTCAGGAAATAGCTATTTATGTAAGTGGGGAATCTGACGGCACACTGGATGAGGGCGATTATGTGCTGTTTTACGCTGAAGGTCCACACCGCCTCACCCTTACAGAAGGTCACCCTTCTCTCGAACAAAACATCTACTCCGACTCCACCTACATTTTGCTAACCTACGGAGGTGATCAGGGCAAGCGAATAACACAGCGTACCGCCCTTACTTCCACTTCCTCCAGTGATACCTACACGCAGTACATCGTACACGGCGAAGACCTCATAAGCCCATTTAGAACAGGAAGAAAATGGTTTTACCAAAAATTCTATGCTCAGGAGAGCAGAAAAACTTATGAATTTGAGACCAGTGATGCGGACAGCCTCTCCGTTTGGATAGAAGTAGCGAGTAACTCCACCAACGACAATGCATTTGAATTTGCCTTGAACGACGAACCCCTGGGCTCGGTGACCATGACCCCAATTCTGGATTTGCAATATGGAGATAAGTTCAGGTATGAGTCTTTTTACGAAAAAGCACTCCTGAAGTCTGATGACATTCGCCTAAGTATTTCACTAAATATCAGCGGCATTGGCACAGCATACCTCGACTATTTTATACTGGGCATCCATAAAAAAGCCAGCATACCACCTTCAGGCATGTACATTTACCGTGATTCCGGTCAAGTACAGTCCTATCGTATCAGCAACAGCAATTCGGCTGTTCAAATGTGGAACGTTAGCAACCCTTTGGAGCCGATTCGTATTCCCGCATCCAATGACTCCAACTCAACCTTTACCGCAGACCATAGCGAAACACGCCTTGTAGCCGTGGACCCCTCAGCACTCCCTGCCCCATACTATGTGTCGCGTATTGCCAATCAAAACCTAAAAAGCAATACCAAAGTGGATGGCATCATCGTGACGCACCCGTTGTTTTTACCACAGGCAAACCGACTCGCGGCATTTCATCAAAGCTTTGATGGCTTATCAGTAGCTGTAGCTACTACTACGGAGATCTACAATGAGTTTGCCGCTGGGCGTGAAGACCTTACTGCCATTCGCAACTACCTGAAATACTGCTACGACAATGGTGGTCTGCTAAAATATGCCCTGTTGTTTGGAGATGCTACTTATGATTACAAGCAAATACAAGCTCCCCGAGACCATAATTTCGTTCCAATTTACCAATCCTTTGAAACCAGCCACAATGTGCTCTCACATAGCTCAGATGACTACCTTTCATTCATGGAAGACGATGAAGGTGGCTGGTCTGAAGGTGTACGAAAGCAGGATCGCACCAATGAGTACTTGCAGCCCTATCAGGATCACACTTCAGATATCGGCATTGGGAGGCTGCCCGTAAAATCAGCCGATGAAGCCGAAGCACTGTTGGATAAAATCATTCGCTACAAAACCGCACCACAGGCATACGGTCCATGGCGAACCCGACTCGTATATCTGGCAGATGATGGAGACAACAGCACCCACATGCGACAGGCAGAAAGCTTTTCATCCATTGTAGACAACCAGTTTATTCAATACTCCACGGATAAATTATACCTGGATCGCTTTGAACAGCCTGATAATGCCCAGGAGAATGCTCCTGCCAGAGAAGCACTAAAAGCGGCTATTCATGAAGGTATATTCATTCTTAACTACATGGGCCATGGCAACCATCTGCAGCTGACTGACTGGGATGAACTGGTAGTCACCAAAGACATGATTATGGAGCTCACCAATCGCCACAAATTACCGTTTGTAGTGACAGCCACCTGCGATTTTGGCAAGTATGACAACCCCACGGTAGTATCAGGAGCTGAAGAATTTCTCTTGAACCCTGACGGAGGAGCAATCGGTCTACTGACAACTACTCGTCCTGTTTACTCTAACACCAACTTCCCGGTAAATGAGAGTTTCCACTACAGTGTTTTCCAAAAAATAGATGGACGCCACCCCAGACTCGGAGACGTAATCATGTACACGAAAAACAACAGTTTAGAAGGGCTAAAAAATCGCAATTTCGCCTTACTCGGAGACCCCATGCTCCAACTCAATTACCCTGAGTACGACATAGTTTTGGATCAATTTACGGAAACCGACACCCTCAGCGCTTTGCAGGAAGTCACCATATCGGGCAGAATAGTAAATGGCAACAGTACTGTCACCAACTTCAACGGCAAAGCCCTGCTAAACATCTGGGACCTACCTCAATCTAAGGTGACGCTGGGTGATGAAAATGACCCTTTTCAATTTAGAGATCAAACCAATGCGTTATACAGAGGTGAGCTTACGGTGAAGGACGGCATGTTTGCGTCAAACATCATTTTACCGAAAAGCATTTCTTATAGTTTTGAATCTGGCAAACTGGACTTGTATGCATGGAATGCAGACGATCGCATCGATGCCAGCACAGCGACTAAAAACTTTGTGCTGGGTGGCTCTGCAGAAGAAATAGCAGATGACCACATCCCACCTGCGGCCAGTTTGTATTTAAATGACCCCACGTTTCGTCAGGGAGATGTAGTGGGCCCATCGAGCTTGCTTATCGCAAAACTGTCAGACGAGCACGGCATCAACATTTCCACAAATGGCTTCAACTCAGGCCTTACCTTACAGCTCAACGACGAAGAACCATTTGAAGTAAACAAATACTACACTGCAGATCTGGACACTTATAAAAAGGGCACACTTCTGGTGCCATTAGAAGGCTTGAAAGCTGGAAATTACACCGCGCAGTTAAAAGTTTGGGACGCATACAATAATTCTGCCGAATACTCTGTTAAATTTAAGGTGTCTGAAGCTCCAGTCATCAGACTATACAACACCAAAAATTACCCGAACCCAATTTCTCAATATGGAGAAACGACTTTTAGTTTTGAACATGACCGAGCAGGTGAGGACCTTATGATCCAATTTTTTATCTACGACATGCAAGGGAGTCAGGTACATGGATGGGAGCACACGCTTACCAATAGCCCAAGAAATGTGAGTTTTGCTCATGACCTGAGCAACCTGGACAATGGCGTACTGGACAAAGGAATCTACCTGTACAGAATACGAATAACAAGCTCACTGGATGGAGCTACCAACGAAGTGATCAAAAGACTAATAGTCATTAATTAATTATCTTTGCCAACTTTAAAAACCTATTTAATGAGTTTACGTCTAGACAAGGCCCTAATCACACTACTGGCCCTCTTCCCGATCCTGGCACAGGCCCAATCTGCATATATTTCAGGACAAGACAGCTCTCGAAATCCTATTACTGTAGCCGTTCCATTTGTCAGTTTTGCACCAGATAGCCGTGCATCTGCTATGGGCGATGCGGGTGTAGCTTCTGCACCAGATGCCTACAGTACTGCCTGGAACAACGGAAAGTTGGCTTTTATAGAAGATGATCTTGGATTTTCATTTTCATACTCGCCATGGCTGGGAAACATTGTGGACGACATGTCGCTCAATTACCTGACATTCTACAAAAAAATCGACCGCATTCAAACGATCGGTGCTTCACTAAGGTATTTTGACCTGGGTGAAATTCAGCTTACAGACTCTCAGGGCGAGCCTTTGGGACTGGAAAACCCACGTGAAGCGGCCTTTGACGCTACCTACTCCAGGAGGCTCACCGAAGACATGGGGCTGGGAGTAACACTGCGCTATATCTGGTCCAACTTATCTGGTAATATCACCGGAGCACCGGATGCAAAAGCAGGTACCAGTGTCGCCATTGACGTAGGGTGGTATTACAACAAAGAGCTCATTTTCAACGGCATGAACTCCGAACTCTCTTTTGGGGCTCACCTGTCTAATTTCGGCCAGAAAGTAACTTACAGCAACGATTCTAATGAGGACTTCATACCTACCAATCTCAGACTAGGTACAGGCTTCAAAATGAACATCGACCCTTACAACAGCATCTCTGTTTTGCTAGATTTCAACAAGCTACTGGTGCCTACTCCTCCTATCTACCGCACCGATGAAGACGGAGAAATCGTTTATGACCAAAATGACAACCCTGAAATCGCACAAGGTAAAGATCCTAACCGACCACTCCTCAGTGGAGCATTTGGCTCGTTTACGGATGCCCCTAGAGGGTTTAGCGAAGAGATGCAGGAGATCATGGTCTCAGCTGGTACGGAGTACAAATACAAAGACATCTTTGCGGTGCGCTTCGGCTACTTCTATGAGCACGAAAACAAAGGAAACCGTAAGTACTTTACTGCCGGACTAGGCTTTAAATATCAGGTTTTCGGTGTGGATTTTTCATATCTGGTGCCTCAAGAAAACAACCACCCGCTTGGAAATACGCTTAGACTTTCTTTTGTCTTCAACTTCGACACAAAGGATAACGAAGCACCAACTGCCAATTGATGCCAGACCGAACCAAAGCACCAGAGTCTTCTGTAATAGATCTACCAAACCTCCCCGCACTACAGACAGTACATCTGCCTTGCGGGCTGGATTTACACCTGCTCAATCAAGGGCAGCAACCTGTCGTCTTATTTGAAATGGTGGTGCCACTAGGGCGCTGGGAAGAACCCAGTGCCGGACTGGCGTATTATTTGTTTAAGATGCTTACTGAAGGCACTCCAACTAAAAGCTCTGAAGAAATTGCTTCATTTTTTGACTTTTATGGTAGTCACCTGGAAATCACCCCAACTCTGGATGCGGTAAACATCAAGTTGTATGCACTGAACAAGTTCTTTCCTGAGCTGGTCAAGTTTCTGACGGATCTGCTCACAGAGAGCTCCTTCCCCAAACGAGAGTTTGAGACCCTTAAGCAAATTCGAATAGAGCAAATTCGACAACAATATTCCCGCAATAATGCATTTGCGAGCTTGAAATTTCGCGAATTGCTATTTGGTGCTGAGCACCCTTACGGTCTCATGATATCTGAAGAGCAGGCACGCAAAACACAACGTGACGACCTGCTAAATCACAAAAACCTTCTGTGCACCCAGCCGCTCCTCTTTATTACTGGCATGGTGGGCGAAGATGAAATAAAAGCTGTAGAAAGTGCATTTGAAGGATTCCCACAGACACCAACTCCTTCCAAACGAACTGCTTTTACCAACACCGGAAAGAGCCAGACAATCACCCGTGAAGACAGCACCCAGGCCAGCCTGCGAATAGGCAAAACAACCATCAACAGGCATCATGAAGACATTCATAAGCTAAAAGTTGCAAACGAACTTCTAGGGGGCTTTTTTGGCTCACGCCTCATGAAAAACATTCGAGAAGAGAAAGGCCTGACCTATGGCATACACTCTTCATTTCTACACCTTCACCATGCATCTTATTGGTGTATAGGCTCAGAACTACTCAGGGACAAGGTGACCCTGGGCCAGGAAGAAATCCAAAAGGAAATCACAAAGCTCCAACAGTCTCCTCCTGAACAGGAAGAGTTCAGCATGGTGATCAATTACATGAAAGGTAAGTTTTTGAGCTCTTTTGACTCGCCGTTTAGCGCCCATGGACTTATCAAAAGCCTAAAGCTGGCTCAACTCCCAGAGAGCTATTTTATGGACTTTTTCGATACACTACAAAACATTAAACCAGAAGACATTTCGCTGATGGCCTCCAGGCATTTCAATCAGGATGATATTACCACCCTGGTAGTGGTTTGATCAGTTGTCCCGAAGGAGTAGATAGTCTCCTTTGATTTGAATATCTGTGTAATCAAAGGGCACCCGGGTAAAACCTTTGTAATCCAACACGCCCTTTTGTCCAGCCCTACTCGCGATGATTAGTTCTTTGGGTGTATCCTCCAGACTGTCATAGTTGGGGCGGACTATAAAACGACCGTTTACATCCACTAAGCCCACTTTTCCATCCCAGTCCGTGACCCGATAATTGCCCGTGCCAAGGCGCTCAATATACTTCCACCGCGTGGCTACCACCTCTTCTCCCTGCCTGGTGATGAGCCCATAGCCCTCCGACACCTGCACGATAGCCAACCCATTCTTATACACACTTGATGACAGGTAAAAGGGCTGAATTCTCAAGATCTCCGACTTGTCTATAAACCCCCATTTACCCATCAGCTTAATGGGAGCGTAGCCTTCCTGAAAATACTGCGCAGAGTCATAGCGATTGGCTATTCTCAGCTTGCCGTTGGTATCTACAAAACCGTGCTTTCCATCTTCTATGATATGAAAGAAGGACTCCTCAAAGGTGAGGACTTTCTCCACTCCGTCTTTTGGGCTTAGTAGCTCTCGGCCATCTGCAGCCAACAACGTGACGCCTGTAGAATCTACCAACTCATAATACCCACCTATGACGCTCACAGACTGATACTGCGGGTGCACATAATAGCCCTCATGGGTAATGACACCACTCGCTCCAGCTACCCGGTCGTATATGCGCAGGGCTCCGGTAGAGTCGGCCAATGGAGATACCTCAAAAGGAACGCTGTGCAACACCTCTCCGGCATGGTTTAGTACATAAGAAGCTCGTCCTCTGGTGCCGATGTAAAACTGACCATGAGCGTATACAGAATCATATTCTGGCAAAATGAGCCACTCATCAGCAAATGAAGAAACGCCCCATTTACGGTAGCTACTAGCTAAAAAATGATCCGGATGGGTAGCAGGGACCACAGCATCGTAGCGATAGTTGACAATACGCTCTCCGGTAAAATTGATCCACCCCCAATAATCATTCTTTTTTACCGGTACATTTCGTGCGTGCGAGTGGCCTACCGCCTGAAATGGACGTTCATTTATTTTTCTTCCAAAGAGGTTGTAAACATCCCATTGGTCACGTGACTTTGTGAAAAAATAATGTGCGTCCACAGCCACCGAATCAAACCCAGTGGCAATTTCCCGACCGTCTGTTTTGTGTATTTCCCATTGGCCAAATGCTGAATTTTCAGTAACCAAAAAGCCCTGATTGATATAACGCAACTGACGCTGCTGGTCCTTAAACAATAAATCACTTGCTGCCAGTATATGCTCTGTGCGATTGACATGTGCTATCAGCAAATCTTCCGTCTGGTGATAGACAATTGAATCACACAGAATTTCCATACTCACGCTTTCATCACCAATGAGCTTTACTTTCCAATTTGGAAAAAGCCCTTTGCCGTTTTCGTCTATGCGCTTAAAGTGTATTGGCTGCTTAAGCTCTCCAGCAGCCGTCATCACTCCGAAGTACCCTTCCTTCTCTACCAGATAGTCTTCACCATAGGCAGACAAAGCATCTACCCAATATGCCAGCAATGGCACTCCTTCACGACTAATGGGCTTCAGCTGGTTTTGATCATTTTCCATAACCAATAGCTCGCCCACCAAATGAATATTTGCGTAATTCATAGGCACCAGCACCTCATTGCCTGGTGACACCAGCCCATACCGGAGTTTGCCGTTGGTATATTTTGCTACACGTAGCTGGCCAGCCATTTTGTCTATGGTATAGTACTTTAGGTCTACAACCACCCGGCCTTTGGTATCTATCAGCCCACGCTGTACGCGGTTGCTAAATTTTGCCCGTACTCCAGCCTCAAACAAGTCATCATGAAATGGCTTTAAAATGGCATACTTGGCACTAGAAATTTTCTTGCTTTTGATATTGATAAGGCCCCATCGGCCATTTTCATAAAAGCCAACAGTGCTGCCTACGATGGCGCTTTCACCATCAGACCAACCGAGCCGCTCATAAATAGCAGGTACTACCACTTGCCCTTCGCTATTAGCTACCCCCTGAAAGCCACCTGATGTAATGATATGTAGTCCTTCTGCATGCAAGCTAATGCTGCACACAGCCATCATAAAAATGAGGCAAAAAATCCGCATAGGTCAAATATAAGAAAATGCGAAGCGAGGTTTACTCCGCAGGTTTGCTTTCTTCCTTTTCCAGGTTGAAAAGGTCATTGAGGACGCCTACCAGAGACTCAGCCTCGCCACGCTTACATGCAGCTTTGAGCTGTAGCACCGGAAGCTTAATTACTTTCTGCATCATGCTCTTGGTGGCTTTTTCCAGCATTTTGGCTTGCTGCTCATCCACTTTCCCTACATATCGGGCCAATTCCGCTTTGCGAATATCCTCCAATGCCTGCTTAAATCGCTTGATTGTGGGAGACACTTCCATCTCCTGAGACCAGTTGTTAAACTCCGCTATGCTCTCAGCAATTATTGCCTTCACCTGCCCTACTGCTTCATGTCTGCGCTTTAGTGCCTGACTGGCACGTTCCTGTAGTTGGTCCACATTGTAAAGCAACACACCGTTGATTTCCTCTACTGCTTCTTCTATACTTCGGGGCACCGAAAGATCTATAAGCATTTTCGGATGTTCATTTCCGCTCAGCAGAGACGAAGTAATGATTGGCTCCGGAGCTTGTACCGCACTGATCACCACATGCGCAGATTTTACTACTTCAGAGAGGCGCTCATATGCTACAGCCCGATGGCCAAACTCTTCCGCATGAGATTGAGCTGTTTGAAAAGTTCTGTTTACCAGACATACATCTGCTGTAGCGCCTTTCAGGTTTTCGGCTACATTGGCACCGATCTCCCCTAAACCAATCACTGCTACCTGAGGCGCAGTGTAGTTATGCATAAACTGATTGGCTATATCCACAGCCGCTGAGGCTACAGAAGCCGTTCCGTCCCGAAATGGTGTTTCCTGAACCGTACGTTTATTGGTGTAAAAGATCGTGTGAAGAAGCCTATGCAAAAATGGACCTGCCATATCTTCATCTGCAGACCACTGGTAAGCCTTCTTTACCTGATTGGTGATCTGAATATCACCCAATACCTGTGAATCCACTCCCAAGGACACCTCAAACAAATGATTTACTGCCTCCTCATACGGCATAGCTCTGAAGTAACCCGCCGCAGGTTGATCCAGCAACCCATGAAACACATCAATAAGGCCGGCAATTTTAGATGCCAGGTCTTCTGAGGAAGTGTAATAGATCTCTGTACGATTGCAAGTAGATAAGACGAGGGCTTCGTCTACACCAAAGGTCTCCTTGAGCATAGTCATGAACTGCTTCGCCTGATTTTCATCAAACGTAACCGCTTCACGTACCTCGAGTGGTGTGTTTCGATATGATATCCCTACTGCCTTAAATTGTCTATGCATCAGATCCCTTCACTAAATTTGATCGCCTGCAAAAATAAAGCATGACGAACATTTTTCCATCCTATTACCATCAGAAAATCAGCCGGTTTACTCCCCGTATTGTCAGTTTCACTACAGACACCATACTACCGCACACTTAAAAGCAAGCACACACGTCACCTACGAATAATTTAGTATATTCGTTTTAAATAGCGGTTTATGTTAAGAGTTATCCGACAATGGATTTCAGATGCTCTGGGTTTTTCTAAATCCGAAGCAAACGGCACGATCACCCTGTTCGTTTTGGCATTTTTGGGACTGGTAGTTCCAAAAGTCTATCTATACCAAACAAAAAGCTCGGCAAATAATTTTCAGCTTGACAAAGAATCTTTGAAGTCATGGGCTGCAGAACTCGAAAGCTCTTTTGTACTAAAACCCAAGCCAAAACCCAAAAATGAACCACCTCCCCTGGAACAATTTCCTTTCAACCCAAACAGTGCTACACTTTCTGAGATGATTCGCCTTGGACTCGGTGAATATGCCTCGAAAAACATTTTAAGTTATCGTGAAAAAGGAGGCCGCTTTATGGTAAAAAAAGACCTACTCCGCATATACAACATCCCCGAGGAACGCGTAAAAGTGCTTTGGAACTATATTCAGCTCCCGGATGAGCTGAAAGAACCGGAAGAAATCCGTCCATACGACAAACCAGCCCAAGCGGCCGAACCAATCAAAAAGTTTGAGGTAAACACCGCCACACCGGAGGACTTACGCCAGCTCAAAGGCATCGGACCGGTTCTTTCCAAGCGCATCGTAAGCTACAGAAACAAACTTGGGGGATTTCATCAGCCAGAACAGCTTTATGAAGTTTATGGATTGGACTCTGCCGTAGTAAATCAGCTTCGGCAACACCTTATTTTTGCTAGTGATGTTCAGCAAATTGATCTCAATACAGACTCGCTAAAACACCTTTACCGTCACCCTTACATAGATTACAATACAGCAAAAGTGATTGTCAATTTCAGGAAACAAAGAGGCCAGCTGGATGATGTAGAGCAGCTAAAGTCAATAAAGATCATAAGCGACAGTCTCTATCAGAAAATATATCCTTATCTTTCGCCGAATCCGTGACGGATACCCTATGGAGAAAATTTTGCAAACGTACCTGCGAAGGCTTACCAACCTCTCTGGAAACAACCGGTCACTCTTGCTCCTGAGACTGATCTCAGACCAATTTTTAGACCTTCACGACCTGGATTTTGCAGATGGGCAGCCTAGCTTTAGTGTAATCCAGCAACTAATAGCAGGCAAAGCTAAAATCAAACTGAGTGACGAATTTGATGCACGAGACCAAAGTGTCAACCGTATCAGCCAAAAACTGCGCAAAATACAGCGTATCGAAAATTTTATCTTTCAAGAACGAGGTGCCAGAGACCTGTACATAGGGTGGCCATTTGTGAGAGGGAAATTCAATGACGGGACATTAGTGCGATGCCCACTTATATTCTACCCCGTATCACTTTCGCGCACCAATGGAGGGTGGCACCTGGAGCAGCGAAAAGACGTCAACATCACCTTCAATAAAACCTTGCTTCTAGGCTATGCATACTACAACAAAGTGGCACTAGATGAAGAGCTCATCGAGTCCGTGCTAAACGACCTGAGCATGGACAGCACGGTCTATCGTACGGAGCTATATAACATCCTGAAAGAAAGTAACCTGGAGCTCAACTTCAATCAGGAAAATTTTATGGACAAGCTTCAGCCTTTTGAAAACTATAAAAAGGCGGCTTTCGAAGAACATGAGCGCGATGGGGAGCTAAAATTATACCCTGAGGCGGTTCTGGGCATATTTCCTCAGGCTGGGTCTTACCTCATGCCAGACTATGTAAAACTTCTGGATGACCCCACTATCAAAGACCTTAGTGCATTTTTTGGGGAAAGGGTAAAAGAAAACCCTGAGGTGCAAGAAACCACACGCTACTCCGATCAGGTGAAGGAAGAAACCACCTTTACGCCTTTTGAGATGGATGCATCGCAGGAGCAGGCGCTAAACCTGGTAAAAAAAGGCAATTCCCTTACCGTACAGGGACCACCGGGCACTGGCAAATCTCAGCTCATTTGTAACCTGATAAGTGACTTTATCGCGCGAGGAAAAAATGTACTGCTAGTTTGTCAAAAAAGAGCTGCACTGGATGTGGTGTATGAACGACTTCAGAAACAGGAGCTACATGATTTCATAGGGCTGGTACATGACTTTAAAAACGACCGTAAAAACATCTTTGAACAGATCGCCCGGCAAGTAGAAAGCCTGGATGAATATCGCCAAAAAAACAACGGACTGGATGCCATCCATCTCGAAAGAAACTTTCAGCGAGCCAGCCGTCAAATAGACCAAATCACTGAGGAACTCGACGATTTTAAGAAGGCACTTTTTGACACTGAAGAATGCGGAAAATCCATCAAAGAGCTTTACCTCACTTCAGATCCGGACCAACCGGCGTTTGCGCTCAATCAACAATACAGGCTTTTCACTTATGATGCCCTTCCTGAGTTTCTCACACGCCTATCACGCTATCTGGACTACCATGAAAAGTTTGAAAACAAGCCTCACTTTTGGACTAGTGGAGCCTCTTTTTCCAACTTCAGTACTCAGGATTTTATCAAGCTAAAAGAAACTCTCCAGGAGGTACCAGCTTATGATGAAAAGCTGCAAACCGAATCGGCGCTTTTCACGAAAGTGCCCATCGATTTCGAAACTGCACTCCACTTTTTGTCTCATAAAGAAAAGCTCGAGCAGCTAAAAACCAACCTTGACAATGAAACGGTATACACCTACTACCAACAAAAACTAGAACATCTCCCTGACCAGGACACTCCCTGGCTTTCTAACCTGGAACGCACCATGCTGCAGTGCTTTAAGGGTGCTGGACTAGAAACTTCTCTACAACCTGGTGAACTGGGACGCTTTCAGGAAGCACTGGAGCATGCTATCAGAGCTCGTAAGAATATCTTTAGTTGGATCAGATGGAAGCTATTTTCTGCAGACAAGATCTTTATCACACGCGTACTGGTAGCCAATGATCTAAAAAGCAATCGAGAAGGATTTGATGTATTGCTAGACCGTATCGACAACCGACTCAATTATGAACACATAGTATCTCAGGTAGAAGCCACCAGATGGTTGACAGATTTTCCGAAGAGCTTCCGAAAGATCGATATTCAGAATTGGTTTTTCTATCAAAAACTGGCGCTAAAGTGCATACAGCTTACAGACTCTATACGTACCCTCAATCAGTTTTTACCTACGAAAAATACCAGCCGGGAAGAATATGTGCTACGTGTAGAACGGCTCATCAATTTTCTGGAGCAAATCCCACTACAGCTGCAACTTTGGAGTCGATACATTACCGAAAAACAAGTGCGCAGTATCCTTCTCGGAAAAGAGCAACTAGATGACATCACTCAGCAGCTCAATGAGGATTTTGATTCGCTAGTAGAGTATCATAAACTAAAAGAAAGCTTTAGCTCCGAAGAAAATAAGATCATAAATGAATTGCTAGAGCGCTCTTTAGAAAAGAAAGAGGCAGTCCTGTCACTATTTGAAAACAGCCTGGCACTGGCATGGATCGATCATATAGAAACCAAGTTTCCTATCCTCAAGGCCGTTTCTTCTTTCAGACTAGACCACCTTACACAGGACCTGCAGCAAGCCATCAAAGATAAGATGGAAGCAAGTCAGGAAATCCTCTTGCTAAAATCCCGTGAGCGCACCTATGCCAATCTGGAATACAATAGGCTCAACAACCTGGTTACGTACAAAGACCTTTACCATCAAGTCACCAAAAAGCGGAAAATATGGCCTATTCGCAGAGTGATTTCACAGTTTTATGAAGAGGTCTTTTCGCTTCTGCCATGCTGGCTTGCTTCTCCAGAGTCTGCCTCAGCTATTTTCCCAATGGAAGAAATGTTTGACCTGGTCATTTTCGATGAAGCCTCTCAGTGCTTTGCAGAGCGAGGAATACCTGCCATGTATCGTGGCAAACAGGTGGTGATAGCCGGGGATGAAAAGCAGCTGCAACCGAATGACCTCTACAGGGTGAGGTGGGAAGATGAACCTGATGATACCTCTCCGGAGTTGGAAGTAGACTCCCTTCTTGATCTCGCCAAACGTCACCTCACAGAGGTAAGTTTGCGAGGGCACTACCGTAGCAAAAGCCTGGAACTGATAGAGTTTTCCAATTTGCACTTTTACGGTGGAAGGCTGAAGCTCCTACCCGATTTTCATGTAGCCAATGGAGACACTCCAGCCATACACTATGTAAAAATAGACGGCCAGTGGAAAAACAACACCAACGAGCCAGAAGCCGACAAAGTACTTAGTTTGCTTTCAAAAATCGGTAGAGACTTCCCTCAAAAAGATGTAGGGGTGGTCACTTTTAACGCTTCGCAGCAGGGCTTGATATTAGACAAAATAGAACAGGCCATGGATCAGGGCACCTTCAATGCACCGAAAAACCTGTTTGTCAAAAACATAGAAAACGTCCAGGGCGACGAGCGTGACATTATCGTTTTTAGCCCTGCATATGCTCCAGACGAAAATGGAAACATTCAGCTAAGGTTTGGCAGCTTAAATCAGGCCGGAGGAGAAAACCGCCTCAATGTAGCGGTGACGCGCGCCCGCGAACAGATCTTTATGATCACTAGCATCCTCCCGCATCAGATGCACACGGAGCACACTACCAATAACGGCCCCAAACTGCTCCAGGCCTACCTGGAATATGCCAAAACAGTAAGCGATGGAGAGTGGTCGCCTAACCCGCAAGACGACAAAAGTCACCATCAGGATTGGTACCTGCGAAATCAGCTTCGTAAAGTAGGTCAGCCATTCGAACTAAGAAAAAGCCTACCATTTGCAGACCTTACCGTCACCAAAGAGCAGTCCTACCAGGGACTTATACTCACTGATGATGAACTGTTTCATGATACTCTCTCATCCAAAGAAGCTCACAGTTATAGACAAAACCACCTTATCCAAAAAAATTGGCCATTTGTGCAGTTTTATAGCCGTGAGTATTGGATGAACCGCTCACAAACACGCGAAAAGCTGATGAAATTTATACACCGGGTGACCGAGTAGTATTATTCGGCTACCACTTCCACTCTGACCCCCACAGCTGCCACCCCGTAGAGGCTATCTCGGCGCATGTACTGCTGCAAGTCCAGCTGAAAGTCACCTGCGTATGGAAAGTCGTAGTTTTCCAGCAACACCTGACGATGGTCAAACAGGTCCCCCAGTCCACTACCATTTGGCTCTCCGGTCTTGGAGTCAAACAAGTAAATGTTTTTGAGTGTGGTTCGAAGCGCTTGTCCCGCGGAATCTAACAGGGTATATCGATAATACAAATTATGAAATGGATAGTCCGCCGTATTTCGCAAATTGGCGAATACATGATGTGGACGTGAAGCATCACCTACCTCAAATGTAAAAGTTTGTACAGAATCCTTATGCCAGTAATAGCCGTCCAGATCTTTATTTGAATCATAAACCCTGTTGGGGTCACAGCCCCACAAGGCCACCACTAACCCCAGCCAAAGGATGTTTTTCATAGCTTACTTTCTATAATTAATTAAAGGGATACTCATATCAGCTATAGTGAACTAACCGTCAATGATGCCCCATAAAAACGCGGATCTAAGAAATCGTAGATTTCCCTATATGTATTCCTACGACTTCTTTTGTTGATTATTGGGACGTTTGCCCCGGTTTTTGTTTTTATTATGTTTTTTCACATTTCCACTGTCCTTGTTGGAAGTGCCTTTATTCGGGTTATTCTTATTTGAGGTTCCTTTATTCGTGGCATTCTTGTTACTGAAGTTCCGTTTCTTATTCCGTTTGTTTTTAGACTTCCGCTTTTTGCCTTTGTTGAACTTGCGGTCCATCGCTACCAGGTCACTGTTGAGCCCTCCATCATCTATTGGTTCCTCCACAGTGTCTTCAGCCAGAGTCACAGGTTTTTTCCCATTACGGTTCATCTCCAGTATCTCATTGACGCGCTCTACCTCTAGCGGATACCAGGTGTTTTCATCATCATAGCCAAACCACATGATCTTCCTGAAAATATCTGTTTTTTGTAGCTTGGCCCGGCCCCTTTCGGTCTCCAGTGGCTTCTGTACCTGAGGAATGTCTTTAAGCGCTTCCATATAGGTATCCAGCTCATAATTGAGGCAGCATTTTAGCCTGCCACATTGCCCCGAAAGCTTACTGGGGTTGAGGGATAGGTTTTGGTAGCGAGCCGCCTGTGTGCTCACAGACTTAAAATCTCCCAACCAGGTGGAACAGCAGAGCTCTCGCCCGCAAGACCCAATGCCTCCCAACCTGCCTGCTTCCTGTCGCAAACTGATTTGGCGCATTTCCACACGTATCTTAAACTCTGAAGCGAGGAGCTTAATCAACTCTCGAAAGTCTACTCGTTCTTCAGCAGAGTAATAAAAAGTAGCTTTAGTATTGTCAGCTTGAAACTCTACGTCAGTGAGTTTCATTTCCAGCTTAAGGTCATCGATGATCTGGCGGGTTCTATACAGCGTAGGCATTTCACGCTTTTTCACGTCTCGATATTTATCCAGATCGCGCTGAGACGCTATTCGGTAAATTTTCTTCACCTCATTGTTGTCCTTCACGCCACGCTTTTTCATCTGAAGACGAACAAGCTCTCCCTGGAGAGATACATGACCAATGTGATGCCCGTTGGGTACGTCTACCACCACGGCATCTCCAGTAGTGAGCTGTAGCCCATCTACATTGCGAAAAAACTCCTTACGCCCGTTTTTAAAACGAACCTCTAGTATATCATAGGTGCTTTCGATTGGGGCGTCCATGTTTGACAACCAATCGAAAACATTCATTTTGTTACACCCACCAGTGCTACAGCCGCCATTATTTTTGCATCCAGCAGCCTGTCCATCTTCACCTTTCACCGTACTACACGATGCACATCCCATGGATCAAGTTATTTATAGGTTTAATTACCAAATATAGTAAACGTAGCAGAAAGAGATTGCTTGTTTTGGAAAGGAGACAAATAAACCTTAACACCCAAAAAAAATGGCTTTTGCACTTCAGAAGAACATCTGAATTGCAAAAGCCATCTACAGTAATACCTGATACTTTTTATCGATTATTTCAACTCTAGTTGCTGTACGCCTTCCAGCGCATTTCCTCTGATTTTATTAAAATCTGCAAGCATCGCAGCAAGTCTCTCCGGCTCCGAATCTGCAAGATTTTTCTGCTGACCTATATCAGACTTGAGATTGTACAACTGATACTCGTCCGAATTCCCCAGTTCGATGTTCACTTGTTTATTTACAGCTGGTCCTTTGTATGGCGGTATCATCACCCAGTCACCTTGACGGAAAGCAGTCCTGGAGGTGGCCTCCAATACCAATTGTTCTCTACCGGCTTCACTTTTACCCAAAAACACTTCCAAGAGCTCTTTGCTATCTGGTGCTCTCTTTTCGCTGCCCACCAGTGCTGCAATGGACGAAAGCAAATCCATCTGACAAACCAGGGCGTCTGACACAGTAGGCTGGATAGTCCCCTGCCAATACGTGGCAAATGGCACACGAGTACCTGCTTCGAACAGACTGTACTTACCACCTCTTAGTGGGCCCCACGGTGTGTGGTCACCAAGCTTCTCTACAGCTTCGTCATAGTAGCCATCGTTTAAAACTGGGCCATTGTCACTAGACAGTACAATCAAAGTGTTTTCGATGAGCCCTTCTTCTTCGAGCGTTTTTAGAAACTCTCCGATCATCCAATCGGCCTCCAGTATGACATCTCCTCTAGGCCCCATACCTGAGCTACCAACAAACCTCGGGTGAGGCGTACGCGGCACATGAGGTTGCTGTAATGCGTAATAGAGAAAAAAGGGCTCCTCTTTGTGAGCTTTAACATAGGACTGAGCTTCAGCCAAAAAGTGATCAGCCATATCTATATCACTCCATTTGGCAGCTTCACCACCTTTCATATAGCCAATCCGCGGTATGCCGTTCACGATGCTATTGTTGTGTCCATGGTGCCATTTCATTTCTACAAGCTCAGGATTGTCTTTACCGGTAGGCTCCCCTTCAAAGTTTTTTCGGTAGTTGACCTCAATAGGGTCATTAGGGTCTAAACCTACTACATGTCCATTTTCAATATAAACGGTAGGTACTCGATCCTGAGTAGCTGCCAGTATGTGTGCATGATCAAACCCTACTTCATTCGGACCAGGAGAAACGCGCTGATTCCAATCAACATTTCCACTACCGAGCCCCAGATGCCACTTCCCTACAATACCTGTGTGGTAGCCTTCGCTTTTGAGCATGCTCGCGATCGTAAGCTGTGCAGTATCTATGACCAACGGAGCAGTTCCCGGAAGTATTTTGGCGTCTTTGTTTTTCCATGGATACACACCTGTGAGCAATGCATATCTACTAGGAGTACAAGTAGCCGAAGAGGCATATCCTTGAGTAAATTTCACACCTCCATTGATCAGCCGGTCCATATTGGGTGTGTTGATTTCGGTAGCACCATAGGCACTTACATCTCCATATCCCAGATCGTCAAGATAGATGATCACAACGTTGGGGCGGCGGTTATCTGCTTGCTCTTTTTTCGGAGAAGGAGCGCAGCTCCACATCTGAATGCAACTGACAATTAATGCTAACGATAGCAATCGAAAATACAAACTATTCATTAATGTGACTTATATTAGAGGTTCAGAATTTAAACTAAAATGGAAATATCCGTAATAATTACGTTTAATCAAAATCCAGTCTCCTTCTAACATTATTTACCCCCTCGAATGACCTGAAATATCCCCCAACTATCTCCTCAAGAGCTATGATACCTACACCTCGTCAGCCCATGGAATGGACGGCTGGGCTCCTTCTTTTAGCACAGATTTGGTGGCCGCCTTTGTAGCTGCTTGCAGGGCAGACTTTAGTGGTAATCCCCTTGCTAGTGCAGCCACCAGGTACCCATTGAAAACATCTCCTGCAGCTGTAGTGTCAATTGGTTGTACAGATATGGCTGGTATGCTTCCTTCCTCACCACTTTTGGTGGCATACCACACACCCCGAGCGCCCAGGGTAATCACCACCGCGTGCTGTACATCTGATAGCAACATATGCGCCATTTGTTTGAAGTCAGACGACTGTAACTTACCGGCTAGTGTAGCTGCTTCGGTTTCATTAGGAGTAATGATATCTACCAGCTGTAGGAGCTCGCGAGGCAATTGTGCTGCCGGTGCTGGGTTCAGAATGGTGGTACACCCACAGGATTTGGCCAGTTTCAGGGTATGTAGCACGGTTTCTTGTGGCACTTCCAGTTGGACGAGTGCAAAGTCCGAATCTTCAAACTCCTTTTTAGCTGCATCTATGTGCTGCGGGCTAAGGTGGTCATTTGCTCCGGGTATCACCAAAATTGCATTTTCACCGTTGTTATCGTCTACAGTAATTACCGCAATACCCGATGCACAATCTTGCACTTTTGACACGTACTGCGTAGGCATACCCTCGTTTGATAAATTTTCCAGGGCAGCTTCACCAAAGCCATCTGACCCGACACTGGTGATAAACACGGGCTTGCCTCCTGCTCTGGCCACTGCTACCGCCTGATTGGCCCCTTTACCGCCATGAATCTGTTGGAAATTGTTTCCGAACACGGTTTCTCCTGGTAAAGGCAGCCTTTCAGCCCGGCATACCAGATCAGTATTGGTACTCCCTACTACAACGATTTTCTTCATAATTTATGGATTAAAAAAAGACCATGCCCACGAAGGGCATGCCGTCAAAACCTGGAAATGATAATTAAAAACAAGCCTGCTAAAAAACATAGAAACATCAATGCGAGCATCTGCCTTACCTGTCGGTTGGCCCCCTTAAACTCCTTCCAAACGAATACTCCCCAGATGGCTGCCACCAATGTAGCCCCCTGTCCGAGCCCATAGGAAATGGCGTATCCCGCCTGACCGGAAGCCAAAATACTCAGCGACATACCGATAGCCCATATCACACCTCCGGAAATACCGATCAAATGCAACCGAAGACTTCCCTGTTTGAAATACTGAGTGTAGGTGGTGTGCTTTCCGGTGGGAGAGAAGTACATGGCCCAGGTGTTGAACAATGCATTGCTCACCAACACACCTAAGGAGAAGATAAATAATGCCGAATAGGGTGTAAGAAGGCCGGTAGCCGGAGCAGCAAAATCGATCGCCATGGCATCCGCTACAAACCGATAAAAGAACCCCATCAGCACCCCTCCTATGAGTGAGAACAATAGCCCTTTCACTCTGGTGGTTTGTGCAGTTTTGCGCGACATCTTCCCATATGCCAAGGCATCCAGCACGATAGCTACTGCCACCAAAAACACACCCGAAAACAACCATACAGGCTTCCCTACAGGCGAAGCGAAATAGTTAATGACCACTCCCTGCACCAGAGCTATTCCGATACCCACTGGAAAGGCGATTGCCATGCCAGCCAGGTCTATTGCTATGACGATGAGTATATTGGCCAAATTAAAGATCACTCCACCTAAAAATGCTGACCTGAGCGAACCAAACTTCGCTTGCTGCAAATCCTCTAAAAATCCTCTACCCAACTCTCCATGGGACCCCAGGGTAAAACCAAACAACAAAGTCAGCAGCACAATACCAATGGCATAATCCCAATAAAACAGCTGGAAAGCCCAAGATTTGGAGGCCAGCTTTTGAGTGTTGGCCCATGACCCCCAGCACAACATAGTAATCACACAAAGACCTACCGCTAGTGCATAATTAGAGACAATGTACATATCGAAATGAATGTTTAATGATCGCTAAATATAATGCTTAATCGTTTAAATAATCGGATAAAAGAAAATTCAACGGCTGAAAAGCCTTTGAGAAAAAATGTGAAATCAAAAAACGAAAAGCTGAAAGCCTGAAGTTTCGACAGCCTCTGCGAGATCATGCTTTGGGACATGCCGTTCGCAACTAGCCGTCCACAATTAGCTGTTCGACCAATGACCCCACGCTGCCAGCGTGGTAGAGCTTTAAACAAAAAAAGGCCACCCATTTTTCATGAATGACCTTTTGTGGAGCATATCGGATTCGAACCGATGACCCCCACGCTGCCAGCGTGGTGCTCTAGCCAGCTGAGCTAATGCCCCATCTAGAGTGTGCGAATTTATATTAAAATTCACATTCTCCAACTTATGATCTTCGTTTTTGTCTTCGAATCTATCTGATGACCCTCCGAAAACGCTTGACATTGTCTCTGTAGTACTCCGCATTCAGATCAGACTCTATCACCCCTCTACTGGTAGATGAATGAATAAACCGAATCTCCCCACGATGCGCATAGGTAATGATGCCACTATGAAACCACTTTTCTCCCTTTTTTCTGAACTTAAAAAACACAATATCTCCCTCGCGTACATTGTCCCAGTTTTTCTTACGCCCTGTCTTACTTTGTGCTTTGGCTGTACGTGGGAGTTTAACGTCTATAGACTGATAGCACTTGTACATCAGCCCCGAACAATCGATTCCCGCCCTGGACATACCTCCGTATTGGTAGGGCGCCCCCAGGTATGACTGTGCTTCGGACACTACACGTTGTATCATCCGTTTTTTACGCTTGCTCTGCGCCTGAGATTGCAGCATCACCAGCACACATATAGCTAAGACGCTAATTGCTTTCCAAAAAGTAGTGCTCATTTAAGTTTAATTTCTGCCTTTAGTCCATAAATTTAACGGGCCTGAAGAATCGCATGATTATTGACCCGCCGAAAGCGCTCAATATGCTGATGGTTTTAGGCTCCAGCTCGTTAGACAACATTTTAAACAGGAAAGTTCGTAAGAGCTCTTAACGCAAACAACTTTTATGTGTGGAATCACAGGAATTTACGCTTTTAATCCCGTAGGTCGAATGCACCTCGTGCATCTGGAAGAGGCCACAAAAAAGCTGGAAAAGCGTGGACCTGATGTGCACAACACCTGGTTTGATGAGGTGGTAGGCCTGGGACACCGAAGACTATCGATTATAGACACTTCCTCAGCGGGAAACCAACCCATGACTGATGCCAGCAATAGGTATCAGATTGTTTTCAATGGAGAAATCTACAATTTTCTGTCCCTCAAAAAAGAGCTAACCTCTCTAGGGCATACCTTCAGGTCTGAAAGTGATACAGAAGTACTGCTTTATGCATACATCCAATGGGGAGCAAAAATGCTCCCTCGTCTGAATGGCTTTTTTGCTCTGGCCATCTATGATCGGGATAGTCGTTCGCTATTTGTAGCCAGAGACCGATATGGCATCAAACCACTACTATACTATAAAGACGAAGACAAACTTTTATTTGGCTCTGAGCTAAAGGCACTGCTCGCTTTTGGGGTACCAAAAAAACTGAACCTTGAAGCACTCAGGACCTACTTTGAACTAACATACATTCCAGCGCCATTGTCTATACTTGAGGGCGTTCAAAAATTAGAAGCTGGGCATTATCTGCAAGTGAGTGATGGAGCAATACAGAAGCAAAGCTACTATAAACTCCCAGCGGGCACTTCTTCTCCCATAACACATCTGGATAAAGCCAAGTTGCAACTACAAGACGCGCTGGAAGCCGCAGTAAACCGTCGATTGGTAGCTGACGTGCCGCTTGGTGCCTTTTTGAGTGGGGGCATTGATTCATCAATAATTGTAGCCCTGGCCAGCAAACACGTCCAGCAACTGGAAACTTTCAGCATTGGCTTTAAAGACAACTCATATTTTGATGAGACACACTTTGCGGAGCTAGTAGCCAAAAAGTATGGAACGAACCATCATGTTTTTTCATTGACCAATGATGACTTACTACAGGGCGTAGATGCTGCCGTAGATTACCTCGACGAGCCTTTCGCCGATTCCTCAGCACTTCCGGTAAGTATTCTCAGTCAGCAGACTCGCCAACATGTAACTGTAGCCCTATCAGGGGATGGTGCTGACGAACTGTTTTCTGGATACAACAAACACGCTGCGTGGATTCGCATGCAATCACCAGGACTACAAGAACATCTGGCGAGCACTCTGGCTCCCTTCTGGAAGGTGTTGCCAAAGTCTCGCAACAGTCCACTATCGGATACGGTGAGGAAGCTCGATCGCTTTGTCAGAGGTAAAAACCTTTCGCCACAGGAGCGCTACTGGTTTCTAGCCAGCTTTACACCTCAAAAACAGGTAGACAGACTTATCCGTCAGAAATACAAAACCAACACAGACGCATTTAAGTCTTCGATAATTGACCAAATACAATCTGGATCGCTTGCCGAAGTGCTGGCTCTTGACGTTCAAATGGTGCTAGAAGGGGATATGCTGCGCAAAGTAGACAGTATGTCCATGGCCAACAGCCTGGAAGTGCGGGTACCATTTTTAGACCCAGAGGTGGTGGCTCTGGCTTTTTCAATGGATGACTCACTAAAAGCTACGAGCTCTGCACGCAAAATCATTCTGAGAGAGGCGTTTCGGGAAATATTACCTAAAGAGCTTTATCAAAGAGGTAAGCATGGCTTTGAAGTCCCATTACTACAGTGGTTTCGGAAGGAGCTGGCGAAGGAGCTGGACCGGCTCGTATTTAATGACGAGCGCTTAGAAGCTCAGGGGATATTTGACATAAAAGAAATCGCCCGAATCCGTCAGCAAATGTACTCCGTGGATCCGGGCGATGTTCATAGCCTCGTCTGGGCTTTATATGTTTTTCAGCGTTGGTATGACCGCTACTTCGATCATTGACCCAACCAGGAGCGAAACATCCACATGGTCTTTTCCTGATCATTGATCAGACCGATCATCATGTCTTCAGTTTCCGAGTCGCCCTCACCTGCGGCTAACTCTTTCACTACATTCTCCTGAGCTACCAGTGTTTCTAACTGATCCAGCAATGACTTCACGATTTTGTCATCTTCTGACATATTAGTCACTGGTTGTATTTTGGAAGTCTCCAGGTATGCCTGAAAAGAGTGAAGAGGCTGACCTTTGATGGTCAGGATTCGCTCTGCCAGGTCGTCTATATTGGTAAGGGCTTCTGTGTATAGCTCTTCAAACTTTGCATGCAGTTCAAAGAAGCGTTTCCCCTTAATGTTCCAATGAAAACCTCGGGTGTTTTGATAATAGATATGAAAATCACTAAGCAGCTGATTGAGCTCTGTAATTAATTTTTCTGATGCCATATTTTAATAAAGTATTTGAATTGACTACTTGGTAAGAATACAAAACAAGTCCAGGTTTTGTTCTGATTTTTCGTTTAAAAAGTAGTCATCCTGACCGATGGATAGCACCAGTTCATCAGCCTGGTCTTTTAGCTTGTTTCTATTGCGACGGTTGAGGATTTCATATGGCTTTCGCAATATCGCTGCAGGCAGCCGGTACTGAAGGTTGAGCACATCGTACTTCATGATTTTCTGCACACTTTCACGGTTTTGCTCATGGTACTGCATTACCTTCTCATTTCCGGCGATTCCTTTCATATCCACATGATCAAAATACTTGCCTGCCAAAGCTTCCAGCTCTTCGGCAGTATATTCACGGATATGCCATGGATTTCTGCTGAGCGTCATTTTTATATTGGGCGTGCTTATGAGTGCTTTACCTCCAGGTTTTAGGATACGATGAATCTCCTTCAAAAACTCCTCATCTTGCTTGATGTGCTCGATCACCTGAAAGCTCACCACTGTATCAAAGCTGTTGTCTGGAAGCTTAATTGGAGGGAACACACTACTTTCAAATTGCGCCTCAGGATGCTTCTCGCTCAGCTTTTGCACCACTTCCTCTATTTTGTCCAGCCCCAAATAAGACGAAGCTTTAGGCATCAATAGCTCTACGCCACGGCCTTCTCCACAACCGAGCTCCAGCAAGTCACCACTTATCATTGGTGCAGCTACATGATAGGCTTTCAGCAGTCGCTGATGTATAGGATTGTCAGAAGGTATTTGATCTGAGGTGATTTCCGTGGTGTATACACTCATGGTGTTTTTTTGAAACAAAAATAATCAGTGTGCTCACAAAATGACGAATTCCATAATTTTTAACACATCTTAGCGAGCGTCAACACAACCCAATGTTTCACTTATAAATCGCTAAATATTCTTTAACTTTTTTGCCTGATATGCAAAAGCCAGCTTTCATTCTCTTTATTACACTGGGGCTGTTTCATTTTTCCAGTGCACTGGATCTCACCAGACTGGACCTCAGCTACCAGTACGACACCAAATCACCTGAACTTACCGTGGACTACCGCGTGGTACAAGGCGCTGATGGAATCTCTGTGTACTACCGCCTCAATCTTCATAAAAACATTTCCTGGACCCAGCGCTTTCTGACTCAACCCAAGTACAAGTCTGTAAAACACGACACCCTCCAGGTATATACGCTGGACACCTTGCGTATCACAGGCAGACAAGCATATTTCAAACTGACCATTCCCACTCCAGAGCATGCTCTTTTGCTATTGGTAAGTGGAGATCCCAAACGCGGACTTTATCAGGTGCAGGATATTCCTATCAAATCGCCCATTGGCTTCCCGTCTTTTGTGCCCATGACTGATGATAAACTCCCCGTTCTCGATAAGTATGTTACTACCAGCGAAATAAGCGTTCATCCAGACACCATGTACCATGTGTTTGCCTATGACGACAACTTTGGGCCAGCAGACCCTGCCATGGGCATCATGAAACCACTAGCTCCTAATCTGACTATAGATTCTTCATTCTATTTTGAAAAACATTTGAAAGATCTAGACGATCATCAATTTTACCTCATCCAACAAGACACCTTGGCACCTCATGCCATTACATTACTAAAGTGCCCTGAACACTTCCCCAAGTACAGAAAGCTGGAAGAACTCATACCTCCCCTTACCTACATTACCACCCCAAAGGAAATCCAGCAAATCATGGATAAAGGGGACAAAAAAACTTTTGAAAATTTCTGGATCAACACCTATGGCACTAAGTTCAGAGCAAAAAATGCCATTCGCACCTTCTATCAGGCAGTAGAAGACGCCAACCGTCTCTTTACGGATTACAAGCCAGGATGGAAGACCGATCGTGGCATTATTTACATCGTTTTTGGCAAGCCAGACAATGTGATGCGTGACGAGCAAAAAGAAATATGGACATATAATGATGGCACTCGATTTGAATTCATTAGGATTTCTACTCTCTTTACACCAGCATTGTACTCACTGAAGCGAGACAGAAAATATGAAAACACCTGGTATGATCAGGTTGGAGAAATAAGAAAGGGAATATAGATGGCGATCAAGAAGTTTGACAACATGATCTATGGCATCCGTGCTGTGATAGAAACAATCCAATCCGGAAAAGACCTGGAAAAATTATTTGTGCAAAAAGGGCTGAAAGGGGACCTAATGAAGGAGCTCCTAACTCTCGCTCATCAGCGCAAGGTCCCTATCTCCAGTGTGCCAGTAGAAAAAATCAACCGATTTACGCGCAAAAACCACCAGGGAGCTGTAGCGTTTGTATCGCCTGTACAATACCATCAGATCGACCATGTACTGCCTGGGATATTTGAAGACAGAAAAGTGCCTATCATTTTAGTGCTGGATCGGGTAACAGATGTACGTAATTTTGGAGGTATAGCTCGTACGGCTGAGTGCATGGGAGCAGATGCCATTCTGATCCCCACCAAAGGAAGCGCCCAGATCAATGCTGACGCAGTAAAAACCTCCGCAGGAGCCCTCAATTTCATCCCTGTTTGCCGAGAGCCAAATTTGAAGGAAGCCATACAGTTTTTGAAAGATTCAGGCCTTCAGGTCATAGCAGCCACCGAAAAGGCCGAATATTATTTTCAAGATCTTGATTTGATGGTACCTACAGCCATCGTAATGGGGTCTGAAGACGAAGGAATATCACCTGCATACCTGGCGTTGGCTGACAAGGAAGCCAAGATTCCGCTGAGCGGAGAAATCGAATCACTCAATGTCTCTGCAGCAGCGGCTATGGCACTGTATGAAGTACAGCGGCAAAGACTTATATAAGCTCTTCGCCTTTTTTCTCTTTCACGTCATTTACGAAGGTTCGGAATATCCCCGAATCTTCTTTTTTGCAAACCAAAAGCACATCCTCAAAATCTGCAACGAGGAATCCCTCCAGCCCCTGAGTTAGCACCAGTCGATTGGTTTTGCTAAGAATATAGTTGTCTTTAGAATCGTACGTAATGATGTCTCCTTCGAGCACATTGTCATCACCATTCTTCTCTTTGATCTCATGCAAGGCATTCCACGAACCAAGGTCCGACCAGCCGATATCTCCTAGTACTACAAAGACCTCTTCTGCCTTTTCCATAATGGCATAGTCTATAGAAATATTTTTGCACAAGGAATAAGCTCTTTTTACAAAACGCTCCTCTGCCTCGGTAAAGTACTTATCGGCTCCTTCGGCAAAGACCTCTGCTAGCTCTGGCTGATGTTCTTCAAAGGCAGCAACGATAGCATTCACACTCCAGACAAAAATCCCGGCATTCCACACAAACTCCCCACTCTCGATAAACTTTTTGGCCAAATCGAGTTGAGGTTTTTCAGTAAAAGTTTTCACCTTTTTCAAAGCATCCTCTGACTCTTCGAATTGTATGTATCCGTACCCCGTTTCTGGTCTGTTGGGCTCTATACCGATGGTGATCAGACTCCTGTCGTTTGCATTTTGCACAGCCTCTTCGATCACTTCCAGAAAAGCCTTCTCTCTAAATATCACATGATCAGAAGGCAATATCACCATCACGCCATTAGGGTCCTTTTGTCTTATCTTATAGGCCGCATAGGCAACACACGGGGCCGTATTGCGTTTAGAAGGTTCGAGTAGGATATTGCTCTCAGGGATCTCTGGTAGCTCTTCGCTCAGTAGCTCTTTGTAAATTTCGTTAGAAACTACCCAAACATTTTCGTTTGGCACTTCGCCCTTGAAGCGATCATATGTCATCTGCAGCAAAGAACGGCCAGTGCCCAAAACATCCAGGAATTGTTTCGGTTTATTGTTTCGGCTATAAGGCCAAAACCTAGTTCCCGTTCCCCCAGCCATTATCACTACGTGTATATTCTTGTTCATGTGGAATATTAGTGGATTGTGGTTATTCTGAATTATTTTCGGCAAATATAACCGAATAACCTAACCTGAGCCCTTCGGGACAAATAACGAAAGTTGTTTGTAAGGTATGTCCTCTAATATTTTTTAGTTAATTTTTAGTAAGTAATCACCAGATTGAAACGATGGAGACCGGTACAGATATGAAACTAAAAGAAACACTCAAGCGAGTGTTTGGCTATGATACCTTTAGAGGTACTCAGGAGCAGATCATTCAGCATGTCATGGATGGTAAAAATACCTTTGTGATCATGCCTACCGGAGCGGGCAAGTCGCTGTGCTATCAGCTACCTGCCATTACCAAGGAAGGTACTGCCATCGTGATATCTCCCCTGATCGCACTGATGAAAAACCAGGTGGATCAAATGAATGCCGTTGGGATTAACGCCCGTTTTCTCAACAGCACACTGAGCAAGTCAGAAATGACCCGAGTGAAAAAGGAAACCCTCTCTGGGGAGGTCAAACTACTTTATGTGGCCCCTGAGTCACTTACCAAGGAAAGCAACGTAGAGTTTCTCAAAAAATCCAGGATTTCTTTTGTCGCTGTAGATGAGGCACACTGTATATCCGAATGGGGTCATGATTTCCGTCCGGAATACCGGCGCATCAAGGCTATCATCAAAGATCTGGGAGATGTACCTATCGTGGCACTCACTGCCACTGCTACACCAAAGGTACAGCTGGACATCATGAAGAACCTGGAAATGGAAAATGCTTCCGTTTTCCAATCCTCGTTTAACCGGACCAACCTCATGTATGAGGTAAAACCTAAAAAGCAGGCAAAAAAACAACTCATAAAGCTGGTAAAAGAGCACAAAGGCGAATCGGGTATCATCTACTGCCTAAGTCGCAAAAAGGTGGAAGAAATCGCGGAATTCCTAAAGGTAAACGGAGTGAATGTAGCTCCCTATCATGCGGGAATGGACAGTGCTGTACGTATGCGCAATCAGGATGCCTTCCTCAATGAAGATGTGGACGTAGTAGTGGCCACCATTGCCTTTGGCATGGGAATAGATAAGCCAGACGTGCGCTATGTGGTGCACTATGACGCACCAAAATCAATAGAAGGATACTATCAGGAAACGGGTAGAGCTGGCCGAGACGGCATCATGAGTAAGGTGGTGATGTTTTACAGCTACAATGACATCCTCAAACTCGAAAAATTCAATAAAGACAAATCAGTTACAGAGCGCGAAAACGCAAAATATTTACTGGAAGAGATGGCACTCTATGCAGAATCTGCCGTCTGTAGAAGAAAGCAATTACTGCATTATTTCGGTGAGGAATGGCACAAAGAAAACTGTGAAGCTTGTGACAACTGCCTGCACCCTCGAGAGCGCTTTGATGGTGAAGAGCTGGTAACAAAAGTGATTGAAGCCGTTCGCCAGACCGAAGAGCGTTTCAATCTAAACCACATCTCAAACGTACTGGTCGGCAAGAAAACAGAACATGTGCTCAGCTATAGCCACGACAAACTGAAAATATTCGGGGCTGGGAAAGACCATGACGAGCACTTCTGGAAATCAATCATACGCCAAACGCTCCTCAATGAGTTCATTGCCAAGGACATTGAAAATCCGGGCGTTTTCAAGCTGGCGCAAAAAGGCATTGATTTTCTGATAGACCCTTTCAAAGTGGAGTTGGTAAAAGACCATGAGTACGAAACCGAGGGTGAAGAAGAAGAGATCGAAAAAGAAACCATCAACACCACCGCTTACGACAAGGTGCTTTTTGACATGATCAAAGCCCTTCGGAAAAAAGTGGCCAAAGAAAAGGGACTCCCTCCATATGTGATTTTCCAGGATCCATCCATGGAAGAAATGGCTACCATGTATCCTACCACTATAGATGACCTCATCAAGATCGTAGGAGTAGGGGAAAGTAAGGCTCGCAAGTTTGGACGCCCATTCCTCAAACTGATAGAAAAATACGTAGAAGAAAACGACATCCTCACTGCCTCAGATGTGTTAGTCAAATCTGCAGGAGTGAAATCCAAAAACAAAATATTTATCATTCAGCAGATTGACCGGCAAATTGATCTGGAAGAAATCGCCGAAGCGAAAGAGATGAAATACGAAAACCTGATAAAGGAGATCGAAAACATCTGCTATGGCGGCACTAAGCTAAACCTGGACTATTACATCGACCAACTTTTAGATGACGACCGGCAAGATGACATATACGACTACTTCCTCAATGCTGAAACAGACAGTATAGCAGAAGCTATGGAAGAGCTTGGTGAGTTTTATTCCGAAGATGAAGTACGACTCATGCGCATCAAGTTTATGTCAGAATACGCCCATTAGGATCCTTCATTTCGGAAATAACCAAATTAGATTCGTGTACTAAAAGCAAACGCCCTATTTTTGTGGCGCAATTTTTACACATCTAAAACTTTCCCGATGAATATTCTGGTAATTGGCTCTGGTGGTCGTGAGCATGCATTAGCTTGGAAAATAAAACAAAGCCCCCTATGTGAAAACCTCTTTGTAGCTCCAGGAAATGGAGGCACAGAAGATGTAGCCACTAACCTCCCCATCGGCGTAAAAGACTTTGATGGCATCAAGCAAGCCATTAAAGACCATCAGATCAACCTTGTTGTGGTAGGACCAGAAGATCCATTGGTCAATGGATTAGTAGATGAGTTGAAAAGCGATGACTCGCTGCAAGACCTCCAAATAGTAGGTCCAGCTAAAAACGGCGCCTTACTAGAAGGCAGTAAAGAATTTGCTAAAGACTTTATGCTAAAGCATGGCGTACCTACGGCCGCAGCTAAAGTATTTGACGCCACCAATATCGAAGAAGGCTACACCTTCCTCGAAAGCCTCACTCCCCCTTATGTATTGAAAGCCGACGGATTAGCTGCCGGGAAAGGGGTGCTGATCACCGAGAGCCTCGAAGAAGCACGCCAAAATCTGGATGACCTGATACTTCATAAAAAATTCGGTGAAGCTAGCGCCAAGGTGCTCATTGAAGAGTTTTTGACGGGAATTGAATTGAGCGTATTTGTACTGACCGACGGTAAAGACTATATGATCTTGCCTGAGGCAAAGGACTACAAACGCATCGGAGAAGGAGACACTGGCCTCAACACTGGTGGCATGGGTGCCATCTCTCCCGTAATCTTTGCTGGTGATGAGTTCATGCAAAAAGTAGAAGAAAAAGTAGTAAAACCAACCATAGCCGGAATACAACAAGAAGGCATGGACTACTGCGGCTTTATCTTCATCGGGCTCATGAACAACGCAGGCGAACCCTATGTGATCGAATACAATGTACGCATGGGTGATCCTGAAACAGAAGTGGTGATGCCACGGGTCAAAAGCGACCTGGTAAGCCACCTCTCAGCAGCCGCTAAAGGCGAGCTGGGCAAAGAAAAGCTGGAAATTGAACCGTATACTGCAAGCACAGTAGTATTGGTTTCAGGTGGCTATCCAGAAGCCTACGAAAAAGGCAAAAAAATCACGTTTAAGCAACCGGTAAAAAATGCTGTGGTGTTTCATGCTGGCACAGCCCAAAAGGAAAACCAACTCGTAACAAACGGGGGGCGCGTAATTGCCGTGACTGGTCTTGGCAAAAACCTGGGCGAGGCGCTATCACAAAGCTACAAGGGTGCCGAACTCATCCAGTGGGATGAGATGAACTACCGCTCAGACATTGGCTTTGACCTTCAAGAACTGGGGCAATAAAATTGTATTGAAAAGTCGATTAGAAGAAAAATAAATTTACTTTTGCACTCCTTTCACAAGGAAAGGAATCAATAAACGTCATGCCTAAGTGGCGGAATTGGTAGACCTGCCTCGCCGGCAGGCGGGCGCGCACGGTGCGCGGCTGGCTTAGAGGCTCTATTAAGAATAACTTAGGAAATACTAACGTCATGCCTAAGTGGCGGAATTGGTAGACGCGCACGTTTCAGGGACGTGTGAGCTATGCTCGTGTGGGTTCGACTCCCTCCTTAGGCACTAATCCCGATCAGATAATGGTCGGGATTTTTTTATCCCTTCCTGAAAACAAACACTCCAAAATACACACTCGTGTGGGTTCGATCGGTACGCCGACCCGGCCCCTCCTTAGGCACTAATCCCGATCAGATAATGGTCGGGATTTTTTTATCCCTTCCTGAAAACAAACACTCCAAAATACACACTCGTGTGGGTTCGATCGGTACGCCGACCCGGTCCCTACTTAGGCACTAATCCCGATCAGATAATGGTCGGGATTTTTTTATCCCTTCCTGAAAACAAACACTCCAAAATACACACTCGTGTGGGTT
>NZ_QREG01000006.1:89287-236831 GCF_003386095.1 Marinoscillum furvescens DSM 4134 | reverse complement strand
AGGGTGCTCCGGGGGTGGCTCAATTACTTCAGAAACGCAAAGATGCTAAGCAGGCTTAAGCGATTGAGTAGCTGGATACATCGAAGGATAAGATGTTTTCGTCTCAAACAATGCAAGCGAGCAAAAACCATAACGCGATTCTTGGTAAGTCTTGGGTTACCTATATGGCGAAGTATACTTTTAGCTACATCCCATAAGGGATGGTTTAGAAAAGCAGGAAGTCCGCAAGCACATGAAGGTATGAACAAGGCGTGGCTCCAAAAGATTGGTTTGTTCAATCTAGTTGAAAACTACAGTTTATACTTCAAAGAAACCGCCCAGTACGAGAGTACGCTGGGTGGTGTGAGAGGACAATGAGGCTGGATTGATCATCCATCCTCATTTCCTACTCGATTGAAAAAGGGTGATTTAGAACCTTCAAATCGATTTGATGAACTACCTAGCTTCTTTAATCTGCCGCTAACTTCAACTAAGGCAACCTAAAGGTACCTAAGCATCAAAGCACCCCAATAGAATTCTTAAGGAGAATAATGCTTTGGAAGGCTGTCGTAATACGGCCAATTTAAACAGAGAGATAGACAAGAAAGGTACCACGGCCCCTATTAATCAGACATATGTACGGAAACCAACTGCGCAAACGACTGCTCAATCCATTCCTGTATAAAATTTTAACTTTCAATCTTACCGTTTACTGCTAAGCGGGATATTAGTTAAGTGCAATTGAAGCTTATTATGAAAAGAAGGTTACTTCCAATAATATTTTTCGTCACAGTTCTCAGCGCGATGGGGCAGCTAAATACAGCTTATTTTGATCGGTTAAAATCTGAAAAGGTTCCTGTAGATGATCTGGTTAAGTGGAGACAAGTTGGCCCTGGAATGGCTGGATATTGTGAGGAGTTTTGGTGCCACCCCACCAATGAGAACGTCATGTTTATGGCTCCAGACTTAGGGGATTTTTATGGCAGTTGGGATAATGGTGTTTCCTGGCAAACGGCTAAAGGACGAAGCGAGAACGGTGATGAGCTGAGGAGAGTGAAATCGTTGGCCTTTTCTCATCAGGATGCCGATTTTGGGATCGCACTGGATGTTGTTGGAGTTTATTACCATACCACGGATCAAGGACAAAATTGGGTGCCAATGGGAAGCTTGCCCGGAGGCAGACAATCTACCATAGTGGTTGATCCTACCGATGATAATTATTGGTATGTCGGCGGTGGAGACTTTTGGGACGTGAAAAATCAGGGTACTAGAAGGACATTGGCCAGTATGAATGACCCTTCTAAAGGGTATATCTATCCTTGGGGAGGATACGGCCATATCATGAAGAGTTCGGACAGAGGTAAAACATGGTCTAGAAAGACTACAGGGTTACCGGCAGGTCTTGATGTCGCTGAAATAGTTGTAGATCCAACCAATCCTTCCAATATAGTTATAGCTTCGAATTATGGGGTTTATCGAAGTACCGACCGTGGAGAATCCTGGTCTCCAAGCGCTACTGGACTCCCAAATAATAGACCAAGGGATATGACTTACTATTACAATGCCGCTGATGATGAATTCATAATCTATTTAGTGGAACAAACTTTTTTCGAAGCAAGTGGCAGTACGACTGTTTCGAAAGGGGGGGTATATAAGAGCATAGACCATGGGGCCTCATGGGTAAATATGACTGGAAACCTGGCCATTGACCTGACTTCCGTCAATAACTACTTTGTAAGTGAGAATTATTATCGTGCCCTTGGGATATGGTTTGGCATTTCCAAGAATCAAGCTAAAGATGACTACCCAATCCTACCAAATTCAGCGCTATCAACCTGGAATAGACTTGTAGTCAACCCGACGAATAAGGATGAGCTTTATTTGAGTCATAATACCAAACATGACCGTGGTGCTTTCGGTGTGGGAGACATTTGGAAGACTTCAGATGGTGGGCAAAGCTGGGTAGCCACTGCCCGTTCGGGTAAGTATTGGATAAGTGAGACGGATAAGAGTTATTGGCAGGCCCGAAACAATCCCATAGGAGCAAATGTGAAATACGCGCATTTACAGCACGACCAGGATGAGAAATTTGAAATTTTCGGCAATAGGTTTCTGGAAATCAATAGCGTTGGAGAGGTGTTCGCCTGTCTGGAACAACAAGTGGTGCGGTCGAATGATCAGGGAGCGACATGGAATCAGATGGATGACGATGAGACAGAAGAAGGCAGCGGCGCCTGGATCGGCAGGGGAGACAGTAACTTGCCTGGAAGGTTGATGCTGTTAGAGACGGGTATAAAATCCCGATATTTTTTCTGTAGTGGGGAACATGGCCTATGGGAGTCAGCTCCTCTGGGAGACTGGGCGGATCGAAAAGACGTGGCAGTAAAGCAAATCGAAGGACAGAACAATGAAGGTGGTGCTTTGTCCATTGCAACCGTGGCAGTACACCCCAATAATCCTGACATCATCTATACATTACAATTCAGACAGACACACAGAGGATATTTTAGAAGATCAACGGATGGCGGGAAGACCTGGGAAACTTTATCAAGGCCGGTTGTTCATGAAGGGAATAATTCTTCGGATATGTTGTTTCAGTATTCGTTGACCATAGATCACGAAAATCCTAATAATATCTATTTTACACTGATTTCAAATGCCATTGCAGAAGTATCTGCTCATCTGATACCCGATGATATAGATGAATTCGGAGTATACAAGAGTACGGATGGTGGACTTACCTGGAGTACAAAAAACAACGGTTTTCCTTTAGACGCAAGTGTAAGGAGAATAGCTATGGATAAGGACAATGGAGCGACTTTATATGCTGCATTGAACGAAGGTACAAAAGGCGGAAGTGGAGGATTGTATAAGACAACAGATGGAGGTGAAAACTGGTCAAAGATGACTATACCAGCTGAGATAGTCGCCGTGAATAATATCTATCAGGACCGGAACAACCGATGGTTATATATTTCCTGTGGAAGATTCGAAGGGTCCTTAAAAGAAGGAGGAGTCTGGAGAAGCAAAGATGAGGGAAGCTCCTGGGAGAAGATTTTTGACATGCCCTATATATGGCAGACTACCACATCGCCTCTCAACCCAGATATCATCACTGTGTCGTGTGCCATACAGAATGCCAAGAAGAATTTTACCATGTTGCTAAATACCGGGGCTTATTTATCTAAAGATGGTGGTGAAACCTGGCACAAGATCAACGATAATTTAGGACAACCAGGTGTGATAGTTGATTTTAAGCCAGACCCATATATAGAAGGAATATACTGGCTGGCATTGAAGTCCAGTGGCTGGACTGTCGGTTATGAAGAGGGTGTGACTGAAGGTTGGAATGACTTAATAGCAAAAGAGGAACCATCAAAGGTACTTGATACGGATGCCAGGGTCGATAACAAGAAAGTAGGTGCTTATCCAAACCCTACTTCGAATTCTTTAAAAGTAACATTGAACTTCACCGATCCAGAAAAATTGGCAATGGACGTTATTTCGGTAGATGGTAAATCCATTCCTAACCTTAAGTGGCAGAGATATGGCAACATGCTGGATATTGACACAAGTGATTTGAATCCTGGGATTTATCTTGTTTTAATAAAGCGGCAGGGTAAGACTTATTCTATACGGTTTGTTAGAGAATAGTCGTATATAATTTTTCCGTCAAATCCAGCTAGCGGTAGCGCGCATGCCCGGCCTTAACGTCAATTTTGAGCTGACTCCTATTTGCGTAACGCTCCTGTGATAGGTGCTCCTATCTTTATCTGCCTCAGGCTACTTCCTTTTTTGAGCTCTATAGACCCTCCAATTTCTCTGTGAAAACCTTTGCGTGAAAGGGAGTCAGGTAGAATGATCACTTTAGAGTTGAAAATACTATAGCTATGAGAACAAACCATTCTTCCACCTCTTCAGGCTTACTCCTGCTGACGTTTGTGATTTTGTTGATTACAAGCTGTCAACCGCAGGTCGAGTGGAGGGTTACCGATTATGGCGCTGTAGGTGATAGCATCACAGTAAATACGGCGGCCATTCAGCGGGCTATTGATGACTGTTCGGAAAATGGTGGCGGTGTAGTGTTGGTCGAGGGTGGAGTGTTCAGTACTGGCACTATCCTTTTGAAAGATGATGTGACCTTGAAGGTAGCAGAAAACACCAAACTGATCGCTAGTCTCAATCCCAACCATTTCCAGTCTATAGATCCCTTTATTGACGCCACGGGTCAATACCGCGGGCAATGTTTGATCGGGGCTATAAAGGCCAAAAACATCGCGATTGTTGGTGAAGGGGTGATCGATGGCAAGGGCGACAGGTTTACAATGGGTGCGATCAAAAAGACCATGGTAGAGCTTGGAGAAGAGCTAATTGTGCCCAGGATGCCAGAGGTAGATACCTCCAAACAAAACTATGTTAACAAGCATATAAGACCGTCCTACCGTCCATTTCTCATACGTTTGGTGAGGTCAGAAAACATCAATATTGAGAACATTTCGCTACGACAGCCAGCTGCCTGGACATTGCATTTTTATCAGTGTAAGAAGTTTGTTGTAGATGGAGTATCAATTTACAGCCATGCCAATCAAAATAATGATGGGATTGATATCGATTCCTCTTCAGAAGGCGTGATTTCTAATACACATATAGACAGTGGAGATGATGCGATCTGCTTTAAGACCACCAGTCCCATTCCTACAAAAGATATCAAAGTGCATAATTGTAAGCTGAGCAGCCACTGGGGAGCCGTAAAGTTTGGTACCGAGTCTATGGGGAATTTTAGCAACATCACCGTCAAAAACTGTCAGATCTATGATACGAAAGGTGGAGGTATCAAGCTGCTAAGTGTTGATGGTGCCAATGTTCGGGGCATTCTCATAGATAGCATTGAAATGACCAATGTAGACATGCCAATCTTTGTGAGGTTGGGCGAGCGTAGGCTGGTATATAGGGATGCTAAGCGACAGCCTGTGGGGACTATGGCTGGTGTGCAGATATCGAATGTTACAGCTACCACCCGAACCGTAGAAGAATCCAGGCTAAGTGCACCTACGGGCATATTTATCACCGGTACACCAGACCATCCCATTGATCAGCTTTCCTTGAAAAACATCCAAATTTCACTGCCCGGTGGAGGTACTGCAGAGCATGCAAAGATTGCCGTTCCGGAGAACGTGAATAAGTACCCGGAATTTACCATGTTTGGAGAGGTGCTGCCGGCCTATGGGATGTACGCCCGTCATGTAGAGCAGCTTGAATTGGAAGATGTGGTGTTTACTCTTACAGGCTCAGATGAACGTCAGGAACGAATTATCCCTTGATCCAGAACGCAATGGTTTTACCTGGTGACGCCACCAAACCCCTTTTTACCACTTAAATCGCTACAATGGCTACTTACAGAAATACATGTCAATCGCTAATTGGACTCATACTATGGTTTGCTGCGGTATTCATAAATACCAGTCACACGGGCGCTCAAGCTCTGAAAAAACCAAACATCCTGGTGATCTATACCGACGACCATCGCTACTCAGGTGTGCACACCCTGGGTGGTGAGGCGGTACAAACACCGAACCTTGATCAGCTGGCGCAGGAAGGTGTAGCTTTTACCAATGCCTACCTGCAGGGAGCTTTTACAGGGGCTACTTGTATTCCTAGCCGGGCTATGCTCCTCACCGGTAGAAACTTATTTGAACTTGGACCCAGACAAGGTCGGGTGATTCCATCAGATCATCACACAATGGGCGAAATCTTTAAGGATGCTGGGTACTATACGTATCATATTGGTAAATGGCATAATGATATGAAATCGTTGGCCCGGTCATTTGATGATGGAGCCAAAGTGTCTGGTATGCCTGCATACCTCACCGATCAATTCCGGATGCCATTTAGTGATTGGAATGCCAGTGGGAATTACCGCAAAGAAGACTGTTACTTGTTGGAGTATGATGACAATGGAACGGTCATCAGACGGGCGCTCACGGCAGAAGATAAGCGTGGACCTATAGGTACGGAAGCTACAGGGCCCCATGTATCGGAGGTGTTGGCAGATGAAGCTGTTTCCTTTTTTACCAATTACACCAAGGAAGATCCATTTTTCACTTACCTCGCATTTCCTACACCTCATGACCCCAGGCAGGCACCCCAGCGTTACAAAGACCTGTACCCTGAGGAAGAGATCGATTTGCCACCGTCTTATGGCTCTCAGCACCCCTTTGATAATGGGCACATATACCTACGGGATGAGCGTTTGGCTCCATGGCCCCGCACGGTCGATATAGCACGTCAGCATCTGTCGGATTATTATGCCATCATCACGCATCTAGATGCACAAATAGGACGTGTGGTGGCAGCATTGAAAGCAAGCGGACTTTATGAAAATACACTGATTGTGATGGCCGGAGATAGTGGGCTGGGGGTAGGAAATCATGGGTTGTTGGGTAAGCAAAATATTTATGACGAAGATGGCATTCACATTCCCTTGATATTTTCCGGAGGTTTGATAGAGGAAAGCAGTAGCAGGATAGATGCGCTGGTGTATAACTTCGATATCCTGCCCACGCTTTGTGAATTGGCAGGCCTGGAAATACCAGAATCGGTAACGGGCAAAAGTTTAGCATCGGTCATTTCTGGTGAATCTTCGTCAGTAAGGGATTACACCTACCATGCGTACCGCCAGCACCAACGCGCCGTGCGGCACGGTGCATATAAACTGATAGAATACGTCCGGGCACCAGTAGCCAAAAGCTACGATAGAGAGGCGCATATTGCCGGCTCTCGTGTCACACAGCTGTTTAAGCTCACGGAAGACCCGTGGGAAACTTTTAACCTCGCAGATTTTCCCGAGTATGAGGAGAAAGTAAAGGAAATGCGTCGTTTGATGAAAACTGCCGCTACGGAGTTTGCAGATGTACCTGATCCGATGAGGTCTGAAACTGACTTTTGGGCTTATTATGATTGAAAGAACAGTGATTCAAAAAAAACCATTCGACAAGAAGACAGCAAAAAACGCATTTCATTCCTGGTGAAATGCAGAACCTCTGAAAACTAACATTTTGTAAAGTGTTGTGTTGTGGTGTCCAGTTTTTGTCAAGTTGGTTTTAGAAGGCCTTACCGTACTGCTGCATACCTTGGTCATAGTTTCTATTATAAATGAGGTAGGAGATCTATGTTTAGTCAAAAGATACTGTTGTTAGTTCGCTTGTCAGTGATGTGCTTGGTGGTTGGGGTTTTATACGGATGTAAAACTTCAGAAATAGAGCCGGACAAAAAACAGGAGAATTTCGAAGAGGTCAATGAAGAAGACCAGCGAGAGGAAGATCAGCAAGAAGAGAGCCAGCAAGAGGAGGATCAAACTGAAGGGCCATCAGCCGAGGCATTTCAAAACATGAACCCTGCTCTTCCCTCATTTGTGTCTATAGATGATACTACACCCGAGGGAATGGAATGGGTAAAAGAAGAAGAGCTTACGGATGAATTTGATGTTTGGGATAGCAACAAATGGTTTAAACCACTCTGGAACTATGGTGTGCCGGTGCAAATGCGTGATGAAAACTCAGGAGTGGCAGATGGCAACCTGTGGATCAAAGCCACGCTGGACGAAGGTGCAGAGCGATGGTTTGAGACCTCTCGGGTGCAGTCCAGAGCGCAGATCAGCTATCCGATGTACACAGAAAGCCGCATCAAAACGGCCCACATTTCAGCATACAATACATTCTGGCTCAACAATGGCAATATTTCCAACCGGAATGAGATTGACGTCATAGAAAATAACTCGAACCCATCGTGTGGTTGCCAGCCGGATTTTCCCTGGCAGATGAATTCACAGTACTTTCATGTGGTAGACGATGATACACGCCGCAACAAAGGCAACTTTGACAACCGAAACCTTTCTGAAAACAACCCGCTGAAAGGAGTACCCTGGAATGAAGATTACCACATTGTGGGTGTCTGGTGGAAAGACGCCACACACATTCAGTTTTATCTGGACGGTGAGCCGGCAGGTAGTGTGGTGTCAGAGCGAGACTTTACCAGAGCACTAAACCTCATATGGGACCTCTGGACCGTAGATGAAGACTGGCTCGGTGGCATAGCCCAAAAGGAACTGCTGAAGGACAGTTCTGTCAACACGATGTATGTAGACTGGGTACGCACCTGGCGACTACAAACCAAATAACTGACTCAGGGTTAAGATAGCTTACCGGCCACAACCGTTTGCCCTTGAAGGTACCGAATAAATTGGCATCTTTAAGCTAAGATGCACACGGTCCAGTATTATAAATTGATAATCTTGCAGTTAGTATTTCTATCAGGTTGGGCAGGCATAGTCTTTCCAGCGATAGCCAGTACGGATACTGCCGTGTTCAATATCCGGAAATTCCAACTTCCGGTGGAGGCGATTCTTACCGATATGGAGCAGGACCAATTCGGATTCATCTGGATCGGATCTGAAAATGGCCTTTGGAGATGGGATGGTGGAAATTTCAAACACTATCAGAAGGACACACAAGACACTACTGCCCTTACCAGCAATCGGGTCTCCAGTGTTTTTGAGGATAAGCGTGGAGTCCTTTGGGTAGGTACTTACGGAGGTGGGTTGCACAAATACAACCGCAACTGCGATTGCTTTAAGCGCTACATCAACGACCCTGATGACCGTACAAGCCTTAGTTTTAATGAGGTAAAGGTCATTTATGAAACTTCCAATGGTGATTTTTTTATAGGTACTGATGGCGGTGGGTTAAACCTCATGGACCGGGAAACCGAAACTTTTCAGCGTTTCCAATATGATGAGGCGGATGAAAATACCATCAGCCATAACAATATCCTGTCGCTGGCAGAGCATCCAGATGGACGCGTATTTGTGGGTACCTGGAAAGGGCTCAACATATTTGATCCACAGAAGGAAATTTTTCAACGGGTATTTAAAGCTTATAAACCCAAACAACAATTCCATTTTTCACTGGTCCAATATGGCGATCGTCTGCTGTCAGATGTACCGCCATCAGCCTATCTAACCGAAAAAAATGAGCTGGTAGAGCACAGTAACCATTACCATGGGTTGAGTGGGGAAGCTATAGATGCTAAAGGCAGGCTATGGGCACTGAGTGGTAGTGGAATCAATATCTTGGATGAGAACCTGAAAGTTATTCATGCCCTGGCCGGTAGCGCATTTTATGATGACCCACAAAATCGCCAGCTTCGAAACCTGTTTCACAACCAAAAGACTGGAGATACCTGGGTGCTGGGGGATAGAGGTAGCTTTTTCTTGATAGATCAAAAAGCACCCATATTCAAACCTTTTTTGGAAGGACAACCAGCAGTACACCTGCAATCCACCCCAAACTATCTTTGGGTTGCTGATGGAGTAAAGGTGACGATCTACGATAAGACCGAATTTACAGTAGTCCGCAGTTTTCCTTTCCCGATGCACAACCCATTGATGGAGAGTGATTCACATGGTACGATGTATCTGGCTGATCAATTGGCGGTACGTGCTTACAATGAAGATGGAAGCAAGCGCTGGGAAGAACCGCATGGCATTACTACGGAAGTCAAATGCCTGGCGCTTACCCGTGATAGTGTGCTTTGGATAGGTCGAATCCTGGGTGTTTCTCAGCTTGATCTGAAAAGCCGCACAATCAGACATATACATTGTAATCCCAACGCCAAACCCAATGAGCTGGGGTATTTTCATCACGTGCACAAAATCTTTCAGTCGAGCAGTGGGGAGATTTGGCTGGGGACGGATGGCGATGGCCTGAAAAAGTACCATCCGAAAGATCAGTCGTTCACACATTATCGTCATGTGATCGGTGATACCACTACCCTCAATGGGCAATTCATTCGAGACCTCAAAGAAGATCAGCAGGGGAGGCTTTGGGTTGGTAGCATGATGGGTGTCTGCTGCTTAAACGATGACGGAAAATCCTTTAGCAGAATCCAGCACGATGCTTTGAGAGATGTGTCTGTGACCACCATGGAGGTGGACGATGCTGGAGGGCTTTGGGTGGGAAGTAGGGGTGAAGGGCTCTACTATTTTGAGCCTGATTCAGGGGAGGTAATGAACTTAAACAGTCGCAAAGGGCTTAGTTCTGATCACGTGACCAATAGCCTGAAGCTAACCGATGGCCGCATACTGGTGGGCACAGAAGCAGGCTTGATGGTGTTTGATCCGGAGCAGGTCCACCCAAGTGCTAGTACCCCTTCTGTCTACCTTTCCAACCTGCTGATTAACAATGAACAGGTAGCAGTGGGTGGTAGGCATCTCACCAGTCATATCATGGTGGCAGACAGTATTCTGTTGGAATATTCAGACAATAAATTCGAATTGGAATTTAGGGCCATTCATTACGATGACAATGACCGCTGCCAGTATGCATACAAGTTGGAGGGGTTTGATGAAGATTGGGTAGCAGCAAAAGGTGCCAATAAAGCAACCTATACCAATATACCCGCAGGCCAGTACAAGTTCATGGTAAAAACCAGCAATGAAGATGGGGTGTGGAATGAAGCTATTCGGTCCATCCATATTGCTATTGCCCCGCCGTACTGGGAGCTGTTATGGGTTCGATTGCTGTTCCTATTGCTGATGGCTGGGATTATTGCGGGTATTTTAGTGGTGTTTATCAGACGGGAAAAATCTAAAAACCAGTTTAAGCTGGAAAAAGAGCGCGTAAAACAGACAGAAGAGCTCACTCAGATGAAGTTGCGCTTCTTTACCAACATCTCTCATGAGCTGCGTACGCCACTTACGCTCATTGCTGCACCGCTAGATAAGTACAAGCAGGAGCAGGTGGTGCCGCGAAAGAGCGTGTTGGACATGATGTATAAAAACAGCAAGCGACTGCTGGAGCTCATCAATCAGATACTGGATTTTCGAAAGCTTGAGGGAGACCAGCAGCCGTTGCAGGTAGCCGAACAAGACCATTTGGGGTTGATTGAAAACATCAAAAGTGCATATGCCTACTGGGCCAAAGAAAGTCAGGTGAATTTTATAGTAAATTATTCCAAAAACACCCCTAAATGCTATTTTGATGCGGACGTAGTGGAAAAAATCATTACGAATCTCGTGGCCAATGCCATTAAGTTTACCCCCAGGAATGGGGATGTTCGGCTCAATGTGGAATTGCTGCCGCATTCGGTATCCAATCAGTGTATTCAAACGGGGAAGATGAAAATAGACATTCGTGATACAGGAGTAGGTATCCCCAAAGAAGTTCAAAGCAAGATATTTGACCGGTTCTACCAATTAGACTTCAAGGAGTTGCCGGCCGCCGGTAGTGGGATTGGTCTCTCTTTGATAGCTGGGCTGGTAGATCTGCATCGTGGCCAGATTACCTTCCATAGCGAAGAAGGGCGCGGTACACACTTCTCCATTGAGCTTCCGGTCGGCTTTCAGGATCATGAGCTGGTTTCGAAGGTAGAAGATGAGTTGGCCACCGGTAAACCAGAAGATGACCGGATACTGATTTTGGTTATCGAAGACCATGAAGATATCCGGCAGTTGCTGCGTGAAGAGCTTAGTGCTCAATACCGGGTCATAGAAGCTGAAAACGGTAAGTATGGAGTGAAGCTGGCAATAGCCCAGGTGCCGGACGTGATCATATGTGATGTGATGATGCCGGAGGTAAATGGCCTACAAGTGGTAAACCAACTCAAAAACAATGTGCTTACTGACCACATACCCATTCTACTGCTTACCGCAAAAACATCCATTCAGGATAAACTCGATGGCTTAAAAGCGGGTGCCGAAGACTACATACAAAAGCCCTTCAACATCTCAGAAGTAAAGCTAAAGGTGAGAAATGTGCTGGACTCTCGTCAGGCATTGGTGCGCAAGTTTGGCCAGCAAAACCTGGAAGAAAAAAAAGACGACAAGGAGGATTTTCTTTCCGCTATCAATCAACTGTTGCACACGCACCTGGCGGACAATGACTTTTCGATAGATGAGCTGTGCCTGGAAATGGGGGTGGGTCGCTCTCAGCTCTACCGCAAGCTGATGGCACTTACTGGCAAGTCCATCAAAGAGTACATCAATACCCACCGCCTTACTTACGCACGGCAGCTGCTGGAGACTGGAGAATATTCAGTGAAGGAGGTCGCTTTCCGTGTAGGGTTTAACGATAACCACTATTTTTCTCGTAGCTTCAAAAAGGAGTTTGGCTATCCGCCTTCTCATTTCACTGATAAAAAGAAAAACCTACTCAAACAGTGATTTTAGTGCGTTTTTGCTCATTAAGTCCAACACTATGAACAATAAATCCATCTGATTCAGGGTGGTCATTACCGTAATTTGATGTGCAGAACAAGTTCAAATATGAGCACATCTTCAAGTTACAATTCAAGACGAAATTTTTTAAAGCAGGGAGCAGTAGTGGCTGCCGCTGCTAGTATTCCTTCTTTTAGTTTCAATATCATCTCCAGGCCAGTGCTCGGAGATGAACTTATTGGTCATGGAGCTTTCAAGTATCGCGTACACCAGGCATGGGGAAACCTCAATCCAGCCACTACTCCGGTAAACAACTGCCACGAAATGGTGCAGGCCAGAAATGGCAAGCTCTACATGATTACCGATGACACACACAACAATGTTATCGTTTACGATAAGTCTGGGAAACTATTGGATTCATGGGGTACCACTTTTAAAAGTGGTCATGGTCTCACGCTGGCACAGGAAGGCGAAGAAGATTTTCTCTGGATATGTGATCCACACTGGGAAAACCCTTCGGTGGTGAAGATGACCCTGGATGGCCGGGAAGTGCTCAGACTTCCAGATCCACGTACCATTGGCGTGTATGAAAAAGACGATGCCTACAAACCCACTGAAACGGCTGTAGGGCCCAATGGGGAAGTCTATGTGGCAGATGGCTATGGTTCGCAGTGGGTGCTGCAGTTTAGCAGTACAGGCGAATTTATCCGTAAGTTTGGAGGGAAAGGCGATGGCGACAGCCAGTTTAGCACCGTGCATGGCGTCACAGTAGACTACCGCGATGCTACAGGGCCCACGCTGCTCTGTACTTCTCGGGGGCACAACGCCTTCAAGAGATTCACCCTGGATGGCGAGTACTTGTCCACTATTTTCTTACCTGGAGCTTACGTATGCAGACCAGTCATCGATGACGACACGCTGTATGCAGGGGTCTGCTGGTCGCGACTCAGGTACCTCAATCAAACGCCAAATTCTGGTTTTGTGACCATTTTAGACAAAGAAGGTAAAGTAGTTTCCAATCCTGGAGGCACGCGTCCGAAGTACCGGAAGAATGAACTCCAGCTCATGCTTCAGGACAAGCCGATATTTAAGCATTGCCATGATGTATGTGTGGACGATGATAAAAACCTCTACATCTGCCAGTGGAACGCAGGGAAGTCTTACCCGATAAAACTGGAAAGAGTATGAGCAGACAGTTACTAGCGCTATGTACACTGGTAAGCGGACTGTATTTCACCTCTTGCGATCAGGGGTTCACTTCTGAAGCAGGCCTGGGAGAGCTACCCGAAGTGTTGGATTACAATATTCATGTACGTCCCATTCTGTCTGATAAGTGCTTTGTCTGCCATGGTCCCGATGCTAACAAGCGAGAATCTGGCCTGCGTCTGGATACCAAAGAAGGCGCCTATGCTGCGCTCAAAGATCAGCCTAATGTACACGCCATCGTGCCGGGAGATCCAGCGAGCTCGGCAGTGTACCAGCGGATTACCGCTGAAGATGCCACCATGCTGATGCCTCCTGCAGCGTCCAACTTGAAGCTTACCGAGCGTGAAATACAAATCATTGAAAAGTGGATAGCCCAGGGGGCGGAGTATAAAAAGCACTGGGCTTTTGTGCCTCCTAAGCCACAGCCGCTACCTGAAGTAAAGCAGGAAAGCTGGCCGGTCAATGCGATCGATTTTTTTGTGCTCAAGCAAATGGAAAGCATGGGGCTGGAGCCAAATGAGCAGGCAGACAAAGCGCGGCTACTGAGACGTGTAGCATTTGACCTTACAGGGCTTCCTCCTTCTTTGGAGCTGCAAGAGCGATTCATGAGTGATGATTCAGATGAGGCTTACGCCAAAGTGGTGGATGAGCTACTCACCAGCAAGCATTATGGTGAAAAGATAGCCATCCACTGGCTGGATGTGGCCCGCTATGCAGACTCTCATGGCTATCAGGACGATGGGCTACGCACCATGTGGCCCTGGCGTGATTGGGTCATTCATGCGTTCAACGAAAATTATCCTTATGACCAGTTTCTCACCTGGCAGCTGGCAGGAGATCTGTTGCCAGAACACAATGTAGAAGCAATACTCGCTACAGGTTTCAATCGCAACCATAAGATCACACAAGAAGGAGGTGTGATTGATGAAGAGTATCGTATCGAATATGTCACAGACCGTACCAATACCTTTGGAAAGGCTTTTCTGGGACTAACGTTCGAATGTGCCAAGTGTCATGATCATAAGTATGATCCCATTTCGCAAAAAGACTACTTCAGTACTTTCGCATTTTTCGATAAAGTGCCTGAGAAAGGTATTTTCGGAACTTTCGATGCTTCTTTTGCTGATCCGCCAAACATGCGCATCACCGATGAGTACCTCGAAGATGTGCTGAGTTTTATCAACAAAAAGGATGATGACCGTTTGGATGTCATGGTGATGAAAGACTCTGTGGGGCTACGCACCACACACGTACTTACTCGTGGCAACTATGACGCCAAAGCAGAAGTGGTCTACGAGAGTATGCCAAAAGCTGTGATGCCTTTCGATACTACGCGCTTTGCCCAAAACCGAAAGGGACTTGCAGAGTGGCTGCTGAGCACTGAGCACCCACTGACCTCACGTGTATTTGTAAACCGAATCTGGCAGGAAATATTTGGCATAGGAATCGTCAAGACCGCAGGAGACTTTGGGATGCAGGGTGACCTTCCTACCCACCCGGAGCTGTTGGATTGGTTGGCACTGGACTTCCAGAAAGACTGGGACATCAAACGGCTGGTCAAACAAATCGTGACATCTGCTACGTACCGGCAGTCTGGTGAAGTGACCGAAAAGAAACTGCGTCTGGACCCTGAAAACACGTATCTGGCTCGCTATTCCCGATCTCGTCTTCCGGCTGAGCTAATTCGAGACATGGTGCTGGCTTCCAGTGGATTACTCAACTCAGAGGTTGGAGGCCCTAGTGTAAAGCCTTATCAGCCTGATGGGCTCTGGTCTGCCGCTACTTCGGGTAGAGGGATGCTTCAGGAGTACATCCAGGACCATGGAGAAGATCTTTACCGCAGGGGGATTTATACCTTTATCAAGCGCACCGTGCCACCGCCTGTGATGCTCACCTTTGACGCCTCCAGTAGAGACCAGTGCGAGGTGCGCAGACTTACCACCAGCACTCCGCTGCAAGCACTGGTCATCCTCAATGACCCCACCATCCTGGAAGGAGCGCGAGTGTTGGCGGAGCGTTTAGTATCCACCGAAACGGATGATGAAGAAAAAGTGGTCACTGCATTTAGAAGGATCGTGTGCAGGTACCCCAAAAATGAGGAGCATGCCATACTTATGGGCTATTTGAAGGATTTGCAGTTGCATTTTCATGAAAATCAAGAGGAGGCCAAAGCCTTCATAAGTGTGGGTGAATACCCTAAATCAAAAGAGCTCAATGCTACAGCAGTGGCTGCGCTGATGCAGGTAATTCATACGATTTACAACATGGAAGAAACCATCACCAAAAGCTAGTTGCTATGGATAAGGAATTCTTAGAAAATAGATTTAACATCAATAGGCGTCATTTTTTGGGTAAAGCTGCTCTGGGATTAGGGAGTGCTGCCCTGGGGTCATTACTGGTTCCAGATATGTTTAGTGGGACATCTTCTCAGGCCGAAAAACTACAGGCTGGGATAAGGCACTTTGCACCGAAAGCTAAGCGCATCATTATGCTGGTGCAAAATGGTGCTCCGTCCCAATTGGAGAGTTTTGACTACAAACCACTGCTCCACAAAATGCATGGTCAGGACTTACCAGAGTCGGTAAGGGACGGTCAGCGCCTCACAGGCATGACCTCCGGTCAGAGCAAATTTCCATTGGTAGGTTCAAAATTCGCGTTTAGGCAATATGGGCAGTCGGGTACGTGGGTCAGTGAACTTTTTCCAAACATTGCCAAAATCACCGATGACATCTGTGTGATCAAGAGCATGCATACCGAAGCGATCAATCATGATCCGGCACTTACGTTTATCCAAACGGGAGCTCAGCAGGGCAATCGTCCCAGTATGGGTGCCTGGATGAGCTATGGACTGGGAAGCGAAAACCAAAACCTACCGGCATTTTGTGTGCTACTCTCACGTGGCAAAGGCAACGGGCAGGGAGTGTACTCCAAGCTGTGGTCCAATGGGTTTTTGGAGAGCATTCATCAAGGCGTGCAGTTTAGCGCAAGCGAAGACCCTATACTGTACCTCAATAACCCCGATGGCATAGATATGAAAAACCGACGAAAGATGCTGGATCACCTGGAAGCACTCAATGCTCAGGGTTACGAAGAGTTTGGCGATCCGGAAATTCATGCCAAGATCAAGCAGTATGAGATGGCCTATCGCATGCAGACCGCAGTGCCTGAAGTGACCGACCTGTCTAAAGAGCCTGACCACATCATCAAAATGTACGGTGCAGACTGCCTTACGCCAGGTACTTATGCTTCCAATTGCCTTCTGGCCAGGAAGCTGTCCGAATCGGGCGTTCGATTTGTACAGCTTTACCATCAAGGGTGGGACCAGCACAACAATCTGGTAGGGGAGATGCCACAACAGGCCAAAGACGTAGACAGGGCTTCAGCAGCACTGGTGCAAGACCTCAAACAGCGTGGTTTGCTGGACGAAACCCTCATAATCTGGGGTGGAGAGTTTGGACGAACCAACTATTGCCAGGGAAAACTTACTGATGGTAACTATGGAAGAGATCACCATCCAAGGTGCTATAGCATATGGATGGCCGGTGGAGGGGTGAAAGGAGGTATTACCCATGGCGAAACGGATGAGTTCGGGTACAACATCGTGAAAGACCCGGTGCACGTGCACGATCTGCAGGCTACCATCTTGCATTTGATGGGCCTTGATCACGAAAAGTTGACTTATAAGTACCTGGGTAGACGTTTTCGGCTTACTGATGTACATGGTCATGTAGTCAACGATATCATTGCTTAACCCATGAGAAACCTGAGAAATTCCATTGCTACGGTGGTGTTTTGCATGCTGGCACTGCTTACTTTTTTGCTGTTTTTTGATCACAAAGTGGAGATCCCTGTTTGGCTACAGCCTGTAGGACGTTTGCACCCACTCGTGCTTCACTTTCCCATAGCTATTGTCGTTTTGCTGGCCCTTTTGGAGGTTTTTAGCTCATACCTCGAACGTGCCTCTTACCTGCTGGTACGTGAGTTTATGCTCCTGCTCATGACATTTTCGGCTACTGTAGCGGTGCTGATGGGCTATTTTTTATATCGGGAGGGCTATGACTCTGAGGTCATGTTCTGGCACAAATGGACCGGGGTATTTGTCGCTTACCTAAGCTATGTCATGCTGGTGGCCGACAAGGCTTTATTGGTGTACAAATCGGTCTTGTTTACCAACGTACTCCTGGTTATTGTAGCCGGACACTTCGGAGCGAGCCTTACCCATGGGGTGGATTTCGTATTTGAGCCTATCAGGCAAACAGAACCTACTGCATACAGGGATACTACCGTCTTTGCAGCAATGATTCATCCTATTTTGGAAAGCAAATGCCAAAGCTGTCACAATGCTCAGAAGCATAAAGGCGGATTGGATGTCTCAAGTCTGGAGGCCTTGCTAAAGGGTGGTGAAAATGGTCCCCTATGGCAAAAAGGAAACATAGAAGAGAGTGCGCTCATACATAGGGCTATGCTGCCAATGGACCACAAAGAGCACATGCCTCCGGAAGGAAAACCTCAACTCACCGACTCAGAGGTGCAGCTGCTAAAAGATTGGCTGGCGGCAGGAGCAAATACCACTATGCGACTAAGCGAAGTAGACAAAAACTCAAAACTGATGCCCTATGTAGTAGAGCATTTAGAAACTGGAGCCGATTCTTACGATTTTGAGGCAGCAAATAGTAAGGTCATTCGTGAACTCAATGGCCCTTACAGGAAAGTAGAAAATATAGCTCCTAATTCCCCAGCCATCGTAGCTTCGATCTTTGGAAGTGCAGCTTTTGACCGCAAGTCTATTGCAGAACTGAGCGCAGTGCGTGAGCAGATCGTACAGCTCAACCTATCTTATTTGCCTGTCAATACGGAGGATTTGAAAGTGATAGCTGGCTTCACCAATTTGGAAAAGCTCAACCTCAACTTCACTGCCGTGAGCAATGAAGATTTGAAAGGCTTACAAAAATGCTCCAAACTCAAAGCACTTTCCCTTTCGGGGACTTCCGTGGATGAAGGCATAGCTGACGTGCTGGACTTGCTTCCGGCACTGCAGCGCATCTATCTTTGGAATACGTCACTTACTTCCAGCCACATAGAGGCCTTGCAAGTGCGCTTCCCAGCTCTGCAAATAGAGCAAGGGTTTCAACCTTCAGAGGAAGATCTGCTACCGCTTACCCCTCCTGAGCTGGCAAGCGGCAAAATGATTATTGGCTCAGATGATCCTGTAGTGCTAACGCATCAGTTGGGTGACGTGGACATTCGCTATACTCTGGACCAGTCTGAGCCTGATTCCAGCTCCCAGCTTTTTAATGCGGAACAGCCTTTTTATTTTGATAGTGTAGTGACCATACGCACCATAGCATATAAAGAAGGGTGGCAGCCCAGTACGGTAAAATCCTTCCAGCTGTATCCCAAGGGGAAAACCCCTGTTTCTGCCCAATTGCAAACTAAACCATACCGGACATTTAGCGCTATAGATGGAGCCAGTCTGATAGATGATGTAAAAGGACAGCAAAATCTCTCACCTATAGCCTGGCTGGCTTTTGTAGGAGAGCCATTGGAGGCATTGTTTGATTTTGGAGAAAAGCCTTCTGTTATTCATGAGATAGGGTTGAGCTATGCGCAAATAGACTGGCGACGATTTGCTCCCCCAAAACGGGTGAAAGTTTGGGGAGGAAATCAACCTGATAGCATGGCACTCATACTTGATCAGGAAGTCCCTTTTACCAGGGAAATGAAATACGGGTTGAAGGTGGAAAAAATTAAACTTCCCAAAACCGACTACCGATACTATAAATTGGAAGCAGCACCTTATTCGGCATTGCCTGGCTGGCATCAGCATGCGGGTAAGCAGAGTCTCGTCGTAACCGATCAGGTATTTTTTTACTAGTTCTAAGATTCGAGATTATGAGGGATCGAAGGCAAATAGTGTAAGATTAAGGGGCAAACACTGATCCATAAGGGGGGTATATTTTTCGCCCTACTATTATAACTGTTTGTTGTACACCATGAGTTAAGAGCGTTTTTATCATTGTTACAGGCAAGTTTTGGTCCGAGTATGCGGTGCCAAAACTTAGTGATAGTGATCTACGAATAAGAACCTCTTAATATGAAAATGAACATGAGGCTGATGATGTGGGGTGTGCTGCTTGCGATGAGTATTACCACCTACGGACAGCAAGTCGAAAAGTACAAGCCAAGTTGGGAGTCACTTGGTAAAGTAAACCCTGCACCGGTGTGGTTTCAGGATGCCAAGTTTGGGATTTATGCGCACTGGGGACCTGTGTCTTCGGCGTTCGAAGGAGCGGAAAAAGGTACCTGGCTCGCTGGCTGGCATGGCATGAAAATGTATGACAATGGCAAGTTGGACCCGTCCAAAAAAGGAAAGCCTACAACCAATTACATTCATCATAAGAAGAAATATGGCGATCCTGCTAAATACGGATACAAACACATCATTGAGCAGTTTGATCCCTCAGGCTTTGATGCTAAGGCCTGGGCGGAGCTTTTTGCCAAATCAGGAGCTCGATTCGCTGGTCCGGTGGCCATGCACCACGACAACTTTGCCATGTGGGACAGCAAAGCCACCCGCTGGAACTCCATGAACTACGGCGGTATCGATCCTTCGGCTGAGCTAAAAAAAGAAATTGAGGCACGAGACATGAAGTTTATGGCCTCTTTTCATCATGCGTTTACCTGGAAATACTTCGGGACAGCACATGCTTACGGAGGGGTAGACCCTGAGGACTATGACCTCTACACCGATCCGCACGGTCTGGACGATGATACTCCTTCGGAGCGCTTTTACAACGAATGGTGGGCCAAACTCAAAGAATACATCGACGTGTATGAACCAGACCTGATATGGTTTGACTGGTGGCTGGAAGAAATGACCGAAGAGTGTCGACAAAAGTTCCTAGCCTATTACTACAACAAAGGCCTGGAATGGGGCAAAGATGTGGTGGTGAGCTACAAGGAAAGCACGTTTCCTGAGCCGCTTGCCGTAAAGGATTATGAGCGCGGCAGACCTAATCAGCCAAAAGATCAGGTGTGGCTTACGGATACTTCGCCGGGAGCCTGGTTTTACCGACCACATGCTCAGTTCAAAACTCCGAATGAGCTGATCGATATATTGGTGGATATTGTAGCGAAAAATGGATTGATGCTACTCAATGTGCCTCCTAATCCAGACGGCACCATACCACAGGAAATGCAAGATTTGCTCATCAATATGGGAGATTGGCTAGCTGTGAATGGAGATGCCATATATGGAACCAGACCGTGGACCATTTTTGGCGAAGGCCCTACCAGACTGCCTGAAGGAGGCCATAAAATCGAAAAAATCAAAATAGCCTACACCAATAAGGACATCCGATTTACCAAAAAATCTGATACGGAGTTTTACATCATCGTCATGGATAAACCTGAAGGAGATTTGGTAGTGAAGTCACTCAGTACGGAGCTCGGTGTTTTCAACTCAGAGATCAAACAAATCAGTTTGCTAGGCAGTGATGAGTCCATCTCCTGGACACGTGACGAGCGTGGGCTGGTGATCAGCGGCCTGCAAGACATGCCTACAGATTATGCGCATGCCTTTAGAGTGAAAGTAAACGGCTATACCGAAAACGACATAGGAGGTGCAGTAGCAGCTCACGAAGATTAACATTTTAGTTAGGTTGGTTGAATAAACGGGGGTGTTTCCTGAAGCTTATGCTTCCGGGGCGGCCCCGTTTTCGTTTGGAGGTAAGTGGTAGGATGGAATGTTAAAGATGATGAATAGAATCCTGGGTCTGATTTCGTTGATAGATGTGGTCAGTGCATGGATCGTCGCTCCTTTTTCTTAAGAGTCCAGGGCTGTTTCTCCGACCTCCGACCTTACTTTTTCAACGTCTGACCCTGTTTCTTTGACGTTCAGTATGATTTCTTTAACCCCAACCCAGTTTCGGCGACAACTGGCTTACAATCAACAAATACCAGGAAATAAAGGCATGGCTGAATTGAATAATTTCAATTAGATCAACACTATTTTCAGACTCACTTTGTTAATTGAATAGATATAAATTATTTTGTTAATACTATGAGCGAGAAGAAACGAATTGTACAAGTCAAAAATCCCAAGACTGGGAAGTACGTCAAGATAGATCGCGAGAAGGGAAGAATTGTGGCTCATAAAAAATCCGAAGGCCCATTTAAAGGAGTTGCAGTTGCTCGTAAGCGTAGTTAATGATCTATTACAACCCGACTGATAATGACGTTCTAACTCAGTGGATTAGATATAATCCAAGAACAGCGTTCATTATGACACAGTTAGGAGGAAAGCGATCTGAGGAACTTACTCAAATTCTTGCGGAGATAGCTCAGATTTTGACATCCAGAAATATTGATTCGAAGGATGCCAATTCATTGATCACTGGAAGAGATTTTCATACTAAAATTTGGAAACTGGCCTTATCCGTTCCTTTAGGCATAGCTGTGGTCTCTGAAACAATGGAGCAAACAACCATTGCAAATATTTATTATGAGATAGGACTAATGAATGCACTGGGTAAGGAGACCCTGGTTGTAAAGACAAAGGGGTTCAAAGTTCCTTCTGATTTCGTTAGAACAGAATACATTAAACATTCGCCCAATTTTCAAACGGCATTAGAGAACTTTCTAAATCAAACTTTTGAACAGGCGGAGTATTATGGGATCATGGCGGAAAACCTTGATGCAAAACCCCTGCTGTCTATCGATTACCTTAGGAGAGCTTATTTGATTACTGGGGATTCAAGCTATCGAAAAAAAGCGGTTGAACTGCTCGATATACATGAGTTTGATGAGCATAACCTATTAATGATTCGCAACTATTTCGATATTAAGTAATAGCAATATAGTGTAGTCATATACCTTGTCTAAAACTAGAAATGCCCTATTTCGATCAACTCAGAACCGTTTAAACAGGACTGCCTCTGAGCATGTGCACGAAACAGTCCTGTTATGATGATAGGCTTATTTAGTCCTGAATGGTCAATAGTCTAGCCTCACACAAAACTTTACTGACCAATTCGGATTTAAAGCTTGATGCGAATCTGCTTATTGTATTCGCCTGCACTTACACGCAGTAGGTAGAGGCCTGGCTTCAGTGCCTGAGCTCTCGGGTCCAGCTTGATGAGCTGCTGCCCCTGCTGAAGATCGCTCACCTGATCAGCAAAAACCACACGTCCATCCATGGCCACCAATTCCATTTTTAAATCTGCTTTTTCGGTCAATGTGAGGTCCACGTTGAGTAGCTGGTTTGGAGGAAGAGGGTTAGGGAAAGCATTGGCTTCAAATGTAGGTGCTTCGGTGATTGTGGTGTTATCAAATCGGGCACCAGGCGACTTCCATGCCGACCAGAAGTTGAGGTTGAGTCCTGAGGAAATCACCTCAATTCTTACCACATGTTGGCCCGAACTCATCGTTACATTAGGTACTGTGATGGTGTAGTAGCTTTGCCAGCCACCTGTGTTGTTTACATTGAGTGTGCCGGACACATCGCTACCATCCACTAGAATTCTAAATTGCCCGTTGCCATTGATAGAGGCTACGCGAGCATAGAAGTGATAGCTTTGTGTGGTGTTGACATTTACGGTGTATTCCAGCCACTCACCAGGCTGCATCCAGCCCACATTGTATGCGCCATTGGTATCTCCAGTTGTTTCGATATCTACTCCATCGGTTCTGTAGGCTCCGCCGTTGTTAGAAGCGTCTGTGTCGTGATAGGCTACACCTTCTCCACCAAGATCGTAATCTTGAGCTTCTACTCGACCAGGAATGGTCCATGCAGAGCCACCATAAGGAGATTGGCCACTGCCACCAGTAGTCACTGTCACATTGTTTTTCTGGCAGAAATCAATGTTGGTAGTCCAGTTGCCACCAACCGGACGGATGCTTACTTTAAAGATGTAATTGGACCCTGCAGCTGGTGCTGATGGGAGGTTGATGGTGACAGAGGCCGTGCCAGATCCGGCACTCACTGTTGTTTTGCCACTAGCAATCCAGTTGTTGTCCCAAAACTCTACCACCACATCACGTGACTGATTTGCGGAGTAGGGAACACTTACCGTGATAGAAGTGGACGACTGAATGGAAGAAGGAAGCGAGCTACAGCTCACGGTTTCAGCTCCACCTCCAGAAGGTGTGTTCACTACGTATCGATTCCAAAACTTGGAGATGTTGTCGGCATCTGTGCCAATGTTGAAAATCCACCAGTTTTCTACACAGTCCGAATAATCTACACCACCTCCCGCGATGTTTGGGTTTTCCCATGATGCATTCCAGTTGTCGCAGATGTTGTCTGCCTGCGTCCAAAAGGATCTTGCAGAGGCGTTCGGATTGCTTGCCGACTTGGCCTGATTCATCCATGTGGTGTTGCCTGTATTGTACTGCGGTGTGGCATTGTTGCCATTGCCATCGGCAATTTTGTTGTAGTCCGTGTTGTTTTTTACCCAGTTGAGCTTCCATTGCGTGGCTTTGTCTTCATTCCACTGGCTGTGCTGCACCACAATCACTTTGGACTGCACAGTAGAAAGAGACACACCCGCATTGATTACAGCCTGTAGCATGTCATAGGTAAAGTCTGACTGGCCTGCTTCCTGCACGAAGACTTTACCTCCGCCATCTAACACAGCTTTTACCTTGTCGCGTACCCGGTTTACGGAGGCGCTCCAGTTGGCATTTGCGTTGGTCCATTTTTGATTTTCAGGACCAAAAAGGTTGTTGTAATAGCCCGGTACAGCGGTGGTGATAAACGTACCACCTTGTGTGCCGTAAGCTCCGGCCACTGCATAGTAATCTACACCAGCCAGGTCCGGATGGATGAGCATAGAAGCGAGAGCGGCAGCAGCATGTACATCGTCTTCATCCGGTTTGAGGTCAAAGTTGGCAAGCAGTAGATCTGTATTCTTATTGAAATACTGCCTGGAATTTCCGTCGAGACAGACGGAAAATGCGAGAGTGAGTAGTAACAATAGCTTGGTTTTCATAAGTGTTAATTTTTAGTTAGAAATTGATTTTCAATTGGTTAACCAACTGTTAATCTACTAACCGTCACTTATGAGGTCCTGAACAAACCGTTGCGCTATGTTAGGGAGGGAGTGGTGGTGACTATAAGAAAAATCATCTCACCGATGCACAACGCAATGGATTCCGTTTATCAAAATTCTCAGAATTAAACCAAATTCCCCGGCTTGAGCGGAAGCTCGGTATTGGCAAGATTTTCTTTGTTGACCGAGATGCGGTCTTTGATGAACTTGGTGCCCAGCACATACGCCTTGGCATTGTTTACGGCATCTACAGCGAGCAATTCGTCACCCTTAAAATACCACGCTGATTTTTTGAGTCCTTCACCGGGTTCGTCGCGGAGGATCACTTGTGTATAACCTTCCGACAGACCCACCATTTGCAACTTGGCATCATACTGGTCTGACCAAAACCACGGGATGCTATCGTAGCAAGCTTCTTTGCCGCATATTGAGGCAGCCGTTACCTTGGCTTGATCTACTGCGTTTTGGACCGATTCTAATCGAACAGGCCTGTTGTAGTGTTTGCTGTGGTGGAGCGTGCAGTCACCCAGGGCGTATACGTCAGGATCGTTGGTTTGGGTCTGTTCGTTCACCACTATGCCGTTGGTGGTTTTCAGGCCGGCGGCTGTTGCCAGTTCAGTGTTTACGCGGATGCCCACACCAACAATGATCAGATCGGCTGCATAGGTGCTGCCATCAGCACAGTGCACCGCATCAGTAGTTATTTTAGAGACATTCTTTGAGCAGGCGATCGTAGTGCCATTGGCGGCATGCAGCTCAGCAAAGAAAGTGGACATTTCCGGTGAAGTTACACGTGGTAGGAGGCGTGCTTCGCGCTCGAGTACAGTCACATCTAGTCCGAGTTTGCGCAGCGAGGCAGCAATTTCCAGTCCGATATATCCACCGCCGATGATCACCGCCTGCCTGGGTTTGGCTTTTAGCGCCTCGCGTATGCCTAGTACACCTTCAGCAGTGCGCAGTACGTGTACATTAGCGGCCTGTGCAAGTCCTGCGATAGGCGGGACAAATGGCCGTGCTCCCGTAGCCAGTACCAACTTGTCATAAGGTTGAGAAGTGCCGGATGCAGTGGTAATTGTTTTAGCTTCACGGTCTATTGTAGCTACTTTTTCACCCAACCTCAGGGCAATGCCGGCCTTATCATAGCTTTCTGCAGCTTTGAGTGAATGCTTTTCTATGGCATCATCGGAAGTCAAAAAAGTCTTCGATAGTGGCGGCCGGTGGTAGGGCAGGTGTGAGTCCGCATCATAGAGGATGATAGCGCCTTCCCAACCTTCTTTGCGTAGATTAAAGGCACAGTTAACACCCCCGTGGCTGGCGCCTATGATCACACACGTCATTGCTTTCGTATCCATACTAGTTGGCTACTTGCAGCACTATGCCGTTCAGGTCTTCACTGATTTCGATCTGACAGCCCAGTCGGCTGTATTCATTGGCATTGTCATCCAGCTCCAGCATGTCTTCCTCTATTTCACTGGCCTTACCTACTTTGTCAAAATGCTCGGGGGCCACGTGCACATGGCAGGTAGCACAGGAGCATACGCCCCCACAGTCTCCGTCTATGCCTTCCACATTATTTTCTTTGGCCAGCTCCATGATGTTGCCTGAAGATGCTTCTGCGGTGATCTGGGTACCAGTTTGTGTGATAAATGTAATTTTTGCCATTGGTTGTTATCCTTTAGTTTCTTCAAATTTTACTTTCAGGCTATCAAAGCCCACCTTGCGCTTAAATTCACCCCATTCTTCTATGTTGTCCTGGTGGTCGGTGATTTCCATCTTTCCGATGCGTTCGGATAGCGTCTTGATTAAAATTTTTAGTAGTGTGCGGGCATGTGTAGCTCCCAGACAGTTGTGGTGGCTAAAGCCAAAGGCTACGTGTGGGTTTACCTTACGGTCCAGCACTACTTCATTGGGCTTTTCAAAAATGCGTTCGTCTCGATTGGCCGATGCCCACACCAGTGATATTCTGGAGTCTACCTTTTGAGCATGTTCGCATACTTGTGTGTCTTCTGTTACTACCCGTCCCATGTGGGTGAGTGGTGAAAAATAGCGAATCAGCTCTTCCACCGATCGGGTAATGAGCTCTGGCTCCTGGCGTAGACGGTCCAGTGATTGCGGATGCTCTGCAAAGTAGGCAATGGTGTTGGTGACGGCATTGATTACTGTATCACGCCCTCCGGCGAAAGTCAGGATCATGACGCCTTTAACCTCTTCGCGCGTCAGCTTTTGCCCGTTTACCTCAGAGGATAGCAGCACCGAGTAAAGGTCCTCACCGGGAGACGCCAGGGCTTGGTCTATCTGCGCATCGATGTAGTCATACAGGATTTTGGCTTTATCGCCATCTACAGGACTATCTTCACTTCTAAATACATGTGTGCCCCATTTGATCCACGTTTCGGATTCCTCCAGGGGAATGTTGAGCAGGACTGTGAGCGCTCTGGATTGGAGCTTCAGTGCAAAATCACTGACCACCTCCAGCTCTCCAGCACTTAGTGCCTCGTCAATGGATTGGCCTACGAGCTGCTGAAGCTTTTCCTGATAGGCGACTTCTAGCGGACGCTTAAACCACGGCTCTACCAGCGCTCTGTAGTCCCCATGTGCTGGTGGATCTACCTCGAACGGAATCTGGCGCGTTTCGCGAATGTATTCCTCGTTGGGTACCACGATGCGGCCCGGCTTTGCTCCCGATTGAAACGTCTTCCAGTTGTGCGCGCACTTGCGTACGTCTTTCAGACCCAGTACCATGGTTACATCATCGCCCTGGTCATGCATCTGGCCACAGCCTTTGGTCTTTCGGGCATCCGAAAATGGGTCAGGTAATTCGCTCTTCTTCATCGTGCTTTTTATTTAGGTGAACACCAGCAGATCGCTGAGAGTCCACGTGATAAAATGTAGCAACAAATCACGCCGAATTTGAACGGTAGTTCTTCCTGTATTTTGATGATTTTATATGCTATTATGTTTGATTAAGCCGTATTTGGATCATTTAAATGCATTGAATAACATATTAATTAAAGAGATTGTACAGAATAGCATACTCTTTTGTCAAGATAGGAAAAGCCGCAAATAGCATACGCTAGCACCTTTGTGTATCCTCGAAATGCTAAAAACAGAAATACGATGATACAAGCCAAGTCAGCAATAGCCACAGGAGATGGCGCCTTTCAGATAGATACGGTGCAGGTGCACGATCCACAGCCCGATGAGGTGCTGGTACGTGTGAAAGCTGCCGGACTTTGTCATACCGATTATGACTCGCTCAACTGGGGCAAGCCGATCGTCATAGGCCATGAAGGAGCCGGAGTGGTAGAAGCTGTTGGTGCTGACGTGAGTGAAGTGCAGGTAGATGATGCGGTGATTCTCAACTGGGCCACGCCGTGTATGACGTGTTTTCAGTGTCAGGAAGGCAATCAGCACATTTGTGAAAATCATTCTCCTGTGGTAGCAGGGGGAAATGGCTATACGCCTGGTCATGCGCATCTGGAGGGTACGCAGTGGCAAGGCAAAGCCATCGAGCGGTCTTTTAATCTCGGTACCCTTAGTGAATTTGCTTTAGTAAAATCTTCTGCTGTGGTAAAGGTGTCTGCAGAAAACCTGAATTATGCAGCAGCCAGTATTGTGAGCTGTGGGGTGATGACTGGCTACGGATCGGTGGTCAACAGTGCAAAAGTGGCAGCAGGTAGCTCAGTGGTAGTGCTCGGCTGTGGGGGTGTAGGGCTCAATGTGATCCAGGCGGCACGCATCTCAGGAGCGGCAAAAATCATCGCGATAGACATTAATGAAAATAAACTAGACCTGGCGGCACAGTTTGGGGCAACCCATAAGTTGCTGGCAGATAAGGCAGATAAGGGCCTTTTGGCAGCAGCCGAAAAAGTAAAAGCAATGACCGGAGGGCGAGGAGCTGATTATGCCTTTGAATGTACGGCCATCCCCGCTTTGGGGGCAGCTCCTTTGGCGATGGTGCGCAATGCCGGTACGGCGGTGCAGGTGAGTGGCATAGAAGAAGAAATCACCATAGACATGCGGCTATTTGAGTGGGACAAGCTGTACATCAATCCGCTCTACGGAAAATGTCGACCACAGGTGGACTTTCCCAAGCTCATGAGTCTCTACCACAAAGGTGAACTTCTGCTCGACCAGATGATCACCAGAACTTACTCATTGGACGACCTTCAGCAAGGGTTTGATGATATGCTGAGCGGCGTTAATGCCAAAGGTGTTGTTGTATTTTAATCCAAAGTCATGAACTCAAGTTTTAGAACCATAGAGCTATCCGACCCGGAAAACGAACGCGATGGCTTGCGCTTTATGACCATTAAAACCCCCAACCTGGCAGGAAGAGGGGATTTGTGTGTGTTTGTGCCCGAGGTGCCTGAAGGTACCACAGGACTTCCTATCTGCATTTTGCTGCATGGGGTGTACGGAAGCGCGTGGATTTGGGGCATGAAAGGGCAGGCGCATCTTACTGCCCAGCGGATGATTCATGATGAAGAAATTCGGCCCATGATTCTGGCCATGCCTTCCGACGGGCTATGGGGAGATGGGTCTGCTTATTTTGGGCATCAGGGCAAGCATTTCGATCGATGGATTGTAGAAGATGTGCCGCTGGCTATACGCGAAAACATACCTCAGGCAGATGCTAGCTCCGAGCTCTGTATTGGCGGCCTTTCGATGGGAGGCTATGGCGCATTGTCACTGGGTAGCCGTTTTCCAGAAAAATTCAAAGCCATCTCCGGTCATAGCTCCATTACTGTGCTCGATGAAATGAAGTTTTTCGTAGAGGAGCCTTTAGATGAGTACACGGCCAATTGTGATACACCAAACGTGATCGATTCGATAACGGCTAATCGTGATCGGCTACCCGCCTTGCGGTTTGACTGTGGTGTGGATGACGAACTCATCACGGGCAACCGCACCTTGCACCAACAACTACAGCAGGCTGCAATACCACACACTTATGAAGAGTTCGCTGGTGGTCATGAGTGGCCCTACTGGCAAGAGCATTTAGCAAAGACTTTAACTTTTTTTGATCAAAACCTTCACACATGAAGCGACTCATTTACCTTTTCGCAGTACTGGCATTGGTAAGGTGCCAGCAAGCACAAAACACACGCGAAACCCTCGATTTCAATCAGGACTGGCAGTTTTACCTGGGCACTTTAGAGAGCCCACAGGATCCATCCGTAGAATGGAAGCAGGTGGACCTGCCACACGACTGGAGTATACGTGAAGGGTATAAGGAAGAAAATACAGCTGCCAGTACGGGGTTTGTTCCCGGAGGTGTGGGGTGGTATCGAAAGACATATACACCTGCGCCAGCAGATGCGGGTAAAGTCATTCGTTTGGAGTTTGATGGAGTGTATTGCAACTCACAGGTTTGGATTAATGGTCAGCTGCTGGGTTTTAGACCCAATGGCTACAGCAGTTTTGCTTATGATCTCACCGTTTATGTGAATGTAGACGAGCCTAACGAAATCGTGGTAAATGTAGATCACTCGGCTTACGCTGACACCAGGTGGTACACTGGTTCGGGGATTTACCGTGATGTACGTCTCGTAAAGCTTCAGCCTACACACGTGGCCCACTGGGGCGTTCGCGTAAACACCTCTGAGGTAAGCAGCAGCAGTGCCAATGTAAATCTCGCTGTGCAGCTCAACGGCGCGAGCCCTGAAACCACAGCCCACGTGACGATTCTCAACGATGAAGGATTAGAAGTAGCCAGTAAAGCGCTGGACCAGGATGGAAATGCCACTATCAAGCTTGACAACCCTAAACTTTGGGATTTGGAAAGTCCTCACCTGTACGATGCTGTGGTGAAGGTTTATAATGGAGAAGAGCTGGTAGATGAAAAAGCTGTTCGATTTGGTGTGCGAGACATTGCGTTTACTGCCGACCGGGGCTTTCTGCTCAATGGCAAGCAGGTAAAGATCAAGGGTGTAAACCTGCACCATGATGCAGGTGCATTGGGTGCTGCAGTACCACGCTCGGCCTGGGAGTATCGCGTGCGTAAGTTGCAGTCCATCGGTGTAAATGCCATCCGAATGTCACACAATCCGCACTCGGTGGATTTGCTTGACCTCTGCGATGAGCTAGGAGTGCTCGTCATGGATGAGTTTTTTGACGAGTGGCATGTGCCCAAAGGCAAAAACCTGAACTACATCGGCGACAATGCCGCCAAAGGTGAATTAGCTGCCGGTTACAGCGAATATTTTCATGAGTGGGCTGAGCGTGACCTCAAAGACCTCATCCGTCGGGATTACAACCACCCATCGGTGATCATGTGGAGCATTGGCAATGAGATAGAGTGGACTTTTCCTGACTACAGCAAAGCGTACCACCAGGTCAATCAGGGGATAAATGCTTACGGCGAAGCACCCAATTTTGATCCAGAAACTGTAAAAGCAGCATTTGATGAGGTGACACAAGGCAAGGACACCCTGGCTACAGTAGCTCAGCAGCTGGCCGCCTGGGTGCGAGAGCTGGATACCACCCGTGCCATCACCTGTGGGAGTGTGCGCCCGTCTGTAGCGGCGGTGAGCGGCTATGCTGATGCGGTGGATGTGCTTGGGTTCAACTACCGCCAGATGAGCTATGATGCTGCGCATGAAACCTACCCGGACATGAAAATCATTGGTTCGGAAAACTGGGGTGACTACACCGAATGGAAAGCTGTCAATAGCCGGGATTTTGTAGCGGGTATGTTTGCCTGGACGGGCTTTGCCTACCTGGGAGAGGCCGGGCCCTGGCCCCGTAAAGGACTGGAGATTGCTTTCTTCGATTATGCAGGCTTTAAAACACCACGAGGGCACTTTTTTGAGACGCTTTGGGTGCCGGCACCAAAGACCTACATGGTAGTAACCCCGGCTAGTAAATCAGAATATTCTTTTGATCCAGAAAAGGGATGGCAGTTTGAGTTTCAACTCAAAAAAGCCCCTATTTGGCCTGCGCTGCGTCGCTGGGAGTGGTATCAGCACGTAGAGCAGCACTGGAATTTTGAAGAAAATCAAGACATGATTGTGCAGGTCTATACCAATGCAGAAGAAGTAGAGCTTTTCCTCAATGAGCGAAGCCTGGGCAAGCAAGCACTTGCCGATTTTGCCGATGACAACATCATCAAATGGTTGGTGCCCTATGCGTCTGGTACCCTCAAGGCTATCGGGTATTCGTCGGGCAAGCAGGTGTCGGAGTATACGCTTACAACCGCTGGTTCACCATCAGTGATTAGTTTGGATCAGAACAAAAATACCTACGAAAAGGGAGAGCTCGCCTTTGTTACCGTGCAGCTAATGGATGCGGCGGGTCAGCCTGTGAGGCACGTGGAACGTTCGGTCAGCTTTGAAGTAACGGGAGGTGAGCTGATAGCGGTAGACAATGGCTCCGAATACAATGTGGAGAACCACTACAAATCATCAGTTACTACGAGTTTGGGCCGGGCATTGGCCATTGTGCGGGTGACGGATCCGGGTACGATTCAGGTCAGTGCCAGAGGTGAGGGGCTTGCTTCTGCTTCGGTAGTGCCTGGACGTTGATTGGTATTTTCTATTCAATAACGGGGGCTAATTGTTTGGTGACCAAAACAGCACAAAACCACCGTGCTGTTTTGAGGGCCGAATGATTAGCTTTTCTTTTTTTCTGATACACTAAACCAAAACCAACTATTAAATGAATTCATTGATCAGACCACTGCTTGTTTCATGTTTCGCGCTGCTGATGATTTTGGTAGCAATACCTGGCGTGTCACAACCACCAGCTCCACCAGCGGGGAAGGTTTGGATCAAAATACCCGCCATGTCAGATGAGTTTGACGCCAATAGTCCTGATACGGAGAAATGGCGCGTGTTTGACAAAGGGGACTCCTGGGACCGTACCTCTGCCTTTGACAAGCGGATCCATGAGGTGGTTCACGACCCAAAAACCAATAATTACTTTCTCACCATGAACCCTATGTGGTATTATGAAGATGAGCAGTTTACCAAAGGCGATCGGACTTATCTTTTTGCTGGTGGGGGTATGGATACCCGAGCTTTGGCAACTTACGGCTATTTCGAGGTGCGACTCAAGGCTAGTAACTTCCCGATGGGCAGCGGGGTGTTTATGAACTCCCGAAAGACCAGCTCAGACATTTGCGACGAAAAGTACCACACGGAGCTGGATATCATCGAAAACATGAGCTATGATGGTCCTGGTGCCAATACTACAGGCTTTAACTTCCATCAGAATGTAAACTCACACGCCAAACCTTTCAAATCTGAAGGTGGAAACTGCGTGAGCCTGCCCTACGAGTCCACCAAGAGTGGGGTGAAGTCTCAGCCGCTGGAAGGGCCGCTGGACTTCAATACCGTAGGCATGTGGTGGAAAAATGCCAATGAAGCCGAGTTTTACCTCAATGGAAGAGCTTTTGGAACGATCACGCCCACACGGAATTTTAACCTACCCATGCCGGTGATCATTGTGATGGAAACTTACACATGGGGTAGCGATGAAAACAATGCCGGAAACCCTAAGCCTGAGGCTTACATGTTTGAGGATGAATTTCGTACCAAAGAGCAGCGCGCTGTGACCTACGACTGGGTGCGAAGTTGGCAGTTGGTAGACGTGGATGCCAGCGTGTTCAATGATCAAAACAATGCCATAGCCTTTCACCAGCCAGAGGCACCGACTTATGCCGGAGACCAATTGGACAAAACCCTCATCTACTCACTGGCAAAGGAAGCCAGGGTTACTACAGAGCTGTTACGTGAATCAGGGAAGAGCTTCTTTCGTTCGTCAGCCAAGGTACCTGCAGGGGTACATTCCTACCACGTTAATGAGACTTTTTATGAGTCTTTCGAGGCAGGTAAGACCTACGTGATGATTGCACGGCTCGAAGATGAAGGGGAGGTGCTTTCAACTGATACGCTACGGTTTACTCCAGAGGAAGAGCCCCTGGAAAACAAAGTCTTTGGCGATATGCTGCCCACACGGCTAGAACCCACCTCTACGGGCTACGCCGTGCAAGTACGCTATGAAGCAGATGGACCTATGGAGATCAGTGGGGAAATCAGAGACCCCAACAATAAGTGGCTGGGAGCAGCTACCTCCGAGCCTGTTTCTGGACGCGGAGTAGTGACCCTAAACCTTCCGGTAAATAGTCCGACCACTCCGGGAGCTGGATACTATTTCAAAGCCCACATCCGACCGGTAGGCTCTAACTGGCAGCAGGCCGTTCATGCCATTAGTAATGCGCCATTTACCGTAGCTGAACCCATTAAACCGCACATGTTGGTGACCAATGCCGAAGTAGAGCTGGTGGAAGACATACCAGTGGTGTCGGTGACTTTTGAATATGGTTCAGAAGAAGATGTGGATATAAGTTTGACCCTTACCGACGAAAACTATGAGCCAAAGGCAGAGAAGCTGCGTGAAGAGCGATTGGGTGCTCGTACGCTCACCAGAAGCATTTTTGCTGATTCGGCACTCGCGACAGGAGAAAACTACCAGGTGATTGTGAAGATGACCAGCCAACAATCACAGGAGGTGTATGCGGATACACTATCCGACATCTCTATCGTGAATCCAAACCAGCCTACAGATGTATTGGCGGTGCCCAAAAGCCAGGCACTCAGTGTATATCCTACTCCTGCACATGATCAGGTAAATGTCAGGTTGCTCGAGCCAATGTTTGCTTCCATGCAGGAGGTAAGGGTGTATGATCTGGCTGGCAATGCACTGGCCGTACCGGTAAAATTGGATGCTGCCAAGCATACCGTCCAACTGGGTGTGTCACCTTTGCCAGGTGGTGTCTACGTTGTGCAGATAACGAGCGCTGCAGGACAGGCGCGTACTCGTATGGTGGTGAAGTAAGCAACTCAACAACCCGCTAAACTACTTTAAGCTTCGTGACTGGAAATAGCCGGGAGGTAGCCAACCAAAAGTGGTCATATGCCTTTAGAAAGGGGGTGTTATTTCGTTGTTGAGTTCCTGTCTAGTTGTTACTCCTTATGTTGGAGACTGGATTGGTTAATGTTGATTAAAGCTTATTAATCACAGAATTAAAACCAGAAACGATGCAGAAACGATATACCCTGATGCTGCTCGGGAGTGTGTGCCTGGGGCTACAGACTCAGGCGCAAGATACCGTAGACGTGAATGTGCATGTCAAACATGCTGTCAATGGCTATGCGGACTTTGACCGCTCCAGGCACATCATCTTTCATGAAGACATAGATGGCAATGAGTGGGAGAGCGATCAGCAAAAGATAGACTTGTACGAAGGCTACGACGTATATGCCGGCAGAAACAATGGAGGCATCGTGTGGGAGTGGAACAACACCAAAGAAGATCCGAATAAAGCAGGGTGGCCTTCGGTGGATTATATGTCGGAGCGCGCCGTAAATACCAAAAATGGGTACGCAAACAAAACAAAAATACATTCACTGGAGCACCGCTACAGCAACATGATGATCGGAGGGCAGGAGCACATGTATCCACATGGACAGGCTACCAGAAATGACCTGGTCTATGCGGGACATGAGGCTACGGCTGAGTTTTATACCCACTATCTCGATAAGTTTTTTGGCACTGGAGGGAGCACTGGTAAGGTGAAGCCCAGGTTTCTTGAGGTCCTGAATGAGCCTTTTGTAAAGGCCAATAAACTAAATACCACTCGAACCGAAATTGCCAGGTTTCATAATGTGGTGGCGCAGCGTGTGAAAGAACTGAACCCTGAGGTAATGGTGGGTGGCTACTCTGCTGCACACCCAATGTTTGAAGCGTCCGACTTTAACCACTGGCGCAACAACTGGAAGATGTTTATAGATGTGGCTGGCGAAAACATGGACTTCTTTTCCTTTCACCTGTATGACAATGCGCCAGAAGGGGTAGATCAGATGGAGGCGATGACCTACCGGAGTGGTAGCAACATGCAGGCGATCATGGACATGATCAATCACTACAGCTACCTCAGGCTGGGGGAGACCAAGCCCTGGTCGGTTAGTGAGTACGGATTTTTGTGTAGTGGGTGTGAAGACAATAGTCCATACCTGGAGCGTGAAGATTGGTACAACCTGCGTTCGTTCAACTCCATGTTTATGCAAATACTGGAGCGTCAGGATCAGATTGTACATTCCATTCCTTTCTTTTTGCTAAAAGCCAACTGGGCCAAACCTGCCGGTGCCGAGTATAATGGCTACCAGGCACGCCTGATGCGCGAACTGGGAGAGCTGCCCGGAGAGCCTGCACATGGAGGCTATATCTACACACACCTGCTCAAGTTTTTTCAGTTTTGGGTAGAGCTAAATGGTACACGCATAGATACCTATGCCACCGATCCCGATGTGCAGGTGGATGGCTATGTGGACGGAAAAAACCTGTTTGTGCTCATCAATACGCTGGAGCATGCAGATACAGATGTAGTGCTCAACCTACAGGGGATTTCAGACAAAACCCTGCAAAAACTCACCGTAAAACACCTGTATGCAGATGCCAACGAAGTGCCTGTGCTGGACACCACCTACTATACAGAGGCCATAGATCAGCTTACCATTAAAAATCAGGCTACAGCGCTGCTCAAATACGAGTTTGCCGAAGAGGTTACCCTGACTGAGGAGAACAACGAAACGACCTACTTTGCCGATCAGTACTTTCAGCCGATTAGCGCCAATGCAAAGCAAACCTATGTGTTTAGCAATGTACAGCTGACCGAACATGGTGAAGCAATCCTTCGGCTGGGGCTGGGGCGTGACCATGGGCAGAGCCTGAAGCCTACGTTGTTGATCAATGGCGCTAAAGTGGAGGTGCCAGATGACTGGAGAGGGTTTGATCAAAAAACACGCGATCGTTTCTTTGGAGTGATCGAAGTGCCGGTGCCTCATGATGTTTTAAAGGCAGAGAATACCGTAGAGCTGACTTTTCCTGACAATGGTGGTCACCTGACTTCTCTGGCACTGCAGGTATTTAACTTCAGTACAGAAATAGCGCGTTCCAAAAAGGTGGCTACCGCCGAGGTGCTGAATGCTCCTGCTGGAATGGGGAAGCTGCAGGTTGCTCCTAATCCTGTACACGACTCCTTTGTGATCAACCGATCTGAGGGGACCTTCAGGATACTAGACATGTCTGGAAAGACTTACGGTCAGGGGCAGTTTGCCACCAATGGGAAACTAGATGTGGCACACCTGCCACAAGGTGTATATTGCCTACAGGTACACTCGGCTACCGCAGTAGAAAACATTCGGTTTATAAAACAATGAATATGATGAAATCTAAGAAACAAACGATAGCGCTGGTAGTGCTGATAGCGCTGAGCTTGCCTGCAGCCGTAGCTCAGGATACTGAAGCCTTTCCTTTTTGGCTGCCCAAAGAAAAGCCTGACCGAGAGCTGAGTGCGGCGATGAATCGCAACTATGAAGCCTACGATGCGCCACGGCCGGAGGACAATGAGCTTTACACACAGTTTCGGTATACTGAGCTCAAGGGATTTGATTATAACAACTACGATGGTACGATTACCCGCAGAGATCCCTCAAAGGTGATCTATGAAAATGGTAAGTACTATGTATGGTACACCTACCGAAATACGAAGGTAAAACCTGTAGGGCTGCGACGTGCTGCGGAGGCCAACGACACCATTCCCTCGTCTGACTGGGACCTGTCCGAAATCTGGTATGCTACCAGTGAAGACGGCTTCACCTGGGAGGAACAGGGAGTAGCGGTGCCACGTCCGCCTAAGCCTGAAGTAGGCTGGAGGTCGGTGACCACTACGGATATCCTCAAGTGGAAAGGCAAATATTACCTGTACTATCAGGGCTTTATGGAGGCCAGTGGCTTGCGTGGTGATGACTGCCCGGTGGCGGTTTCCTATGCAGACTCGCCAGATGGTCCCTGGACAGCCCATGGAGAAATTGTAATTCCCAATGGGGCTCCGGGAGAGTGGGATCAGTACAGCATACATGATCCGTACCCAATCGTGCGTGATGGCAAAATCTACCTGTACTACAAGTCGGATGCTGATGGAGATCCACGTCTTGTGCGTATGCAGGGACTGGCCATAGCAGAAGATCCACTAGGGCCTTTTACCAAGCACCCACTAAATCCGGTGATCAATTCTGGTCATGAAACCACTCTTTTTCCTTTTCGGGAGGGCGTAGCTGCACTGGTGATCAAAGATGGAAACGAGCACTTTACCATTCAGTATGCTCCCGATGGGGTAAACTTTGAGATTGCGGCCATCACCGAGCTGATGCCGATAGCGGCAGGGCCGTATGTGCCGGATGCATTTACGAACACCGACTATGGCAAAGGCATCACCTGGGGGCTGTCACATTTGGCTCCGGCGTTTGGGTGGGACCCACTGGTGAGCATCCTGATGCGGTTTGACTGTGATCTGAGTCTTGAGGTAGACGATCCAGAGATGAAAGCCCATGGATACTACCATGCCGACCCGAATTTCTACTACCAACATGGACTAAGCAAAAAACAGCGGGAGCGGATCAAAAAAGGACAAGAGGCTAAGGGTAAGTAAGGGCTTGGTGACCTGAATCCTTGAAGCGTACTAGAGTTCGTGTTTATAACCTCCCAGGGCAACTTGGGAGGTTTTTCACTTCTACCATGCCTTCGGCAGGCAGGCAAGCTACCGATGACGTATTTTTCTACGCATTAATTATAAGCTGGTGACCAAGTCGATAATAAGCGTGCAATTTGATGTTGTAATTTGTATGATGTATTACAAATTATAATTACTTTAGTATTTATGTTTCAACAACTAGGAAATAAAAAGTCGCTTTCACTGCAAGTAGAAGAAAGTCTCACAGAGGCCATACGCAGTGGTAAATTTTCGCCGGGGCAAAAGATTCCTACCGAAAATGAGCTGTGCGAAATCTTCAATGTCAGCAGGACAGCCATCAGAGAAGCAATCAAAAAGATGAATGCCAGAGGCATACTAGACGTAAGAAAGGGGAGTGGAGCGTATGTGTCTGAAATAAGCGTGCAAAACGCCTCCGAGACGCTTAACATGTTCTTTGAACTCTCGTCAGACAAAGACCTGGTACGGCAAACGATCAAAACCCGTCAGCTTATTGAGCCCCTAATAGCTAAAGAAGCCGCCAAAGTAAGGAGTGATAAGCACATCGTTTTACTCACTAAAAACATGGAAGCAATGATCCGATGTGATCTGGAAGACAAGAAAAAGGAGGCAGACCTGGACAATGACTTCCATCAAATATTGCTTTCTACTACAGAAAACAGCGTGCTGCAATTGTTGATTTCACCGATTTTTAATCTGATGCCGAAATTCAAGAGTAGTGTTTTTGCCAAGCCCAATGATGGTGATCTGATCAATGAAAAAAACATCATGATCAAGCACCATGAAAATATATTGAGCGCAGTAAGCAATCAAGATTCGAATGCTGCATACACCGCAATGAAAGAACACCTGGAGACAACCTATCACAATTACCTTACTTTCCAACCATGAGTTTTGTAACATTCGGCGAAATCATGCTAAGACTCACACCAAGCGATATAGGAGTACAACTAGACTCCAGTGCTGCATTCAACGTTGATTATGCCGGTGCCGAAGCTAACGTGGCCAGCTCGCTGGGAATCTTAGGAAATCAGGTGAGTTTCATAACCAAGCTTCCGCCTAATAAGCTCGGAGAGGCAGCGATTCGATCGCTCAGAAGCTATGGGATCAATACTGACCGGATATGGCGTGGAGGTGAGCGAATGGGTACTTATTTCATTGAACTGGGATCATCTATAAGGCCATCGAGTGTTATTTATGATCGGAAAAACTCGGCCATCAGTCAGGTCATCGCAGGAGAGGTGAACTGGGAGGAGCTGCTTAAAGACTTCAAATTTCTCTTTATTACCGGCATCACCCCGGCCCTTTCTGATCAATGTGCCAAAGAAACCATCCTGGCAGCCCAGACAGCAAAGAGGTTAGGGCTTCACGTGGGCTTTGATATGAATTTTCGCAGGTCTCTTTGGAATTCTCCAGACGATGCAAGAAAAATTTTTGATGAGCTTTTAGCTTCTACTGACATTCTTTTCTGCAATACCGGAGTGCTTAATGATATCTACCAACTGGAGTATGAAGGCGCAGATGCCTTGGAACAAACAAGCAAGGCAATACCAGAGATTGCTAACCTGTTTTCAGTAGATAAAGTGGTGATGACCGTAAGAGAACATCTCTCGGCGAGTGAAAACCAATTGTCAGGCTTGCTGTATCAGGATAAAACCATATTTTCATCCAATACCTATCTAGTCAATGTTACCGATCGATTCGGAACCGGAGACGCATTCGTAGCTGCATTTCTACACGGGTACAATAGCGGTTGGAACCCTAATGAGGTCATCAATTTTGCTACCGCCGCCTTTGCTTTAAAGCATACCATCAAAGGAGATCAGCACACCAGTAGCGAGCAGGAAATCAGGGCGATCATGGAAGGACATACATCAGGACACGTACTCAGATGACAAGGAAAGAAAAACTGGACATTATTCTAAAAGAAAAAATGGTGGCCATTGTGCGGGTAGCAGACCAAAACAACGCAGCCAGGACTTTGGGGCACCTAATCGATGCGGGAGTAAAAGTACTGGAAATCACTAGCAATACACCGGGATACTTAGAAGAGATTCGAAGGATCAGCGGTGCTCATACAGAGGTGCTAGTAGGAGCAGGAACAGTGACCAATGTCCAAACTGCTCAAGCTTCTCTCGATGCAGGCGCTCAGTTTCTGGTAAGCCCCAATGTGAACATGGAGGTCATCAAGATTGCGCATAAGCATGACGTACCTGTGCTGATGGGAGCGCTCACACCTACAGAAGTAAGTGAGGCTCATGAAAATGGTGCAGACATTATCAAACTCTTCCCTGCGAATAGTATGGGAATCGGCTATTTCAAAGCGATCAAGGCGCCATTGGATCATGTCAAATTCTTTGTGGTGGGAGGAATCAATCTGGAAAATACCGATGACTGGATGCAAGCAGGGGCACACGGCATTGGTGTTGGTAGTGTTCTAACAGGAGACAAGGGCAACTACTCAATCTCCGATACTACAGCAATAGCACGATCATTTACTTCAATTCTTAAAAAATACTAATGGTACCAGATATTATCGAAAACATCGAACTGTATAAAGTGCCTCCAAGGTGGCTGTTTCTAAAAATCACCACCAAATCGGGTGTTGTCGGGTGGGGCGAGCCAGTGGTAGAAGGAAAAGCTGATACGGTAGCTGCTTGCATTCATGAGCTCAAACAATATATCATCGGTAAGCCTGCCCATCTCATAGAAGACACCTGGCAAACTCTCTATAGAGGAGGGTTTTATCGCGGCGGACCTATATTAATGAGTGCCATTGCAGGGATCGATCAGGCTCTGTGGGATATCAAGGGTAAGACGCTCAATGTACCCGTCCATCAGCTATTGGGTGGACCGGTAAGGCAAAAAATGAAAATGTACTGCTGGATAGGGGGGGATCACCCCGAAGTAGTTTTGGATCAAGCCCAGCAAAAGGTGGATGCGGGCTATAAAGCAGTAAAAATGAATGCGACCGGCCCATTGGAATGGGTAGCTTCTTTAAAGGAAATCAAAAAGGTAGCTGATAATATCAAGATACTGAGAGAGGAGTTTGGAGATGGCCTGGATGTGGGGCTCGATTTTCATGGGAGAGTACATAAGCCAATGGTCAAGCGACTCATCGACGAGGTAGCACCTTATGAACCGATGTTTATTGAGGAGCCGGTATTGAGTGAAAATAATGAGGCATTAAAGCATATCTATCAGTATTCTGGGATTCCTATTGCTACAGGCGAAAGGATGTTTTCGCGGTGGGATTTTAAGGAAATTTTGCATGAGGGGATTACGGATATCATACAACCAGACCTCAGCCATGCAGGAGGCATCTCTGAAGTAAGGCGCATCGCCGCTATGACTGAAGCTTATGACATCACGTTGGCACCGCACTGTCCATTGGGACCTATAGCGCTCGCTTCGTCGCTGCATGTAGACTTTGTTTCTCCTAATGCGGTAATTCAAGAAAGTAGCCTGGGAATCCATTATAACAAAGGGTTTGATCTATTGGACTATGTTGACAACCCTGAAGTCTTTGATCTCAAAGATGGGTATATCGATCTTTTTTCGAAACCGGGGCTAGGTGTGGAAATGGATGAGGCAAAGCTGAAAGAAGCTGCCAAAATCGGGCATCAATGGGCGAATCCTATATGGCGGCTTCCGGATGGAAATTTTGCAGAATGGTAAACGAAAACCACGTCCACAACCAATCCGACAAACCGAACCACGAGTAAACTGACCTTACAAACCTGAATTGAAATGACTTACCTAATTGCACTACTTATCGCACTCACCTTCTTGATTGTCGGTATTGTCAGATTCAAAATACATCCATTTTTTGTTTTACTCGCTGCCTCATTGATCTATGGTTTCATAGCTGGAATGGACCCGTCATTGATCGTAGCATCGATCAACACAGGCTTTGGCGGCATATTAGGGAAAATCGGATTGATCATTCTTTTTGGGGTGGTGATCGGTACGATCCTCGAAAAGTCAGGTGGGGCTATGGTTATTGCTACCAGGGTACTGCAAGCGATAGGTGAAAAATCCATTCATCTTGCCATGCTCCTTACCGGGTACATTCTTTCGATCCCTGTATTTGCGGATAGCGCACTGCTCATGATGAATTCCTTAAACAAGGTAATGTCTAAAAAAGCGAACGTATCCTATGCCGGAACTACAGCGGCTCTGGCTATGGGGCTTACGGCCTCTCATGTGATGGTTCCGCCCACACCGGGGCCTATCGCTGCAGCGGGGATATTGGGAGCTAATTTGGGAAATGTGATCTTGTGGGGTTTGCTCGTGAGTAGCCTTTCGCTTATACCGTGCTATTTCTATGCCACCAAAGTGGCTTCAAAAATCAACTTACCAATCAAGATAGAGCCCGTCAGCAACCCAGGCCAAAAGCCAAAGCTTTGGAAATCATTGTTGGCAATCGTCATTCCATTGATACTAATACTATTGAAGGCTGTATTGGAATATCCCGAATTGAAACTTGACGCATCGTCTTTTCTTTTCACGATTATCCATGCACTAAAACTGCCCGTGATTATATCCTTTTTAGGAACACCGATGATTGCTTTGCTGATCGGGGTATTGCTTGCACTACTGCTGCCAGAGAAACTGGACGAAAAGATCTTTTCGTCCTCTGGTTGGATTGGAGAGTCACTAAAAATAGCAGCACCCATCCTTTTGATCACAGGAGCTGGCGGGATTTTCGGAAAGATGTTACAAAACTCAGATCTGGCCGAAACGGTTTCAGGTGGATTTGTAAGTCTGGAAATGGGGTTGTTATTTCCTTTTCTACTCGCTGCATGTCTAAAAACCACTCAGGGATCGTCTACAGTGGCGTTGGTCACCACGGCTTCTATTGTAGCACCAGTGATGACCCCTTTGGCATTAGATACTCCTTTTCTGCAGGTCATGACCGTATTGTCTATTGGGGCGGGCTCTTCGGTAGCCTCGCATGTAAACGATAGCTTTTTTTGGGTGCTTACTCAGCTTACAGGCATGAAAGTCAAGCAAGGGTATCAAGTGCAGACAGCAGGAACGTTCATTTTTGGAGTTTCTGCCATGACCATCATACTAATCATTACTCAACTATTGTTTCCATGAGATACACATTCATCGTTATATGTCTACTAATAGCCGCAGCGTTTGCTTGTCAGCAAGCTGTCCAGCAAGCGGATGATAAAACCCTGTCATTGGAGGTCGAGACCCATTTTGCCATCGAAATACTAAATGAAGAAGGGGAGCGCATCATTGACCCAGAAGCAACGATCAAAATAGAGGCAAGTGGATTCACCTGGACGGAGGGTCCGCTTTGGGTAGAAGAAGGGCAGTATCTACTGTTTTCCGATATTCCCGAAAATAAGGTCTATAAGCTTGACGCAAATGGAGACACTACTACTTACTTGTATCCATCAGGAGTCGCACCGACGGATTTCTCAGGGGCAGAACCAGGTTCAAATGGCCTTATTTTGAATGAGGATGGTGAGCTGATTCTAATGCAGCACGGAGACCGAAGGGTAGCTAAAATGAATGCGCCGATTGCTGCACCTAGAGAGGAGTTCACCGCTATTGTGGACCGGTTTGAGGGGAAAAGACTCAACAGTCCCAACGATGGTGCATTTGATCAAAATGGGAATTTGTACTTTACAGATCCAGCTTATGGACTGCCCAAACAAATGCATGATCCGAGTAAAGAACTCAGCTTTCAAGGGGTCTATTGCTTGCTGGCGGGTGGTGAATTAGTGTTGTTGGATTCGCTAACAAGGCCTAATGGAATTGCCGTCACTCCGGATAATAAGGAATTGATAGTGGCAGTTTCCGATTCTACCCACGCAGTATGGTACCAGTATGACCTTATCGAGCCCGGAAAAGTGACTAACAAAAGAATCCTGAAAGACTTAACTGAGTTGGTGGGTAAAAAAGGGCAGCAGGGCTTGCCAGACGGTCTGGAAATCAATAGTGATGGCTACATATTCGCCACAGGCGCTGGCGGGGTATGGATATTTTCCCCGGAGGGATCTCCAATAGCCAGAATATATACCGGACAGCTGACCTCCAACTGCACGCTAGGCTATGGAGGCAAAAAACTATTTATGACAGCTGATGACTACATACTGTCAGTGACTTTAAAATGATGACATCAATACTATGGAAACTATCATGAACCAACCACAATCAAGCATTCTTAGCAGAAGCTTTTCGATCCCTGTTTTATTGCTGCTTTTCTTTTCCTTAGGGTGCAATCATAAGACGAAGAAAGATGAGATGAACGCTGTAGAACCGATATCCTACGAACCCAGCTGGGAGTCGCTAGCTCAGCATGAAGAAGCTCCTCAGTGGCTCCAGGATGCCAAGCTTGGCATCTACTTTCATTGGGGGGTATACTCGGTGCCAGCTTACGGTAGCGAGTGGTATGCACGCAATATGTATATTCCTGGTTCGTCAGAATACAAGCACCACCAGGCCACTTTTGGCTCGCAAAAGGAGTTTGGGTACCATCATTTCATCCCACAGTTTACTGCTGAGCACTTTGATGCTGAAGAATGGGCCGTACTTTTCGAAAAAGCAGGGGCAAAGTTTGGAGGGCCTGTAGCGCAGCATCACGATGGTTTTGCGATGTGGGACAGTAAGGTAAACCCATGGAATGCAGCAAGTAAGGGCCCAAAAAAAGATATTACCGGTGAGCTCAGTAAGGCCTTAAAGAAAAGAGGTCTGAAGCTCATTACCACTTTTCATCATGCTCGAAATCTCCAGAGAAATGCTGATAAACCAGAAACCTGGGACGGTTATGACAGCCATTTCCCATACCACCCAGATTATCATACTTCCAGCAATGATCCGGAATTAGCGCAGTTTTATGGCAACATCCCCGAGGATCAATTTTATGAAAACTGGTCTGGACAGATAAATGAAGTGGTCAATCAATACCAACCGGATATGATTTGGTTCGATTCGTGGCTGAACTTCATCCCTGAAGACAGAGTAAAGCAAATGTGTGCAGACTACTTCAATGCAGCAGCTAAAGCGGGGCAGGAGGTGACCATCGGCTATAAACAATCGGACCTGCCCAAAGAAGTGGGCATTCAGGACATTGAGCAGGGGGGAAGACGTGATATCACCGAGAGGCCCTGGATGACCGACATCACCCTCAGTAATAAGTCGTGGTGTTATATAGAAGGCCAAACGTATCGCCCCACCTCTATGGTCATGCGAAATCTCATAGATGTGGTAAGTAAAAATGGAGTGGTACTCCTCAATATCTCACCAAAGGCCGATGGAAGCATACCGGCCGAGCAAAGAGAAATATTGTTAGAAATGGGAGCGTGGTTTGATAAATATGGAGAAGCGATTTATGCTACCAAACCATGGGACCTATTTGGGTTCGGGGATGCCAAAGCTGGAGAAGGAACGCACGGTGGGCAATCGTCTAAAGTGCACTATACGGCCAACGACATCAGGTTTACTCAGTCTAAGGACGAAAAAAGTCTGTATATGATATTTCTAGGCAAACCGAAAGTAGGCGACAAGATCAAACTAAGACTTTTGGGAAGGCATAGGTATACTCCCCATTCTGAAATTCAACGCATCGAGTTGTTAGGGACCAATCAGGAGGCTGAATTTATTCATGGTCACGATGCCTTTGAGTTAACCATCCCTGATGCGCCTATGGACGAGATCGCCACGGTTTTTAAGTTGGTGCTCGAATGAGCTCAGTAGTAATATGAAGACGATAGGTGGCGAAGCGATATTAAGAAGGGGGGATGGCATTGCTGATAGGTTAGGCTTACTACACAATACTCAACGTTTAGCAAGGACCACTCAACGTCTAACAAGGACCGCTCAATGCTTAGCAAGGACTGCTCAATGCTTAGCAAGGACTGCTCAATGCTTAGCAAGGACCACTCAATGCCTAACAAGCCCCGCTCAATGCCCAACATGGGGCGCTCAATGCCTAACAAGCGGTGCTCAATGTACAACAAGGACCACTCAATGCGCAACATGAACCCCTCAATGTTTAGCATGGACCGCTCAATGAGCAACAAGCACTGCTCAATGCGCAACATGGATTGCCTAATGAGCAACAAGTAGTGCTCAATGCCCAACAAGGACCACTCAATGCGCAACATGAACCCCTCAATGTTTAGCATGGACCGCTCAATGAGCAACAAGCACTGCTCAATGCACAACATGGATTGCCTAATGAGCAACAAGTAGTGCTCAACGCTTAGCAAGGACCTCTCAATGTCCAACAAGCGATGCTCAATGGGCAACAAGCTGTGCTTAATGTACAGCAAGGACCCCTCAATGCACAACAAGGACCTCTCAACGCATAGCAAGTACCGCTCTATGTACAACATGGGCTGTTGATACAAAGGCGTAGGGGCAACTTATGGAATGGCACAGGTTGGGTTTAGGTAGGTGGGATTTTTGAGTAGAATTGATAACTTCGGTGATTAAAATGTTTTTTTATGTTCATGATTTAGGTGAATATAATTGTGCAACACAAATTAATCTAAACTCGAATAATGTATGGTAACTCGAAAAATTTTTAAGTGTTTTATTTCTTCGCCGGGAGATTGTCAAGAGGAACGGGACGTTTGTGTTAGGGTAGTCAATGAAATTACCGTGAGGTTTGGTAAACATTTTGGGATTGGACTAGAAACATTTATGTGGGAATATGATGTCCTACCAGATATGGGGAAAAATGGACAAGATATCATAGACGAGTATGTAAAAAAGTCAAATTATGATGTCTTTATTGGGATAATGAAAAATAGATTTGGACATCCCACTAAAAAAGCTGGAAGCGGAACAGAGCATGAGTTTAATGATGCGATTCGGCGTAAAATTAAAATGCGTAATTCCCATCCTAAGATTCTGTTTTTCTTCGGTAAGGAAAAAGTAGATCCTGATATGCTCGATTTTGATCAATATAGTAAGGTTAAGGATTTCAAGGAGCGTATTTCCTCTTTGGGGTTGTATATTCCATTTAGCGGGATGGATGAATTTAGAGGTTCACTAACTCAAAAGCTTGAATTGTTTATTCAAGAAAATTCTCAGATTGAAAACGCTGAGGATAGGGTGAAGGAAATTGACGTCACCTTAAAGTATTTGGAAAATGACCTATCAGAATCTTTAAAAACTTATAATGAAAAATCTCCCATTTGGATAGATCCAATTATTAGCTCTAAACAGGTTGTGCCAAGTGATCCTACCAAAAACTTTGAACATAAAGTTGATCTTGTATCGCTAATTACAGAGCCAAAGAATATCATTATAAAGGCTCCATCTGAATTTGGTTTAACTTCATTGGCTCATTACTTAAAGCTCGAAGCTTGGAAATTAGGAAAAGTATTTCTCTATATTGATTCTAAAAAAACTAAGAAACATAAGATTGTTAAGGATATTAAAAGGGAAGTCGGGAATTACTACTTCGCAAATCCAGAAAAAATAGACTGTATTTTGATAGATTCAATCTGTTTTGACGAACAGGGTGTTATGCAAATGGTGAAAAATGTTTGTGATGAATTTCTAGGTACACCAATTATATTATTTAATACACTCGATAATAATTTTTTCCTGAAATCTGAGGAGGATGATCGGGTTGAAATAACTCGTAAATTTCTTACTTATTACTTACTTCCTTTACCTCAAACAGAACTGAGGAAGATTGTTACTTCATATACGAAGCAAAAAGAAATTCCTGAGGATCATAATGTTATGCTTGAAAAGGTCGCTAAAGATTTACAAACCTTGAATATGCATAGGACCGCTAAAAACTGTATGTCAATTTTAAGAGCTTCATTTAAAATTGGTTCAGAGTATAATCCAATTAATCGAACTAAATTATTGGAAACAATGCTTAATACAATTTTTGAAGAATATGAAATTCCTACTTTCCATGATAAAAAGCCCGATGTAAAGGATTGCTCTTTTGTACTTGGTTATCTCTGTGAGTTATTGATAGTTAAAAATGATTTTTATTTCACTGAGAATTACTTTAAATCTGAACTTAAGGGTTTTTGTAACGCTAACTTAATTGATCTCGACCTTACCTACCTTCTTACAGTCTTAAAAGATAATTCGATATTAGGTCAAACTACTTCCAATCATCTGTATTTCAAGAATACTTATTGGGTTTTCTTTTTTATTGCTCAGAGAATGAATTTGAATAAGGCATTCCTTGAGCAGGTTTATGAGAATAAGCGTTATGTGGATTTTCCTGAAATAATTGAATTTTACACAGGAATTGATAGGAACAAAGATGATGCCTTATCAGTGTTAAGTCAGGATTTGGATGAGACATTATTGGTAGTACGTGAAAAAATGAATATTCCAGATTTAATTAATCCATATAAATCCATATCATGGAATCCGGATGTTCCCTCATTAGAAAAAGAGCAAGAAAAAATAAAGGATAATGTAATTACTTCAGGCCTACCAGATGAAGTGAAAGATAAATATGCAGACAAGCACTACGATCAAATTAAACCATATAATCAAGTAATTAATTCGGTATTCCGAGATTATTCATTTTTAGTGTTAATGAGGCAGATTTCTGCAACAGCAAGAGCCTTGCGTAATAGTGATTTTGTTTCGATTGGTTTAAAAAAGGAAGTACTAGATAAGATTACACAAGCGTGGAGTGAATTGAATAAATTGTTGATAGTATTGCATCCCCTATTAGCGGATAGGGGAAATGTAGCATTTGAGGGTGCGAGGTTTGAACTTGATGAAGGAGATTTTAAATTTGACACCCCAATCGAAAAAAGGAATGCTGTTTTGTTGTCGATTCCGACCAATGTTGTGAAATTTTTTAAGGATGACCTTTTCTCAACGAAGATGGGGCCGCTCCTAATTGATAGAGCAATCAACGAAACTAATAGTTTAATTAAACACGAACTAATGTTACTCATAATAGCCGAGAGACCGAATTCTTGGTATAAAACAATAGATGATTATATCGTTGGACTTGATAAGAATTCGTTTTTTTTGTCCGACGTGCTAACAACCTTGAAATTCAACAAAGACTTTAAGGCAACGGAAGAAAATGAGAGGAGGGCAATAGAACTATTGGCTCAGAAATGTAGGGCTAAGCATATTTTTAAGAAAAATAATCCTGATCCAGGATTAATAAATCGTGCGCGCAAACTTTAGTATTGTTTTGTGCTAAAAAAATCAAGCCAATTTACCACTTGGGTTTTAGCTCTATCAGATAGAACAGCCATCAGCCAATTGTTTAGTTTACAGTTTTCATCGAATAAACGGGTGCTTCCCTGGGTTACTATTGCCTTAGCCTTAGCCAATGTAGTCATTCATTTTGTAGTAGGTGTAGACGGTAGAAGCACAAGTGCGCTAATAGATGCTGGTGCCAATTTTGCGGCGCTTACCCTCAACGGAGAGACCTACCGTTTGATTACCTCACAGTTTTTGCATGGCAACTTACTTCACCTAATTGTGAATGTCTACAGTCTGGTCTATGTGGGTTTGCAGGTGGAGCGACAGCTTGGATGGCGAGACTTTCTGCTCTTATACCTGCTGTCTGGCTTTGTGGGAGGTATAGCCAGTTTGCATTTCAACTTATTTGTAGTCAGTGTTGGTGCCAGTGGTGCGGTATTGGGTGTTTATGCTTTTCTGATTGTGATGCAAATCACCGCTAAAGACAGCCCCAGGTCTTTTATTCTAGCTCAGTTTGTTATTTACTTGTTGGTATTGACGGCCATAGGTAAAAAATTCAATTTTGATAATGCCGCTCATTTTGGGGGTGTTTTTACCGGGCTGTTGGTAGGTGTTGCCTATAAGTTTCGGTACCATCGCTGGGCTTTTGCGGTGGTCCTGCTGGCTGGGGTGACGGTATTTAGTGTCTTGCCCCGGTATCAGGTAAAGTATTTTCAGCTATATCAGGAGTTTAGCACCATCAGCAACAAATTCATAAAAACTTTGACCTCCAACTATCCGGGCGAACGTATTTATGATTCATTGAAAGTGCTGTATCCCCGGCCAGATACTGTGATAGCCACTCTGAGACGTATAGAAGGTTTGCCAGCAGAGCTGTCTGCAGATACCACTGTGATGGTGGAGGTGATGCATATAGAAAAACAACGCATGGACTATGTAATGAAAGCTATATCGGGCCAGACTCATGCTTTTAGGGATAGTCTAAGCATACTGGGTCGGCAGCTGACTAGCATGCCTCCGCTGATGTATCCTTTAAGTTTTCAGTCGGGATCAGCGGAAGTAGCAGTGGAGAGTTCAGGGCCTCAAGAGGAGTTGGTTGAGCACAGGATTTATTTTGATTCATCCTGGGTAGAAACTGATCGCTATATGCATTCCTATTATAGGATTGGCACCAAAAACAAGCAAGATGAATGGCACGGTAGGGTAGTAGATTATTTTGCAGATGGCACGGTGCAGATGAAAGGGGAGTTTGACAAGGGATTGCGTGAGGGGGTATTTATATACTATTACGATGACAGTACTTACCAGTCTATGGGTAGGTATCATAAAGATGATCCGGTGGGGCGCTGGGAGGCCTACAGTGAAAACGGGCAACTAGTAAGTCAAATTCGTTACGCTCGAAACGGTTACGCTTACTGGGAGAACATGTGGACGGATGACGGAGAGCAGACGGTGCGAGATGGTAACGGGACAGAATATAGTTTTCATGATAATGGGCAGCTGGAGTATAAAAGACAGGTGGTGGATGGCTTAATAGATGGAGTGGTAGAAGGGTTTGACAGTCTGGGAAATCAACTATACCGGGAAGAATATGATCATGGTAGGCTGGTGTCTGGGTATTTAAAAACCGACTCTTCCGAACACCTCTATGACGGGAGCGTGTACAGGGCTTATCCAGAAGGTGGATTTGATGCGTTTTATGAATATCTGGATGCTGCCAATGAGCTGAAATCTGATACTACAGACGGAAAGGTGGTTGTGAGATTCGAAGTATTTGCAAATGGCGATTTGCATTACTTTCGCTATCTGGAGCGGATGGATCCTGAGTACAATGCGTATGCAAAGCGCTTGATCATGGAAGGGCCGAAATGGCTGCCAGCCAAAGCCCATGGCGTGACGCCTATCACTACTCAGGCTAGAGTAGAGGTTCGTTTTTGAAGTGGCAATACTGAAGCTCCCCCATCACCAAAGCTTGTAAACCTGTAATTTTTTGGTTTTTAGCGGATGCTGAGCAATGCATCCTCCCTTAGTTGAGCAGTATACACCACCTGTTCTTATCATTTGGCTAGCATTTTTGTTGGGTGGAGTCTGTACAAACCCGTCTGGCGGAGTAGTAGCCGATTCCACAGATTTACTACCGTATTACCTTCAACAAAATGCAAAAAATTACCACTGTGTTGAGATCTGGCATCATCCTATGGGGTGCTGTCCTAATGAGCGTGTTTTTTACTGGCTGCTCAGATACATCAACCTCTGAGCGCCCGCCCAATATCCTTTTTCTGTTTTCTGATGATCAGATTTATTCGTCCATCCATGCGCTGGGCAATGAAGAGATCTATACGCCCAATCTGGATCGGCTTGTTCGCCGAGGTACCTCTTTAACCAATGCGTTTAATATGGGCGGATGGAATGGTGCCATCTGTACGGCCTCACGCTCGATGCTCATCACCGGGAGGTCGCTTTGGCATGCCAATGCCTTTCGCCAATCCTGGAAAAAAGGCCAGGGTGTGGATCAGACCTGGGGCAAGCTCATGCAGCAGGCGGGCTATGACACTTACATGACGGGCAAGTGGCACGTGGAGCTGGATCCAAACCTCGTGTTTGATACGGTGCGGCATGTACGCAAGGGTATGCCCAATGACTACCGTCGAGAGAAAGGCGAAAAACGTTTGGGCTATAACCGTCCGAAAAATCCGACTGATACGAGTTGGTTGCCCACAGATCCGAAGCACGGCGGCTACTGGGAAGGTGGCAAGCACTGGAGTGAAGTCACTCGCGATGATGCACTGGACTATCTGGATATGGCTGGCCAAAGTGATCGTCCGTTTATGATGTATGTTGCCTTCAATGCGCCGCATGATCCCCGGCAGGCCCCACAGGCGTATCAGGATCTATACGATACCAGCGCACTAAGCCTGCCGCTCAGCTATCAGCCAGACTATCCGGATCGGGAGCTAATGGGCAACCCCAAAGGGCTGAGAGATGAAGCGCTGGCACCTTTTCCGCGCACACCTTTTGCGGTGAAAACGCACAAAAAAGAGTATTACGCCATTATCAGTCACCTGGATGCCCAGATTGGGAAAATACTGGATGCACTGGAAGCCTCTGGTCAGCTGGAAAACACCTATATCTTTTTCACTTCAGATCATGGGCTGGCGATGGGGCGACATGGGCTCATTGGCAAGCAAAGTATGTATGATCACAGTGTGAAGCCGCCACTGATTATTGCTGGACCAGACATCCCGAAGAATAAACGCATTACTGCTGAGGTATACCTTCAAGACCTGATGCCCACGGCACTGGAGCTGGCGGGCGTTCCAAAGCCTGACTATGTAGAGTTTCACAGTTTGCTGCCGCTGGCAACAGGCGCCCAGCAGGCAGGCAACTATCCCGCTATCTATGGGGCGTATATGCAGGTGCAGCGCATGGTGCGAAAAGATGGCTTTAAGCTGATCGTGTACCCGAAAGCGCAAAAAGTACTGCTTTTTGACTTGGAAAATGACCCGGAAGAAATCAATGATATATCGGCTGATCCTGCCTATACAGCCAAACTGGAGGAGCTGTGGGACGCTCTAATGGCCCTACAGCAGCAGTATGATGATCCGCTGGATCTCAAGGATTTGACACACTTTGTGTCAGGGGCAGAGTCATAGCCAAAAGCTGAACGTGTACGATCGTGCAAAAGGACGTGTCTGTTTTATTTATCGGACACGTCCTTGACGATGCCTCAAAAAAAGCTTCAGTTTATTTTTTCGTGCAAGTATGAGGTTTTTAGTTTCTTCAGTCCACGTGACACGCGTGAACTAGCGGGGTACCTGGTACATATCTACGATAAAAGCCAGCTCGATAACCTGACTAAAGATCAGATCATCGAGCTGCTGAAAAAGGCTGGGCTTATTTAGACTGGTCAGAAACAATATTCTCGATCAATTCCCAAACTTTTGAGGTCTCATTCCTATAACCGTAATAAGACACGGTTAAGACTACAGTCAACAATAGAACACAAACCAATGTGAATGTTAAAATGATCAACTGACCTTGAGAAATAGTCAAATATATTGTCAGTACTGTCACCAAAGTCATAATAAACAACCAAATCAAAGTGTAAATTTTCCCGAATCCTGTCGGTCTTGACTGTATCCTAAGGACAGTATTATTGTTATCTTCTACTACATCCCCCTGCAATTCAACCTTGTAGTTTCTAGCTGTTTTACCGATATACTTAATATTAAATCCGTTTTGTTTCACTTCCCCTTCAAATGGCTTATGACCTGAAAAGATAAATCGGAATTTCTTGACGTTTTCCGTGTAAGCTTTGATTCGTTCCAAAACTGATTCCTTATCTGAAATGGGAACCTCCTTGTTTTGAGTTGGATAAAGTAGATTCATTTTACTTAATGATTTTTTGGATAAATGTTTCACCCCAATTGGCATTACCCCCAACATAAGTAGGAATACCTGCACCAATAAAACCTTTAACCGCTATTACTCTCCCTCCAAATCTATCTTCTTCTGAAACTGCAACTCCTACTCCCAAGTCAGCAAAGAATGACGCTCCAAAGTTTCCTTCAACTCGTGGCCCATTCAAGGAGTTTACTGAAAAATCATCTAAATCTCCCGTGTAGAAATATACTGTGCCATCAACTGACCCAGAGACATCTAAGCCAACTCCTATACCTCCATCACTTAATATAAAACCTGTCCCTTTGTCTTTGCCTTGTAAAATCGTTCCATAAGATATTGGATTCATATCCCCTCCAACTCCAACAACCACATCCAAATCTACTCCAATTGACCATGCTACGGGTGAACCATATGGCCATATCCCATCATTCGCACCACTCCCCCCGGAAGATTGATCTTCGTATTTATCTACAACTGCTTGAGCCCTTGCTCTATACGCCTTGTTTTGATTGGTTGGATCCCAATTAAGAACTTCATAAGCATTGATCCATTCCTGTACATCTTCGTTCCAGAAATAAGGACTGCTTACTATTTCTCCATTCTCCTCCCAATCGATTCCTCCATCATTATTACAATCATTTCCAGGGCAATTAGGATCGGGTTCTCCAGAATACAAACCCAAATAATCAATGAACGTTACGGGGTTATTGCTGGCATAAAGGTAGGGACTTTGATTGGCATAGGTATAGGAGAGAGGGTCCATACTGTTAAACCTACCGATCACCGGATCATAATGTCTATATTCATAAGCATAAGCGCCCGTTTCTTCCTGATACTCCTTGCCGTTGAAGAGGTAACTAGTGCTGCTTGCGGCGGTATTGTTCATCATATATCCAAATGGCATATAATCGGCTACCTGGACTACTTCTACACCAAACCCTGATCCTGCATGGTCAAATGCTCAGAATGCCTCATTTGCAAGTGCTTGCCTGCTTTTTGAGCAATTACACCACCCTTTCTGATTCCTTATGTTCCCATTGCTCGGTTGGTTTTTAGACAGATTTGTTGTGTGGTGATTATGACAAATTCTAATCACTGGTGGCATTTAGTACGAACTACGATTTGCATGATGAAATAATCAAAGTCCACCTGCAAAAATGATTTTACAATGGAAAGAAGAACATTTATAGAATTGTCTCTGCTGGCGGGTGCCGGAGCTATGGTACTACCGGGATGTGGCCTGGAAGGGCAGCGCAGCCTCCCTCCATACCTCAAAGGCATGGAGGCCATGTACAGAAGAGATCCCAGAGGTACTTCTACTGCGTGGTTTCGCGATGCCCGCTACGGACTGTTTATACACTATGGCTTGTACTCCCTCCTTGGGAGGCATGAGTGGGTGCAGTACAAAGAAAAAATCCATGTGGCTGAGTATGCCAAATTGAAAGATCAGTTTACTGCCGAAAAGTTTGATGCCGACTTCATTACGGACCTGGCGCTGGAGGCAGGCATGAAATACATCAACATCACCACAAGGCATCATGACAGCTTTTGTTTGTGGGATAGCCAGTACACGGACTTCAAAAGCACCAATTCTCCCGCAAAGCGCGACCTGATAGCGGAGCTTTCGGAGCAGTGCAACCAAAAGGGGCTGGCACTTTTTCTATACTATTCGCACGGCAGAGACTGGAGGCATCCTCATGCCCCCAACAACGACCAGTGGGGTGGTGCTGCCCGCCCAAAGTTTGAAGAAAAGGAGCCCTACTACAAATACGGCGAAGCACATGACCTGGAAATCTACTTGCAGTTTATGCACAATCAGGTGGAGGAGCTGCTGGATAATTACGACGATGTGGCAGGCATCTGGCTCGATGGTTTTGCTACACCAGCGTCAGGAGATCGCTCGGTCTTTAGATGTCAGGAGCTATACGACATGATACACTCCAAACAGCCTCAGGTACTGGTGTCTTACAAACAGGGGCTGATAGGTACAGAGGATTTTTTGGCGCCTGAGCGCAAATACAAAGGTGAAGGCAAGCCCGAAAAACCCCTCGAAATCTGTGATCACCTACAGAAAAAAGGCTGGGGATACCTGAAAACAGAGGACGGAAACCACAAGACCAAAGCGGACGTGATCGCCATGCTGAAGCGCGCTGCGAGCTATCCGGCCAACCTGCTGCTCAACACAGGACCTCTGCCATCCGGAGAAATGCACCCCGAAGATGTACAGGTGCTCCGCCAGGTAGGGCAAGAAATCAAAACCAAAGGATGGGAAGGCATTTTGGCATGATTGGTAGGTGTTAAGCGTAATGTGGGTGGCTTTTGGATGGCGTTGCAGGAGCAATGAACTTCATTTGTTCACCCCATTTTCGCTTTCATCACAATGCCGCAATACCATCACTATTCAGTAGCAAATCAGGGAAGTTACACCACCCAGAATCATAGCATGAAGATCAAACACATGATGAAAAAAACCTCGTTATTTATACTGGCAATACTTTGCGTGCAGGTAGTGCTCATAGCCCAATCGTCAGATACCCTGCTGTGGCTCAAAAACAACCACGGGATCATTGAAGATGGGAATGGTGCGGTGACTCGCTGGGAAAATGCTGTGGGCTCGGGAGATGCCGTACAGCCAGACCCCTCGCTCGCCGGAGAGCAGATGCAGGAAACCTATCCTGGTAAGGTGAATGTGGGCTTTTCAAAGAATGGTTCGCACATGACCATCGAAGGCTCCAACGCTTACACGGCTGATAATACGTTTTCCGTTTTTTATGTAGGCAAAACAGGAGATGTAGGTAGCGTGGCAGTGATGTTTGGCAACTTTCGGGTAGAAAACAACAACTGGGGTACGTGCTCTGGGGTGCGGTTTACCCGAAAGGGAAATGGCGACATGACCATTCAGTATGGCCGGCCCACTTACAAACAGATTGTACTCAACAACCTGCCGGAAAATGCATTTTTCTTTTTTGGGTTTAGCCTGGATGCCTCGGGCAACTATAAATATTTTGACAATACGTCGAGCATCATCAAAACAGGGACTCTCGATGGGACGATCCATCAAAACGATGACGATCACCTGATCAACCTGGCGCGACAGGGAGATGGCAACTATACCTACTTCCATACAGAGATGGCCGAGCTGATGATGTTTGGTGAGCCCTTTAGCACGTCTGAGATGGAGCAGGCCCATGCCCGCCTGGCTGCTGACTATCCTGAGGTGATTCGGTCAGATTTTGAAGTAACGGAAGTCTTTCCTACAGACAGGACACATCTGGGCGTTTCAGAAAGTATCCGAATGACGTTTAATCAAAACGTAGACTTCAACTCTACCTTGCCAAAAGTATACATCAATAAAAGCACTACCGAAGCGCCTGGTAGCTGGACACTCACCGCTTCTAATGAGCTTACTTATACCCCCGGAGAGAACTGGCCGCATGGAGCGCTGGTGACCATAGAGCTCGACGAAAACCTTAAGTCTACAGATGGTGTAGGGCTGGGAGTAGCCAAGCGGTCGGAGTACAACCTGATCGTATCCTCGGCCACTACCTTTGGGGTAGACACGGTGGTGCTGTCGCCTATGGCCACTGTGGATTACCCGCAGGCGGGTCATAAGTTGCCCATGTATCTGGTGGTACCCGAAGACCGCACGGAAAAGGTGCCCGTACATATATGGGTGCATGGAGGCGGCTGGTCAGGAGGGTCGCTGGCTTCATCGGTGGCGAGCTATTCTCCTCACGGCACTTATCTGGCCGAAAACTTAGGGGTGGCTACTCTGGGGATTTCCTATAGGTGCAAAGGCTCTAATGGTACTTTTACACTGGCCATGGAAGACATAGATGCGGCCTACCAGTGGGCTGTTGCCAATGCGGCTACTTATAATTTTGATATGTCAAAGGTGTTTTTCAGTGGCGGGTCTGCCGGGTCTCCACTTGCGGCACTGGCTGCTCAGCGCTATGACGGTACGGTAGGGTTTATTGGGTTCAATGGCATCTATGACTTTGTAAATGACAGTGGTAGCTGGGGGCAGGGCAATGGCTACGGCCAGGAAGACCCCAGTGCGGAGGCCAATTCTGCCATTTTCCAACTCAGTGACACTCCACCTCCTGCCATTATGATGCACGGAGATGCAGACAACACGATCCCGCATACGCAAAGTGTCTTGTTTGCAGATGCGATAAACAATCAGGGAGGTATCGCGGAGACGGTCATTTATCCCGGCGAGGTTCATGCTTTTTTCAACCTAAACCAGCAAGAGTATCAGGATGTGCTCTATGAAATGGCCAGGTTTATGACAGGTGTACTGGACGGCACCATACAGGCGCCTGAGCCTCGCGTAGCCCGAGCATATGTCTCACCCACAGGAGATGATGCCAGTGGAGATGGTACAGAGGCATCACCATACGCCACTTTGTCCAAAGCCTATGCGGAAGCTGTGGCTGGAGATACGATTTTTATCAAAGCAGGGACCTATACCTACACCGGAAAAGGCTCTTTACTGAATGTGACTAAGACCATTACCCTGATCGGAGAGGGTGCTGATGTGACCATCCTGCAAAATGGAACTCAGCCTGTGTATGAATCCAAAACCACGCAAGGGCGATTTGCTTTGCTCACCACTGCCAACCAAAGTTTGACCATGGAAGGGATTACGGTGAGGCATTGTGGGTGGTATGGCAGCAATATCGGCGGAGGTATTGTCAACATTACGCAGAGTGCAGGAGGCGAGAGCACGTTTACGGCGCGTAGGTGCAGGTTTGAGCGTAGCGTCACCAGGTATGGAGGGGTCGTACAAGTGACAGGCAGTGGAGCTAATAAAGTGATTTTTGAGGATTGCTCATTTACTAATAACTACGCCATGCCCCAGATCACTAATGGAGCCTACCCTCAGCGTGGCAACTATTCTGGTGGTGTCATTCATGCAAGCAACAATGGATCTTTTGAAGTCTACAATTGTGTGTTTTACAACAACGGCACGCTGGACAACCCTTTGGACCTGGCTGAACCGGGCAATACTACCAATGGCCGGGTAATCAATGCCAACAATGGCCAGCCGGGAGCCTATGGGATCATTACCAACAGTACGTTTATAGACAATGTAGCTACTGGTGCACCTTCTGCCACTGTGGCACCGGCCATTAAGCACCTGGCGCCGGCTTCCTCTTTTAAGTTTATCAATAACCTGCTGGTAGACAATGTAGCCGAAGGAAACACCGGAGGTGTGGACATGCTTGTCACAGCTACTCAAAGTAGCTTCTTCGATTACTTTAAATCCAATCTGATTGGAAAGCTGACACTGGATGAAAGCATAACGCTAGATGCCTCCAATGCTGTAGATCCTGCGTATACCAAGGGTGCGGCAGAGGTGCTGGTAGATGGAGGAGCTACGCCCAATATAGTGGTCAACAGCTATGGAGTGGAAACCGTGTCAGCCACGGGAAGTCTGGTGCTGGGCACAGGCCAAACCGGTACCACCATCAAGCTCCACGATATCAACGGAAATGCCCGTGGGATAAACGTAGACCTGGGGGCAGTACAGTCGTCGGAGGCTACAGCCTCACTGGAGTTAGCGGACTTGTCTCAAACCTACGACGGTACGCCGCGAGCAGTGGCTGTCACCACCTATCCCGAAGGGTTGGGAATGGTCATTTCCTATGATGGCGCTTCGGAGGCACCTATAGCGGCAGGTAGCTATGGTGTGACGGCTACTGTCGCTGCCAGTGACCCGGATTTTGGTGGAGAAAGTACTTCGGGTACGCTGGTCATCCACAAAGCAGCACAGGAGATTGATTTTCCTGAACTCGAAACACAAAACCGCATAGCTCATGCCACGTTTGAACTTGGCGCCACGGGAGGCGGCAGTGGCAATGCCCTCACGTATACCAGTAGCAATACCGATGTAGCTTCGATATCGGGAAACACAGTGACGCTGCACGCTGCAGGTGAGGTGACCATTACGGCCAGTCAGGCAGGGTCGGCAAACTATGAAGCCGCAGCACCTGTGGAGCGGCTGCTTACCGTAGTGGAGCAGTATGAGTGGGATGGATCTAGCTGGAACAGCCAGTCCGCACCTTCGCCAAACAAAGACGTGGTGTTTAGTGGTGACTGGACCTCCTCCGAAAGTCTGGAGGCTAGATCAGTAGAGATCAGGCAAGGAGCTACAGTGACCGTTTCGGCTGGTACTGCCCTTACCATCAACGAAGCAATTACTAATGACGGGGCGCTAATCGTCCAGTCTGGAGGGGCCTTATTGACCTTTGGTAGTGTGTCCGGAGAAAACTACCAGATAGAGCGTACGACTACTTTTGGTGCCACCACAGGCAAATACAGCATGGTAGGCTCGCCGGTGCAGTCTGCAGCGTTTGACGTACTGGGCACCAATGTGATAGTGTATGGCTATGATGAATCAGAACCCTATGAAGCGGGACAAACTGAAGGCTTGAAGCGGTTTAAGTCTCCTCAGGAATTGTCGGTGGCATCTATGGAAGCAGGGCGTGGGTACTTTAGCTCGTTTACAGGAGATGCTAATGGAAAGGTGGTTTTTAGTGGTGTGCCAAATTCCGGAGAAGTGAATGTGACACTAGCTTACACCGATCAGGGAGTGGCTGACGAAGCTGTCTATCAGGGCTTCAATTTGGTGGCTAACCCATACCCTGCAGCAATAAGTTTTGAGGCTTTTATGTCGGCAAATAGCGAGGCGGCCATTAGCGGCTCCATTTACATTTGGGATGACTACTCTTCGGATGAGCAGAGAGGGCTAAACAGCGATTATCTGGTCGTCAATGCGCTGGGGAATACGGATAGCCGCGCTGGAGGTGACGCCAAATGGGATGGAATGATTCGTAGCTGCCAGGGATTTTTTGTGAAAGCCACAGGACCCACATCTATCGTTTTTACGGACAGCATGCTACAGCCTACACATAATGGTGACGATGGCTTTTACCGCGGATCGGAAACCACTTACAAGCTGCTGTTGAGCAATGAATCAGCAAGTGTAGCGACGATCGTAGGGTATGCGGCGGGTGCTACCGAGGGCTTAGACGATGCGTATGATGCTCCGGTATTAGGGTCAGGTGGTTTTAGGTTTTATTCTCTGCTAGGGCAGGAAAACCACAGGCTGGCTATTCAGGGACTGCCGGAGAGTCATAGGTCTGAGGTGGCCTTAGGCTATCGTGTGGATGCTGCCGGAGCGTACACCCTGTCTCTGGCAAGCACGTCAGAGGAGCCACTTACCTCGGGCGTGATGCTTCATGACAAAGCAACGGGCGCTTTTGTAGCTATAGCCGAAGAAACCTACACATTTACTTCTTCGCAGGGCACGTTTGAAGATCGCTTTGCACTGCTAACTGCGGGAGTGTTGGGTGTAGAAGAGACCGAGGTGCCTCGTGCTTTGTACGTGGCTGGTAAAAGTCTTTATTATGATTTTGGGGTGTTGGAAGATCAGCATATCCATGTGTATGATATCTCGGGACATTTGCTGTTTTCTGTTTCCGGTTTGGCTGGCAAAGGTCAATATGATTTGAATCATTTGCCTGATGGGGTGTATGTATTGCATACAGGTCGTTACCGGCAAAAAGTCCGGGTCGCTGATTAATCAGCCGCTCGGGTAAAGATTGTATGTGTGTTTAGTTTAGATAAAAAAGCGGGCTTTTGGGCCCGCTTTTAAGTTGCTACCGTCTTTTCATTATGCTATTACTTTAGAAATACTTTTAATTCCTGTGTCTCCGCGCCTGTCTGGATGCGGAGCAGATGCAGCCCTTTTAGTTGGTGAGCTACATGCAGCTGATGCTGTCCACCGCCTGTCAGGTTGGTATCCAGCACCTTTCGTCCATCCAGCGTAAAGAGGGAAGCGCTGGTCACCAACTGTTCTTCAGTCTCTGGTAAAGAGAGGTAAATGACGCCATCCGTCACGGGGTTAGGATATACTTTCAGATTGTTTTTCTGTGGTACAACAGAAGCTGTACGAGCTCCACTACTTACTTCTACAAATCGGAACTGTACCCATGAGCCTGTGCTGGTGGTGGTTACCATCTTTACCTGGTTAGCACCATTCACGTGCAGGCGATCGTTGGTGGGTCCATAGGGTAAGGTAAGGAAGTAGTTTGTAGAAGTGGAGTTTACCCGATCTATGGACCACTTCGTCCATCCACCAGAAGATGAAGTGGGATCCATGTCTGCATCGGAACCTCCACCTGCTCTAAGCCGCGGCTTACTACCTCCGCCGGCACGCTCTATGTGCCAGAGTCCCGTACCTGCAGATACAAATTTCCATTCTACGTCACTTCCGGTTGTTGACAGATTAGTAGTATATGGAAGGTCACTGGAGCCATCTGCCGCTATTCGTCTACTGCGTCCCACACACTCGATGTAGTAGGTTTTGTTGGTATCCGGTACAAATTTTAAGTACAGATCCATAAATGTCTGCCCGGTAGAGGAGATGGAGCCATCGGTCAGGCTGATGAATTTCCAGCTGTCGTATAGGACCAGTCCATCTACACCTGCATCTAGTGCAACTTCTAAGCGAGTACCTGTTCCGTATTTGTCATAGTGATTGACCTCTGAGTCCCAAACGGGCAGGTTGTGTGTAGCTGCCTGGCCGATAAACGTAGACCAATCGTTGTGGTTAAACCCGAGGTTATGCGTGGTAGCTACCGTGACATAATTAGGTACATTGGTTTGGTTAAATACATCAATGGCAGCAGGTATGCCCCATGGGCATGGCCCGATGAGCTCAGCCCCTCCTACATTGTTATAAAGTGAGGCATAGATGGTATTCATTTGATCTGCTGTCCATGCTCCACCCGGTTTGCCATCTTCGTTAAATGGATTGATCCAATCCACTGCGTATTCGGTAGCAAAATCCTTGATCCTGTTGATGAGGATGTTGGATTTGGAGGTGTCCCCCTTTACGGTGCATAGCGTGCCATTGAGCATTTCACAGGCTATGCGTTGCCCTCCGGCATGCTGGGCAGGATTGGCAAAAATCTTGAATCCCGCAGCCACTGCCTCATCGTAGAAATAATCAAGCATGGGCTTGTTGGGCACGTGCCCGTCTGCAAAAATAGGTATGCGTATGCCATTGACCTGCATGTTTTGAAACCCCACGATCAGGTTGTCAGCCTGTGCCTGCGTGGTGATCTTGTTCTGGATAAACGCCTGTTTTACATCACCCAGTACATAGTCCATGTTGTTGGTATAGATGCTTTGCGCCGAAAGCGTAAATGATAGTAAGATCGAGCAGAGCAACAGCATAGCTCGATTGGAATAGAAAATTTTCATAATCGATTTTAGTTATAGGTTTTAATAATGTGAAGTATGAAAAGACGATAGTCTCAAGTAGAAGATGGTAGGGGTGTGAAAAGCTCATTTCAATATTTAAGGCAGTTTTGGTTGGGGTATAGCTGTAAAGATTAGCTTGGTTTGTAATCAAATATTCATTGATTCTGACTGGGACTCGGGTGGATATTTGGTCAGAGATTAGGGGTGAATTGTGCAGGGTAAGTTTCTGAGCTATAGGGGGGTGTGGACAAAAAAATAGGTGTTTCCCAGGGAGAGTTCCCTGAGAAACACCTGATCTAAGCTTCAGTCTGCCGAAGAATAGTTAGTGTACGATCAGCCTGCGACTAAACGATTGATGGGTAGTACTGATCACTAGATTGAAGATTCCTTTGGCGTTTTCAGCTAATCTGATTTTACCTGAGTCAGGAACCTTTCCTGCCTGCACCAGTTGGCCGGCGGCATTGTATACGTGGTAGCTTAGGTTCTTTTCGCCATTGGGCGCTCCCACCTCAAACTGTCCATAGGATGGATTGGGGAATACCACGAAAGCCTGCTGGTAGGCACTTGCCAGTACTTCCAGGACGGTAAGGTCAAAGGTGCCGCTCACTTCCGATCCATCAGTGGCAGTGGCTGTGATGGTTACATTTCCCCCTGAAAGGGCAGAAACTTCACCCTGGTCGTTGACTGTAGCTACTACTTCACTGCTGCTGCTCCAGCTCAGGGTGGTGAGGGAGGCATTGGCCGGGAGCACTTCAGCAGTAAGGGTTTGCGTGGAGTTGGCATCCATTTCTGCATCTCCGGAGAGCGTGATGTCGGTGATCAGAATGGGTTCTATGGTGATGTCCAGAGATCCTGTAGTGCCCGATCCGTCATTGGCGGTGGCAGTTATGGTCACAGTGCCCACGGCGTTGGCAGTCACTACTCCTTCAGCATTTACCGAGGCTACAGTTTCACTGCTGGAGCTCCAGGTGACCGATGCATCGGACGCATTTTCAGGAGACACAGAGGCTGTGAGTGTCTGACTAGCTCCATGCTGCATGGTAGCTTCTCCTGCCACTTCGATGCTTTGCACCAGCAGAGGACCTACGGTGATGGTATGCGTTCCGGACACTCCTGAGCCATCTGTAGCCGTAGCGGTGATGGTGGCTTCTCCCAGTCCCTGGCCGGTGACTACACCGTTTGCATCTACTGTAGCTACATCCTCATCAGAGGAGGTCCAGGTAAGCGATTTATTGGTGTGGTTTTCAGGAGCAATGGTAGCAGTAAGGGTAGTGCTTTGTGAGATGGCTACCTGCTCATCGCCAGAGATCGTAATGGACGTTACCTCTACTTTAGGCTGCGAATAAATGTCACGCAGTTCTAAGGCTCGGCCCCCGAGTGAACCGTTCGTTAAGTTTACCATGCGCCAGTTGTCGTAGAATACCATGCCGTCTACACCGGCTGCTACAGCTACTTCCAGTCGGGTCCCTGTGCCGTATTTGTCATGGGCGTTGGTTTCAGAATCCCATACCGGAAGGTCTCCGGCTGCCGCTATAAAATCGTCCCACTTGTCATGGTTGAAGCCCAGGTTGTGCGTAGTAGCCACAGTGACATAGTCTTTGATATTCGTTTTGTTTAGTGCTTGAATGCCCGCCGGGATGCCCCAGGTACATGCACCGATGAGTTCTGCTCCATTCACATTGCCGTATAAAGACGAATAGATTTCGTTGAATTGAGCAACGCTCCAGGTTTTACCCGGTGCGCCATCTTCATTGAAGGCATTGATCCAGTCACACTTGTACTGACTGGCAAATTCCTTTACACGGTTGATTAGTTTTTCGGTTTTTGCCGGATCGTCTTTTACGTCACAAAACTTTCCGTCGAACATGTCGCAGGCTATCCGCTGACCTCCGGCCCACTCGGCGGGATTGGCAAAAATCTTAAAGCCATGCGCTACCGCCTGCTCATAGAGGTAGTCAAACATTTCAGGGTTTGGATTAAATCCATTGGCGAAAATATTGATGCGGATGCCCATCATATGGGCCTCCCGCATTCCCAGCAGCAAGTAGTCTACCTGTTTTTTGGATGTAAGTAGATTGCGGATTTGCGCTTGCTTTACGTCGCCTACCACTACTTTTAGATTGTTTTTGTAGACGTATTCTTGCTGTACTTCCTGCCAGCGAACATCGATGTAGGTGGTGTGTAGGTTGTCTGCCATGGTATTTACGGCCTTTGCATTGTCGGCAGTTTCTATGACCGTTTTGGCTTTGCTGAGTGAGTCGCTTAGCTGGGTGAGTGCAGCTGCCGGATATTGTCCGGGTTCGGTGCCTGTTTGGGCTTCAGCCAAAAATACATCTATGTCATTGACAAGTGCTTGTAGCTCAAGTGTATTGACAGGCTCTTCGTAGAACAGCGTGCCGCCTTCTTCCACGTTGAGGGTGCCTTTGCTATGCAGAATGCTGGTGATCTCTAGTGTAACACCAGCCGGTACGGTTACCGTGACTCCTTCAGGTATGTGTGCACTGTGTATGGACAGGTCAGAAGTAAAGGTGAAATCTGCATTGAAATACAGTGATTGCCCGGCTACAGGAGCATTATTGGTCCAGCCATTGGCTGTATAAATATTGTCAGGGATGGCTACTGAGTAGATATTTCCCTGCTGGTCGGCAAAGTACACAAACGCTGCTGTGGCTGTAAGTGCCTCACGTGCATTGGCGGCATAGCCATTGTAGTCCACGTGGTTGTTGAGGCTTACGATGTTGGAGCCATCGGTAAAGTAGAGTTGAGAGCTGGTGCCATTGTTGGCACCGAAGACAAAGCCATCGCCTGCCGGTATAATGTTGTGCTGGTTGTACGCTCCTGAGGGCGTCATGGAGGCTCCTTCAGGGTTGAGGTCTGCCAGTTTTTTGGTGCCAGCTGTTGTGCCGTCTGATAGATATGGTTCATAGCCGGTACCATCATCAGCGATAAACATCATCAAGTTGCCATTGGATACGAAATCAGTAGGAGAAGAGCTACCGCTTGCGTTTAGGTCGATTTTCGTAAGTACTCCTTCAGCGTACAGGTATAATTCACTGTCTCCGTCTTTTTCACTGCCATAAAGGGCATAGGAGTCGGCGCCACCAATGGCTTGTTTATCCGTAAGTGCTACACTGTCTATTGCTACCGTTCCATTGGCGGTGCCATCTGAGCTGTATAGCTGGCCTTTGTAGTAAAAGATTACGCTTTGCCCATAGGCTTTGGCAAGTGGCCAGTTGGTAGGATGCGCTTCGTCAGTGTCCGTATGGTCCACATCTGTGAGCTGCGTAAGGGTGTTATTGGTGTCGTCCCAGGCAAAGTACTCTTCGTCGCTGGCGGTTCGCTTGGCTTTCACCAGTATTTGGTTGTTGCCAAAAGGGACCATTTGTACCTGGTAGATGTTTTTGTTGATGAGGTCTACGCCATCATCAGGTACATTGTTGAAAGGGCGTGTGACGGTAGTGAGGTCACTGGAAAGCCTGATGAAGTCACGGCCAGCATTGTCCGGGTCAAATCTGCCCGACCCGAAGTAGGCTCCGCCACTGGCTTGAACGAATATCCGTGGCCAGTTGGCGCCGGTTTTGTAGTAGTCGAGGTGGTGTGCCTCTGTGGTGGTCACGAATGTGAGGTCACTGGCTTCATTGGTGAGCTCACCGCGTCCGAAAATGATATTCCCTGCCCGCTCCTCTTCGGTGAAGGTAGAATAGCTCGTGCTGGTTATGGACAGTTTTTGAAGGTCTACAAAGTTGAAAGTATTTCCCGGGCCTTTAAAGACCATCCTGGAGTCGTCCGGCTCAGCCACCAGGTAGGAGACACTTCCCGATGTGGTGGATTTGTCCACGATTTTTTGCTGGGCATAGGTAAGGCCCGAATAAAGTAATGTGATAAGTAAGAGTAACTTTTTCATAGTGCTAAACCTTTTTGATGTGAATGTTTAGAAAATGGTTAGGCGAAAGCAGATCAAATAAAACAGGGCTGCCTCCAAAGGCTTGCTGGTTTCTGGCTTTGCATGCGCAAAATGCAGGCTATCGAATGCCCTTCCGTGATGATGAGGAACCTTTCGATGAGCTCAATTCGACACATAGTGTGTCACCAGGAACAGCAACGATACTTTGGAGAAAGCCCTGAATTCAGTGTGATCGCTAGAAGTTTATTTTCTTAGGTCTCTTATTTTTTTGATGCCATACAGGCCACCTGCGGCCAGTAGGGCAGTGAGGCCGCCATCAATTGGAGTGGCAGGTGGCGCGCCCTGTGCTAAAGCAGGGGCTACGACTACCAAAATCATAAGGACCGATAAGCTTATATATGAAGTTTTCATGTTGATGAAATTTTGAATTAAAACTTGAATTTTCTGGTGAATGTGCCGTCTGTAGTGACGATTCGGACAATGTGGATGCCAGACGTCTGAATAGGCACTTGCAGCGATTTTACCTGTCGCTTCTGTACATCGCTGGCTGAAAGCAATCTTCCAGAAAAGTCATATACCGCATAGGCGGAGATGTCGGTGGCACTCGCGAAATCAACGGTCAGAGTTTGGTTGCTGTATCTATAAGTAGGACGGTTTGCAGTTACTTCCGAAGAGAGTATTGCAGCTGCTGCGTAAGTGAGCGTAAACCTGTTTTGGTCAGTGCCCTGTACAGCAGCAAAATCAAATGAGTCTACTTCGCTGAGATCGTAGGTGATGCCTGTGACATGGTCTGTGAGGATAAATGTCATGCCCTCATCCAAGCCACTCATGTCTACCACAGATAGTGTAAGTGTGCTACTGGCGGCCAGGTCAAAGCCTAGTTCGGTACTCACACCACCTGATGCGGGTAGTCCCTGGATAGCGTATTTGTTGTCATCAATGAAGCTGTAAAAAGCAAAGTCGGGATTGCCTATGAGTTTGGATGCATCGTAGCTCCTGTCTACACCTTCTGTGGCATCCTCGCGCAAGCCTACCAAAAGTTCGTTGTATAGACCCGCATTATTGGAAATCGCCAATTTAATGTTGAGCTCAGTTGCACCGCCTTTGCGGAAGAAGTTACCATCTGAATTGTTTCCGGCACTTCTCATGTCTTCCGTAAAAGTGACGCTGGCTGTTCCTTCTGCCTGTAGTTTGACAAAGAATCCTTGCATGGAGCCGATATAGCCATCAAACTCCGATGAGCTGTTGGGACCTTGTTGGTCGATCATCCCCAGTGATGTTACAGTCAGATAGTCGTCATTCGTACCCTGAGTGCCATTGTTTTTATCATCCCACAGGTAGATGGCTCCTTCGAGTGCGGTATTGGCATCTATAAAATCCTGTGCATTGATGGCTGCAGGGTAGGGGTTGCTGAGGAGGTTCCAGCCTTGATTGCTGGCTGTGCCAGTGCTATAGGTAAGGCCTTCTACGGTAATGGATCCGTTGTTTGGAGTCCCTGTGAAAGAGATCATGCTCTGACCAGCTTGCGCATAGCCAACACCAGGAACAAGCTCCGTGGCTGAAGCATCTACCCATCTGTCACCTCCTGTAGCGCTATAGGCCTGTGTTTCGTCATATGCATATACCGGGTTGCCTATGCTGGCACCTGTTACTGAGGCATTGGCTTCTATAGGTGTGCCTACGAAACTATATCCTAAAGAAGATCCGCTGGTGTTGCGAAGGATTTCCACATCATTGCCGATGAGGTATTCTCCGTCATTGGTGATGAGGCTGCCTCCTGACTGAACGGTGATGGCTCCTTCATTAAAAATATCACCGATTACCGTGAGTGTAGCACCAGCCTCTACAGTGATAGAAGCTCCGCTGGCTACCTCGAGGTTTTGGACCTCTAGCGAAGTGCTGATGGTAAGGTCTCCTTCTACTATTGCGTTGGTAGCTGCTGTAGGAGATCCCAGGTCCCAACTAGTGGTGTAGGTGGTGGTGCCGGTTACAGGTATGCTTAGCTCAAACAAGTTGTTGCTTTTGTCAGCAAAATAGGCTCTGGAGCCAATCGCCGTTAGGGCCTTTACTCCATTGTGAAGGCTGAGGTCTGAAATGAGTTTGGTGCCTTCCTCAGTGCCATCCGTATAATAGACTCCTTCTTCTGTACCATCAGTAGCGAAGAATATAGCTCCTCCGTCTATAGGGGTCATGGCATTGATGTTGCTGCCCCCAGTGCCCGTGTTGATATCCATGAGCATGAAGGTGCCCGCTGAGGTGCCGTCACTTACCCATAGCTCATTCCCGTCACCAGAGTCTACATCTTGAGCTCTAAATACAAATTTGGTGTCGGACACCGCAGCATATCTTCCAATCGCGCTAGCCCCTGACGTGCCAGACGCACTAAAGTCTTCAACAAGCTCTATGCTGGTGCCATTGCTGCGGTACAGGTTGTCGTTTGCTACGGCATTGGGCCCGGAAAAATAGGCATATCCGTTCATTACAAACCCTTCACCACTATAGCCTCCGCCTGCGGTGCCAGTTTGCAAATCCTCTACAATAGATACGCTGGTGCCATCATATTTGTACAGCTCTATTCCCTGATCGTTGGAGATACTTTGTCCAAAGAATAATACCAGTGACTCACTGATAGGCATAAAAGCAATATCCTCGGTTTTAATGTCATCATCCACCTGTGTGGTATTGGCAAGTGTGCCATCTACGGTAAAGAGGTGGTGATTGTATCCGGAAGTAGTAAGTCCTACCAAAACCTTTTCACCAAATGGTGCTTTCCTTTTGAAATTGCCATTACCTAGATCAAAGCCTTCGGCTTTTACATCCGAGATTTGCTCGCCTGTTCCGGTCAGGGTATTATATGCCCAGAGTTTTCTGGCGCTATTGCCCCCTCGGGCGGTGCCAATCTCATCGCGTTTGGCTATTTGGTAAATGATGCCATTGTGGTAAAAATTGGCTTCTCCCTGGTTGGAATAGTTGATTAAGATCTCGAAGTTTTCACCGTCAGTCATCATCATGCCATTGCCGGTACCACCTCCGATATCATTGGCTCTGGAGATGGCAAAATCTCCATATGAGGTGAGGTTGACCAAATCTCTTAAGTCACTGTGATAGTTCGTTTGTGTTTTGGTGCCGGGATCGTATGTGACCAGTCCCTGATCAGCGCCTCCGCCATTGTACCTCCAGGCAATTTTGCCATTGACAGTTACGAGTTGTGCGGTGTAAGGTGTGGTGTTGCTGAGTTGAGTTTGTGCCCCTGCCTTGCTGATTCCTAGCAGTAGTACTCCCAACATTACAACCTTCATCGAAGTAATGATTTTTTTCATAATTAAGGATTTAGTGATATCTCAAAGTAACTATCACTAGCCTTCATACCTCCGGTGTAAACTGTTCAATTAGGGTGGGGTAAACTGTTCGAAAATTAACATTTCGGCATTTTTAGGGCTTTTTACTTGGAATTTGATAGTAGTTACTCCTTTGGGTAGAGTGGAGTAGGGCAGGTAAGTATGAAGCAAAAACCCCTCTTAAGCACTCATGCATAAGAGGGGTTTCAAATGAGATGATAGCAAATAGTTCGGCTGTTCAGAGAAGATATTTCATCAGGCCTCTTTAAGGCAATAGCTCTACTTGCATGGAGGAGATGTTCGGACCACTTTTGCCAGTGGTTCGAAGCTCGATGTAGTTCGCTCCACTTTTGAGTGTGCAGGTAGCAGTTACTTTGCCCCACTTACTATTCCACGACCCTGTGGCTTTGAAAGGGATGGTGGTTATAAGTTGATCGTTTACGTAGAGCTCCATAGGCCGAGAAGACGCATCAGCGGAGGCATAGTAAAATGTCAACTGATTGGTGCTGGCATCTCCGTCGTTTTCCTGGTACCAGGATACGGAGCCTTCTTTCCCGCCAAAGTCGGCAAAACTTACGCCCTGGCTACTTTTTATTTTTGCACCTTTTAGCGATGCCTCCTTACTTGATGTACCCGGTGTAGTAGCGGTCGAAGCTGTCATCGTTTCGCTGTATTGTTCTGTGCCCCAGTAGAGGCCAAGGTCGGTATCAAACTTTTCTTCGAGGTTGAGGATTTGCTCACCGTTTGAACTGACAATGGCCTTTACCACGGTGCCTGGCTCAATCGATAGCGGCCCGGAATAACGAGCGCTCTGTATGTTTGGAGTACTGCCATCCAGTGTGTAATAAATTTGAAACTCCGGCTCGGGTGTTTTTCCTTGAAGGTCTATTTGTTTTACCGCAATGGAGACTTTGTTTGAAGTCATGAGGTTTTTCTCGCCCAGAATGCTGCCTACCGTAATGGAAACCGGATCTGTGGTGTTGTGCAGTCTTAAGAAAGCTCTGGAGAGCCCCATAAAGGCTTTCTTTTGTCTGGCATGTGCATAAATACTGGTATCTACCGGGTCACCATTTTCCAAAGAGATGATTGCTGCAGGTCCATTGAGGTGGTAGTACAGCATATTTTCGCCATAAGGGTAGGTGGTTCCCACTTCATCAGTAATGGCTACCGTCACTATTTTGTTGATTGCTTCGCCTTCCTTACTCTCAATTTGTTCTGTTGACAGTGCAATATCAGCAGGAGGGTTTGCTGTTTTTACTGTGCTTTCGGCGACTACTTTTCCATCAATATATCCTTTGGCGGTAAGTGTGCCGGGCTTCCAGGGCACCATCCATTCGCATTGCATTTCCTCTGCCTGTGTGCCTGGGACATCTCTGCCTAATGACTCACCATTATAAAACAGCTCCACTTCATCGCAATTGGAATACACCCAAATTGGAATTTCTGTACCCAATTCCATTTTGGGATGTGTCCAGTGTGGAAACATATGCACCATGGGCGCTTGGGTCCATTGGCTTTGGTAAAAGTAAAACAGGTCTTTTTCGAACCCCGCGACATCTACTGCTCCACTCATAAAAAGCCTAAAAGGCCAGCCGCCATGCACATATCCGGCTTCTCCATAATAATCAAAACCGGTCCATCTGAAGTGGCCGCTAAACCACGGCAGGTCGCGCATGAGTTCCCAGTTTTTGCGAGCGCTGATTCGCACCGTTGCATTGTCATAGGACGAGTTAAAATGTTGCTTTCGGTTTTTCCAGGTATGTGGAGCACTCCATTCATATTCGAAAATTTCGTCTTCGGTAAGGTCTGGTATTTCAAAGACGATTTTCTCATTGAAACCATCGCGGTACCAGGTTTTGGATCGGTAGTACCCTCGGGTTTGCCAGGTGTGTGGGGCTTCGGTAGAAACAAAGGGCTTGTCGGGGCGAGGTTTGGTAAAAAAGGTCTTTTTCTCGCTACCTCCATTCACCCCAAATACATCCATGTATTCAGAGGAGCTATGTCCGGAGGTTACGGGTTTGGTAGGGTCCAGCTCATGGCATAGCGCTACGAGTTCCTGACCCACTGCGCCTTTGGTTTCATTTCCAACACTGTATATAATAATAGATGGGTGATTTCTGTTGCTAGTGATCCACTCGGTAAGGTCTTTTTGCCACCACTGGTCAAAGGCCTGTTTACCATAGTCTTGAGGAGCTTTTCTTTTCCAGCCATCAAATATTTCGTCCATAACCATCAGTCCTAGCTCGTCGCACAGGTCATAAAACATCGGTGGCGCCGGGTTGTGTGCTGTGCGGATGGCATTCACGCCCATGTCTTTTAGTAGCTGCAGTTTCCACCGTAGGAGAGGTTTGGTCCATGCTCCACCTACTGGTCCACCTTCATAGTGCTCACTTACGCCCAGGAGTTTCGTTACCTCCCCATTGAGGCTAAAGCCCGTTTCCGTGTCCCATTCTATGGTCCGGATACCGATGTTGGTATCCACTTCATCGATGGTTTTGTTGTTTTGGATCAGGCGTGATCGGACGTTGTACAAGTATGGGGAGTCTGGGCTCCAAAGCTGTGGATTGGGTACAGTCAAAGTGGAAAGGACCTCCTGTTCGGAACCATTTTTCCATTTGATGGTACGGGTAGTGCTGCTGATTAACTTACCAGCTACATCCATGACAGCCGTTTCTAGTACTGCCTTTCCTTTGAGTTTTTCTTCGTTGGACAAGTCAGTGGTGATGGTGAGTTCTGCATCTCCATTGTCCTGTATACTGGAAGTGATGTACACTCCGTTTGGTTGGATGAATTGCTTTTCGGTTGCAATCAATCGTACCGGGGCGTAGATGCCTGCTGGATGATACCACCTGGCTGACGGCTCCAGACTGTTGTCTACACGTACGGAAAGCGTATTTTCTCCCGGTGTTAAATATTCACTTAAATCATACCTGAATCGAATGTATCCATAAGGACGTTTGCCAAGATAGTGCCCATTGATCCACACTTCACTGTTCATGTACACCCCATCGAATTCAACGTAGACACGCTTGTTTTGCCAGGCTGCGGGCAAGGAGATGGTTTTTCTATACCAACCAATACCTCCACCGAAATATCCTCCATTGGCTCTCTGGGCTCCGTCTTTAGCAATGCCCTGTTCAAATGCCCAGTCGTGAGGTATGCTAACCTCTGTCCATTCTGAGTCATCAAAAGCATTGGTAGCGGCCAGGGAATCATCTGAAAGTGAAAATTTCCAGCCATCCAAGATGGATTTTTCAACCCTTTGAGCATTAGCTGCATGAAAGCATACAACAGTCCATGCAATGCAAAGTGCGTAACGTATGAGTTTCATTCTGTTTGATTTTGGGAATAAATCAAAGGTCTGCACGCGTGCAGACCTTATGAGATTATAAAACATGTAGGAACTAATTAGCTTTAACATTCCATTATTTCAGGATTACCTTCTCCAATGAGGATGAGCCATCCAATTCCAGCTTGAGGAAATAGACTCCTTTTTCGAATGTTGAAATATCCAGTTGCTGAGAGGCTGCAAGCGTTCCTTCCAGCAGTGTGTGCCCTAGTACATCTATTAGCTGGTAGCTTCCCTTATGGACTCCATTGGGTAGCTCCAGGTTTAGCAAACCGATGGTAGGGTTTGGATAAATGCTCACTGAAATGTGCTCATTGCTGGCAAGTGGCAGGGGAGCGATTACAATTTGCAGACTTGCACTCACTCCAGAGTCATCATTTGCCGTAGCAGTAATGTCCACTGTGCCCGCTGATATAGCAGTCACCAGACCGGTTGCATCTACCGTGGCGATTTGCTCATCACCAGACGACCAGGTGATGGAGGCATCTGTGGCATTAGTAGGTGTTACCGTGGCAGAAAGCGATTGAGTTTCTGCTACCATCATGGCATTGGTTCCTGCGATGGTGATTTCTGCAACTAGAATAGGTTTTACTTCTATTTCGAATGAACCGGTTACGTTTGAGCCATCGTTGGCAGTGGCAGTAATGGTGACGCTACCTACGCTATGTGCCGTTGCTAAACCAGTACCATCTACACTAGCTACTGCCTCGTCGCTGCTCGACCAGGTCACGGAAGCATCAGTAGCCTGCTCAGGACTTACTGTAGCGGTCAGTTGTTGGGTATCATCCTTTTGCATGGAACCTTCTCCTGAGATACTGATCTCAGCTACGAGTAGAGGTGAAATGGTGATTTGAATCTCGGTAGTAACGCCAGATGCATCATTGGCTGTGGCGGTGATTGTCACCTCGCCAACCGCCCTGGCAGTGACCATTCCCTGGGCATCTACAGTGGCGATGGCTTCATTGCTACTCGACCAGGTGACTGAAGGGTCTGTGGCTTCAGCCGGCGACACATTAGCTACCAGCGTTTGATTTGCCGCATCCAGCATGGAAGTTTCTCCTGCTATTGTTATGGCAGATACTAAAAGTGGTGAAACGGTAACCGTAATAGCACCTGATGCTTCTGATCCATCGTTAGCAGTAGCAGTAAGAGTAACCTCTCCAGGAGCCATTGCACTCACCTTACCCGTTTCGTCTATTGTGGCAATAGTGTTATCGCTACTCGACCAGGAGACAGACACATCTGATGCATTTTCAGGGCTCACGGTAGCCTGAAGTGTTTGTGTGGAGGCATCGAGCATGGAGGTTTCGCCGGTTACGGTCACCTCAGCTACCAGCAATGGTGAAACAGTGATCACGAAGGTCTCTGCTACATTGGAACCATCGTTGGCTGTGGCAGTGATGGTCACCTCACCCGGAGCCACGGCAGTTACCTCACCAGCGGTAGATACCGTAGCAATAGCAGTATTGCTGGAAGACCAGGTTACTTCTGTATTGGTAGCCTCTGATGGCGTTACAGCGGCTGTCAGTATCTGGGTAGTTTCGTCTACCATGGTAGCATTTCCTGTGATACTGATGGCTGTTACCAGCAAAGGCGAAACAGTGATTTCGATAGCATCAGAAACTTCGGATCCATCTGCCGCCGTGGCTGTTACAGTAGTAGTTCCTACGCCTACAGCCGTTACCACTCCGCTAGTGGGATTGACAGTAAGTATCTCCGTGTTTGCTGAGTGCCAAACTACAGAATTGTCCGTGGCGTTTTCTGGCATCACTGTGGCAACAAGACTTTGGGTCTCGGTATCGGTCATTTCGCTGGCTCCTTCAACAGCTACAGAGGTTACCGGTACAAAACTGTCAGTAACGGTGATTTCTATTGTGCCTACAGTCGTAGAGCCGTCTATAGCTGTTGCACTGATGATGGCCGTTCCTTTTGCTATCGCTGTGACTTCACCTTGTGCGTTTACTGTAGCCACATCCGTATTGTCAGACGACCACACCACCGATTGGTTAGTGGTGTTGGATGGGGTAAATACAGCTGTTAGCGTTTGAGTGGTTGCCGTGCTGTTTAGGTCCATTACCGTCGATCCATCTACAAAGATCTCCTCTGCCAGAATAGGGTTTATCGTGATACTGAAACTGCCAGACACCTCGGTACCGTCTGTGGAAGTAGCAGTGATGGTTACTTCTCCCAGGTCCACTGCGGTGACCAAACCAGTTGCATCCACCGTGGCAAGATTTGTGTCGCTGCTCGTCCAGGTGACTTCCGGGTTGGTAGCATCTTCTGGTGATACTGTGGCTGTCAGCTGCTGAGTAGATTCTATTTGCATTTCGCTTTGTCCACTGAGTGTTACGGCCGTCACAAACGTATCACCTATGCGGATGTTGAACGTATCGCTTACGCCAGAGCCATCTATTGCCGAGGCGATTATCTGAATATCGCCATGGTCGATAGCCGTGACTACACCATCCTGGTCTACGGTAGCTTTGGATTCGTCTGATGAAGACCAGTGTATCCGTGTGTCGTGGGCATCTGCAGGTAAAAGTGAGGCTGTGAGGGTAGTGGTATTTTCCAGGTCTACCTGTGTAGCACCAGTTATGGAGATGCTGCTTACCAGAGTGACATTGTCTTCGATGTATTTGTCTCTTCCAGCGATCCCAGCGGCATTGATATTACCATTTTCCAGGTCAATGGTCGCCCAGTTGTTGTAATACACCAGGCCATCTACACCCGCATCGATGGCGGCTACCATTCGTGATTCCTCTATGGTGCCATTTTTATCATAATCTTTTGGATTGTCCGTGGCTTCTGAATCCCACACTGGCAGTCCTTTTTCGCTGGCAAGCGTCATAAATTCACTCCACTTATCATGCTGAAACATGAGGTTGTGACAGGTAGCTACGGAGATATAATCCCTGATCTCGGTGTTTTTGTATGCATTGATACCAGCTTGTAGATTGTGATTGTCACCACCTACAATGGTGGCACCATTGACATTGCCTACCAAAGCGCTGTAGATAGACTTTACCTGAGAGGCATTGAAACACCCTCCGCCTGCGCCTACACAATCTTCATTGAAAGGACTGATATAGTCTACTTCGTACTCGGCTGCAAACTCAATGATGCGGTCTCTTAACCTGTTGGACTTGATCAATACGCCATTGACTTCATCTCCCAGTTCATCCAAATTGTTGTTAGCAATTCTTCTTCCACCACCAAATTCGGCAGGGTTGGCGAAGATTTTGAAACCATGGGCTTTGGCCTGTGTGTACAGGTAGTCGTAAATCTCCTTGTTAGGATTGAGGGTGACAGAGTCTCCTGGGGCCTCTCCAAAGATATCGATGCGAATGCCATCCACTTGCAGGTTGCGCATTCCGATCAGCAGGAAGTCGATTTCATCTTTAGTGGCGATGGAGTTTTTGATTTGAGCCTGTTTCATGTCTCCAAGGACTATCTGCAGGTTGTTTCTATACTTTTTTACCGGCTGTATTTGCGCCCATAGTACCTCTTTGAAGTACGCGTTCAGGTTTTCAGCCATCGCATCCACAGCTTCCTGGCTTTCAGGATTGGCTTTGATGTCATTGGCTTTGCTCAGTGAGTCTGAGAGTTGGGCCATCATGGCTGAGGGGTATTGTCCTACTTCAAAGCCTGCTTCAGCTGTTTCCATAAACGTATTGACCTTAGCCAGCACCGGTGCGAGGTTGATCAGGGAAATAGGCGCATTCCAGACGAGCGTCCCTCCATCTTCGTTGATTGTGCCTTTGTTGTATAGCTCGCCATCTATGGTGAGGGTAGCTCCGCTGGTGATCGTCAGAGTGACTCCCTCGGGTATGTGGGCGCTAGTCAGCGTTAGGTCTTCAGAAATAGTGTAGTCAGCGTTGAAGTACAGCGACTGACCCGCTACAGGAGCACCTTGTGACCATTCAGCGCCATTGTAAATGTTGTCTGGGATGGTTACACGGAAGACGTCTTTGTCATTGTCAGTGAAATAAAGGTACTGCTCAGTAGCAGCCATGGCATGCGGCTGGCTGGTAAACAGTCCGAGGTAGTCTTCGCCATTATTGAGCGTGACGATGTTTACTCCATCGGTGAAATAGATGTAGCTGTTGGTGCCATCAGTAGCTCCAAAAGCAAAGCCATTGCCAGCTTCTATGCTATTATTTTTGTTGTAGCTGTTGACTGGCTCCAGTGAGCCTCCGGTGGGGTTGATGTCTAGCAAAAGTTTCGTGCCTGCCACGGTGCCGTCTGAAATGTGAGGCTCATAGCCATCACCTGTGTTTGCTATGAAAAAGGTATAGTCTCCATTTTGACGAAAATCGCGTGGATCAGAGCTACCCGAAGCGTTCAGGTCTATCTTTTGAGGTGTGCCTCCATCAGTATAGAGGTACGGTTCCAGGTCACCATCAGGGGCATTGCCGAAGATGGCGAAGTTGCTGCCTCCACCTATTCCGTGGAGATGCATACCACTGGCATCTGCTATTTCTGTGGTCCCTGCTGCGGTTCCGTCGCTGGTGTATATTTTGTCGTAGTAAAAGAAAATGACCCGATCGCCGTAAGCTTTTCCCAGTGGCCATTGTGCTGTAGAAGTGGCGTCTGCGTTGGAGTGGTCCACATCGGTGATTTGGATGCTCGTTTGGTCGGTATCGTCCCATACGAAGTATTCTTCGTCTGAAGATGTACGCTTGGCTTTAACCAGGATTTTATCTCCGGCAAATGGTACCATTTGTACCTGATAGAGATTTTTGTTGATTAGGTCTACACCACCACCAGACACATTGTTGAAAGGTCTCGTAACAGTGGATAGATCTGGAGAAACCCTTATGAAATCACGCCCGGCATTGTCTGGCATGAATTTTCCAGAACCAAAATAGGCACCATTGCCTGTCTGCGTCCAGATTCTGGGGAAGTTTGCGGCCGTGGTGTAATAGTCGAGCAAGGTTACCCCCTCAGTGGTAGCATAGATCAGTTCGTCCTGATCAGCAGAGGCTACCTTCCCGCGTCCAAAGATTACATTGCCCACACGTTCTACTTCGGTAAACTGTGCAGCCGTGGTGGAAGTGGTGGTGTAATTGGGGATGTCAATAAAGAAGAATTGCGTGCCATTCCCCAGGTAGGTCATTTTGCTGTCATCTTCAGAGACGATAAGGTAAGATGGCCCATTACTCGGGGAGTTGGAGGCAGCACTGTTGTCTACCAGTTTTTTTTGTGCAAATAGCACCGTGGTACAAATCAGTAATGCTAACGTGAAAAGGTGTTTCATTTAAATGTGGTTTAGGTCTTGCTCGTATTTTCCAGTCTTGAGGATCATTTGCCTTTCAAGAGACGGATGATTGGAGATACGTCCATAAATGAGATTAACTTTTTCTCAAAAATCCTTAGAAGGCACTTTCATCCATAGGGTTTTATGAGTCAAAGAAGGGGGGGTGTTGGTTCGGAGCGTTGTATAAACACGTTTTAAAGTGAATTACGACTTAGACATTTCATCAAAATAAAGGGGAGTAATTGATCAAATCTATCACTGGGTTTGGTGAGGTAGGATTAGTCTATCTAGCTTGATGGAGTCAAAAATTGACAGTCTGCAGCTTCCTTGTGATGTGCGTTGCACTTATGGAAGATGTAGAGGGGTTAGTATGTACATTAAGCTAAATCAAAATTTCTTTAAAGATCTGTAAAATGAAAAAGTTATTAATCTCTTTAATGCTCTCGATGGCCGTGTTGCCAGCCATTTGTCAAAAGGTCATTTGGTCTGAAACTCCTGAGCAGAAGAAAGATCGACTGGCCTGGTGGACCAACGACCGGTTTGGGATGTTTATTCACTGGGGGCTGTACTCACAGGCTGCTCGCCATGAGTGGGTCAAAAAACGGGAGAAGATGACAAATGACGAGTACCAGAAGTATTTCGATTTATTCAATCCGGATTTGTTTGACCCTACTGAGTGGGCCAGAAAGGCGAAAGAAGCCGGAATGAAATACGCAGTAATTACTACTAAGCATCACGAAGGCTTTTGTATGTATGATTCTGATTACACGGATTATGACATTGTCAATACGCCTTATGGAAAAGATATTTTGAAGGAATGGGTAGATGCGTTTCGAGCCGAAGGATTGAAAATAGGGTTTTATTACTCATTGATAGACTGGCATCACCCGGATTTCACCATAGATAGTCGTCATCCTCAAAAGCCCAAAACTGATGATGAGTATAAGTCACTCAATAAAGGAAGGGATATGGCGGTGTACCGAAAGTATCTTCACAATCAGGTGCGCGAACTAATGACCAACTATGGTCAGGTGGATATTTTATGGTTAGATTTTTCATATCCCGGTAAATATGGAAAGGGTAAAGAAGATTGGGGCTCTTTAGAGCTGCTCAAGATGGTGCGTGAGCTACAGCCAGGAGTTATTGTAAACGATCGCCTTGACCTCAAAGATTATGAGGGAGGGTGGGATTTTACCACTCCGGAGCAGTTTAAAGTACAACAATGGCCAACAGAAAATGGCGTACGCATTCCTTGGGAAACGTGTCAGACGTTTTCAGGATCCTGGGGCTATTACCGTGATGAGCACACGTGGAAAGACACCAAGCAGCTGCTCGTTCTTTTGATCGAATCAGTGAGTAAAGGAGGCAACTTGCTATTGAATGTAGGACCAACAGCACGTGGGATGTTTGACTACCGGGCAGATCAGGCATTGGAAGCAATTGGAAGCTGGATGAAGTTCAATGACCGTTCCATCTATGGATGTACGCAAGCCCCTGAGGAGTTTGAGGCACCAGATCATACACTACTGACCTACAATCCGGAAACCAATAGATTGTATGTGCACCTACTGGATTATCCGATGAAAAACTTCCTAATGCCAGGCTTTGCAGGGAAGATCAAGTATGCGCAGTTTTTGCATGATGCTTCGGAGATAAAAATAGGTAAATCACACGGCGCATGGGGCAAAGAAAAAACCAGGGCTCAGGATGTAAACTTGCTGCTACCTGTGACTAAGCCCAATGTGGAAATCCCTGTGATAGAGATCTTTCTAGAAGAATAGGGTGGCAGGCCGCTTAGCCAGCCGCCCCTAAGTACAATATGATCAATCCGAGAATAGTGAGAAGGAGGTTAGTGAAAAATTGTTTCATGTTGGTTTTTTAAATTATCAGGTCATCGTTTTAAATAAAACCCGGGTGTCTCATGCGTTGAGATCCCCGGGTTTTTTGTTTACTTAAAATATATTTTGCTTTCAAAAGAGCGTGCGCCTTGAGTGACTTTCAGCAGGTACAGTCCCTTGAGATTAGAGGGTGTTATCAACTCCATCTGATCTGCAGCTTGCAGTGTAGCTTCATGCACTTTGCGTCCGTCCAGGGTATAGATGGTGGTGTGCAGAGAACCCTCATCGAGTGATATTCCGGATATGTTTATTTTGCCATCCATCACGGGGTTCGGGTGTACACTAAGTGCTGAGCTGGATAAACTAGCGGCTAGCTCACTTTTTCGTGCGCCCGGAGCGGCAAGTGGCACCTGCACACGTACGAACCCATCGGCAGGCACGGTCACATTCCAGTTAGCGTTGTTTCCGAGATAGTAGGTGTTTACAGTTTCTGTATTGGTGGCATCCCAAATCCACCGGCTTACGGTGCCAGATGCTTTGTAGCCATTTTGAAGTTGGAAATTCACTACTTTGGAACTGCTGCTTCTGTTGAGTAGGTACACTTCTGCTGTGCTGCCGTCAGAAAATGCCACACCTTGTATGTCACTGTCGGTAGTGGCCGTCTCTATCACTTGTTTACCGTCAGCACCGTTTACCAGTGCCTTGAATCCACTGTATTTAATGGGCAGTTCGTTGCCATTGGCATAGACGAATCGCTTCACTACCTGGTAAAAAACTACTGCCTCAGCTCCTGCATTGATGGCCGGGAAGATGTTGTCCATGCCAGCTACCAGCAGGTCCAGACGATCGGCGGTTGAGTAGCGTGTAGATTCGGTGTACCACACAGGATCTGCGGATTGAGTTACCAGATCGCTCCATTTAGATTCCCAGTTGGATTGCGGGATGGTTGTGTCATCATAAAAGTGTGAGCCAATGATATCGGTGCGGTCTTCTACATCATTCACATCATTGATGGAGGTTTGCAGCGCCCATCGCTCCAGCCCCACTTTTTGGGTGGAGCCCAGGTTGTTCATTTGATCAAAAACCTTTCTATGATCAGAATCATCTGCAGGGTCTTCGTTCCATGGGCCCAGATAGTCTATAGTGATGCCAGCATCGCTCATGCGCGTCATGAAGCTATCCAAATAGGCCGCATAAGCCGTGAGGTTGAGGCTGTAGACGTTGTAGCTGCAGCATCCTTTCCAGTTGCTGGGAAATTTATCAGCGTTGTGGAGGTGTGTGCCGTATCCATCGCCATTGGCAATGCTCGCAAAAATCTTCACGTTGGGATTTACGCTTTGTACTTCCTGGATCACTGTGATCACATTGTCGTAGATATTGTCCGTGATTGGTTGCAGGGCAAAGATTGGAACCCGCAAAATTTTCAGGTTCATATCACCGAATAGCTTTTGGGCTGTGGTAGATACATTTTTCTCTGCCCAGTCTTTGATGGTGAGCTTACCATCTCCTCCAAACGTGACTGTTTGATGGGAGGTAGCAGGGTCAATAGTGAATGCCTGGCCATAAGTCAAAATCACAGCACTCATGAAAATGGTCATGAGTGCAAGCTTCTGTAGTACTTGTTTCATAGTTTAAAAGTTTAGGTAATAAATCGACGGTCAAGATTTCCATTTTTTCAGATAGTGTGCATGGAATAATTGTTCAATAGCTGGGGGTATTTTGAGAATTTGGCAATTACGGAGAGATATTAAGGGTTTTATTGAGGATATCGAAAAAGTATGAAAAATGGCTTGCGATAGAGCTTTAAAACGTTTTTCACCCATAAATGAACAAAAAACACCTGCTCCGTGCGCCTGGTCTTCGGTTCTTTTGATAGATCGTGCATATTCGTGTGCGCGTTAAAAATTTTAAAAATACTTCCTGGTGGAATTGCCTAATATGGAAAGTGTCATAATCTCAAAAACTGGTTTTCAGAAATGAAACTATTTTTTTATGTACTGAGCGTAGTGTTGTCGGTTCAGGTGGTATGCTCTCAGCCAGAGACTACTAAGAATAAGCCTAATATCATATTTATTCTCGCTGACGATCTGGGATATGGAGATGTTGGCTTTAACGGGCAAACCAAAATAAAAACCCCTGTTCTCGACCGAATGGCAGCAGAGGGTATAGTGTTCACCCGGCATTATGCCGGGTCTACCGTTTGTGGGCCTTCTCGCGCTTCATTGATTACGGGTCTGCATACGGGACACTCTCCGGTTAGAGGCAACCCAAGGTGGACACGATCCGGGGCACCTGTAGATCTGTCTCAAACTCAAAACACCGTAGCAAAAGAGCTGAAGAAAGCGGGGTATCACACTGCTGTTATCGGAAAGTGGGGGTTGGCTGAAAACCTGGATGAGGGCAAACCACATCATCAGGGATTTGATTATTTCTTTGGGTTTAACAGGCATGGGCCAGCTCACCATTACTACCCGGAGCGCCTTTGGGAAAATGACAGTCTGATCGAACTAACAGGAAATGTGATGAAAGACAAAGTAGGTAAGTATTCTCAGGATTTATTTACCGATAAAGCTTTGGAATATGTCGAAAAGCATCATGATTCGCCCTTTTTCCTATACCTGGCATATACCATTCCGCATTATGAGCTGACCATTCCCGATGAATATAAAACGTATTATCAGCAACAAGACTGGCCGATGCGTGAAATGAAAATGGGACACTACCGGCATGACCGCAATGGGCATGTCACTTATGCATCGATGGTGTCTAGAATGGATGATGACATAGGGCGACTGCTGGCTAAACTGAACGAACTGGGTGTCAGTGAGAATACTTTGGTTGTTTTTACTAGTGACAATGGTCATGAATATGACCGGGTGAATGATCCCTTTTTCGATAGCAATGGACCTTTTCGGGGGAGAAAGCGTGATTTATATGAAGGAGGCATACGCGTGCCTTTTGTAGCTACGTGGCCAGGAATAATAATGCCAGGAACTACATCTGACCACCCGTCGGCGTTTTGGGATTTTCTGCCTACAGCTTGTGACATAGCAAACGTAACTCCCTCAGCACCGACTGACGGCATTTCCTATTTGAATGCACTGCGAGGGCTCAGGCAAAAAAATCATGATTATTTGTATTGGGAGTTTAATGAACGTAAAGGGCCCATACAGGCGATCATGAAGGGTGACTGGAAATTGTTGTATTTTGTGGGATCACATTATGAGCTTTATCATATCGAAAAGGATCCTGCCGAGGAGCAAAATGTATATCAGGAGCAGCATGAGCGAGCCAAAGAATTGAAGGAGTTGCTTGCACGTGCCAGATCCGAGCATCCAGAGTTTCCACTGGTGAAACTGGAAAAAAGCAAGAAATAATGTGTGGCAAGAGTTTAATGGCTGTTTAGATTGATAGAAGTGAGACGTTGTTTTTGGATAATACTTATTTGCTCCACAATGCTGCCTCGTTTGGGTGCAGCACAGGAGTTGTTCGATGCTTTTAATAAATCATTCACCAATATCAATGTAGAAGACGGGCTTTCTAATAACCTGGTATATGGATTTGCTCAGGATTCCATCGGATTTATGTGGGTGGCTACAGCAGATGGACTGTGCAGGTATGGTGGCAATGAGTTTAAAGTCTTTCGGCATGATATCAATGATCCCAACTCGATCATCAGCAACAACCTCAACGATGTATTGTATGAAGCCAATAGCAATCGCATTTGGATAAGTACCAGTTTGGGGTTGGAAATTTTGGATCTGGAAACCATGAGGTTTTCGCGGCTGGATTCCATAGCAGGAGTGAAGCTCAGTCATGCCAGCGTGGCAATCACCCAAAACAGTAAAGGAGATGTAGCTGTAGCATTTAGCAATAGTGCACTTCTGGTCTACGACGGGGAATCCTACAATTATTACAAGCCCGAGCGAACTGGCTCCTCGAATGCGATGTATATCTCCTACATGGGAGATACATCGGTCTGTGTGGTGCAGCACGGAGGACATTTGCTCATACACCATCTTAACGACAGAACCACAGAACGCATTTTTATCGGAGACGATATTGTGTTAAACAAGCCAAGCTGCTACCTCAATCGACTTACGCTGGGCACTAATCTTGGTTTGTATGTTTTTGATGCTGAAAAGCGACAATTTGAACCAACTGACAATGCCTACCTGAATGAAACGGACATAGTAGCTTCGTATTTGGACAAAGAGGGACACTTGTGGATAGGTACTCGTGAAGAAGGCCTTGCGATTAGTAAAACCCCTGTGGAAGACTTTGGCCCGGATCTGCAGTTTGATTATTACACTCCACGCTCAGACGGGTCCAGTGTATTTAGTAAAACCATTCAGACTTTTTTCGAAGATGAAGAGGGAGCTATATGGATGGGTACGTGGAGTTCAGGTATAAATTACGTAGGTCCAAAAAGGGCTTCTATTCGACTCATAGACGGTAACCCACGGGCTAAAGTTCACTTTAGTCATCAGCGTGTCTGGGGGCTGGATTACGCAGATGATATACTCTGGATAGGCACAGATGGCGGTGGTCTCAATAGCCTCAATATCAAAACTGGCGAGGTGCAACGAGGGGTGTTAAGCAGGTTTGGGATGTCGGATGATCTGGCGGTGCTCTCTATACACCAAACGGCCGATGATGTGCTTTGGGTCGGTACATACAAAGAAGGCTTAATCCGCCTAAACCTGAAAACAGGTGCCAGACGTGTTTATCAGCGAAATAAGGAGCACCGAAACACCATTAACAGGAATGACGTAAGGTTGATTTTTGAAGACTCCAGAGGAAGATTGTTTATTGGTACCAATGGAGGAGGGTTGCAGATTTATGATGCAGTTTTTGAACGCTTCTTTTCCATAGATGAGTTTAGAGGCATGGATGTCCGATCGATATGTGAAGATCAGAACGGTGGCTATTGGATTTCTGGCTATAGTGAGACCTTTTTCTATTACCATCCAGAAAACCGTGAGTTTACTAAAATAGATGCCAACATCATTCGAGAGTTTAAGGGCAACAAGATATCCAGTATCAGGCTATGGGGAGACCATCTCTACATCGGCACAAGGTATAATGGGCTGGTGAAGTTTAATACCCTCGATTCCACTTATGTGATCTACGATGAAAATGAAGGTCTAATCAATAATAGTATTCGAGCATTGGAGTTTGATGAAGCGGGTGAGCTGTGGATAGCTACGGATAGAGGGATTAGCGTTTTTAATGTAACCGATAAGCTTTTTCAAAATTTTGGCTCGTCCTATAATGTACAAAAAGGCGAGTTTAATGTGGGGTCTGTGGCCAGGCTCCCAAACGGCCGGTTAGCCTTCGGGGGTACGCGTGGACTAAATATTGTAGATACGGAAAACCTAAAAGCCAATACCACCAATCAAAAGCCACTGCTTACCGACATCCTCATATTGGGTAACTCCATTACCGACCTGGAAGGTCGAAAATCTCCTTTATTTGCTCAGGGGCCTGTAGTACTGCCATATGATCACAACGTACTTACGTTTGAGTTTGAAACTCTCAACTATCCCGTGGCTGCCAAGCAAATGCTTCATTACACTTTAGAGGGCAGTGATCAGCAGTGGAACGTGGCACGTGGAGCGGACGCCATCACTTATGGCAACCTAAGTCCTGGAGAATATACTTTTCGTATCGCTAAGACCATGGATGGCTCCAAAGTAGATGTAAAGCGTGTAGAGTTGGTTATCGAGCCACCTATATGGCAAACCAAAACGGCCATAATCCTTTACATAATTGTAGGACTTGGTCTGCTGCTGCTCTTTGTCTGGTATTATACTTCACAAATTCAGCTGAGAAGTTCGCTGGTGTATGAAAAGAAAATTCGCTTTCAGGAGCATAAGCTCAATCAGGAGCGCATCAGGTTTTTTACCAACTTTTCGCATGAGCTGCGTACACCACTTACATTGATTATTGGGCCGCTCAAAAGCCTGATCATCCGGGCTAAGGATGATGAGGTGAGAGAAGGTCTCAAGCTGATACAGCGCAATGCACTTTCACTGAGTAACCTGATCAACAAGATGCTGGAGTTTAGGAAAGCCGAAGTTGGGAATTTCAAGTTGCAGGTGAGTAAGTACGATATTGTAGAAGTGCTGGACTCGATTATCAGCAATTACCGTGATTTGGCCAAGTTTAGAAACGTCACCCTCTTATTTGAAAAGCCCGATCAGGAACTGGCGCTATGGGTGGATGCCGAAAAGCTCGAAATCGTCATGAATAACCTGTTTTCTAATGCCTTTAAATACACCCCCACTGGTGGACGCATTACCGTTTCACTTACCGAAGCATCAGATCAGGTGACCGTTTCAGTCAAAGACACGGGACCGGGGATACCAAAGGATTCTATCAAGACGATTTTTCAGTGGTACTACCAGGCCTACGATTCCAAAAGTGTGTCAGGAACAGGTATAGGTCTGGCACTCACGAAAAAAATCGTGGAACTTCATGGAGGTGTGATCAAGGTTCGTAACCTCAAAAATGAAGGCGCTGATTTTTACTTTTCATTACCCAAAGGGAAAGAGCATCTCGGGCAGATGGAGTTTGTGGAGCAGCGCCCGCTTACGCTGGAAATACCAGAATACCCTGCTACTCAGGAAACTGACGAACTATCTGATCAGGTAGTAGATCCGAATGATAAGCGTGAACGCCTGCTCATCGTAGATGACAATGAAGATATCGTCAGCTACCTCAAGCAAGTGCTGGAAAACAAATATGTAGTGTATGTAGCCACCAATGGGGAAAAAGGTATCGCACTAGCCATGGAGGAGATTCCAGACCTTATTGTTTCGGATGTGATGATGCCGGTAAAAACAGGCATAGACCTGTGCAAGGCATTGAAAAATGACTCCAGGACAAGTCATATCCCGATTATTCTGCTTACTGCCAAGCACTCTACCGAAGATACTATATTGGGTTATTCAGAAGGGGCAGATAGTTACATGGTGAAGCCATTCGACGAGGAACTGCTGCTTTCAAGGGTTGATAACTTGCTCAAAAGCCGGGTAGTGCTCAAGTCTTACTTTTTGGGACAAGCTGATAGTGAGGAAGCTGAGACCAGCGAAGACCAAAAGAAAGAAGACTCTCGCGTGCAGGTGGAGATGGAATTTCTACAAAAAATTGAGGAAGTCATCTTCAAAGAGCGCCTGGAAACCGGAAAAGACATAGGTGTATATGAGCTGGCTCGTGAACTAGGCTTTAGCCGGGCATCGCTGTATCGTAAGCTCAAATCCGTCACAGGGCTATCGATCAATGAGTTTATCAGAAAGCTGAAGTTGAAGAAAGCCGAAGAGCTCATTTCCAGTGGTAAGATGAATGTGAGTGAGGCAGCCTTCTTTGTAGGCTTCAATGATGTGAAATATTTCCGAAGCATTTTCAAGAAGGAGTTTAACCGTCTGCCATCGGATGTGAAAATGGATGCACCCAAAAGATTATTATAAAAACTTACTATAAAATCCCATTTTCTTGAGTTAAATGGGGTTTTGAACAATACTCGCACCGTCTATTAGCAATCTACCCCCTTAGTTCGGGATTGGATTCTCGCATATTTGTCTCGTTATGAATTCGCTTTTTGGCGACTAATCGTAACACCAATCTAATTACGAAGATCTTATCATTTGAATGTAACAGAAACCTATTATGAAACACCTATTTACATTTTGCCTGATTACACTCCTGGCGCTGGCTGAGAGTGTGGCACAAGAGTATGAAAACCTGCAGAGCATATCTGCTGAGTATGGAACACTTACAGCTTTGACTTCTACAGCTGATTCGGTGACCAGTGATGGTCGTCGTGGTGGAGCCAAAAACTACAGCGGACGTCAGGCCATTTCTTATGGTGGTAAGTACTACTTTACCGCTCATAATGACGCTACTGGCGATGAGCTTTGGGTAACTGACGGTACACGTGAGGGAACTAAAATGGTAAAAGACATCAATCCTGGAGCAGCGAGCTCACTTCCTGCAAACCTTGTAGGAGTGGGAGGGTCAGTATACTTTACTGCTACCACCGAAGCGGAAGGTACAGAGCTTTGGGTAACCGATGGTACAGAAGCAGGTACATCGCTGCTCATAGACCTCAACGAAGGAGCTGCTAGTTCTGAACCTAGTGCGATTACACCATTTAAAAATGGATTCCTTTTCGCAGCAGTGGATGCAAGCTCGTCAGATTATGGAGATGGTAAGACCAGACAGCACTTGTGGTTTTCTAATGGTACGCCAGAAGGCACCAAGAGAATGTCTGCGGATAACAAAGAAGGGGTGCAGCCCAAGACTACAGGTCTCGACGGAGAAGAAACCTACAGCCCAATTCAGGTGATTGGTGATACACTTGCCATTTTTGGAGGAACTTCTGATCGTGTAGTTGGAATGGATGGAGAGACAGAGCTCATCGTGGGAGAAGAAATTTGGGTGACCAATGGTACTCCTGAGCCATGGGGTACTAAAATGCTCGTGGATATCAACCCTCCTACTGACAACTCCAACATCCAGTGGATACTGGCGGTGAATGAGAAACAAGTAATTTTCAGAGCTAAAACGCCTGGCAAATGGGCGGGCAAGCCTGAGCTTACAACGCTCGATAACGAGTACTGGGTAACTGACGGTACTACGAAAGGTACCTACCTGCTTCAGGATGCTGCTGATGCCCCTGGGTCGGAGGCAAATACCACAGCAAATTCGGGAAGTGCTAACCCAATCGTATTTGATGGTAAGGTATACTACCGAGGAAATGCAGGTAAGGGTACGGAATTGATGCGAATGAATGGCCTGAAAGGCACTGGCGATGAGCTTGAAATGGCCTTTGACATTGCTCCATTTGATACGCAGGAGCGTCAGTCGTTTCCAGATGACTTTTTCGTTTTTGATGGAAAACTCTTTTTTAAAGTGAATTTTGGCTCGAGAGCTGAAAATACCAACCCACGATCTGGACAAGAACTGGGTATGTACAATCCGGAAACAGATAGTGTAGAGTTGGTTGCAGATGTTTTTCCTGGAGCAGGTACCAGCTCATTCCCTAGAAACAAAACAGTGGTAAATGGCAGAATGTATTTCACAGCCAATACTGGAAACAACCAAAGTAGCTATGATATCTGGGCATTGGACGTGGTAGGTGATGGTAAAGATCCTCAGGTGCCTGAATTGGACAACTTGTCTAAAAAGTCTGAATACCTGATTTATAAAGTTTTTGACGATGTAGATGGGTTCAACAGAGTGTTGCCTACCGATTTGAGAGAACTTAACGGAAACCTGATTTTCAGAACAATTTCAGGTACCCTTGCCGTATTTGATGACGGGCTTGAAAAAACCGGCGAATATCAGGACCCTAAAGCAGTAGGGCCTGCGGTAGAGATTGGTGCCAATGCACATTTGAATGCTGCACCTATGGCGTCTTTTACCAGTCCTGAAAACGGTGCTACACTGATAGAAGGAGCTACTGTGCCCCTGGCTGTGGCACTCAACGATGCAGAAGGTGATGCCATCTCTAAGGTAGAATACTATACTGGAGACTACTACAACTCCTGGGTACAGGTAGGAGTAGCTACCGAGGGTGAGTTTACCTTCAACTGGGAAAATATACCTGCAGGTGCAGAAGGGGAGCCTACACGCATCACGGCTGTGGCTTATGATGCCAACGACTCTTCATTCTCTATGCCTATAGATGTACTGGTGATAGGAAATACGCCTCCATCGGTAGAGATGACTCTTCCAAATGACAATACCACTTTGTTGATTGGTGAATCTGTGGAGATTGCTGCTACAGCAAGTGACGAGTTGGACGGCCTGGTAGTAGAGTTCTACAACGGAGATGAGCTGCTTTTCAAAGACGAAGAAGCACCTTTTGGATTTGAGTGGGATGGCCTCACAGTGGAAGGCACTGCAGTGATCAAAGCAGTAGCTACTGATATTCAGGGCGCGTCTAGTGAGTCCGAGACACGAACCGTAATCTACGAAAAGCTGGTACTTTCCAATGAATTGGCCAAAGGCATGATCGTGTATCCAAACCCTGTGACAAGTGGGTTTGTAAATATCAGTAACGATAGAAATGAAGTGGTCATGATCTCTTTGATTGATATGGCTGGCAGAACAGTACTTCAGACAGAGCTTACAGAAGGTGTGAACTCACTGCCTGTACAGCATCTGGAAAAAGGTATTTATTCAGTGTCTACACGTAATGTAGCAGGTGAGATTCTTGGACATAGCAAGCTGATCATCAAATAAATCACGGATAGATTTTCAACCAACAAGCCGCCCTTCGGGGTGGCTTGTTTTCATCCTTTTCAATTTTTGACAAGTTAGTTGTATGCAGTTAAAGGCACTAAACTTATATTTTCTTTTAGCCTTCATGGCGTTGTTGGGATATGCCCAGGATGCGGAGAGCTATACGTTGAAGGGTAAAATAATTGATCCCGATATCAATGAAGGGCTGCCAGGAGCTACGATTATGGTAGAAGGCACCACCACAGGCACCATTACGGATTTTGATGGCAACTTTAGCCTGACTGTAAAGTCAAATGACGTACTCAACGTGACATTTGTAGGCTACACACCTCAATCCATTCCTGTCAATGGGCGATCCGATATCGAAGTGATATTGCAACCAGACGTAACTGCTCTGGATGAGGTAGTGGTTACCGGGTATGGAGAAATAAGTAAAAGTGATCTAACCGGAGCGGTCAGCAGCGTAGATATCGACGAAATCAAAAATGTAGCCGTATCTGATGTATCACAAGCATTGCAAGGTAGAATAGCGGGTGTGCAGGTAACGCCAAACTCAGGATCACCTGGTGCTGGTACAGCGATTAGAATTAGAGGTGTAGGTACCATCACTGGAGATGCCTCTCCTCTCTATGTAGTAGATGGGGTGGTGGTCAATGAAATCAACTACCTCTCTCAAAACGACATAAAAAGCATTGAAATCATGAAAGATGCCAGCGTGGCATCACTCTATGGATCACGAGCAGCCAATGGTGTAGTGGTGATCCAGACAAAACAGGGTAGTGCAGGTGATGTGAAAATCAACGTAACCTCACAATACGGACTGCAAAACCTGTGGAATGAACCGGATCTGATGAACACCAGTGAGTTTTTCCAGCTGAAGGGACTGGCTAACGGTGGTAGTCCGGAAGTAATGGGAAACCTGCTGACTAACCTGGAAACAGCAGAAGACAATGACTGGCTCGACCTGATCACTCGAACAGGTACCCGACAGCAACATAGCCTTTCCTTCTCAGGAGGAACAGAAAGAATGACTTACAGACTTTCCTCTAATTTTTTCAACGAAAAAGGAATAGTCATCAACAGTGACTTTACTCGAATAAATGTACTGAGTGACCTCACGTTTGACATTACAGATAATATTAACCTGAGGGCAAACGTACTCTACAGCAATGCTAAGAGAAATGTACAGGACACGGAATCTAAGTATAGCCTTTTTAGAAGAGTGGTGATAGACTCACCAGACAAGGAGCTGGTGGATGAAGATGGTTTTTTAAACAATACCCCATTGCTGAAGGCCAAAGACAATGTGGACGAACGTGGAATTCACAACTTACAAACAAAGTTCTTCTTTAATTACAAAATCTCACCTGAATTGAAGTTCACCTCTCGTTTTGGTATGGACCAAAACCGAGTAGACCGTCACCAGTTTTCTAAGCCAGGGACAGCTGTGGAGCAGACATTGAGCCCTAATTCCTTTGCAGCGGTCACCGAGACTTCTACACTAACTAATAAAGTGCTTTGGGAGCAAGTGCTTTCTTTCAATAAAAAAATCAGTGGAAACAACCTGTCACTCACAGGTGCATTTTCAATGGAGCGCCAGGAAAAACAGAACGTGGTAGCGAAAGGCTCTAGTCCATTGGGTAGAGATGAGTCTACTGCATACCTCAGCAATGCTTTCCGGTCGCTAAACGTAAACGGTGCCACTACAGCATGGAGTCAAATGGGAGTTGTTTTTCGCTCCAATTATAGTATTCAGGGTAAATACGTCTTTCAGGCAAACCTTCGATCAGATGGTTCGTCTCGCTTCGCAAAAGGCAACCGCTGGGGATTCTTCCCATCGGCATCTGCCGCCTGGGTGTTTTCAGAAGACCTACTTCCTGGCAATGCAGTTTTGCAAAACGGTAAGCTCAGAGTAAGCTACGGAGTGCTGGGTAACAACCGTATTAACAACTATGAAAGCGTTACGACCTTGGGCAATGGTTCAGTTTACGCCTATGGTGCTGATGATAACTTCAACTACTACACAGGTTATGCCGCTACAGAAATCGGTAATTCGGATATTTCCTGGGAGCGTACCTACTCTTATAACCTTGGAGTTGATTTGGACCTTTATGGACATGTGTTTCTCACTACGGACGTTTTTAGGAGACATACCAAGGATATGCTCCTCAACGTACCAGTACCACAATCGATTGGGTTTTCTTCAACACCCCGACGAAACATTGGGGAGGTCATTAATGATGGTATAGAGCTTTCGGCGAGTTACCGCAATAGCATCGGTGATCTGTCGATTGACCTATCTGCTAATGGTACTTACCTCATCAATAATGTATTGGAACTTGGCGTGAACAATGATCCAGTGTATGGCGGGTACGTCAATAACGCCATCCCGGTGGTTATGGGTAACGTAACCAAAACGGTAGTGGGACGTCCGATTGGAACTTTTTATGGGCGGGTGACGGATGGACTCGACGAAAATGGAAATTTCATTTTCAAAGACCTCAACAATGACGGGAAGATCACCCTGGATGACCGCACCTACCTTGGAAGCCCTATTCCCAACGTTACCTATGGAGGTGTAATTAATCTGGGCTATAGAAACTTTGATTTTGTGGCGCAGCTTCAGGGAGTGCATGGTAACTCCGTTTTCAACGTGTTGCGTTACCATACTCATGGTTTTAATGGAACTCGTGGCCTCAGTAGCATTTTGGATGATGTATGGACCACCGATCTCAACTTTGAAGGAAGTGAAGTGCCAGCAGATATTGCGAACAAGTACCAGGGGGGTAATCAGAACCCTACTTTGCCACGGGCTATGTCTGCCAATAATGATGAAAGCTACCGACATGCCTCCGACTTTTATGTAGAAGATGCTTCATACCTAAGAGTGAAAAACGTACAGCTGGGGTACACATTTGACGATCGGGTGCTTTCTCGTCTGCAGCTCAGATCGCTGCGCCTGTATGTGTCGGCACAAAACCTACTGACATTTACCAAATACGAAGGATTTGATCCCGAAGTGGGCGGTGGAGGCGGTATTGCTGCCGGAATCGATTACGGTAGTTACCCGCAAGGGCGATTGTATTTGATTGGTGTTGATTTCAATTTATAAGATTTATGACTAAGCTATATAAACTATTCATAGTCACTTTTTTGGTCCTGAGCTCTTGTGAGTTTTTGGATGAAGAACCACTGGGTAGCCCAGTTTCTGATGAATTTTACTCTAGCCTAAACGAGGTGCAGTTGGGGGTAAATGCTATCTATGAAGTGCTCACCAATGGGACTTTTCAAAACGGTTATGCCTACATAGGAACCGGCCGTGGAGACAACATGGTGGTGGTAGAAAGCCAACGATTTACACCCACAGCCGACCTTTTTAAGTTAACAGCCAATTCTCTGGACCCTATGGTGAGCGGTTTTTGGAGTCAAAATTATCGTGGGATTTTTCGTGCCAATCAGGTGATTTCAAAAGCACGCTACATGCGTACATTTGATAGTAACAACCTGCAGAATAACCAGGAGAACTTGCGCATCATGATGGGTGAGGCGAAGTTTCTACGGGCATTTTACTACTTCAACCTGGTGCGTACCTATGGTGGGGTGCCGATTAAGCCTGAAGAACTGGTGCTGAAAGGTGATGAAGACAATTTCATCCAACCGCGTAGTTCGGTAGAGGAAGTGTATGCCTACATAGAAAAAGACCTTCGTGAAGCAGCTATTGCGCTGGATCGCAGACAGGTAGGAGGCAATGACGTATCGATCCTGGGGAAAATCACTGAGGGAGCAGCATGGTCCATGTTGCTGAAAGTACTGGTATATCAGGCTAACCCTGGAGATGGCTCTGTGAAATGGCAGCAAGCCAAAGCAGTAGGAGATCATATTGTGGCCAGAACCAACGCCGCCCTGAGTTTCCGTGAGATTCTAAATTTTGACCAGCTTTATGAAGACCCAGCAGAGCTCGAGCGCATAAAGCAAGATTTAGTGTTTGAACATCTGACCGATGAAGAGTTCTTAGATGGTAGCACGGCAGGTATGGGAGATTCCAATAACTCTTATGATCTCAACTTTCAGTATGCTTTCCTAAACCGTGAATCGGCTGACTTCTCCTCTGAAGCGATCTTTGAGGTCAATCACGTTGTACTTCCCGACAATACGGTCAACCTGAGTTCACCATTTCATACCGGAGTGGGATCTAGTAACATTTTGCAGCCTACCAAGGCTTTTGCGTCCAATTACATTTCTGACCCGCGTGCCCGCATTATGGTCATGACCAGTGGTACTACTTTGCCTGATGGTACGGTAGTGGGAAATCCCCCGTTCCCGGATAAGACAGCCTGCTACAAGTGGCACACACTCAACAATGAGCGAGCGGGAGTGAAAAACTTCACCATCATGAGGTATGCAGATGTGGTATTGCTTTATGCAGAAGCGCTCAATGAAACAGGAGATCAGCCGGGTGCTACCGAGCAACTCAACCGCATCAGAGCAAGAGCCAGAAACATTGTAAATGCAGGGGATCCACGTGTGTCATCTTCTACAGAGCCCGCTGATTATGGTCTGGCTAACTACCTGGATACCCGAAAGCGTATCTGGAATGAACGACGAATTGAGCTTTGTTTTGAGTTTGATCGTTTTTGGGATTTGGTGCGCACAGGTCAGGCGCAGAGTGCTATAGCTGCATACAATGGCGTAGTAGAGGCCGAATACCGCAAAGACTTTGTGAAAGGAGTAAGCGAAGTGCTGCCTATCCCACAAACGGAAGTGGATGCATCAGGAGGAGTAGTACTTCAAAACCCCGGCTATTAAAATATGGATTTCGTTATGACAAGAATAAAACTGTTTATACTAAGTCTGATAGTACTTGTGGGCTGTCAGCAATACGATGATGACCTGGATCCGGTAGCTTCATTTAGCCTGAGCAAAACCACCGTGAACACCTTCGAGGTGGTCAACTTAAAGAATACCGGTGCAGGAGAATTCTATACCATATATACCGGAGCAGAAGGCAGCCAATATGCGAATAGAGAGCAGGGCGATTCCGGGATACCTGGTAATCAAAACGGGGATGCCTCGTTTTCTTATACGAAACCTGGTGTTTACGAGGTAGCATTTGTGGTAAGCACCTATGCTGATGGTGAGGTAAAAGAAAGCGTTTCATTTAAGAGTGTTAGCGTACATGATACGCTGAATACGCTCTCCAAGATTTCTTTTCAGGACATAGGTGAGTACTATAGAAGTGGCAATACGAATGCTTCGTTTTATGCTGTAGAAAGCATCCCCAATGCACAAAAGGAGGTTTTGGTGCCAGTGCTCAATTACCGACACTTTGGATATCAAAACCGATCTTCGTTACCACTGGTGCCAACAATTTCGGTAGCATCTGAAGCAGCAGAGATTATCATCGAAAAAAATCAGAATTATACCAGGGGTGATCGCGTGATTCATACCAATTTTGAAGAACGCTTCCGTCCGCTTACTTACACCGTAAAACCTGCCAATGGTGAGGGCAATGATTATCTGGTTAGTGTTGTAGAAATTCCTGAATTTGAGGAATTCACCCTGAATGGAGTGGCTAGTATCAACAAGGTACATCCGTCTGATGATCAGGTCTTTTTCCTCACGGCTCCAGCGTCAGCAGGTCAGGACCTGACAAGCCTCACACCTACATTTTCATTGTTTTATCCAGCTGAAACTTCGGTTTATCATAATGGTGCAGACGTCTCTAATGGCACGGATGCGCTAGATTTTACCAATGTGGTTACGTTTCAGCTAGAGTTTGAGCAGGAAGATTATGAATCTGTTTTCCATGTAGATTCTGAGGTGCACGTAAAAGCCCTCGAAGTTCCAGGTTTCGAAAACTATGAAGTAGAAGGTGTAGCAGGAACCATCAGCCTGGAATCCGCTGGCAACCTGGCGGTATATCACATAGACGTAGAGCTTCCGGCAGATCAGATCCCCGAAGGACAAACGGCACGAACCTGGTTGCGAAGCTTAAAACCCACTTTTTCAGTGCCTGATGCAGAAGGTGTAGAGACCGTTTCCATAGAAAAAGGAGGAGTGCAGATTTCGGGTGAGACCCAAAATGACTTTAGTGCATACTACCTCGAATATGAAGAGAATCCTAATTCTTTTGATCTGGACGATCTGCGCAAAACCTATTATGTAGATAGGACCATGGACCTTCAAACCGATAGCCTGACCTACGAAAAGGCGTTCTCGTTGAGGACCATTTACAAAGTTGGAATCATTGTCAAATAATCATCGAATGCGAGCAATTAAAACGATAACACATTTTTTTATATTCGGAGCCTTAGTGGTTTTGGGCATGTGGGGTTGTAAAAGCCCCAGCAGAGTAAGCAAAAGTTCCGAGCCTCAGAAACTCAACGTGATCTATATTCTGGCAGACGATCTGGGATATGGAGACCTGGGGTGCTATGGTCAGGAGTACATCCTTACCCCAAACATTGACAGATTAGCAGCTAAAGGCGTAAAGTTTAACTACCACTACTCTGGCAGTACAGTCTGCGCACCCTCACGCTCGGCATTGCTTACAGGCTTGCATACCGGCCATACGCCCATTCGGGGCAATAAAGAGTACTTTCCGGAAGGACAAGAACCTATGCCCGATACGGTGCTCACCACTGCTAAACTTTTCAAGTCTAAAGGCTATGTGACTGGAGCATTTGGCAAGTGGGGGCTAGGATTCATAGGCACTACAGGAGATGCTACTAATCAGGGGTTCGATGAGTTTTTTGGGTACAATTGCCAGCGCGAAGCGCACCGCTATTACCCAGATCACCTGTGGCACAATCAGCAAAAAGTAGACCTACCGGGCAATGACTTAACTACCACTGAAACCTACGCCCAGGATGTGATTCATGAGAAGGCTCTGGACTTTATAGATGCCAAAAAAGACTCTGCATTTTATCTGTTTTTGCCTTATGTAGGTCCACATGCTGAGATTCTGGCACCTGAGGATTCCATTTTAGATTACTACCGGGAAGTATTTCGTGACAACCCTGGTGAGCCTTACGTAGCAAAAGAAGGTGGCGATTACGGCCCTGATATGATCATAGGTCGCTACTGCTCACAGCCAGAGCCACGTGCGCACTTTGCCGCTATGGTTACCCGTATAGATCAGTATGTAGGAGAGGTAATGGCCAAGCTGGAAGAGCATGGGTTAACTGAAAACACACTGGTTATTTTTACGAGCGATAATGGCCCCCATCAGGAAGGTGGCGCCGATCCAGACTTTTTCAATAGCAGCGGAGACCTAAGAGGTTATAAAAGAGACCTGTATGAAGGTGGTGTAAGAGTGCCATTTGTAGCGCATTTGCCAGGCAAGGTGCCTGCAGGTATTGAGTCGAACACACTGAGTGCGTTTTGGGATATGAATGCTACGTATGCAGACATGCTGGGCATCACGCTGGATGCTCCTACAGATGGTATATCTATCTGGCCTAGCATGACTGGAAAGCCCCAGAAGAATACCCATGATGTGCTCTACTGGGAGTTTCACGAGCGAGGCGGCCGACAAGCACTGAGAAAAGGCGATTTTAAACTCGTAAAGCTGCAGGTGAAAAACCCGAAAAAGACTAGACTGGAACTTTACAATGTCGTGGAGGATCCATTTGAAAAGAATGATTTGTCGGAGGAGATGCCTGCAAAAAGAGAGGAACTTCACACCCTGCTACTTGCACAACATAAGACAAATCAGACATTCCCGTTTTATCCTGAAGAGGGAAAAGACAATAGCAAACCCTATTATGTAGACTGATATTTTTGCCATGAAACGACTATTTGTACCCATCATTTTTTTGCTCGCTTGTAAGCTGACCTTTGGCCAGACTTTCAAGGAGTTCATGGATCCATCTATCGTGGGCGTAAACAAAGTGCTTCCGCATGATCGGGTGTTTGTTTTCGAACAGAACGAAAAGCTGGAGCATCTCGAGTATCCGTCTTCTGAAAATTACCAATCGCTGAATGGTCAGTGGTCTTTTAAGTGGGTGTTTAAGCCTGCAGATCGTCCACTGGACTTTTTCCGCGAAGGGTATGACTACAGTGGGTGGAATCAAATCAACGTGCCGGCTAATATGGAGCTGGAAGGTTATGGTGTGCCTATATATCTTAATCATCCTTATGAATTTACACGAAAGCCCGAACCTCCAAAGGTACCAGACCATTGGAATCCAGTAGGGTCGTACATACGTGAAATTGAGCTTGACCAACATTGGGTAAACGAGCGTACGGTTATTCATTTTGGATCAGTAAAATCCGCCATCTATCTGTGGGTAAATGGAGCCTATGTAGGGTACTCGCAAGGATCTAAAACGCCTACGGAATGGGATATTTCACATGTGCTGAAGGAAGGAAAAAACACCATTGCTTTTCAGGTATTTCGTTTTTCTGATGGTTCGTTTTTGGAGTGTCAGGATTTTTGGCGGCTTAGCGGTGTACAGCGTGACGTTTATTTGTACCGCACTCCAAAGACATTTGTGTCTGATCTCAATGTGAGGGCCGGACTGTCATCGGATTATATAAATGGGGTCTTTGATCTGGAAGTAGAGCTTGAAAACAAGAGTGAGAAAAAGACGAGTGAATCCGTAAGCGTTTCATTAAGAGCTCCGGATGGAACGGAGGTCTACAACGAGACAAAGTCATTGAATATCAAGGCAGGAGCAAACCTAAATGTGAGTTTTGCAACCGTAGTAGAAGCTTGTATGCGGTGGTCTGCGGAGGTACCAAACCTGTATGACCTTCAAATCAGCTACGGCAATGGCAAGGTGATCAAGAAAAAGATTGGCTTTCGCAGTGTAGAAATCAAGAATGCACAGATGCTTGTAAACGGGAAAGCTGTTTTGGTAAAGGGAGCTAACCGTCATGAGCATGATCCTACTACGGGACATTACCTCACCAGAGAGCTCATGGAGAAGGACGCCAAACTGATGAAATCATTGAATATCAATGCTGTACGTACCAGTCACTATCCCAACGATCCCTACTGGTATGACCTCTGTGATCAGTATGGACTGTACGTGGTGGATGAAGCTAATATAGAGTCGCATGCGCTAGGTGCGGCCAAACAACGCCCTTACGACGCTGACAAGCACATCGCCAATGATCCTGAATGGGAGTTGGCACACCTGGACCGGGTACAGCGTATGTACGAGCGCGACAAAAACCATCCGTCTGTCATTGCCTGGTCTTTAGGAAATGAATGTGGTGACGGTATCAACTTTATTAAGGCATATGACTGGCTAAAGGCTCAGGACAGTCGTCCGGTGATGTTTGAGCAGGCCAATCTAAAAACCCACACCGATATCTTTGCGCCAATGTACATGAGTCTGGATGATATGGTCAACTACGCCAAACACAACTACCACTATCGTCCGCTGATCCAGTGCGAGTACGCACATGCTATGGGCAATAGCATCGGTAACCTACAAGACTACTGGGATGCCATAGAGCAATACCCAAAACTCCAGGGCGGTTTCATTTGGGACTGGGTAGACCAGGGCATGGAGGCCTTTACGGATTCTGGAGAGCGCTATTTTGCCTATGGTGGTGATTTTGGCCCAGATACCCTTCGAAATGACAATAACTTTTGCATCAATGGTATTGTAAACCCTGATCGCAAACTGAACCCACATGCCCATGAAGTGCGGTATGTCTATCAAAATTTCAAAGCCGAACTGGTAAATGCCCAGGAAGGCAAAGTGCTGATAACAAATGAGTTTTCTTTCCGCTCATATGAGGAAATGGAGCTGGTGTGGGAGGTTGTCGCCAATGGAGCGGTTACAGAGGAGGGCATTTTGAATGTAGCTTTGGCACCAGGAGCCGCTGAGGTAATAACAGTTCCGTTTAGCAAAGAATGGCCTGCAGACAAAGAGGTTTTCCTCAACCTGCGACTCATATCTCATCAAGAAACCTTTCAATCGGGACCTGTCACCATAGCTGAGGAACAGCTGCTTTTAGAAAGTCCCCAGAAAACACAGGCTCCATTGATGAGTAAAGCAAAAGTGCGTATCAAAGAAACTGATAATCAGGTGAAAATTACATCAGGAGACTTTGAAGTAGCTTTTGACGCCAATTCTGGTGAGCTTACCAACATCCAAAAGGGTGAAAAGCAGTTTCTGGTAAGGTCACCACAGGCTGATTTTTGGCGCGTGCCTACTGATAATGACTATGGTAATAAAATGGTGGCGCGACTCGGTGTATGGAAAGATGCACATAAGAGCAAAACGCTCGACGAATTTGAAGTAACCGCTACAAGCCGAGGTACGGCTAAAGTTTCTGTTCGCTATACGATTGAGGACGTAGGTGCTTTGTTGATGCTAGACTATGAAGTAGGCGGCAATGGTGAAATCGTGCTGGATTATGCATACATCACAGCGCCCAACCGCAAATTGCCAGAAATACCACGTGTGGGTATGAATCTTGGACTTAGTGGAGACCTCAGCCAGGCAAAGTGGTACGGCCGAGGCCCTCATGAAAACTACATCGATCGAAAGCTTTCTGCCAAAGTGGGCATTTATGAAGCACCGGTAGAGGATTTGTATTTTCAGTACATCAGACCACAGGAAGGTGGCTACCGCACAGATGTACGCTGGCTAAAGCTTCGTGACCAGGAAGGCAATGGCCTGATGGTGAGTGGCTATCCTGTGTTTGCATTCAATGCGTCTTACTATGAAAAAGAAGACTTTAGTAGCACGGTGAAAAAGCAACGAACACATACCACAGACTTGCAAAAGCGCGATTATATTGTGCTCAACATAGATTACGAACAGATGGGTGTGGGAGGTGATAACTCCTGGCGAGCGCACACGCACGACGAATACAAGCTGCAATCGCAAGAGTATTACTACACCACTAGTCTGAAGTTCTACACAGCCGAAGATGAAGTAAAACCAGAAGCTGATTATGTCTATGAAGTTAAAGACTGGGCAGGGAAACCAGTGATGACTGAGTATTACGAATAAGACATTCATGCAGGGTGGCTGATCGCTGGTTTTGCAAACCTGGAGCAGTGGCCCTGTCTACATCTTATTTTTTTAAGACCAAGGTTCAGGTAGTTTACATTCAGTTCAAAACCGACACCAGAAGTTTACATGCATCAAATGTCGCAAAAGGTTGGATTTTCACTGATAGCTTTGCTGGTTTTCACTTTAGTGAAGAGCCAGGAGCTGCCAAATGTCCTGTTCATCAATGTGGATGACCTGGGCTGGATGGATCTGGGCTATCAACAACCCGAACTTTTCCATACACCCAATATCGATCGTTTACGAGCAGAGGGCTTGGAATTTGTTCATGCATATGCTGGTGCTGCCAATTGTGCACCCAGTAGGGCATGCCTCATCAGTGGACAAAATACACCCAGACATGGCGTGTATACGGTGAGTCCTTCTGCCCGGGGAAATGCCAAAACCAGGAAACTGGTGCCTGTGCCAAATACTGATCATCTTACAGAAGCGATCATTACGCTGCCTGAGCTGTTTCAGAAGGCGGGTTATGTAACGGCCAATTTTGGGAAATGGCATGTGGGAGAAAACCCCGGCACACAGGGCATTGATGTGAATGTAGGAGGTGGTAAAAATGGTAATCCTGGTAAAGGAGGCTATTTTTCTCCTTATAGTATCCCAAATATTGAGGATGGTCCGGAAGGAGAATATTTAACAGATCGGCTAACCAAAGAGGCTATTTCTTTTTTTGGCCGAAACAAGGAGCGGCGCTTTTTTGCCTATCTTCCATACTATACGGTGCATACGCCATTGCTTCCTCGTCCAGATATTTATGAGGCTTACAGGGAAAACCCGGTTTACGAGTCAAAGGCTCAGGCCAAATATGCCGCCATGGTCCACGGACTTGATGAAAATATCGGTCGGCTACTGGACGCATTGGACTCCATGCAGTTGTCAAAAAAAACGCTGCTGATCTTCACGGCTGACAATGGGGGTATCGCGGCTATTTCCAGTCAGGCACCTGCCAGAGCAGGGAAAGGCTCGTATTTTCAGGGAGGGCTGAAAGTGCCATTACTCGTACGCTGGCCAAGGGTAGCTCCTAAAGGTGTGCATACCACTACGCCTACTGTAAACCTCGATTTTTATCCTACATTTTTAGAAATGCTGGGAATGGCACCTGAGCAGCCAGTTGACGGAAAGAGTATTTTACCCACGCTCAGAGGGAATTCTCAGGATTTCTCAGAGCGCGCATTTTTCTGGCACTTTCCCATTTACTTACAAGCCTATAACGGACAAAAAGATGGGGCTAGAGATCCGCTGTTTCGTACCAGACCAGGTACGGTCGTACTGAAGGGAGAATGGAAACTACATCATTACCTGGAGGAGGATGAATACTTGCTGTTTAACCTGGCAAACGATCCGGGAGAACAGCAGGATGTAGCTGCACAGTTTCCCAGGGTAGTGAGAGACTTGAAAAAAGAATTGAAGGTCTGGCGTAAGCAAATGAATGCCCCCTGGAAGCTGCCAGAAAATAAAGCCTACGATGCTTCATTTGAAGCGAAAGCTATACAGCAAAAAACCAAAACAAATCAACGTCATTAGTTAATACACATCATGAGTAGACTACTTCTCATTACACTTTTATCGGTACTGGTATTGAAAGGCATGGGTCAAAAAAGCCCCCAGATCAACCTCTCAGATGAGGGCGGGCATGCGCTCATCAAAGGTGCCAGTGGCTTTAATGTGCGCATTGCGGATAAAGTGTGGAGCTATACGCATCCGGATTTCATTGCAGCGGTAGATAGCATGAAGCCGGGCTGGCTCAGGTACTTTTCGGGTACCATGGGAGACGCTTTCAATGCTGCCACCGGACTTTATGACTATGACTATGCCTGGCAGTTTGATCATCAGAAGCAATACCTCAACGGCTATGCTTTTACCCACGTAAAAGGCCCACATACAGTAGCAGACTTGTATCAGGTATTAGGTCGCGTAGGTGGTAAGCTGGTGGTGACAATCAATGGCTTTACCGAAACCCCAGAAATCGCTGCTGAACTGGCTCGGTTTTGCAAAAACAACCATATCGAGGTGGAAGCCTGGCAGTTTTGTAACGAACCCTATTTTTATGTGCCCAACCGGGACCGGTACTGGTGGAACGACGGTGCAGACTATGCCGCCAAAATGAAGCCCTTTGCCGATTCCATTCGAGCCGTTTTTCCAGATGCGAAACTCGCGCTCAACTTTACCTGGGATGGCATTTGGGGCTTTATGCGCGAGATTCATTCTTATCAGGAAGAGGAAGGCCGTTACTGGAATGTTTTTTCCAAACATAGCTATGCCCCTCACATTGGTGGGCGAGAATCGGCTGAGTCTGCATACCGCAGGGGAAATACCAAACTGATTCAGGCCACATCCCTGAAGGCCATGAAGCAGATCGAGGATTTTACCTGGGAGGGAGTGCCACTGATGGTCACCGAATTTGGTACCTGGAACAGAGCACTCAGTAGAATTTATTCGGCAGTTTACAATGCTGAATACACCCTGCGTCAGCTCGAGCATGAAAATGCTTTCTTGATAGGGTCACATGAAATCAGCAACAAGGCGCATCCGGCTAAAGGTTGGAATGATGAAGTCCTGGAAGCGTTTAGATCAGGGAAGGAGCTAAATACGGATTCGTTACGAACAGGCATCCGATTTTCCGATGAAGGCAAAGCCATTTACCTCGTTCATCAGGCTACCAACCAGTCCGATTTTACTTTTAAGTCAGAAACAATCAACGGACCTATGGTTCCTGGCATGAAAGGCGCTGAAGAAAAGGGCTGGTATGCCAGAGGGTTTAAAGGTGTAGGGGCTTACGATTACCTCGTGATTTGCAACCGATCTGGAGAAACTATTTCGCCTGCTATTTCTTACAATGGAAAACCTCTTGATGGAACGCTCGAAGGGATGCATATTTTCAATGAAGATGGCAAAGGCAGGGCTTCAGAGATTATGAGTTTTACTTCCCGTGCAGCAGATTTTCAGGTGAAGCCTTACAGTGTGACATTCGTCAAATGGGCAAAGGAACAGGAAATCGTCCCCACCCAAACACGCATATTCAGCAAGAGCATTGCCGAAGATGGAGCCGAACTGAAGTGGTGGAAACTAGAAAATGTAAAAGGTTATCAACTAAAGGTGACCTCCAAAAACGGTACAGATGTGCTGGAGGTAGGAGCTGATGTAACCAACTATCAGCTTGAGGGGTTGCAGCCCGGTGAGCGCTATGAGGTAAGTGTATCCGGATTCAATGATCGGGGAGAAGGCAAGTCATCAACTCCGGTTTCTTTTGTGATGGCAGAGCCCGCAAGTCCAGCAATATTTAAAACGGCAAGACGCTACCAAACAGTTACGCTGATGTGGCGAAGTGTCCCAGATGCCAATGGCTACTATGTGTATCAAAAAGATACCAACGGTAATCTTGAAGTGCATGATGCGGGCAATGTATTTGGCTATAGAGTAGAAAACCTGACTTATGACCAGCCCTATGAGTTTTGGGTACGTGCGTACAACGGCTTTGGAGAAGGTGAGCCATCCAGCCAGGTGGTTATCACATGTAAAGAAGAACTTCCGATTCCTCCTCGAAATATTTCTGCCAAGGAAACACGGGGTGGTGTAGAGCTGTGTTGGCTGGTTCAAGACACCATCAATCCGGATGTGAAATACAAGGTATTCCGTGGTGCTTCTCCCTATAACCTAAAGCCGATCGCCAATGATATTGTTGGTGATGCTTATCTGGATGAAAATCAGGACACCGAAGAAGTTTACTATTCTGTGAAAGCCTACAATTTGGCAGGCGAGACCAATTTCTTTGCCAGTACTGCTACAGTGATTCGCTCTGATGAATTGTTGAAACTCGAAGTGGCGAGTATCGAGCGTGAGGGAGAAGAGTTCAAAGTGAAAGTGAGCTTCCAGAACTTTCCCACAGATGGTGATGTGTATTTCGGTGTGGCGATCAGCAATGTCTCCTATCTCAACGTAGAAGAGCGGACCTACTTCACCGAGCAGATTTCAGACAATAGTTATATGGTATCCATCCCTGCGAAAGACCTTAGGGGTAACGATAAATACGCGGTGAAAGCACTGATTATGACCAATGGAGCTCCAAAATACAGCGAGCCGCCACACCGAAATATCAGTAATGATTGATAGCCATAAGCTCCACTGAATGTGGTGGTTTGATTGCCTTGATTTTGATTAAGAAAATGCGCACAGGAGTGCACGCCGATTCGTATGGTTTTAGGCCGGTTTGGCACTTGAAAACTGCTAATTTGAGGGGTGAGATCGTGTCGGAATTTTACGAATCCAGCGGAATCTGAGCAATACTTTGATAATTGAAAAAACACAGTTTATGAACAAAATAGGATTGATGTTGCTGGGCTTATTGGCCGGTTGTTCCTACATCAGTGGTGTGGCACAGAAAAGTGCCGGCGTAGATCAGCCCAACATCATCTACATCCTGGCCGATGATATGGGCTATGGAGATGTAAAGGCTTATAACCCCGAAGGTAAAATCCCCACACCACACCTGGACGAAATGTCGGCCAATGGCATCCGATTTACCGATGCGCACACCTCGTCATCGGTATGTACGCCTACGCGTTATGGCATTTTGACAGGACGGTACAACTGGCGAACAATCCTGAAAAAATCAGTTTTGGGTGGCTACTCCAAATCGCTCATTAAGAAAAACCGCACTACCGTAGCAGATATGCTCCAGACTCAGGGTTATGCCACGGCGTTTATCGGCAAATGGCACCTCGGGTGGGACTGGGCACTGAAAGACGCGGATGCCAGCGGCATCAATAAGCTCAATGCAAGTCCTGAAGTGGATTTTACTAAACCGGTGGAAAACGGCCCAAATACCCATGGGTTTGATTATTCCTTTGGTTTTTGTGGCTCTTTGGACATGGCGCCTTATGTATACATAGAAAACGACATGCCTACGATGGTGCCCACCAAAATGACACGCTCGGTAGATGAGAAGGGTTTCTGGAGAAAAGGCCTGACCGCAGATGATTTTGACCATACCAATGTGCTTCAGGATCTCACCGATAAGGCGGTGAAATATATCGGTCAACAAGCCAGCGATGAAAAACCATTCTTCCTATACTTTCCATTGCCAGCGCCACATACGCCTATTTTGCCCACTACAGCGTTTTTGGGCAAGAGCAATACCAATATGTACGGTGATTTTGTGATGCAGGTAGACGATGTGGTCCGCCAGATCAGAGAGGCACTACGGCAGCAAGGAATCGCAGAAAATACTTTACTCATTTTCACCAGTGACAATGGCTGCTCGCCACGGGCAGATTTTGACGAGCTGGCAAAAGTAGACCACTACCCAAGTGGTCAATTCAGAGGCAGTAAAGCAGATATTTACGAAGGTGGCCACCGCGTTCCGTTCATTGTAGAGTGGCCCGCAGTAGCTGCAAAAAATACCATTTCTGATCAGGTTATTTGCACTACAGACTTGTTTGCGACTTGTGCGGATATCACTGGCTACAAGATAAAAGACTCAGAAGGCGAGGATAGCTACAGCATGCTGCCGCTGATCAACGGTAAAAGCCAAAAGGAAATCCGAGAATATACGGTACATCACTCTATCAATGGCTCTTTTGCCATTCGTCAGGGCGACTGGAAGCTCATCGCATGTCCGGGTTCAGGTGGCTGGAGCTACCCAAGGCCTCAGGACATCAAAAACGAACAGCTCGATTTGCCAGACATGCAGCTTTACAACTTGAGTGAGGATGCTGGAGAAACCAACAATCTGATAGCTACTTATCCGGAAAAAGCCGCCGAGCTTAAGTCCGCACTCAAGGAAATCATCTTAAACGGTAGAAGCACCCCTGGGAAACCTCAGAAAAATGAGGGGATGGAGGGCTGGAGCCAAATAGAACCAATCATTAATTAGGAGCATGATGGTCATCCGATTGTTTATACTCTGTATCGCAGCTTCACTTTTGGGGTGCCACCCCAAAGAAGAAAACAGGCCCAATATCGTTTTTGTTTTGGTAGACGACCTGGGGTACTCCGATGTGGGCTACATGGGCTTCAAAGAAGGGCTCCATACACCCAACATTGATCGACTGGCGCAAAGTGGAAAGGTCTTTACACAGGCGTATGCAGCAGCACCGGTTTGTTCACCTACACGCGCCAGCATCCTCACAGGTAAGTCACCAGCCAGTCTTCAGCTCACCTGTCACATTCCGGGCTTACCGATGGATCAATACTTTCAGCGCCAGCATAAGGGCAAGGCTATAGAGGAAGCTTATTTCAAAGACCACCTTCCGTTAGCGGAAGAAACGATCGCCGAGGTGCTAAAAACATCAGGATATGCCACCGGTTTTTTGGGCAAGTGGCATTTGGCCGGGTCGGGTTCGGCACGTAGCAAAAGTGACGGAGTAATCAATGCTCAGTACCACCCCGATAATCAGGGGTTTGATATCAATAAAGGCGGATGTGCTTACGGGCAACCTGCGAGTTGGTTTGCGCCTTATAAGAATGCCACGCTGGTAGACAAAACCGAGGGTGAATACCTCACAGACCGCATGGGCGATGAGGCAGTTGCCTTCATCAATGAGCACGAGCACGAACCATTTTTTCTGTACTTGTCTACCTACACGGTACACACGCCACTGCGTGCGCCTAAAGATGTGATTGAGCGAAATGATGGCAATACCTACCATGCCATGATTGAGAAGTTGGATGAAAATGTGGGCAAGGTGATGGGTGCACTGGAGCGCAAAGGACTAAGAGATAACACGCTGGTGGTATTTTACTCAGATAATGGAGGACTCTGGGGCAACCCGCCGCTGCGAGGTGACAAAGGCTCACTACACGAAGGGGGCATTCGCGTGCCGCTGGTGATTAGCTGGCCAGAAAAGATAAAACCTGGAAAAGTAGAGACGCCTGTAACGAGTGTAGACCTGTTTCCTACGCTAATAGAAACGGCCAATATCGAAGAAAAACCATCAGACCTGGAAGGAGAGAGTCTTTGGCCTTTACTCACTGATGCTGGTGAGCTAAAAGATCGAGCACTTTATTGGCATTTCCCTCATTTCAGAAAAAGTGGGCTGGACATGGGTGCGGTGATTCGTGAAGGGGAGTGGAAGCTCATATGGGATTTTGAGACCAACAGTGTCTTCCTGTACAACCTCGACGAAGACCTGTCCGAAACCAAAAACCTGGCTTTTCAACACCAGGACAAAATGGAGGCTATGATGAGAAAACTTCGGGCCTGGCAGGCGACAGTCAACGCAGAGATGCCCGGAAAATTTGATACCCTAAAAACTTCAATGACCAAATGATATCCATGAAAGCTCGAATCTTTACGCTTTTAGTAGCCGTACTCGGTGTATTTGCATTTGGCTGTAAGCCCAATGACCTTACCCTCAGCTCTCCTGATGGCGGTGTGGCGATCAAGCTGACAAATAATGAAGGAAAACTGAGATATGAGGTGCTCTCCAAGGATCAGAACCTGATCGAGCCGTCTGAAATTTCACTTTTCCCCGATCAGCAAGCCACAATCATTAATAGCAGGACGTCCAGCAACAACAGCAGCTGGGAGCCGGTTTGGGGACAGTTTAGCAAGGTTCAGGACCACTACAATGAGCTCGTTTTAGATGTTGATTATGAAGGGGTGGCTGCTCAGCTGTTTGTGCGGGTGTATAACAATGGCATTGGTTTTCGTTACACACTGCCCAATGCTGAAGAGGCTCAAGAGGTGACTTTTCTGTGTCAATATCAACTAATTCCAGAGGCTGCCATCTACTCACCCAGTGGAGAGCGCGTACCTCTCGGTCCGGTGAAACTAAGCGACTTAGGCAATGAGGAAGAGGTCAGGCTGAAGATTCCGCTCGTGGTGGAGAAAGCTGGGACTCCATACCTGTCTTTGCTGGAGTCTGACCTGTATAGTGCCACTGCGTTTAAGACGATGAAGGTGCGGTATGACGATGTATATGGGGCACTGGTATCAGAAAATAAAGCGCAGTTAGGAGGAGATGAGAATACCACTCCCTGGCGGGTGATTTTGATTAATGAAAAACTGGGTGACCTGGTCACCAATCAGGTACCGCTCAATCTGGCTACACCGCTTCAGTTGGAGGACCCTTCCTGGATCAAGCCTGGGAAAACCCTGTGGGACTGGCGTGTGCATGGATTTACTGCTGAAGACGGCTTTACCTATGGCATCAACACCGAAAGCTATAAGCGGTTTATTGATTTTGCTGCCGAAAAAGATATCGAATACTTTTTGATCGATGATGCGTGGTACACGAAAGTAACACCAGGACATTTCGAACTTTCGGATAAACTCGATCTCCAGGAGGTAATAGATTATGCTGCCGAAAAAGACGTGGAGCTGCTGTTGTATTATGACCGTAGGCATGGCGAGTACGGAGATGACAAGCTGTTCGAGTACTATGCTTCTCTCGACATGAAGGGCATCAAATACGGCTTCATGGGCAGCAACGAACCCTTTACCCGCAAGGCCATTAGCCAAAGTGCCGAAAGTAAACTGCTCATTGATTTTCATGACGGCCCAGTGCCCATGACTGGTGTGGCACGAACCATGCCCAATGCCATCACCCGTGAGTTTTGTCATGCGCAGCAGGATTCCAGGCGGGCATTTACCCCTGAGACTTTCATCAAAATGGCACTTATCAATGCCATTCAGGGGCCGCTGGACATGAACAACGGAAACTTTGATCTGACCGGTATCAATCAGGGCAAAAGGGAAAAAGGCCCACGCAAAACCAACTCCTATATGTCCACCGTGGTGTCTGAGGCCGCCCGTACGCTGGTCATTCACAGTGGTCTGGTATGTATTCCTGATGCGCCGGAAGCGTATGCCGCGAAGGCTGATTTGTTTGAATTCATTCAAATGCAGCCTGTAGGAAAATGGGATGAGAGTAAGGTTTTGCATGCCCAGATGGGTGACTTCATCACTACGGCCCGAAGAGCCGGTGAAGAGTGGTTTGTAGGCTCAGTATACGATGAGCGAGGCGGTACTTTGGAGATAGCTCTGGATTTTCTGAATGACGATCAGGAATACCTGGTGACTTTCTATGAAGATACCAACGAGACACACGGTACGACTAACCCTGAAGCTTATCAGGTAAGAAGCGGAACGGTGAAAAAAGGAGATGTAATTAAAGCTGTGATGGCACCAGGTGGAGGTCATTGCATGTGGATCAGACCGAAAGAATAATTTATATGAAGTACTCATCATTGATTTGTACATTCCTGATATGCCTGCTGTTTACCAGCGGGTGCTTTGCTGCAGATACTCAAAAGCCCAATTTTATCATCATCTTCACGGATGACCAGGGGTACAATGATCTAGGGTGTTTTGGTTCACCAAATATCAAAACTCCCAATATCGATCAAATGGCTGCAGAAGGCATGAAGCTCACCAGCTTTTACGCACAGACTGTGTGCGGCCCCTCTCGGGCAGCACTCATGACGGGCAGCTATCCTTTGCGCAATGCTCGCAATGATAACGGAGTAGCTCCTCACCCCAAGCTGGCGCTCAGCGAGGTGACCATTGCAGAAGTGCTGAAGCAAGCAGGATACACCACGGCCATGATGGGTAAGTGGGACCTGGCCGGACACAATCCTGAAAAATTTAACGCCAACCTGCTGCCTGCAGATCAGGGATTTGACTATTCTTTTTTCACCCCCAGTAGCAATGACAATAGAGTACACCTGATCCGAAATAAAACACTTGTGGAGATGCATGCCGACATGTCTACATTGACGCGTCGCTACACAGATGAGGCGATTCAATTTCTAGAAGGCAATCAGGAGCAGCCCTTTTTTCTATACCTGGCGCATACCATGCCTCACACCAAACTGGCGGTTTCAGACGAGTTCAAAGGCCAGTCGGAGCGTGGGCTGTATGGCGATGTAATTGAGGAGATAGACCATGAGGTGGGGCGCATACAGGACTTTCTTAAAGAAAAAAAACTGGATGAAAACACCTATGTAATCTTTATGAGTGATAATGGACCCTGGTGGATCAAAAAAGAGCATGCCGGCAGTGCGGCACCACTGCGTGGCGCAAAAACTTCGGCATGGGAAGGTGGAATTCGTGTACCAGCCATTGTATGGGCTCCAGGAAAAGTACCTGCGGGCACTCAATCAGATCAGGTGCTCGCCACCATCGACTGGTTACCCACCATTGCTCATTTGGCTGGGGCTGAAACTCCCTCAGACCGGGTAATCGATGGAATAGATATCACTGAAGTAATTCATGGAAAAGGAGAAGAGCTTGATCGAACGTTCTTTTACTATCAGCATCAGGAACTCCGAGCGGTACGCAAAGGCAAGTGGAAGCTTCATCTCCCGCATCGGCCAGAGGGCAAGTCCATCGTCTACACCAAATGGCCCATACATGTGGCGCCCGAAGACCGGGAGATGTTTGATACGTACGTGCTGTATGACCTAGAGCAAGATATTGCCGAGACCACCAATGTGGCAGCAGACTATCCAGAGGTTGTAGCTGAGTTGAAAGCTCATCTGGAGTGGGCTCGAAAAGACATAGGTGATGGGGAGCAAAGAGGAGCAAATGCGCGTCCCCTTGGAGACGAACCCTACTGGACACCTAATGAAATTATTAAGACAGAAAATCCTGACAAGTGATGTGTAAAGCCCAATCTATTTTCAAAAACATGCAAATCAGCCGCCATTTCCTTTTAGGATTCGTGCTTTTGTTGAGCGGTGCGCAAATTGCATTCGCCCAACAAGACCAATGGCCTGTACTGAAAACCTATGATCAGGAGCACATCCAAAAGATCAAAATGCCCGTGGGTGGTATCGGTACAGGCACCATATCGCTGACCGGTAGAGGTGGGCTGGAAGACTGGGAGATCATGAACCGCCCCGCCAAAGGCTTTAATCCTACTCTGGAGAACAGAGGTCCGGTAAAAGAAAAGGGACCATTTTTCGCCATTTACATAGAAGATGACCAGGGAAATAATCATACCAGACTACTGGAAGGCCCAGTAGATATCAATAACTACGAAGCGGCTTGGGGAGCCACAGGGAACCAGCATGGACTGCCGAGATTTGGGAAGGCCCGGTTTGAGGCCGCATATCCCTTTGGTCGTGCCATCCTTAGCGATGAGGACCTGCCTGTGGAGGTAACAGTAGGAGCCTTCAATCCACTGATTCCCGGCAACATTGACGACAGTAGTATCCCGGTTTTTGTGCTCAACTATCAGGTAAAAAATACAAGCAATGAAGATCTGACCATTTCTTTATCTGGGTCCATCCAAAATTTCATTGGGTTTGACGGGAATAGAGGTAAGGCTCAAGGGAATGTCAACCACTACAGAGAAGAAGATGGAGTGAAAGGCATTCATTATACTTCAGAATGTGTAGATCCCGCCAGCGAGCAATGGGGAACCATGAGTTTTGTTTCGCTCAATGAAGGGCAAACTACCTACCGCACAGCCTGGCAACCTATGACCAGTCGATGGGATAAAAAACGATTGGATTTTTGGGATGACTTCAGCGCTGATGGCGTATTGGAACCGCGAGAAAACCCGAACGCCAATGCTCCAATGGGTTCACTAGCTGTAAAAACTACACTCAGAGCAGGTGAGACCAAAAACTTTCGTTTTTTGATTAGCTGGCACTTCCCCAACCGACAAACCTGGGACAAGCCCGGATTTCAAAAACTGATCAAAGCAACTGTGGGCAACTACTACGCTAAGCACTATACAGACTCTTGGGATGTGCTTGCCAAAACACTTCCACGATTAGACGAGCTGGAAACTAAAACCGTGACTTTTGTAAATGCCGTGTTGGGAAGTGACATTCCCGAGGAGGTAAAAGAGGCCGCGCTGTTTAACCTGGCGCATTTGCGAACACAACTCGCATTTAGGATCGAAAGCGGTCACTTTTTGGGTTGGGAAGGGCTTTTTGATGGTCATGGCTCTTGCTTTGGTTCCTGTACTCATGTGTGGAATTACGAACAGACCACCGCCTTTCTCTTTGGTGAATTAGCGAAAACGATGCGGGACGTGGAGTATGGATATGCTACCGATGATACTGGCCTGATGAGTTTCCGAGCCTACCTTCCGCTAGACTCAGCACAGAAGTGGGGGAAGGCAGCTGCCGATGGGCAGATGGGGGCTGTCATGAAGTTTTACCGCGACTGGCACCTGTCAGGAGATGATGCGTTCTTGAAAGAGCACTGGCCAATGGTGAAAAAAACTTTGGAGTTTTGCTGGATTCCCGGTGGATGGGATGCCGACAAAGACGGTGTGATGGAAGGTTCGCAGCACAACACCATGGACGTAGAGTACTTTGGCCCCAATCCGCAAATGGCCTTTTGGTACCTCGGTGCGCTGAAGGCGTCTGCCGAAATGGCGACCTACTTAGGTGATAGGAAATTCGCAAAAACCTGCCAAAAACTATACAAAAATGGATCCGCATGGATGGATGCCAACCTGTTCAATGGAGAGTACTACGAACAGATCATCCAACCACCCATGTCAGCAGATAATGTAGCTGAATCACTCATGGAGATTACCAGCGGTAAAAATGCGATCGACCTCACCTCACCAGATTTTCAGCTGGGGGAAGGTGTACTGGTAGATCAGCTGGTAGGACAGTTTTTTGCTCACCTTGTTGGGCTGGGATATTTGGCCAATGAGGAAAACATAAAGACCACCCTACAGTCCATCATGAAATACAATTACGTGGAAAAGATGGCTTCCCATGCCAATTTTCACCGTTCCTATGCACTGGGCGATGAGTCTGCCTTGCTGATGGCGGCTTATCCGGGAGAGCGACCTGCAAAGCCATTCCCTTATTTTACCGAGGTGATGACTGGCTTTGAGTATACAGCTGCTATAGGCATGCTTCAGGAAGGCCAGACGGAAGATGGCCTCAAATGCATTCGAAACATCAGAGAACGCTACGACGGACGGAAAAGAAGTCCTTTCAATGAGGCGGAGGCCGGGCATCACTATGCCAGAAGCATGGTGGCCTGGGCAGGGATATTGGCTACCACAGGTTTTCAATACTCAGCGGTAGATCAATCCATGAAATTTAACGACGCAAACGGCTCCTTTTTCTGGTCCAATGGCTATCAGTATGGCACGGTGGAAATTTCAGGAGAGGACGAGCTGAAGCAAGTAGCCATTACCGTGCTAAGCGGCAGTATGTCACTTCAAGCCTTCGAATTGAGGGACTTTGGAACGGTGAAATTCGATGCTAAAAAAGAATTTGAAGAAGGCAAGACGGTTGCCTTTAACGTCAAAAGATAAAAGCAATGAAAATAAACATCATCACACCCCTGGTACTGGCATGTGTTTTAGGCATGATAGGCTGTACCCCTCAAAAGTCCGACCAGCAGACGTCTACACCTGAAGCATACGACACGTATGCCGACGATGTGGACTTTATGAGCAAGTACACCGACATACTTAACCTCAATGCTCCTGACGGACAAGGCAGAGTGGCTGTATCTCCAGCGCTTCAGGGTCGTGTGATGACGAGTAGTGCCCGCGGGCGTGAAGGACGTAGTTTCGGCTGGATCAACCGCGAGCTTTTTGCCTCAGGTGACACCATGGAGCACATCAACGTCTACGGTGGTGAGGAGCGCTTTTGGTTGGGGCCGGAGGGTGGTCAGTATTCTATTTTCTTCGAAAATGGTGCAGACTTTAACCTTGACAACTGGTACACACCCAGACTGATCGATCTGGAGCCTTTTGAGATATTATCGCAGACGAAAAGCAGTGCTGTATTTACTAAAAATGCGTCCCTAACCAACTACTCTGGTTTCGAGTTTGATATGGCCATTGAGCGCAAAGTAGAAGTGCTGGCGGCAGAAGAGGTTTTTGAGGCGTTGGGTGTAGCCCCACAAAAGGAACTCAGCGTAGTAGCTTACCAAACTACCAACTCGCTGACCAATGTAGGAAATCAGGATTGGGAAAAAGAATCGGGACTGCTGTCTATTTGGCTTTTGGGTATGTTTAACCACTCGCCTGCCACCACCGTGGTGATTCCTTTCAAGCCTGGCAGTGCCGAAGACCTTGGGCCTGCTGTCAATGACGCTTATTTTGGCAAAGTGCCTGAGGATCGGCTGGTAGTTAGGGACAGTGTGCTGTTCTTCTCTGGTGATGGCCAGTTCCGCAGCAAGATTGGTTTGTCGCCACAGCGGGCCAAAGATGTGCTGGGTTCGTATGATGCCGCCAATGGTATCTTGACGATCGTAAAATACAATCAACCGGAAGGTGTGACAGATTATGTAAACTCCATGTGGGAGATTCAGGACGCGCCTTATGCCGGTGATGTAGTCAATTCTTACAATGATGGACCTCCAGAGCCTGGAGCCAAGCCATTAGGACCGTTTTACGAACTGGAAACATCCTCACCGGCACTCGCCCTCAAGTCTGGCGAAGCTGGAACTCACGTGCAGCTCACGTGCCATTTCGAAGGGGATGAAAAAGCTCTCAATCGTATTGCCGTACAGGTTTTAGGTGTGTCGCTCGTGGAAATAGAGTCCGTTTTAAATAAGGAGAAATGATGACGAGTCTCTCCACTTTACTTATGCTCTGTTTTCTATTAATAACCGATCCCTTTCAGGATGGACTTGATACTGTTAAGGTATCTTATACTGAGGTGACGGGAATTGGCCGGGAGCAGGGAGTAATGCGCAGAGATCCTAGTGACATCATTAAGGTGGACAGTCAGTATTACGTGTGGTACTCCAAAGGTCCGCAGAAGACCGGCTACAATGCTACGGTGTGGTATGCGACTTCTCCTGATGGGTACACCTGGACAGAACGAGGAGAGTGTATTGCTAAAGGTCAGGCAGGATCGTGGGATGCGGGTAGTGTTTTTACCCCGAACATCATGGTGGCGAAAGGACGTTATTGGCTTTTTTATACGGGGGTTTCTAAAAACTATGGAAAAGGATTTAAGCCTGATTCCAAAATTGGATTGGCGGTATCAGACACTCCTGACGGGCCATGGGAAAAGCTATCAATCAATCCCATTCTTACAAACAGCCAGCAGGCGGAAGACTTTGATAGCTACCTGATAGATGATGCTTGCATGATTGTCAGGGAAGGGAAGTATTGGCTGTACTACAAAGGACGCCAAATCGATAAAAGCCCTCATGAAACCAAGATGGGAGTGGCTGTGGCAGACAACCCGGAAGGTCCTTACAAGAAATATGAGGATAACCCAATTATCCCCGGTAATCATGCGGTGCTGGTATGGCCGCAAGGTTCAGGAGTAGCAGCCATGATCGATGGTACAGGTCCTCCGGAAATCACCCGTTCGGTGATGTATGCTTCGGACGGTTTACACTTCAAAAAACACTATCAGGTAAATGGCCCAGCAGCAGCTGGAGCCTATCGCTCAAATCACTTTGCAGGAAGTGCGAATATTAGTCCAATTACCTGGGGGCTTGAGATTGCCAGTGAAGAAGGCAGCCTTCCGTTTTTACGTCGCTATGACCTGAAATGGCCGGAACCAAAACTATTGATAAATGAATAAGACCATTATAAGAGTAGGTGTTTTATTAATTCTACTGACAACCGTTGCTGCTTTTCAAACCAAGAAAAAGCAAGTGCTCATCATCGGGGATTCTATTTCCAATGGCTATACGCCATTTGTTCAACAAAACCTGGACGGGATCGCAGAAGTTGTTCACAATCCGGGGAATGGTAAGCATACCGGAAATGGCCTGAAGCATATCAAAGATTGGATCGGCGAAACGGATTGGGACATCATTCACTTCAATTGGGGATTGTGGGATTTGTGCTATCGACATCCTGAGTCACAGGTGCAAGGTCAGAGAGACAAAGTAAACGGTACCATTACCTACAGTCTGGAAGAATACGAAACCAATCTGGACTCGCTGGTGCGGCTCATCAAAAAGTACTCAGATGCTGAGCTCATCTTCGTAACTACAACCTACGTGCCGGAAGAAGAAGCTGGAAGGTTTTCTGAAGACGCGCAGCGCTACAATGCAGTGGCTAAGAAAATCATGAAAGCGCACGGTGTAGCAGTTAACGATATCTACGCCAAATCCAGGCGAATTCACCGCAAATACGGCAAAGGAGATGATGATGTGCACTATACCGAAAAGGGAAGTGAGAAGCTAGGGAAACACATTTCTAACTATTTGAAAAAGCAGTTAAAATGAAATCGAATTTAAGTATCTGTAGATCAGTGGTTGTCTTGCTTAACGTGCTCCTTGTTAGCCTTTGGATGGTGTCCTGTCAGCCGAAAGGTGCTCAAGCTGAAGCACAACAGCCTCCCTATGATGGTAGTTGGGAGTCGCTCCAGCAAATGCCCGTGCCAGATTGGTTCAATGACGGTAAAATTGGCATATTCATACACTGGGGGCCCTATAGTGCCATCGGCTATCGCAAAGGCGGAAGGGGATATGCTGAGCACGTGCCGAAACTGATTTATGATGATACTGCCCACTACTATCCGTACCTGAGAGAGCGATTCGGAGCGGCACCTCCGGAGTTTGGTTACAAGGACATCATCCCCATGTTCAAAGCAGAAAAGTGGAACCCGGACGAGTGGGCACAGCTTTTTGCTGAGGTGGGCGCCAAATATGTGGTGTTTACAGCCGAGCACCATGACGGATGGGCCAACTGGGATTCTGAAATCACTCCGTGGAATGCCGTGGATATGGGCCCAAAAAGGGACCTTGTTGGGGATCTGGGGGTAGCCGTGCGAAAGAAGGGACTGAAATACGCTCCTTCCTATCATAGAGAAAGACACACCAGCTTTTTTACCACGAAAAAGTACGTGGTGGATGCTAAGCCGCGTCCAGACATTCTGGAGGAAATTGAGCGCATGCCCGAAGCAGAAAGACTTTATGGGCCCTTTGGCTTTAGCAAAGAAGCCATTGATGAGTATGTAGCTCGATGGAAAGAGATTCAGGCAAAATATCAGCCCGATATGCTGTGGATAGATGATATTCCGATCTTCACTCGCGATGGCAACAATACTCAGGTGGAGCCAAAAGTTTTCAAGCCAGAGATCAAATACCTGTATGACCAATGCCGACTGCTGATCACCGACTTTATGAACAATGGAGCAGCTAACGGACAGGAAGTTTATGTCAACAATAAAGGTAGAAATCGCAATTGGCCAGATGGAGTGGGCTGTTTTGAAAAAGATAACCTGAAGCTCAAAACCATAGGCCCTAAATGGCAAAGCTGCACCACGTTTGGTACGTCTTTCGGATACCTGGAAGGTGATACCTACAAAAGTATAGCGGGTGTGATCCACGAAATGGTGGAAGTGATAAGTCGCAATGGCAACTTCCTGATCAACATTGGTCCGAAGGCAGATGGTACATTGGTGCCCGAGCAAGTGGAGCGCCTAAAGGCGATGGGTGAGTGGCTGAGTATCAACGGTGAGGCTATTTATGGCACCCGCTACTGGAAGATCAACCACCAGGAGGCAGGAAACCTGGCCTTCACCACCAAAGGAAAAAACCTCTACGCCATCGCTTTGGATCGGCCTACAGGTGAATTCACCATTGAGGGAACTGAAGACTGGGGGCAGAATGAGGTTAAATCCGTGAAGCTACTTGGGGCTGATGGGGCTGTCGAATGGAGTATGGATTCGAATGGACTTACCATCGTTCCACCTGCTGACTTAGGTAAAAGTCAGCATGCCTGGGCTTTTGAGATACAGACCAGCCGTGAGCAGCACACACCAAATGCGATAGAGCAGAATGTAGACAATGCCTTTAAAGGCACGAAAAAGGTGGATTTGGATGGGAATCATTAAGCAGGTGCTAGTATGCAAATGAAAACCAATGTGGACATAATATATCGAAATAAGCTCATCATACTTTTGCTGGTACTGCTGAGTACAGCGTGTGCCGAGCCTACGTCCGATAAGCCCAACATCATCTTCATCATGGCCGATGATTTGGGGTGGCAGGATGTTGGTTTTATGGGCAGTCAGTGGTTTGAAACGCCAAATCTGGATGCCCTGGCAAAACAAAGTCTGGTTTTCAATCAGGCGTATATGTACCCCACATGCTCACCTTCTCGCGCAGCACTGCTTACAGGCAAGCAGTCGTTTAGGACGCAGGTTTACAACGTGCCTGTGTTGGAAAAAAAGCATGCCCCAGAGCAAAACCTCTATTCACGCTGGACGGTGGGCAAGGAACATACAGTATATTCCGAACCTTTAAGAGATTCGGGATACAACCTCATTCACATAGGAAAATGGCACATAGTAGGGCCGGACCCTTTAGCGGAAACAGCAAAAGAATACCCTTTTGAAGAGCCACTAAGTCAGCCGGCAAATGGAGACTTGAGCTGGCTTAAAAGTCATTTATCGGATGAAGTGCAAGCCTACTATCCGAAGGGGCGTGGATTCCATAAAAATGTGGGAGGTACCTGGTGGGGAGATCCGGCTAGGGGATATGATTTGGGCTACAAAGCGCCCAGCGGTGGTTATATAGCCCCGTTCAAAAATCCGTTTATCGAAGATAAGCCATCTGATGAGTGGCTCACGGATCGGCTCACGGATGAAGCCATTGACTTTATAGATCGCAATCAGGAGAATCCATTTTTTGTCAACCTGCACTACTACGCGCCACATCGGCCTACAGTAGTTCGGGACTCTGTCTGGTGGGAAAAGTTTATGAACAAGCTACCAGACTCTGTCACAGGGCAAGGCACCAAAAGGCTGGAAGAGATCGCGGGGTATGCTACGATGATCCAGTCGCTGGACGATAATGTCGGGCGTTTGCTGGAGCATTTGGATGCGCAAGGTTTACGCCAAAACACGCTGATTGTATTAACCTCAGACAATGGCTTTAACGGACTACAGAGTACGAACAATCGCCTTAGAGGAGCGAAAGGAACCGTTTACGAAGGAGGGTTAAGGGTGCCTGCATTGGCTCATTGGCGTGGTAAGATCAGCCCCGGACAGACTGATGTCCTCATTTCAGGGCTCGACTATTTTCCAACTTTTCTGGAGCTAGCTGGGATCAGCGATTACACTGGCGTGCTCGATGGCCAAAGTCTGGTGCCTCATTATCTAAACAAGTCCTCAGAGGAACGACCACTGTATTGGCACATCGGCAGCCGCTACAAAAACCCGCCTTGTAGCATTATTAGAAAGAGGAAATGGAAACTCATTCAATTTCTGAACGATGGCAAAGTGGAGCTGTATGACCTGGAAAAAGATCTGGCGGAGCGTGAAAACCTGGTGGATGATAAACCAGAAATCGCTTCGCGGCTGCTGATGGAACTGACGAAATGGAGAAAGGAAAACAATGTGCCATTGCCACAAGCTTCTCTGCTGGAAAGCTGATGGCGAGTACTATTTTATGAATTAACGACTAACATGAAGCTATTTATCAAATTACTTATTCTGCTTTTTATCTCGGGTCTGATAGCCTGCAAGCAAGAGGGGGCTGACCAACCAAAAACACCGCTTACCATTTGGTTCGATGCACCTACCACGAAGTGGAATGAAGGGCTGCCTATTGGCAATGGGAGCCTGGGAGCGATGTTTTACGGCAGCCCTGACAGGGAAATCATCTGCATGAATGAGGAGACCATCTGGTCTGGAGAAAAGCAGTATGACCGTGACATGCCCGATGCGCATTTGTACATGGACTCTATCAGACAGCTCCTTTTTGATGGTAAATATGTGGAGGCGGAAGAGCTGGTGCAGGCAAAGGTGCTGGCTGAGCGTTTGCCATCGGGTACGCACAGCTATCAGATGTTGGGCAATCTGCTCATCACACGCCCTGACCTGACCGATGTTAGCAACTACAAGAGGACGCTGGACATTAGAAAGTCTGTAGCCACTACCGAATTTGAACAAAATGGCGTGGGATACACTCAGGAGAGTTTCTCAAGCTTCCTAGACAAGGTAATGGTCATCAAATACACAGCAGACCAACCCGGAAATATCAACTTTTCTGCAGCCATAGACCGTACAGAAAACACGAAAATTGCGGTAGACGAAAACACCATTCGCTTCTCCGAGCACGTCTCGAATGGCTATGGAGTAACATTCGATGCGATCATTCATTTTGACCTAAAAGGAGGTCGTACCGTGGTAAAGGAGAATTCCCTCGCGATAGAGGAGGCAGACGAAGTGGTGCTGCGAATAGTGGCGGCCAGCGACTACAGGGGAGATGATCCACAAGCACTCACGGATCAGTACCTGTCTCAGGCATTAGGTAAGCCTTATGAAAGCTTGCTGGAAAGTCATGTTGCGGACTATCAGTCGCTTTTCGATCGGGTAAGCCTTGACCTTTCTGATAGCGTCGGGAATGATTTGCCAACTGATCAGCGATTGGAAAATGTGAAGGCAGGAAATGTAGATAATTACCTGACCCACTTACAGTATCAGTATGGTCGGTATTTATTGATCAGCAGTTCGCGTCCGGGTACTTTGCCAGCTAACCTGCAGGGCATTTGGGCCACCGGTTTCAAGCCACCGTGGAACTCCGACTACCACATCAACATCAACATCCAGATGAACTACTGGATGGCGGAGATGACCAACCTCGCAGAGCTACACAAACCATTTTTGGAGTATATCGGAGACCTCCGGGAAATGGGACGTATCACAGCACGTGAAATCTATGGAGCCAGGGGATTTGTAGCCCATCATACCAGCGATGCCTGGCATGCTACAGCTCCATTTGGCAAAGCCCGGTATGGCATGTGGCCAATGGGAGCTGCCTGGAGTTGTCAGCACTTGTTTACCCACTATGAGTACACTGAGGATGAAGCGTATTTGAGAAACTATGCCTATCCCGTCATGAAGGAGGCTGCACTTTTTATGATTGATTTTATGGTGCCGCATCCGGAGACGGGGTTGTTGGTGTCAGGCCCTTCTGTCTCTCCAGAAAACAACTTCAATACCGATGATGGCAAAATAGCTACCATCAACATGGGACCAACGATGGACCGAGAGATCATCTTTGAACTTTTTAGCAACTGTATCAAAGCAGCCGATATTCTGGGTATCGATCAGGCGTTCGCTGATACGCTAAAAATGAAAATGGACCAAATGCCACCATTGGAGATTGGCAGTGATGGACGATTGATGGAATGGGTAGAAGAGTTTGAAGAACCTATGCCCGGCCATCGCCATATTTCACACCTGTATGGCTTACATCCATCCAACCAGATTTCTAAAGTAAAAACGCCTGAACTGTTTGATGCTGCCAGAAAAACCATTGATTACCGACTTGCTCACGGTGGTGGACATACTGGCTGGAGCCGGGCCTGGATCATCAACTTCTTCGCCAGGCTACAGGATGCCGAAAAGGCGCATGAAAACATACTGGCACTACAGCGAAAGTCTACTTTGCCCAACCTCCTGGACCTGCACCCGCCATTTCAGATAGATGGCAACTTTGGGGTGGTGTCAGGTATCACCGAGATGCTCATGCAAAGCCAGGATGGAGAAATATTAGTACTGCCGGCACTTCCTCAGGCATGGCCTACGGGCAGTATCAAAGGCATTGTCGCCCGTGGAGGGTTTGAAGTGGACATAGCCTGGGCAGAAGGTAAACTGACCCGGCTCACGGTAAAATCATTGCTGGGCAACACGGCAAAGATCAGGTATGGAAACATCTACAAGACCTATGAAATGGACAAAGGAGAAGTTTTGACCTTCAATCACCTTTTAGAGATCGAGAATTGATAAAAGCACGACGATGAAAATATCCTTGAATTCATTTATACTTTTCGCCTTGGTGCATGCTCTGGCTGTGACCTCAGGCTGCAGCTCAAAAAGTAGTAAAGCAGAAGATACTCAGGAACAGCGACCTACTGAGACGGTAACCTTTTCTTATCAGGATGTAGCAGGAATCGGAAGAGATTCTGTTTACAATCGGCGGGATCCCAGTGATATCATCAAGGTAAACGGAAAGTACTATGTGTATTACACACGTATGGACAGCCCCGTTCGCTCGGGCTACTGGGGTACCATCTGGTACGCTACCTCAGAGGATGAAGGCTATACCTGGCAGGAGCAGGGCATGGCCTTAGGGCTGGGCGAAGCTGGTGCTTTTGATAGTCATTCGGTATTTACGCCTAATATTTTGGTATACAATGGAAAATACTACCTCTACTACACTGCGGTGCGTCCTACTCCCAGCAATCCCGAGGGTAAGTTTGAGGGCAACAGCACCAATGACTTTACGGCCATCGGTGTGGCTGTAGCAGATAGCCCGGATGGACCATTTGAGCGTTTGCCAAACAATCCGGTGATCGCACATAGTGAGGTTTCATCTGACTTTGACAGCTACCGGGTAGATGACGCCAGTTTGCTGGTGCGAGATGGGAAAATTTGGCTTTATTATAAAGGGAGATGTATTGAGCATGGTAAAAAAGGACCCAAACTCACCGAAATGGGAGTGGCTATCGCCGATTCTCCGGAAGGCCCGTTTGAGAAAAAAGGCTCTCTGCTGGACAGAGGTCATGAAGTCCTGATCTGGAAGGAAGGGGAGGGTGTCTCCTGTTTGGCTTCTTTGAGCCAATCGATCAACCACGCTGCAGATGGCCTGAACTTTACCATGAAGTACGATAGCCTGGAAAACATTCCTATGGCTCCTGGTCTATATCGACCTCATCTGGAATCTGGAAATCCAGATGTAACAACTCCCGGATGGGGAATTTCCATGACACAGGGAAGAGGCTATGCCTACCTGATGAGATTTGAAATGAACAAAAAATAAGCAGATGAAAGCCCTAAACTACCTACTGATTGTTGGTGCTTTGCTCGTGTTGGGGAGTTGTACATTCTCAAAAACGACGGGAGCTCCAAAAACACCCAATGTCGTTTTTATCTATGCCGATGACCTGGGCAGGGGATTGCTATCGAGTGAAGGGCAGCAGATCATCGCTACACCCCATATTGACAAACTGTCAAAAGCCGGCGTGCGTTTCGAAAACGCATACGGAAGCATGTATTGTGCGCCGGCCAGGGCCAGTTTGCTGACAGGCTACCATGACTGTCAGACCGATAAGTGGAAAATTTCAAACGGAGGGATTTATAAAGCAATTACGACGAATGACACGGTAAACCACACCATGATCCAAAACGCACTAAACGCACAGTATGGTGAGATTCCGGAGGATGAAGTGTTTTTGGCTGAGGTTTTTCAGCAAGCCGGCTATGTGACGGGCCAGGTGGGGAAGTTGGATTGGGGCTTTGCTACCACCCACAACCGGCTCAAAAGACACGGCTGGGACTACTATTTTGGCTACTATGACCATGTGAGGTGCCATGGGTTCTACCCGCCGTTTTTATTCGAAAATGGCCATCAGGTAGACATAGCAGGAAATACCCGTGCTGATTGTGGCAAAACACCCGAATATGATGAAAATGGAGGCTATGAAAAGCGCTGGGACATGACCGGCAAAAAGCAATACTCCCAAAACCTTTTTCTGGACAAGATTTTAACCTTTCTGGAAGATCACCAAAACGAACCATTCTTTTTATATCATCCTACCCAGCTGCCACATGGCCCATCTGCTGTGCCGGAAATTCACCCTGACTTTGTAGACAACCCAAACCTGACGGAGATCGAAAAAACTTATGCTTCGATGGTGAAAATGCTGGATGACCATGTAGGCGCCATCGTCAATAAGCTCGAGGAACTGGATTTGATGGACAACACAATCATTGTGTTTTCTTCTGATAATGGCCATGAGCTATACTACCCAAGTGAAGGCAAGCTGCCCAAGCCTGTCAAAAAGAATATTTACGGAGAGAAAATAGATAACATCAACGTCAAATATTACAGTGAAACCGCAGTGGATGTCTTTGATGGCAATGATGGCATGGCTGGACTTAAGCGCAGCAACTGGGAAGGAGGAGTGCGTGTGCCTCTGATCTACTACTGGAATGGAAATATCGAAGGAGGTAAAACCATCAATCAATTGGTGGCTAACTATGACATGATGGCAACTTTTGCTGACCTGCTGGACATACAGCTGCCGGCAGATAAGCACAGCAGATCTTACCTACCTCATTTGATGGGAGAACCCGAATCAGCGAGTAGGGACTTTACCGTGTATGCTTCGTTTATGGGACCGGCTCTGGTCACCAATGATGGATGGAAGCTGCGCTATTTTATCCAACAGGACTTATTCCAGCTGTACTATCTGCCAGAGGATTACAAAGAAGAAAACGACCTCATAGCTGATCACGAGGAGAAGTACATAGCACTAAAGGCTAAATTGATTGAAGCCTGTGGCGGAGACCTGGCAAACGGACATTTTACCGGTAAAACCCGGGTATTACCAAAGGCCTCGCTGAACTAAAAGAATCACCATACGCTGAAAAACCATAAATATGAATCAGAAACGTTGGATTAAACATTTACCTCACTTATTAGGAGTGTTCATTATTGGTGTTTTGTTGATCAGTTGTTCTCAGACAAATGAATCTAAAGATACTCCTCCCAATGTCATCCTCATCTATGCGGATGATCTGGGTTATGGGGACCTGAGCTGCCAGGGCGCTACGAAAGTGCAAACACCAAACATCGACCAACTGGCAGCGCAGGGCCGAAGATTTACAGATGCCCACACCGTTTCTGCCGTTTGTACACCTTCCCGCTATGCATTGCTTACAGGAGAGTATCCCATCCGGGTGGATAGCTGGGGGCCATTGCCTACGCTTTCAAAGCTCATTATTGATACCGCTACACTCACCGTGGGTAAGCTTTTCCAGCAGAAAGGCTACTCCACGGCATGTCTGGGCAAGTGGCATTTAGGGTTTGGTAAGGATGAAAATGACTGGCAGGTACCTCTGACACCCGGACCCAATGAGGTGGGCTTTGACTACTACTGGGGCATACCTTTTGTGAATAGTGGCAGCCCTTACGTGTATGTCGAAAACAAAACAGTAGTTGGCCATGACCCTAATGATCCGCTGGTCTTTTTAGGAAGAAATTATCAGGGAGATCTGGAGCCTTCACCTACACCCACATTCCCTAAAGAAGCGTCCGTTAAAACAGAAAACTGGTTTGCCGGGGCGCACAAAGCCCATCAGATCTACGATGACGAAAAAACCGGAACTTATCTCACGGAGAAAGCCACGGAGTGGATTTCCAAAAACAAGGACAATCCATTCTTTCTGTATTTCGCCACTACCAATATTCACCATCCTTTTACTCCGGCACCACGCTTCAAAGGCACCAGCCAGGCCGGCCTTTATGGTGATTACATCCATGAGCTCGACTGGATGGTGGGAGAGATTGTAAAGTCTTTGGAAGCAAACGGACTGACAGAAAATACCATAATCATTTTTACCAGTGACAATGGAGGCATGCTCAATCTGGGCGGTCGCATAGCAGTGGAAAAAGGGCACAAAATCAACGGTGACTTGCTGGGCTTCAAGTTTGGTGTGTGGGAAGGTGGTCACCGGGTACCTTTCATCGTCAAGTGGCCGGGTAAAGTACCGGCAGGTACAGTATCTGACGAGCTGATTTCCAACATCGACATGCTGGCCACTTTTACGGCACTGACTGGTCAGGAGCAAGATTTGAGTTTATCAGCGAAAAATAGTGTCAACGTACTTCCCACCTTTTTGAGTGATGAAAAGAGTAAACGGGAAGAGTTGCTTTTGGCACCAAGAAAAGAGAAAAACCTGGGACTCAGACAAGGCAAGTGGATGTACATACCCGCTCAGGGAAGTGGCGGCTTTGGTGGGTCCAAGCCACACCATCATGCGTGGGGTGGCCCGGCCGGGGTGCAGTTGGTAAGTGGCACAAACAGCGATATCGAGGGTGGGAAGATCAAAGCGGATTCACCTCCTGCTCAGCTATACGACCTTGAGGCCGACCCCAATCAAACCCAGAATTTGTACAATGAATATCCGGATGTAGTGGCCCATATGGATGCACGTCTGAACGAAATGAGAACAAACCTGACTAAGAAATGAGATCACTATTTGAAAATGCGCTTTGGATGAACGGACAATCTAACATTATAACCTTTGCAAAGGTGAAGCATCCGCTTTTTGCGGTTTTGTTGGTATTTGCTATCACTGCCTGTTCGCAACCTGAACCAGTACAGATCAGCATCGAATCACTGCTCAACGAAATGGTTGATCGTGAGGCGATCACCCGGTTTCCCGAAAAAGACTTTCGGTTGAAGCAGGAGAGCAGCTACAATAGAGCCTCAAAGACTCCAGAGGATACCGTAGGCTGGTTTACCAACCATGATTTCAACAGTAAAGAAACGGATCAGAACTTTGTTCGTATCGAAGAGAAAAATGGAGCGAAGGAATGGGTACTAATGGACCATCAGGGGCCGGGAGCCATCGTGAGAACCTGGATGCCTTTCAATGGTCCTAAAAAGCCAGGAACCAATAGCGTGATTAAGTTTTACCTGGATGGTGCAGAGGAGCCTGCTCTGGAAGGCAACATGCTGGGACTTCTGGACGGTACAGGCTTGATTCCCTTTCCGTTTGCCCACCAGTCACTGCGCTCGGCTATTTCCTTTTTCCCCATTCCGTATGCCAAAAGCTGCAAAGTCACCGTCACCGAAAAGCCCTTTTTCTTCCAGTTTACTTACCGGGAATATGAGGAGGGGACAAAGGTAAAGACGTTCACAATGGAGGATTTTCAGGCGAAGGAAAAACAGATAGCTAGTGTTGGGGATATGTTGCTGGCTCCACAGAGCTACCAGGAGGGAGCACCTCAATCTTTAAAACAGCGGTTGACAACAGGCGATGAAGTCTCTATGTCCTTGCCTTCAGGATCGAAGGCAATTCGAAATTTGAAGCTCAAACTGGGCAGCTACCAGGATTCTACAGTGACCCGATCCGTGGTGCTCAAAATGGAATTTGATGGACAGCCAACCGTATGGTGCCCAATAGGTGATTTTTTCGGCAGTGGCATTGGGCTCAATCCTTTTCAGGGGTGGTACCGCACAGTCGCTGACGATGGCACCATGTCCTGCCGGTGGGTGATGCCCTATCAGGAATCAGCGAAGGTTTCTGTCGTAAACCTGGGTGAAGCGGCAGTAGAGATTGAACTAGAGGCAGAGGTCGCAGACTACACCTGGGACGAAAACAGCATGTACTTCAATGCCACCTGGAGAGGGGAGTACCCGGTAGCTACGCGTCCATTTTCAGACTGGAACTATGTTACGCTAAAGGGGCGTGGCGTCTATGTGGGGGATGCATTGACCATTTGGAACCCGGTAAAAAAATGGTGGGGTGAAGGCGATGAAAAAATATGGGTCGATGGTGAAGATTTCCCTTCCATATTTGGTACCGGTACGGAAGACTACTACGGATACTCCTGGGGTGGCATGAGTAATGATTTTTACGAGCATCCCTTCCATGCGCAGCCTGCCAGCAATGTTTACAATAAAAACAACCGTAAAACCGAAGCAGAATTTGGCGATCGCAACACTCAGCTGTACAGCACCGAAACACGCACAAGAGCATTGGATGTGATGCCATTTGGTAGCTCACTGCAGTTGGATATGGAAGTGTGGAGCTGGACCGATTGCCAAATGGAATATGGAGTGGGAGTATACTGGTACGGTGATGCCACTACCACTTCCAACAGAACGCCTGATCCGGAAGGATTGAAAGCACTGCTAAACACAGAGAAACAGACATTAGACTGATCACATGATGAAATACATTCAGAAATTAGAGAGCTTATGTGTTGCTTGCCTGATAGTAATTCTTTCAGCTTGTAACTCAAACCCTGAAAGTAAGGAAACGAATGCCATACCCCCTAACATCATTGTCATCTTTGCAGATGATCTGGGCTATGGCGACATAGGGTGCTATGGGGCAGAGGGTATCAAGACCCCTAATGTAGATGCATTGGCTACAGGAGGATTTCGAAGCACTGATTTCTTCATCCCGGCCAATGTTTGCAGTCCATCACGAGCTTCGCTGCTTACAGGCAGGTATCCCATGAGAAATGGCTATCCGATTGCCACCAAACCCCAGTTTTTCAAGTATAAGGACTATGGTTTAGCCGCTGAGGAGCTGACCATTCCGGAGCTGTTAAAACCTGCGGGTTATCGATCGCTTATGGTGGGGAAATGGCACCTCGGCATGAATGTGCCGGGTTCGCACCCCTTGGATGCTGGATTTGATGAGTGGCTGGGGATTCCAAGAAACTACGATCCCAAAGGTTGGGGTGATAACAATACCCTCTATCACAACAAAGAAGTCTTGCAGGAGAATGTAGCCTGTGAAATGCTGACATCAGCCTATACGGATAAAGTGGTTTCATTTATTGAAGAACAAAAAGAAAAGCCTTTCTTCATCTATGTATCCCACCATATCGTGCATAGTCCACTGTTGCCCAGCGAAGCGTTTAAGGGAACTTCTGATCGTGGTGCTTATGGCGATTTCGTGCAAGAGCTGGATTATAGCACTGGCCGCATCATGGAGGCCTTAAAGGCAAATGGCTTGGACAAAAACACCCTGGTGGTTTTTACCTCCGACAATGGCCCCACCTGGAAAGGCCAAACCGGAGGACTCAATGGTGGAAAATACTGCACCATGGAGGGTGGCCATCGCGTGCCGGGAATTTTTTATTGGCCAGGGCAAATACCCGGAGGGCAGGTTTCAAATACCCTCATTTCAAGTATGGATCTTTTGCCTACTTTTTGCAAACTGGCCGGAGCAGAGCTACCAAATGCCAGAACCATAGATGGCAAAGACATTTTTGATATCCTCAAAGGAGAGTCGGAGCAATCTCCACATGAGTTTACCTATTATTATAATGGGACCAATCTCCAGGCCGTTCGAAAAGGCAAATGGAAACTGCACCTGCCCAGAACGGTGGCAGATCAGCCTTTTTGGTCCAAATCTACCCACCCGAAAGTGGACAAGGGGTTCATTACTCTGGATGATTACGTGCTTTACAATTTGCAAGAAGATGTGGGCGAAACGACCAATGTAGCCGACCAAAATCCAGAAGTGGTTGCCATGCTAAAAACACAAGCTGAAGCCATTCGTGCAGAACTGGGTGATGTGAACGTAATCGGGACAGACCAACGCGTACCAAACCTGGAAGCACCTCAGGAGCGTGATCCTGCTGAATTAAAGAAATGATTTAACCATGAAATATGTCAGAATTGCTTTTTTAATCATTGTTTCTTTCGTAGTAAATGCGGGTTGTACGCCGAAAGAAGACCGCCCCAACATCGTCATCATCTTCACAGATGATCAGGGCTATGCAGACCTTGGTTGCTTTGGTGGCGATCACGTCTACACTCCCCACATAGACCAAATGGCAAAGGAAGGAGCTCGACTGACGAGTTTTTATGTAGCCGCACCCCTGTGTACTCCTTCACGAGCAGCGCTGATGACGGGGTGTTATCCCAGACGCGTCAGCATGGAGCCGCCCTCAAGCAGGGTGGTGGCTTTGCCCCATGTCCCGGAAGGCAAGCGTTTTCCAGTTTGTCTCGCAGCAGATGGCCATGGGCTGCATCCAGACGAAATTACCATCGCCGAGATTGCAAAATCTGCTGGTTACCGAACCGGGATGTTTGGGAAATGGCATTTGGGAGATCAACCGGAGTTTTTACCTACCCGCCAGGGGTTTGATGAATTCTTTGGGCTTCCTTATAGCCATGATATCATGCCCAGACACAAAAGACAGGAGTACTTCAATTTCCCTCCATTGCCGTTGCTGGAAGGCGAGGAAGTGATTGAATTGGATCCTGATGCGGATTACCTCACGCGAAGGATAACCGAACGAGCAGTACAGTTTATCGAGGAGCATCAAGACGAAAACTTTTTTTTGTACGTGCCACATCCTATACCTCATGGTCCGGTGGCGGCTTCCGCGGAAATCAAAAAAGCTTATGCTGAAGCCCTCGCCAATGGGGTAGAGGCCTCATCAAAAATATACGAGACGGCTATTCATGAGATTGACTGGTCGGTAGGTCAAATCCTTTCGGCTCTCAAAAAGCATGGCATTGATGAAAATACCATCGTGCTTTTCACCAGTGATAATGGAGCTGGCCGGCATAGAAAAAATTCGCTTCGTCCCTTATCAGGTGGCAAAGGAAGTACCCTGGAAGGTGGTATGCGTATGCCCACGGTGATTCGCTGGCCCAAGGGCATCAAGGCCGGAAGTGATACCGATGAACTGATCACCGCAATGGACTTGCTGCCCACTTTTGCAGGTCTCATGGGCGCTGAGGTGCCCAATGATCGGATCATCGACGGGAAGGATATTTTCCCAGTTCTCACGGCAGGGGAGTCAAGTCCTCACGAGTATTTTTTCTATTCGCATTGGGGAACACTGGAAGCCGTACGCTGGAAAGATTGGAAACTTAGAATAGTAAATGGCAAGGAAGCGCTGTACAACCTGAAATCGGATACTTCTGAAACGCAAAACCTTGCCGATCAGCATCCAGAAATTGTGACGCAGCTCAAAGCCGCCATGCAAAAATTTGACAAAGAAATCACTGCAAACGCACGACCTGTTGGGGTGGTGGATAGTCCCAGGCCTCTTACTTTAAAATAAAGATGAAGTTGAAATCGATCATAACATTTTGTTCTCTTTTTACTCTTTCGCAGCTGCTGTATGGCCAACAGTCAGAAAATTGGCCGGTCCTGAAAACCTATGACCGGGAGCACCTTGATCGGATTGCCATGCCGATTGGAGGGATTGGTACGGGTACGGTTTCTCTTACGGGGCGTGGTGCCATTGAGGACTGGGAGATCATGAGCCGCCCGGCCAAAGGGTATAATCCACAAATGGGTCTAGGTGTCTTGAAGCGTGCACCTTTTTTTGCGATATACTTCAAAGAGGAAAACAAAGCAGGACAGGCCCTGGCCATGGAAGGCCCGATACCTGTGCGTTATGACGAAGGCTATTATGGCTCCACAGCTGCCAATCACGGTTTGCCGAGATTCGATGAAGCAATTTTTGAGACCGCCTATCCTTTCGGACGGGTAAACCTAAAAGACGAGGAGGTTCCGGTAGCCGTTAGTGTGGAAGCGTTCAATCCGCTCATCCCGGGAAATGTGGACGATAGTAGCCTGCCCATCGCTATTCTTACTTACAAGGTCAAAAACGTGAGCAACAAGCCACTAACCATTTCATTGGTAGGAAACATTCCCAATTTTATTGGAGAAGATGGGGTAGAAGGAAAGGCGAAAAGCAATAGGAATATCTATCGAGAAGAAGACGGAATCAGAGGGATTCACTTTGTTTCGGATAGCGTAGATCAGAAGAGCATGCAGTGGGGCACCTTTAGCCTGACTACTGATGCTGAGGGGGAGTTTTCTTATCGCACGGACTGGAAGCCGGGAGAATGGGGTAACAGCACTGTGGAGTTTTGGGATGATTTTACCGATGATGGCATGCTCGGTGACCGAACATCGAATAGTGACCGGCCAATGGGCTCACTGGCCCTAAAAACCACCCTGGAAGCCAATGAAGAAAAAACGTTTCGCTTTTACCTGACCTGGCATTTCCCTAACCGTCCCAACTGGACCAATAAAGGAAACGTGGGCAACTACTACACGACCAGATTTGAAGACTCATGGGATGTGGCCCGTCAGGTGATTCCGAGACTTCCCGAATTGGAGCAGCAGACCACTTCTTTCGTCAATGCTTTTGTGAATAGTGACATTCCTCAGGTAGTCAAAGAAGCGGCACTGTTTAACCTGGCGCATTTGCGCACTCAGCTCTTTTTCAAAACGAAGTTTGGATACTATCATGGTTGGGAAGGAACCAGAGATGACCGGGGGAGTGGGACTGGTACCTGTACACACGTTTGGAACTACGAACAAACCGTTCCTTTCCTCTTCGGGGAAGTAGCTAAAAATATGCGCGAGGTAGAGTTTGGTTATGCACTGGATGACCGGGGCATGATGAACTACCGCATCGATTTGCCATTGGCTACCAAGGGAACCAGTTTTAAACTGGGTGCTGCTGATGGGCAGACCGGCAGTATTATGCAGTACTACAGAGAGTGGCAGCTTTCGGGTGATGATGATTTTCTGAAACAAAACTGGGGCAAAGTAAAACGGGCGCTGGAGTTTTGCTGGATCAAAAACGGCTGGGACCCGGACAAAGATGGTATCATGGAAGGTGCCCAGCACAACACCATGGACGTAGAGTACTACGGACCCAATCCACAGATGGGCTTTTGGTACCTCGGTGCGCTCAGAGCCTGTGAAGAGATGTCCCGCTACCTCGGAGACGAATCATTTGCCAATACTTGCCGGTCACTGTATGAAAGTGGGTCGGCATGGATGGATGAAAATTTGTTCAATGGAGAATATTACATCCAGCAAATCGTGCCTCCCATGTCGCTGGACAGTATCGCCGATGGACTGATTCGGGTGAAAAGAAGGCTGGTTCCAGATGATCCGCAGTATCAGCTCGGAGAAGGGGTGTTGGTAGATCAGCTGGTAGGGCAGGTGATGGCTCATATCCTTGATTTGGGCTATTTGGCTGAGGAATCTCACATAGCAAAGACCAACGAAGCTATTCTGAAGTACAACTACCGTGAAAGCTTGACAAAGCATCCAAATTTCATGCGCTCCTATGCCTATGGCGATGAATCAGCGCTACTCATGGCAGCTTACCCCAAAGAGCGACCGAAGCAGCCTTTCCCTTATTTTACGGAAGTAATGACCGGATTTGAGCATACCGCAGCGGTGGGTATGCTTTATGAAGACCAAACGGAAGCCGGACTCAAAACCATTTCGGATATTCGAGATCGCTATGATGGCCACAAGCGAAACCCATTTAATGAAGCAGAGTATGGGAATCACTACGCCCGCAGCATGATGGCATGGGGAGCCGTGCTGGCTACTACAAAATTCCATTATTCGGCCGTAGACAAGTCCATGTCGATTACTTCCGAGCCGGGCACGTACTTCTGGTCCAATGGCTATCAATTCGGAACAGTGAAAATAGCTGGAAAGGATTCCAAAAAAGAGGTTACGCTTTCCCTACTCAATGGCAAAATGAATCTGAAGTCCTTCGAACTGGACGGGTTTGGCACGGTGAGATTTAAAAAGGCAAAGGCCTTCAATCAGGATGAACCGGTGACTTTCACCATTAAAAAAGGATAAATGCTACCAACGAAGGTGAAGATCAATTATTTGCAGGTATTTACACTCAATGTTGTATTGCTTATCCTGAGTCTAGCATTCGTTTCGTGTGACTCCCCCCGTCACCCTAATATCATTTACATCATTTGTGATGACCTGGGCTATGGCGATGTGCATGCGCTGGCTCCTGAGACTTCCAGGATTTCTACGCCACACGCAGACCAGTTAGCCGGCGCTGGGATGGTTTTTACAGATGCACACTCCGGCTCATCCGTATGCACACCCACGCGTTATGGTGTGCTGACGGGTCGTTACAGCTGGCGAACCAGGCTACAGAGAGGCGTGGTGCAGGGCTATGCAGACAACCTGATCGCGCCCGAGAGAGCCACAGTGGCCAGTCACCTAAAGGAGCTCGGTTATCATACCGCAATCCTTGGCAAGTGGCACCTTAATTTTCAATACCAGGATCCTGAGACCGGCCAGTTTTTGGAAAAACCAAAAAGGAAACCGTTTAAAGCACCGGTTGGAACAGAGATACTGGATGGCCCTTTGACGCGTGGGTTTGATTATTACTATGGGTTTCACCATGCCGGGAGCATGCAAGAGGTGATCGAAAACACCCGGGTGATCAGCCATGAGCCGGAGATCAACATGCTCCCAACACTCACGCGGAAGTCAGTAGCTTATATCCACGAACGGGCTAAAGACAAAGACACGCCATTTTTCTTGTATTTGCCTTTGGGATCACCCCATACACCGATTGTGCCATCAGCTGCGTGGCAAGGCAAAAGCGGGTTGGGTAAGTACGGTGATTTTGTGATGGAAACGGATAACGTAATCGGTGAGGTGGTGAAGGCGCTGGAAGCCAACGGGCTGGATGAAAACACGCTGATCATTTTTACCAGTGACAATGGCTGCTCAAAAGCTGCCGGCATCCCGGAGCTGGCCCAGCAGGGCCATTTGGTCAGCGCACACATGCGCGGATCGAAGGCCGACCTTTGGGACGGTGGTCACAGAGTGCCTTTCATTGTGAGTTGGCCCGGAAAAGTGCAGGCTGGATCAGTGTCTGATGAATTGATTTGCCTTACCGATCTTTTTGCTACCGTGGCTGATATCACGCAGACGGAGCTTCCCGCCACCGGGGCTGAGGATAGTTTTAGTTTCTTGCCAGCGCTTTACGGAAAGCCAATTGAGTCGGAAAGGAAAGGTGTTATCCACCATTCGATCAGCGGGCATTTTGCGTATCGTCAGGGCAAGTGGAAACTCTTGTTGGCCAAAGGTTCGGGAGGGTGGACAGCACCTCGTGAGAAAGACATGCCAGAAGACGCGCCAGCAGCACAGCTTTACGACCTCTATGCTGATCCTGGAGAGACGAAAAACCTGTTTGAATCCAGGCCGGAAGTGGTAGACAAACTACTGAAGGACCTGAAGTCAGATATAGCCATGGGGCACACCAGGCGAGGCATTTTATCAGATAACGACTTAGAAGAAATCACACTTTGGAAGAGTGGAGCTCCGAACTAGAACTCCGAATGATGTTATTGCTCAACAAAAAGAGAAAAACCGAATTTACAATGAGAAAATACGTTCACTTCATCACCTTACTCACAGCATTCTTGCTTGCCTGTGAAGTAAAAAAAGAGCAGGCCTTACAAGCAAATGAAGTTGGGAACTTTGATCAAATTCCTTCGCTATTGGCGGTGAACGAGGTTTCCAGAGAAGGCATTTTTTCCATTAACAAGCAGGAATTTACTCCCGACTCTGTTGGGGTGATCGCGACAATTCCCATTAAGCTTCCCGCTTACGAAAAAGGGATGTACTACCGTCCGTTTTCTGATCGAGTGGCCTCTGGCAATCGAATGGAGGCGCTGTGGTTTAGCAGCCCTGCGGAGCTACAAAACTATGAGCTCAAGAGGCCTCGTGAGGATGACAATATGCAGTTCGGGGCGTTTATGCTACTGAGAAAAACCAATGGTCAGTTTTTGGCAGTGATGCCGCTGGTATCTAAGGAGGTGGGCAACACCTTTTCGGTGAAGGATAGCGCTTTTTACCTTCAAACGGCTACTTACGGGACAGATACGGTGGATATCGAAATCCCGCTTTTGGCGTATGCCGAAGATGAAAGTCCCTATGCAGCGACACGTCGGGTATGGGAGCTGGCCAAAAGTCATCCCGTTTTGGCAGGTCAGATCAACTGGCGAAGTGACAAAACTTTCCCGGAACCTTTCCAATACCTGGGCTGGTGCTCATGGGAGCATTTTAGACAAAAAATCAATGAGGACATCATTGCCAACTCCATTAAAGATATTCAGCAAAGTGATTTGCCCATCCGCTGGGTGATGGTGGACGATGGCTATCTACATCAGCATAAAGGGCAGCTGCTTTCTTTCGGTGTGGATGAAAAGAAATTTCCCAATGGCTGGGGGCCGATCACCCAACTGAAAGATGACAAAGTGAAATGGCTCGGTATCTGGAGGAATTTCAATGGCTACATGGGCGGAATATCTCCCGATCATACCATGACCGAGCTGGCACCTCAGCTGGAAGAGAGTATGTGGCAGTCACGGAAAAGATCTCTACTCACCACTAAAGTATCACAAGCTGCTTCGGATCAGTTTTATGAAAAAATGATCAATGATACTTATGACAATGGCTTTGATATCATCAAGGTGGATTTTCAGTCGGACAACTGGCGATACAACAGCGGAAAATCCAATGCCATAAGAGCGGTATATCAAAACCAAAAAGCACTAGAGGAGCAGGTAAAGGCGAAGGGCCTCCACATGATCAATTGCATAGCCATGCAAAATTTCAACGTTTTTCATCAGACCTACTCTTCGGTGATTCGCTCGAGTGTAGATTATAAAAACGACCTGGATCGGGTAGACCTTACCCTTGCGCAAAATTTCACCAATGCGCTTTGGCTGGGGCATGTGCACTGGACCGATCAGGACATGTTTCATACCAGTTTTAAGGAAACGGCCCGACTCATGGCAGTGGCGCGGGCTGTATCGGGTGGGCCTGTGTACCTCTCTGACGAAACCAAAAACATCGATGATACTTACCTGAAACCATTGATGTATGAAGATGGTAGGCTTTTAGGCACACTTGCCCCGGCAGTACCGCTACCGGAAACGCTGATGCAGGATCCTTATACAGGAGGTGAGGCTTTTCGGGTTATTGCCCCGCTGAAAAATCAGTCGGCAGTTATCCTGGCTTTTAACCTCAATCGCGATACAGAAGTGCAAGCCAGCTTTATGGTTGAGGACTACACCCATGCCTCAGGCATGCTTCAGCCCTATGAAGGGAAATGGGAGATTCCAGCCGAAGGTTTGCTGCTATATGACTACTTCGAGCAAAAAGCTCAAATGCTCAATGGTGAATATACTTTCAGCCTGGGCACCCGACAAGAAAAACTGGTGCAGCTGAGCCCTATACAAAAAGGATGGTCCATCATCGGGCGGGCAGACAAATACCTGGGAGCCAGTAGCTATACACTACAAAGCATCTCAGCGGACCGTGTAGTGATCGATGTAGAAGAAGCAGGCCCGGTGCTGATCTGGGCGAAGGACAAAGTGCCTGTATCTGAGCAGCTGACCTTTGAGGCGGTGGGTAACGGACTTTGGAAAGGCACTCCTTTGGACACAGTAGATGCATTGCGCTATACCATTACCCAATAGATTATAATTTTAGAAAATACTCCAATGATGAAACAAACGATAAGTTACGTGATCTTGCTCGCTCTGGCATTCACATCGCTGGGCCAGGAGCTTGAAGTGGCATCTATTTTTACCGATCACATGGTCTTGCAGCGAGAAAAGGAAGTTCCTGTTTGGGGCAAATCAGCCCCTCGAGAGAAGGTAACGGTTTCTTTTGCAGGACAAACGCTAAAGACCAAAGCTGGAAAAGACGGTAGATGGATGGTTCGGTTGAGCCCTATGAAAGCATCCCTGGAAGGCAGGGATTTGGTGGTCTCAGGCAGGCAGGAAGTGGTCATTTCTGATGTATTGGTGGGAGAGGTTTGGATCTGTTCCGGGCAGTCCAATATGCAGTTTAATGCGAATAAGTCTCCCGAAGTGCGAGGGTTGATTCCCTACGCCCAGAACATCCGGACTTTTGAGGTGACTCGTACGGTTGGTCTCCAGGAGCAGGAAAAAGTGATCGGGCAGTGGCAGGAGATTCATCCATCGAGTGCAGTGGCCTTTTCGTTTGCTTATTTCCTTCAGGAGTTGGCGGAGGTGCCCGTGGGCATCGTTCTTACTGCCTGGGGAAGTTCGTCTATAGAGGCGTGGATGCCACGCAGCATGACCGGGGAGGTTCCGCACTTTAAGACCATTATGGAGGAGTTTGATGCAGACACGGCTACAGCCAAAAGGGTGCAGGAAATCGTTGCCAAAGGCAAAAGCCGTACGGGCAAGGAAGATGTGTTTTTACGCCGCCAGCCCAATATTCTGTACAATGCCATGATGCATCCACTGATTCCATTTGCCAACAGGGGGCTGGTTTGGTGTCAGGGCGAGCGCAACACCCGCTATCTGTCGGGGATGCCGGAGGTAGATGAAAAAAACTGGTTTCACCGCGTGTGTGGCATGGAAGAGTATGGAGATGTGCTCAAAAAATGGGTGCAAACCTACCGTCAGCGATGGGCTGATGAGCAAATGCATTTTCTGGTGGTGATGCTGCCTGGCTTTGGGAAAGGAACAGAAGCGAAAAAGGAGATCGATCCAGAGAGTCCTACCGAGCCATCGTGGGCCTGGATGAGGGAGTCTCAAAGCAAAGTGCTGGAGCTGCCCAACACTTCATTGATCAATACCATTGACCTGGGTGAAGCGCTAGATATTCACCCGGCTGATAAATTGCCGATTGGGCAGCGTGGGGCATTGCTGGCAGCCAAACGCGCGCTTAACCTGAAAGTGCCGGCTGATGGGCCGGTGATGCAAAAAGTAGAACAGCGTGAAGGGCAATTGGTCGTTTATTTTGATGATGCCAATAGGCTGAAAACAACCAATGGAAGAAAACCTTCTGGTTTTTGGATAGCTGATGAAAGTAAGAACTGGGTAGAGGCCCAGGCAAAAATTGAAGGAAATCGTGTGGTCTTATCTGCTACTGAAATAGGCTCGCCTAAGTATGTAAGGTATGCCTTTGCAGGTAAGCCGAAGGTTAACCTGGTCAATGAATACGGACTTCCGGTATATCCTTTTCGGACAGATGATGGGGAGTGGGGACAGTAACTCCAGGTGGAGAGGGAAGGTAGAATAAAGTGTCTCATGGTGTAATTAGTCACCATGAGACGAGCTTGTTACTTATTCTGATTTTACAAAGACAAACTTAAACTCACCAAGACCCGCTACACGGCTGTCGGCTTGCTTGGTAGAAAAAGCAACAGTGATTTGCGTTAGCGCATCATTGATCTGAATAGAAGGGTTGCCACTTAGCTCAAGATCAGCAGACTCCAGGGCCACCGCCAGATCAGCCAGTGCTCCAGCCTCAGAAACCGTATAAGTGCCGCCGCTCACATAACTGGTAATGCTTCCAGATAAGGTGAAACCAGTCTCACTAATGTTTACCGTCAGGTCGGAACCATCCAGTCCGGTATTGGCAAATACAGACTGAGATGCGTCCAACGTCCATGTACCTTGTAGCGCTTCAATAGTCAACTCCTGTGCAGTTTTTGGGTCATCGCTGCTGCTGCCGCAGCTGGCGAAAAACAATGAAAGGAGTAGGCAAAGGCTAAGGGTATAAATTCTGTTTTTTAGCATACTAGTTAAGGTTTTATGAATAAAGGATTATACATCAAAAGTATGCGGTTGGTGGACATAGGTAGGGTGGATGGTGTTTTATTGAAAGGGGAGGGATTGTTCAAACCTGTCAGAAAGGCCATTGCAGGTGGGTTTTCAAGAATAAACACCCTGCTTGTTTGTGTGAGTTCGCACCTAACTATAAATTAGCCACACTTTTTCCAGTTTCATTTTTAAGATTCAAATTCCGCATAACCCCATGAGTCGATATGTATTGCTTGTTGTTTTTGCATGTCTAACGGTACTGGCCGAGGCGCAAAAGCGTGGCTTCATTGCCACGGATACCTCTTTAGTGTCTGGAGTAAAACTGGTGGCAGGAACCGATAGTGAAAACGCTCATTATATAACCAGAATCAAGCAGGGAAGGCCTGTGACTTACCTGCCGCATCAGCTTACGCAGTATGGGCTCAAGGATGGTACCGTCTATGTATCCAGGGAAATAGAGCTAAGAGGTGAAATCAGGCCTGTTTTCTTAGAACGGCTTACACACGGCGGACTGACCTTGTATAGCTATCAGGAGCCAGGGAGTCGAAAGTTTTACCTTAGTTCTGATAGCTCTGAACTGGTAATGCTAACAGAAGACAATTACAGGCAATTACTAATGGACTATACTGCAGATTTTGATTGGGCGTATGGCCAACACGAACTGGTAGCTTTTCGCACCAAATCCATGGAGCAGCTGCTGGACATGTACAACGATGGTGAAAATCGCCGGTTAAATTTCCCCCGAATGGGAGTAACTGCAGGTTTCGCACAATCCAGCCATTCGGTATCCTTCAATATGGCCACCAGTCAGCTTTCCAATAGTCAGCTAAAAAACCTTGTTTTCGACCCTGCTCAGGGTGTTGTTTTTGGTGCGTTTGCAGACATGCCTATACGAAACGCTTATTCTTTCTACACGGGCTTATTTTTCTCAAAAGCTGAAGTGGAGGCTTCAGCAGTGACCGGGCAGTATGATTTGTCTATGAAGATGACTCATACGACAGTGGAGCTACCTGTACTGTTGCGCTATACGTTACAGACCAACAATTGGAGACCGTTTCTCAATTTTGGAGGCGCTGTTGCTTATCACCTCGCAAATGAAACTTACCTAAAGGAAGTCTCCCCCAGTGGGAGTGTGCATGAGTCAGACGTAGCTCATGTGGCGAATTTGATGGCGGGAGCATCCATGGGGATCGGTGTACAGCGCTATGTGTCGGTACGCAACCTGATCTCTGCAGAGGTTCGGTTTACCAAATACCCTGGCAGCCAAAGCTATTTTGGAAAGAACCAGTTGGCAGTGTTGCTGAGCTATTCGTTTTGAGAAGGTATTGAGTTTATTATTTATCCCCTGAAGCAAATGACTTGAGCTCTTCGGCTCCCCACTCGTCCATTTGTCTGAGTATGTGTTCAAGCGATTTCCCTCGATTGGTAAGCATGTACTCTACCCGTGGAGGTACTTCTGCAAAAACGGTACGCTCCACCAGTCCATCACGCTCCAGTTCGCGGATGTTTTGGGTGAACATTTTATTGGAAATACCACTGATTGATTGCTGCAATTCCCCTGCTCTCAGTGGCCCACTCAGTAGGTGAAACAACAGCAAGGGTTTCCATTTGCTTCCAATCAGCTCCATCGTGTAATGCAGTGGACAAATAAATTTTTCTTTCATTTTTTTAGCATGCTGTTGTTGCTGACAATCATCAATTAACACCTTTTGGTAACCATGTAACATACGGGTAGGGTACTATCTTTTTGGCTTTGGCTACCGTATAGGTGGTAAAATCAAATAAACTAAAGACGATGAACAAGCAATATCCAAAATCATTTTCACATATCGGAATTACCGTTCCTGATATACAAAAAGCCGTAGCATTTTATACAGAAACAATGGGGTGGTACCTCATTATGGAGCCTAATGAGGTGAAAAAGGAACGGGAGACAGCCATCGGACAAATGTGTATTGATGTATTCGGAGAAAATTGGGAAACTTTTGAGATAGCACATCTAGCTACATCTGATGGTATAGGTGTAGAACTTTTTTCATTTCCAGAAACACCCAAAGAGACCCCGGCATTCAATCCATTTCAGACGGGCTTGTTTCATTTCTGCGTGCAAGATCCGGATATCGAAGGGTTGACAGAGCGCATTGTGAAGGCTGGTGGTAAGCAGCGCATGCCTATCAGGGAATATTACCCTGGGGAAAAACCGTTTAAAATGGTTTATGTAGAAGACCCTTTCGGAATCGTCTTTGAAATCTATACCCATAGCTACGAGCTGACTTATTCGTCCGGTGCCTATCAGCATCAATAGTGCACGCCACGCTTAGCATCTGGCTGCAACAGGTGAAATGAGTAAATTAAGGGTGGAGTAAAGTGTGACTTATAAAGATTTTAAAGCCATGAAAGCTGAAATCAAGGCGTATAGCGATGTAGATTATGAGCCGCTAAAGGAGCTGTTTAGGTCTGAAGGTGACGAATGGAAAGACTACCTGAAGCCGGGTTATCAGCAGGCTCTGGCGGGATCATCCACCTATGTGGCGTATTGTCAGGGTGCATGTGGTGGATACGTAAGGGCCATTTTGGATCATGGCATCTACGTATGGGTTATAGACTTGCTGGTGGCTCCTCGTTTTAGAGGCCATGGCATTGGACGGCAGTTGCTGGAACATGTCCATTTGAGCTTTCCAGAGACGGACGTTTATGTGCTCTCAGATGTGGACACTTACTATGAAAAACTAGGCTACGTGCGAGAGGGGTCTGTTTATAAGGTGGGATAGGCGATTCTAAAGTGCTATGTTTGATTTTCATTTGAATAGCAGACTATGAAACCAGACCTGGTCATTGGAGTGAAAGATGTGCGTGCTAGTGCTATGTGGTACGAGCAGGTTTTTCAGTGGAAGGCTCGCCATGGAGGTGAAGAATTTGAGGTGCTTACCCAACAAGGTAGTGAGGTGATGCTCTGCTTGCACAAATGGGGAACGCATGAGCACCCGACCCTACGAGCACCATCAGATACTCCTGGAAACGGGCTGATTCTTTATTTTCGGACACCGCAGATGCATGCAATTCGTGCGAGAATGGAAAAACTGGGGTTCCCTGTAGTTGAGGAGGTGCATTTGAATCCAAACTCTGGAATAGAAGAGTTTTCATTTCGAGATCCGGATGGTTATTACATTACTGCTTCAGCAGATCACACTTTTGGTCTAGCCTGATTTATGAGCATCCGGTCACCTATTGCGAACTGCTAAAGCTTCATTGAGGATTTGGGCGAGGGAATCCACCGGGAGGTCTTCAGTCGGGTTGATGTTGAATATCTTCATGCGAGCGCGGTTTCCACGCTCCAGGAGGGGATGATTGAGCTGCTGACCATCTACCAATAGTAGGTACGGCTGTTGAGTTTTCTTGTCGTGCCACAAGTAGCACCAGGCTTTTTGTCTTAGGCAAAAACAAGGCATGCCGTATTTGGTGCATTCGCTGATTTCGTGGTGAAAATTTAAGAGTAGTTGGCGTAGGGCCAAAAAGCAGCTTTGATTTGGTTCAGGTTGAGCAAGATAAAAAGCAGAGGGATCTTTCGGCGACATACCGCAAAGGTATCACATAAAAAGAGGGTGCTGTCATCACCGCTGATTACTTCAGGACAGCACCCTCTCTAACTTATTTGGAACTATTGTTTAAGTATTCGGAACGAAGCTTTTTTCACTCCCTGCTGTAGGTGTATCAAATACATTCCTGACTTTAAATGGTCGGTGGTAATATTGACGCCATCCTGGCTGGGAGTTATTGATTTACTGTAGGCCAATTTGCCATCCATGCTATAAATACGCAAGAGTGCTGGTTTAGTATTTTCTCCCGCTATTTGGATGTTTAGCTGCTCCGCAAAGGGATTAGGGAAAGCATTAATGCTTAGCGCCTGAGGCTCGAGAGACTCAGTCTCCAGCCGTCCCATCCACTCAATACTCGAACCGCTCGTACGGCTGCCACTTCCATTGGCCGTTACTTCTACATTGTCGATGTATACATCGTCAGCATTTCCTGATGCATCGCACCTGAAGCGCACCTTCATGTTGGAAGCAAAGTTCACAATAGAAGGATCTACCGTTACGCTCACCGTATAGAAGTTGTTGTTTTGAAAGTCAGTGCCGCGTGCCCAGGAGCCCACAGTGGTATAACTGGAGCCGTCATAGAGCTGCAGCCAAAAATCTTCCCCGTTTTCCATAGATCGTGGGTAGAAGGCAAAGTCTACAGTGAGCGAAGAATAGCTGCTGATATCCACACTGTTAGTGTAGGTCATTACAGACGATGAGCTGTTGTCCTGAATGTTGATAGCGGCATCCCCACCGTAAGCGTAGTTGCCTCCGGTATACCTGGAAGCATCGCTACCACCATCAGAGAAGCTGCCCCAGCCATTTTCAAAATCATCATAGCTGATCTGGATGCTGCCACCCGTAGATACAAAGTGTGCCGTTACGGATTTGTTGGCATCCATCACCACCGAAGTAGTAGCCGATGTGCCGCTGGCATCACCGCTCCAGTGATCAAACTGGTAACCCGACGCGGGATTGGCAGTAAGAGATACTGTGGTGCCCGGCGAGTAGGTGCCTCCTCCGGGGTTGAGGCTGATGGTGCCATTGCCTACCGTGCTGGTAGTCAGCGTGTAGTCTGAAGGTGAGGAGGGAGTGCCCGTGTGCAGCTCATCAAAATGAGCGGTGGCTTCTCCATCGTCCTGCAGATATACGCCTGCCTTCCAGTAGCTGGGGAAATCCCAAAAGGAAACGTCCATGTTCACTTTTTCTACACCTTCATAATCGATGATCATGCGGCCGTTTTCCAACTTTACATGGCAAGTAAAATATCCACCCGGGTCGGCACCCAGATCGATGTGGGTGGTGTTAGACCCTCCATTGTCAGTTTTAATTGCCGCCCAGATGTGGTTGGTGGGTGACTTGGCGTTGTGCTTGTAGATCCGTAGCAGTGGCTTGTTTGGGCCACTCCCTGCATTGGCATCATCGTGAATCTGCATCACCGTCACCTGATCACAGGTTTGCTGCACAATGTCGATTTTGCCGAACAGCGACTGATCAGCCTGGGTAAGGTCCCAATTGCGTAGATCACGAAGTTCTGTGCGCTGCTTGGAGCCAGACTGGTTAAAGGCTACCTTATCACCATTGACTACATAAAACCAGCTGGATGTGTAGCCGGCTTTCAGCTCTGAGTTGGTGGCTTCTGTAGAACTCGTAGGAGCTTGAAGTTTGCACTCCCCTATAAAATCCTGAAACCTCGGGATGTCATAAGGTGCATTGTAGGTCTGCGCCTGACTTATAAAGCTGCAGCAGATCAGTAGAGTCAGTCCAAAGAAAAGGGATGACAAGTAATGCCAGCTCTTACGTGAGACAGTACTGCGGATCGTGGTTGGATTGTTCTTCATAGTTATTAGTTTAGGTAAAATTGATACTTAAGATTAGCTGGTTGTTTAGGTCTCGATTCCTTTACTTTTTCAGAATTCGATGCGCTAGTTGGTTGTCACCAATAGAGGTTTTTAGGAAATAGACACCTTGCTGCAAGTCACTCAGGTCGATGGTGATGGTGTGAGTTCCTTTATGCAGCGTTTCGGGCTTCAGATCACGAATCACTTTTCCATCCAGAGACAGGAGTTGTCCGCTGAAAGCAGCAACCTCAGAGACATTCATTTCCAGTGCAATGAACTGGGTGGCCGGATTAGGGAAGACGCTCAAAGTAGTTGAGACTTCATCAGGTGTAATGGTCATGATTTTGGAGCTGCTCCCTACTGAAGTGAAGGACCATTGCATAGAGGAGTTGCCGTTGTAAGTATATTGTACCACCTTTTCTCCATCATCGGTTTTTCCATCCAATACACCTAGCGCTTTGAAACTGTTTTGATTGACAATTTTGTAGTTTCCATTGCTCAGTGCGACAATGTCCCATTTTTGGTTATTGGACGAGTTGCTGGAGCTTTGCACAGCCTCCATGCCTTCATCGTTTTTACCATCCTTTATTTGTAAATATTTATTACTGTGAAGGGCCTTGAGCTTAAACAGTCCACTGCCGGCATCTACCAGTTCCCATTTTTGATGATTGGCTCCGGTGTAGTGATTCTGGACAGCCTCAGCATCGTTATCAGTTTTAGCATCTACGATTTCCATGGATTGACCACTGTGGCTAGCTGTGATTTGATAGATAGTACCAGCCTGTAGTCCTGATGCAGGTGCCGCTACCGTGACAGACACTACCGCTGAGGTGCCCGTAGCGCCCTGGTCATCAGTGGCTACTGTGGTGAGGTCGTAGTTTCCAGCAGCTACACTGTTCCAGGTAAATGAATAAGGAGCTGTAAGGTCCTCGCCCAGCTTGGTGGCCCCCTGGAAGAACTCCACTTTGCTTACGGTACCATCAGAGTCTGAAGCATCTGCGGAGATCGAGATGTTGTCACCTTCATTAAAGCTTGCTCCATTGGCAGGTGCAGTGATGGAAGTTGTAGGGTTGGCATTTGATGTGCTATTTACGGTTATAGACACTACCACTGAGGTGCCCGTAGCGCCCTGGTCATCGGTGGCTACTGTGGTGAGGTCGTAGCTTCCAGCCGCCACATTGTTCCAGGCAAATGAATAAGGAGCTGTAAGGTCCTCGCCCAGCTTGGTGGCCCCCTGGAAGAACTCCACTTTGCTTAAAGTGCCATCAGTGTCTGTAGCATCTGCGGAGATCGTAATGTTGTCACCTTCATTGAAACTTGCTCCATTGGCAGGTGCAGTGATGGAAGTTGTAGGGTTGGCATTTGATGTGCTATTTACGGTTATTGACACTACCGCTGAGGTGCCCGTAGCGCCCTGGTCATCGGTGGCTACTGTGGTGAGGTCGTAGCTTCCAGCCGCCACATTGTTCCAGGCAAATGAATAAGGAGCTGTCA
>NZ_QREG01000006.1:0-89190 GCF_003386095.1 Marinoscillum furvescens DSM 4134 | reverse complement strand
TGAGGTGCCCGTAGCGCCCTGGTCATCGGTGGCTACTGTGGTGAGGTCGTAGCTTCCAGCCGCCACATTGTTCCAGGCAAATGAATAAGGAGCTGTCAGGTCCTCGCCCAGTTTGGTTGCCCCCTGGAAGAATTCCACTTTGCTTACAGTACCATCAGTGTCTGAAGCATCTGCGGAGATCGTGATGTTGTCACCTTCATTGAAACTTGCTCCATTGGCAGGTGAAGTGATGGAAGTTGTAGGAGCGTTGTTGGAAACAGGCGGTGTTCCTGTATAGAGCTCATCAAAGTGGGCAGTAGCCTCTCCATTGTCCTGTAAGTACACACCTGCTTTCCAGTAGCTTGGGAAGCTCCAAAAAGAAACGTCCATGTTCACTTTTTCTACACCTTCATAATCGATGATCAAGCGGCTATTTTCCAGCTTTATATGGCAAGTAAAATATCCACCCGGGTCAGCACCCAGATCGATGTGGGTGGTGTTAGAACCACCATTGTCAGTTTTAATTGCCGCCCAGATGTGGTTGGTTGGTGACTTGGCGTTGTGCTTGTAGATGCGTAGCAGTGGCTTGTTTGGGCCGCTGCCTACATTGGCGTCATCGTGAATCTGCATCACCGTCACCTGATCACAGGTTTGCTGCACAATGTCGATTTTGCCGAATAGCGACTGATCAGCCTGGGTAAGGTCCCAATTGCGTAGATCACGAAGTTCCGTGCGCTGCTTGGAGCCAGACTGGTTAAAGGCTACCTTATCACCATTGACTACATAAAACCAGCTGGATGTGTAGCCGGCTTTAAGTTCGGAGTTGGTGGCTTCCGTGGAACTTGTAGGAGCTTGAAGTTTGCACTCCCCTATAAAATCCTGAAACCTCGGGATGTCATAGGGAGCGTTGTAGGTCTGCGCCTGACTTATAAATCCACAGCAACAAAGCAGCAGAAACGTCAGACATAAGAATAGAAGTTGTTTGTTGTGCCAGCTCGCAGAAGTGGCAATCGTTGGGTAAGTGGTTGGACTGTTCTTCATAGTATTACATTGGTTAATTGATTACTACGTTATGCGCATTATTAAGCAGACATACCTGTTGTAGCATGTCGCCTGTAATGGGCTCAAGACAATCCGCTCTATACAAAAATTGGAAGATCAATTACTGGTGATCTACCAACTGGTCAACCAATATAATTCCAATATTAATAGAAAACAAAGGATAAAATGAATAAATGCTAAAATAGTGATGGCTGTGGTTGTGTATAATGATAAAATAATAATGTAGATACTAAAGAGCAGGAAGGCTTCTACATGATTTTGGTGGGACAACGTCGGGCAATGTAGCCGGGCTTTTTTATCGGTTTATTTCGATGGTTCATGAGGATAATTTACTAGTTTAACGATTCGTTGTATTTTACGTGAATTAGACGATTGTTATGTTTCGAATTTTCACTTTTATTGCACCTGCATTCATGGATGAATCAATGAAGCGATGCATTTTTTCACTTCAAAGTTGTCATCACCATTAAACCATATTTAGCTGAGTTGCTTTCTGAGTTTTGTCTGCTAATCCAGGGATTTTTTATAGGAATTGAAGCTGCTAACGTACGAGCTACTTGCAAATGGGCCTACGGCCTTCTTGATAAAAATATTGAAGAACCACTGGTTGGTTAGGTAGTCCCCCTTTGGTGGTTCTTAGGGGGCGCTGAGGCCCCGGCATTGCCGGGGCCTTTTAGTATTCTCAGCAAATAGCGGAAAGTATTTTTAGGAGAATCATGACTGCTAACACCTGGTAGATTGAACTCCACCCTGACGTAGTATTGACTCATGTGATAAAGCTACTCATACCTTAAGCTAGTGGCCGGATTGGCTCGCGTGACCCGAGAGGTTTGCCAGTAGATAGAGGCAAAGCCTACACCAAACAAAAATCCGATGCTGATCAGCACCTCCAGCAGTCCTACACCTTTGCCATTGGGCAGTAGCATGTAGAGGAAGAGCTTGTCATAAAAGAAATAAGCAAAAGGTACAGCCAGAGCTGCTGAGATGGCAATGAGTCGAGCAAACTCACGGGTGAGCAACACATAGAGGCTGCGGTCTGTGGCTCCCATGATTTTGCGCAGTGCGATTTCTTTGGTTCGGTTTTCGGTAGTGAAACTGACCATGCCCAGCAGACCTAAACACGAAATAGTTACGGCCAGCAGGCTGAGGAAACTGAATATTTTGATTTGTACGGACAGAAAGTAATAGGCTTTTTCGATTTCATCGTCCAGAAATGTAGGGCTAAACCGTACGTTTTGGTCTATGCCCGACCAGCGTTCATCCAGCTCGTCCAGTGTCTGGGTGATATTGGAGGAGCTAACAGACAGTAGCGCATAGTGACTGTTTTCCAACGACCTGCGAAAGAGAATCGGCCGGATGTTTTCATTGAGTGGCTCCATATAAAAGTCTTTGAGAATACCCACCACCTGGCAACGTGTCCCATCGGCAAGTGTGAGGTTGAGGGAATCACCCGGAGTGTTGAACACTGCAATGGATCGAAGGTATTGTTCGTTGACTACCACTTCTTCTACGGTTTGGTTGGCTGCTGCCAGCTGAGAAGTACCCCAGACGGTCTGCATATTCATTTGATCGAAATAGGATTCACCCACAAATACCTGCCGTACCGTCAGGGTGTCGAGCTCGTTGGCGGTGGCCTGTGTTTCCTCACCGATCATAATGCCTGGCAAACTGGACGTGGTAGTAACGGAAGCAATATCCGGATGGCTGGAAAATTCGTTGATGGCGAGTTGTTTGTTGATCCCATTGAAGGGCACCACTAGCACGTTTTCGGAGGTAAATCCATGGTTTTCATTCAAGACATAACTGTACTGCCGGGCAATCACCGCCACCCCGATGATGAAGACCAGTGAGATGAAGAACTGGAAGATGAAAAGTCCTTTTTTGATTCCATTCACCTGGTTTTTGCCTGATTTCATGCTGCCTTTGATGGTTTGCACGGGGTTAAGGCGTGCGAAATATTGTGCTGGGAAGAGGCCTGCCAGTATCCCCACAGTCAGCGCAAAGAGCAAAAAGGCTGTGACTTGCTCGAAGTTTAGGCTAATGTCCAATACCTGGGCTCCGATGACCATTTTTAGAAATTCTGCTTTGATAAACCCAAGCAAGGCCAGTGACAGAACTAATGCCAGCAGCGTCAGGAGCACCGTTTCCACCATAAATTGTGCTTTGATCTGCCCTTTTTCCGCACCTACTACCTTACGAATGCCTATTTCTTTGGCCCGCTTCAGCGCTCTGGCTATGGATAGGTTGGTGTAGTTGAAGATGGCGGGCAGGAGCACGAGGAGTCCTATGAATAGGAAAAACAACATAGATGGCTGGTCCCAGCCGATGCCCAGTGCATTGCTGATGTTCCAGCGGGGCACCACGCCTGTGAGGGGGATGGCCGAAAGCTCGATTTCTGTGTCTGGATGAAATGTAGTGGCTTCATTTGCGATGAGTTGCAGTGCATCGGAGAGTTGTTGTGGAGAGGTCTCTGGCTGCAAAAGGGTGTAAACGTAATTGTCACGATAGGTGAGCCAGTCGGTAGCGGGTGTGTGACCAAGCGCCTCATAAGTAGCATAAGAGGTGAGTGTTTCGAAGAAAAAGTGGGTGTTCTTCGGATTTTCCATAATGGCCGTGACCTGAAAGCGCCCGGTTGTGGTTTCTACGATTTTACCGAGTGCCTCCTCATCGCTAAACAGTTTTTCGGCGGAAGCCTCAGTAAGAACCAGACTATAAGGCTCTCGGAGTGCGGTTTTCGGATCACCGGCGATCAGGTTAAAGCTGAATACCTTAAAAAACGTCTCGTCAGCGAAATAGCCGCGAAATGGGATTTCTGTGCCGTTTTTGAGGATAGCAGGTCTAAAACCGGATTCGATCCGTACGACTTCCTCGATTATGGGAAACTGCTCCTTTAGGTAAGGACCTGCCGCACGAAAGGTAGAGCCAAAGGTCTTCGTATGGCTATCGGTGGTCAGGGTAGTATTGAGCTGATAGATGCGGTCTTTGTGCTCGTGGTGATCGTCCGAGGTGTAGATCGCCACAGAGATCGAGACCGCCAGTAGGCAGACGCACATGCCCAGTGCCAGACCAAAGATATTGATCAGGGTAAAGAGTTTTTGGTTGGAAAAATTGCGAAAAGCGATAATCGCGTAGTTTTTCAGCATGGCCAGGGAGTTTTCACTGTAGTAGGAGGAGTAGTGGGTTTGAGTTTTGCGTTTGCGCAAAGCATACGAAAAGCAAATGGACAACACCTGTCGCCAATACCATCGATTGGCCTTGCCGCGTCCACTGGACTGCACCTGATGAGCATAAAGTTCATCCAGATCGCCCAGAATGTCTTCCATGTTGGCGTTGCCAGACCTCCAATAGAGGAGCTTTCTGGCCAGGGGTGGGGGAGTTGGCTGATTCATCTTAGCGAAAGGTTGATTTTGGCATTGGACCACAGCTCATCGCGGAGCTGTTTCATATTCTGGAGTTCGGTGATGGCGCTATCGGTGAGTTGGAAATAGCGCTTGCGGCGGCCACCACGCTCTTTCGTGGGCGTGCCCATGGAGGAGGTGATGTAGCCTTTTTCTTCCAGGCGCGTGAGGGTGGAGTGCAGTGCGCCGATGCTCAGTTTGCGGTTGGCACGTTCGCTGATGTCGTTGAGTATGGCTACTCCATAGGCCTCATCGGCCAGATTGGCGATGGTGAGTAGTACCAACTCTTCAAATTCTCCTAGATATCCTTTCATGAGCTCATCGTTTTTAGTGTGATGCTAAAGTAAAAGCTATTACTTTCTATTTTTAAGAATATATTACGAGCGGTTACTGATATATGTTTCTGGTTTTAAGAATAAATGTGTGGGAGATGGTTAATTCAAGTAATTGAAACCGTTAGTGCGAGCTAAAACCACTTGGTGCAGGCTTGAGGGGTATTGTCCCGTGGGGGTGGGGTAGCAGGTTTTAAGCAAATGATCAATAGGTAGCACTTCCAGGAATTGCTACCTATTGAGGTTTTATCGTTGAAAATTACTGTGGAGGAAGTCCCATGCTGTTCATCATTTGCTCGAGCTCTTCCTGAGTAGGCATGGGAGGAAGTGGAGGCATTTGTGGTCCGATACCCGCGCAAGGGTCTGAAGCTGGATTGGGTTTACCATGAATTGCATTGATCCAGGTACAGGCCATTTTTCTATATCCCATCACGAGACCGATTCCAGAAGTTGTCAGCTGTATGGAAGGGCTGGGTGAATAACTTTCGTTTAGCGAATATTAGCACCAAGCTCAAAGCACCTGACGAGTGGTTAAGGAACCGACTGAGGTATTGCATCTGGTATGACCGGGGCGCGTAGCCTGGAAGAAACCAGTACGTAAGCGAAAGAACCTGATCCGGTTAGGGATGGACAGAGACAGAGCGTATGCTTATAGCAGAACTAGGATGGGAGGCAGGCTAGGTGCCCCCGGGCGGTAGCCCAAAGCCCCATACTGAGGACGACTATTACATTGTCCAGACTCAGAAGGCGAGGGTACGAATCGATGCTTTCCTATTACCGTAATACGATTCCTGAGATTCAGTGAACGGGGACGCCTAGTCCGCCGTATACCTGCCTTTGCCGGCAGGTAGGCGCTATCGTTCCACCCCGGCCGTACGTACGGTGGTGTGACCGGGCTGGCGCTCCAGAGGCGCACCCCATCAGTTATGACTGGTGGGGCCGTCTACTCGATTAGGGTTATTTTAAAGACTTCAACATTGCATTTCGGTCTGGAAAAATTCGTGACTCATCCAAGAGTTTCTTATTATAAGCTCGTACTTGATCTAAAGTCCTGTCGTCTAAAAGCCAATAAACATCAAGTGATTTGTTGGCTTCCAAATACCTTTCGCATAATGTTGCAAATATTCTGGCTCCATTATAGCGATTGATATTGAATACTATTGGAGTTCCCCTATTTAAGCCGGCGAGGAAACTTTCAACTTCTTGCCTATCCTCATGATAGACCATTCCATAGAATTTGTACTCGATTGGTTTTTCAATTTCAATTCTGTATTGTAATCCCAACTTGAAGTAGGTTGCAAGATCTTCAAAGTACATAATGACATCTGGCTTTTGAAATTGATTAATGCCAAAGTCAATGATTGATCTCATTAACTCTTTATCATTCCCAAATTTGTAGTCATTGAGTTTGAATGTTCCAGTGAATTTAGTTTCGTCATACTTTATATAGACCTCAATTCCATCGACTTGAGGTATTGGGTCGTCTGGAATGCTGTCACGTTCACGAAAGTTAAAATTGCCAAAGAAAGAAGGGGTGTGTTCTGAGGGAATTGTTACAGTTTCAATATGTCTAATGTATAGATTATTTGATTCCAAATACTCCTTCATTCGATCGTCCAGTAAAAGTTCGTTTTGATGTATGATATCATAATCAGATGTGTCCTGAGGATTAGGATTATAATCAATATTTCTCCGCAATTCAGATAAACTCAATGTAATTTCACTCGAGTCTAAGTCAATCGTATATATTGACGGAGTTGCAAAAGAAGGCCAAAGTTCAAATTTGACTTTAAAATTGCTAAACCGCATATTCTGTTGTTCAGAATCACATCCAGTTAATAGAGTAACTAGGAAACATGATAGAAAGACTAGTTTTTTCAACAGCATAATTAACCCTAACAAAGGTGTCTAGCACACTTAGTGCACTATAACCTATTCTATCTGCCCAAATCTAATGGGTTTTTGATTTGATCAAAACCTTTAATAGCTACATGTGTATAAATCTCAGTCGTTTTTGAGCTGGTATGCCCCAGCAAGAGTTGTACATACCGCAGGTCTGTACCTGCTTCTAGAAGATGAGTAGCAAAACTATGCCGAAGCATGTGAGGTGTCACATGCTGTTTGATGCCTGCTAGCTTAGCTGCTTTAAGTATGATCTTGCGGACACTAGAAGAGGAATACGGCATACCTTCTTTTCCCTCAAATAAATATACTTTGGGCCTGTGAGCCAGGTAATACACCCTGGGATCCGTGAGTAAGTGGGTGCTGAGTAGGCTTATTCTGTCTTTGCGGCCTTTGCCCTGTCTCACGGTTACAGTCATTCTGTGGCTGTCAATATCACCAATCTCGAGGTTTAGTAACTCTTGCCTCCTCAGACCTGCAGAGTAGAGCAGGCTGATGATACAGCGATGCTTTACATTGTGTGTACGGTCTATCATTTTCAGCACGTCAGCTTTAGCGAGTACCTTTGGTAGGCTATCCGGTTTTTTAGGCAGGTGTATGGTGTAAAACCGATTGGGCATCTCTTTTACTACTTCATAGTAAAACTTAATAGCATTGAGTGAAAGCTTTATATAAGACTCTGACAATCCTTGCCTGACTAACTGGGCGAGGTAACTCTTAATCTCGTGTTCCCCCACAGACATCAGGTTTCTACCCTTCACTACTTCAGTCATAAATCGCTCAAAGTGACCAATATAAGCCCTGGCCGTGTTTAGTGAATACCTCCTGATCTCCAGCTTCTCTAAAAAATCTTCAGGCACATAACTTGCACCATTTTTCGGTTTACGTTGGCGAAAGCTGTCCACAGATAAAGGCTCATTACCTTTATTGACTGGTTTATTGATGAAAAAGTGGCGCGTGTCGATCCAGGCCACCCCTTTGAATTTCTCAAAAATAGCGTTCAGGTTCTCAGGAGTATTGGCCAGCACCACCATACCATATGCATTACTCCAGCGGGGATTGTCCAGCGTTTTGATCAAGGCCTGTATCACTTTGTCAGGGTAAAATTTTATACCGATCATCCGCTCATTATTAATGACCAGGTGCTTCAAAGTAAGCTGTCGCTGGCTCGTAGTAGACTTCATGCAGGTAAACCAACCGAAAATCAAACAAGTAGGGTGGTTATTAAACGTATAGATACGTAACTATCCGTATATTAATACGAATAATGTTTTCGCTGCCTGGTCATGATCAGGAGACTCTAGACTTGCGCTCATCACTAGTATCTTCAACACCACCTTGGCTCGTGTATCACCATTGTATAGGGGCGAAAGACACCTGAGCTATTTGAAAATTCGGTTGTAAATGGGCGTGAAACGTCAATAAATCCTTCTCTGATGCTTGTAAAAACCGATCGGACGCAGGTGAAAATCAATTTGCTGGCTGAGTTTTCAATTTGGCGGTAGTTAACAGACTGTGGACGCTTGCGGCATAGAAAAGACGCTTGTATGTAGCCTTCTCACGCTTGCAGTGGGCAAATGGTGGTTAGAAGAGCCAGGAGGCTTGCCGGTTAGTACATCCGCCTTTTTTGCCATTCATAAGTATCGATATTTTCGGTGTTCCAATCTGCTAAATCCTTCAGCAAAGCGTCAATTTTTTGCTTGTCCAGCCAGGTGCCGTTTACAAATACACCGCTAATTCTTCTGGTGTTGCTTATCTCATCGAGAGGATTTGCATCCAGCAGAACAAGGTCTGCAAACTTGCCTTCTTCTACAGTACCCACCATTTCGGCTATGCCTAACCACTCTGCAGGGTGTCGCGTAGCGGATATGAGGACTTCTTCGTTGGTTAATCCGGCTTCTGCCAGTAATTGGAGTTCGTCGTGAAGCGCAAATCCGGTCACAACTCCCGAAACTCCAGCATCCGTACCGGACACCATCGGCACACCTGCCTCTTTGAAGGCCACGACAATTTCCTGGTGAAATGCGATCAAGCTATCTAAATAGCCTAAAAATTCCGAACTGGAGTGTTTGTTGTAGTTATTAGAGTTTAGCCATTTGTCTCTAAGTAGCGGGTGAACATACTTCAAGCTTTCCATGGAGCGAATGGAGTCCAGTGATTTTACCTGGTCTCTAATTTTCACGATTGCTATGAGGTTAGGAATAAGCCAGGTGTCATTTTCTTTTGCCATTCTGGCAAAATTCTCAGCATCTTTCGCAGTCTTCGGTTGATTTCTGATTTGTTTCGAAAGCTCTTCGGCGTGAGCCACCAGACCAAAGTGCAGGATAAAGGCATTTTCAGTTTGTCCTTTGAAAACGTCAGGGATATGTCCGACTACTTTTAATCCATGTTTTTGTGCCTCATCAATCGCGGCCTGGTAGGATTCAATAGATAGATGCGAATACACCTTGATGAAATTATAGCCTTCATTTTTAGCACTTCTTACTGCTTGCCGTGCGTCAGCCTCGGTATTGACACTCCCGCTACCATCACCACCATTGATCAATCTGGCAAGTGCCATACGCGGGCCCACTACCTCGCCTTTGGCAATCTCATTTCTTTGACCAAAATGCTCCACACGTGCACTCAATTCAAAAATAGTGGTAACGCCATTGGCGACATGAGGAGTCATGACGTGTTGTGTATTCATAAAGAAAGTGGCACCCTGGGTTGGTTTGTTTGCTCTGAAATTCAAATCAGCATTAGTATGGACATGCATGTCTATCAGTCCAGGAATGAGCCATTTTCCAGTGCCATCTATAGTGAGTGCATTGCTTGGTATGCTATCGTTAATCGAGTAAATGAAATTGTCTTTGATCAGGACATTTGCGTTTTCAATGACATCATTTGCATTGGTCATCGGGATGATGTTCACATTTTTTATCACGTAAGTTTTGTCCTGAGGATCGTTACCCTCATCACGGGTGGTAGACTGTGGGTCGACACAGCTTGAAAGTATTAGGATAGCTAGTAAGGCTAGTGTTTTAGAAAGGGAATTCATAGAGTAGGGTTCGGAGATGAAATGGGTATTAATGGGAGAAGTCATCATTAAGATGTGTGCTTATTGAAAGTACAGCCAAATAAGCTTTTCTGAGTCGGGTTTCAGGTGGTTGCAGCGGCCGTGAGACGGCTGCAGAATGAAAAAGTCGGTTGTAAATGTGTTTTAGACGCTTGCAGCGGCCATAAGACGGCTGCAGAACCGAAAAGTTGGTTGTAAATACGATTTAGACGGTTGCAGCGGCCATAAGACGGCTGCAGAAAGAAAAAGTTGGTTGTAATTACGTTTTAGACGGTTGCAGCGGGCGTAAGACGGCTGCAGAATAAAAAAGTTGGTTGTAAATGTGTTTTAGACGGTTGCAGAAGCCGTAAGACGGCTGCAGAACCGAAAAGTCGGTTGTAAATGTGTTTTAGACGCTTGCAGAATGAAAAAGACGGTTGTAAGTGGTCATCAGACGCTGGCAACAATGAACTATTATCAGCCAATTATGTCCATATCAAGCTGCCGGCCCTCATCAAAGGCTTTTTTGTCCATGCCTGTACCTATGGCTATTCCGATAGCCAAGCCAATGGGCATTCCAGTGCCTATAAAAGCCATGTTTCCAAAGCTAAGGCCAAAAGCTACGCCCATTGGAATGCCAAAAGCGGCCATGCCTACCGCCAGCCAAACGTTGCGGTAGTGGTTTTTAGTTACCAGCTTCAGTTCTTTTTCCAGTAGTTTTAAAATGATGGTTTGGGTCTGTTTGATTTGTTTCTGCAACACTTTCTCATTTTCCATCGCCTGGTGCACCTGGTCGATGCCCGCATTGATTATTTCGATTACCTGTTCTGGTAACTCCTTTGTCCTGAGCTCTTTCAGTAGTTGATCAAATTGACTGTAGGTTTTCTGAAGTTTTTTGTTTGACGCTAAGGTCGAGCTGTTTTTTAGTGCTTTAATTTCCATGAGCAAGGCGATTTGGTGGCGAAGGATGTGAATAGTTTCTTTAGGAATGCCAAATTAATGAAATTAGGTTTTGAAAGGTCCAAGCCATGGTGCCTTTAGGGTTTTGATGCTTGTCATTAACGCGCGGGTACTTCCTTTTTTAGTAAGGATTTTCCATAGCTTAAGCCTTAGTGGCCATTGCCACCGGGCAGGACGCACAGCGGTCATGTGTTCGCTGATCATCACGGGGGTCAGCAGTGCCATAGCCAGTAGGTGTCCGGCGGGTAGGGTGAGTGGGAAAAGCATGAGCACCCATCCAGAGCCGACACACCAGCCTCCGTGGCTCAGTCCATAGTAGAGGGTCTCACGACTGGCCGCAGGTCCGAAAGTAGGTATAGCCGGATGGTGATGGCTTTTGTTGAGGCAGTATTGCTTCCAGGGCGTACACTGCCAGACTAGCGCTACGATTCCGAAAAGTACTGCCAGCGAAACGGATTGAAAACCACTCAGCAGCGGGCTGAAGTAATACAGCACCCATCCCAGTCCTGCCCATGGGCAGAGGTACCCCATCGTAAAAAGCACCATGAGTTCTACACGTCTGCGCTTAAGGCTGCGTGCATAGATGAGCTCCAGGTGGGGAATAAGTTTTGGGAGCATCATGGCAGCTACCATGAGTATCCATCCGGCTAGCGGACCGGAAGGTGTCAGCGCCGGACCTGTGCTACTCAGTGCAGTGTTCGATTTATAGGTAGTACCCAGACAAATGCTCATGCTGTCTGTAGGGCTGTGGGGCCAAAGAAGTGCTGCCCAGCAAAATCCACTGATAAAAAAGACCGCCACGCTGATGGCGTGGCGGCCGTTGAGTTGTCTGATCATTGCTGCTGCTCGCGGTATACGCTTATTTTACCAACAGTGATGGATTCATTCTCCGGGATGTTGTTCGGAATCACAGTCACATCCAGTGCATCTGCATCAAACTCCTCATCCAGATGCAACTCATCGATGATGTGGGTGATCTCCAGATTCAAAGTGAGCCCTGAGCCGCCATGGTGACCACCCTCTGCTGAGGCTTCCATCAGCCCAAAGAGCGACACGTGCCCAGCCAGTTTTTGGTTTACTGATACGGTAAGGATGTTGGCATCCAGTGTGCCGGTCACATGCTCTAGCTGTAAGTATACCTTGTCGGGGATGTTGAGGGCCGAAGCTTTCAGAAAACCTTCGTTTACTTTCTTTTTGGCGCTGCTGTCTAGTTTTACAGTGGTCTGTAGTCCAGATCCACCCAGGCTAAGCGGCTTGTCGTGAGCCCCAATGAGTTCCGCATTTTTACCTAAAGCCATGTTTTGTGCTGTTAAGCTGTCTGTAGGCGATACCCCGAGCTTTTGTAGTCTGCGGGCAACTGCCTTTTCTAAGGTAACGCTTTTTAGCGTGGAAAGGTCCTCATAAGTGTAATTGAGTTTGCTTAAGTCGCTAACATCCTCCGGTGTGAAGTTCCACGTGCTGCCATCTGGCATGGGCATGGCAAATTCTCGCTCGCCTACCGCTGCAGGGCCTTTGAGCCAGTTGGCGTCTGTCGGATTGGTGTTGCCGTTGGCATTCCACGAAGCCCACATGCGGTCGATGTTGGCATGGTGCAGGTAAAACACCGGATCCAAAGCCGCCAGTCCGGGATAAGCCATCAGACCGGGGCTGTTCCCTTTTATACCCCCGACGAGCGTGTGGACGGTGTTGTGAGGGTTGCTTTCCAGGTTGCCACTGGGGTGAGTACCCCCATGCCAAAATCCTGTGTCGGGCCCGCCGTATCCTGGTGACTGGGTATTGGCATTGCTGCCGGTGTAGAGCGTGTTTTTTTGGTTTTGCTGAGAAACTTTGGTGGTGTCCACATACACATTTCCGTCATTGTTGGGCCCGTAGCGAGCCACCACATAGAGTGGATTTGGAGTGCTGTCGGGTAAGGTTTTTTCCATAAATGCAGGCGGGATCTTATACTGATCATCTGGCCCGAAATAGTTCCAGTAGGGCATGGACCAGTTTTCGGGGCCACCCAAATCGATGATGGCCTGCCGCACCTGAGCTTCTATGGCGATGAGGTAGCCTCGGTGCCACGGAGGGAAAAACCAGCTTTGGTGCTGGCATTGCTTCCAAAAAGTGTCTTGCAAGCTTTTGCTAGGCAGTGGAGTGGTGGGTACGCTCGGGGGCGAAAGGATGTTACTCCAAAAGTACATTGAGGGGATGTCTGGATCCAGTGCTTTTAGATATACTCCGTGGATGGCTCCAAAAAACCACCAACTGTTGGGGTCGTCTAATGATCTGGACTGCAAGACACCTACGCCTTTTGCGTACCACAAAAGGTCCGGGTTGTCAAAAGTGCCTCCCTGATTCCAGGCATTTTTTCGAGTGAAGTTAGGCATGGTATTACGTGTTTAATTGGTTACTGGTGAATGGGGTCGTTAGACCGTTTTGGGTCAAAGTAGGAAATTAATTGATCCGATCCAATTCAAACCGTTACAATTAAACAGAAAATACTACTTAACTCTTGCAGGTGGGTGTACAACAGGAGGTAAGATGTTTCTATTTATGCGATAAATTGAATTTAAAGGTGTTTTTATGGTCTTTTTTTGAGGTTGTGAATAGGTGGTCTCGTTGCTTTGTTTTGGTCGTAGTACGGCGGCATTTTGGAAAAGTTGGATGTAATTTCCGTAAGTTGGTTGTAAGCAGCCATTAGACGCCAGCAGAAACCGTAAGACGGTTGCAGTATGGAAAAGTTGGCTGCAGAATGGAAAAGACGGTTGTAAATGCGTTTTAGACGCTTGCAGCGGCCATAAGTTGGCTGCAGAATGAAAAAGTTGGTTGTAAGCGGTCATCAGACGCCTGTAGAATGAAAAAGTCGGTTGTAAATGCGTTTTAGACGCTTGCAGCGGCCATAAGTTGGCTGCAGAATGAAAAAGTTGGTTGTAAGTGGCCGTAAGACTGCTGCAGAATGAAAAAGACGGTTGTAAATGCGTTTTAGATGCTTGCAGCGGCCATAAGTTGGCTGCAGAATGAAAAAGTTGGTTGTAAGCGGTCATCAGACGCCTGTAGAATGAAAAAGTCGGTTGTAAATGCGTTTTAGACGCTTGCAGCGGCCATAAGTTGGCTGCAGAATCAAAAAGTTGGTTGTAAGTGGCCGTAAGACGGCTGCAGAATGAAAAAGACGGTTGTAAATGCGTTTTAGACGCCTGCAGCGGCCATAAGTTGGCTGCAGAATCAAAAAGTTGGTTGTAAGTGGTCGTAAGACGGCTGCAGGGCCGAAAAGTTGGTTGTAAGTACGTTTTAGATGCTTGTAAGCGGGTGCAAGCCCCTGGTAAAGAGCAAAACCAACCCCCTGATGACTCCTTTTTCCAATTTGATCATCAATACCTCCGGAAGTATCCGTCCGCTGGCTGGGGGCTGGTTTCTATGAACAGTTTCTTATGGTTTGATCAGTTTGTAGATACTGCGCTCCTCGCCGTGCATGACATGCAGCAGGTAGAGACCGCTGCTCAGACTGGAGACATCCCAGGTTTGGAGTCCTCCAGTTTGGCTGCCGCCAAATTCCTGCATCAGCTGCCCTGCCTGATTGTAAAGCCGTAGCGCTACACTAGCCTCCTCAGGGAGGTTGATGTGTAGGTGGTTGGTCATCGGGTTTGGTCCCAGTTGGATCTTTGGTGTCAGCACCTTACTACTTCCTGATCGTGCCGTAGGTAAGCCGTCCAGATAGGGGCGGTAAGTGTTCGAAAACTCATAACCGTAGTTAATGTCCCAGTTAATAGACCAGGTCATTAGTCCGCGGAATCCCGCGTAGCCAGCTGAATTGATCAGGGTATAATTTCCTCCGAAAGACTGCCCTTTGATCAGGTAATCCAGTGCCTGGATCACGGTACCAGTTGCCGTATAGCCACCACCTGCAGCGGAAGGGGATGCGGGCAGCCCTATAGCGATCTGATCTTGACGGAAAGCCGGGAAACTCGTTGGGTTGCCTGCCACAGAGAAGCCCTGCATTAGCATTTCGCCCATAGCTACATGAAAGTCTGCTGTACCTTGTGAGTAGCATTGGTCGTCCAGCCCGAGCATGCAGCCGGTGTTGTAATGCTGCACATGGAGTAGGTCCAGTCGGTTGTGGTAGTGATACAACACTGGCAGGTAGGCCCCAAAAATACCACCGTAGGTAGAGTAGCCGCCTTGCACGTAGGCCGTCTCGGGAGCAGCAGTCAGGACAAAGTCCGAACCGAAATTGGCCAGAACGGCATCCATACCCTGAATGAAGTGCACCACGCGAGGGGAGACCGGGTTTCGAAAATCCGTGTCCCCGCCGGCCAGTGAGAGTGAGCTGCCTTCCAGGTCGATATCCAGCCCATCAAAGCCATATTCGTTGATGATGCTCGTCATGGTGGTGCTGAAGCTTTGTGCGTCCTGGCTGTTGTCCAGATGGATGGTGCCATTGGCGCCACCGATCGAGATGAGCACTTTCTTACCCTGGCTTTGTAAGTAAGCCACATCATTTTTAAACTCCTGTGTAGAGCTGTAGATCGCATTGTCAGGTGTAAAGGCCATGGTAGCTCCGCCTTGAGTTGTGGGTTCTGCGAAAGCAATGTTGATCACGTCCCATTTCGGTGATACATCGCGGAGCTTCACCACACCAGAGCCATTGTCGAAGTTGTGCCAGTAGCCGACCAGCACTCGATCGGGCAGTCCGGGGTTTGGTGTGCCACCGCTGGAGACGGATACATATACGGTTGTAGAGGTGGTTGTAGCGCCTTCATTGTCGGTAGCTACGGCTGTGAGTGCATGGCTGCCGTTCGGAGCGCCCGACCAGCTGTAGGCATAGGGCGCAGACGTATCTTCACCCAGTAAGGTGCCATCTTCATAAAAAGATACTTTGCTTACCGTGCCATCCGCATCGGAGGCATCCGCCGAAATATTGATGGTAGCACCGGGGCTAAAGGTGGTATTATTAGCAGGGCTAGTGATTGAAACCGTAGGGGCAGAATTGCCACCTCCGCCTCCGGAACCTCCTCCGCACTCTGAGACAAACGTCCAGGCATCTTGCCAGTGTGAACCTGTGCCGGGAGCATAGGCCGCCGCACCGCCATCGCACCATCCCGAGTTGGGCCACTCACGGCACTGGTAGATATTGCCAACGTTTTGTACCTGGCTGCCCGCGTCATAGCCTCCGGCCTCCACATACTGCGGGGTACCGTTGCAGTCACCCGATGGGGGGTTGGTTACGGTGATGGTTATTGCTGAAGAGGTAGTGGTGGCTCCCTCATTATCCGTCACCCTGACGGTGAGCTGATGGCTGCCAGCAGCAGCCCCAGACCAGCTAAAGCTGTACGGGCTGCTGGCATCCTGGCCAATCACACTGCCATTGGCTAAAAACTCCACGTTGGTCACACTGCCATCCGCATCAGAGGCATTCGCCGAAATGGAGATCACATTGCCAGAATTGAAAGAAGCGCCATCTGCGGGACTGGTAATGCTGCCATTTGGAGGGGTGTTGGTAGTGCCTCCTCCGCCACCGCCACCGGAGCAGTTGCCGAGGACCTTCCAGACGTCCCATTGAGCAGAGTTGCTGGCGGGGTTTTCATTTTGGGTCCACCATTTGGCCTCATAGGCAATGTCTTGATGTTGTACTTGATCACCGCCATTGTAGACCGCACTGGAGGACCATGTGGGTAGGTTGGTGCAGTCGGTTTGCGCATACAAGGCGAAGGTGGTGAGTAAAAAAAAGGTAATGAAAAGCAGCTGTTGGAGCCGCGAGGTTAAGTTGAGGTAAATCATAGTGTTTGTGGTTTCATGGTAGGATAGGGATTAAAAGCGTGCTGCGGGCTCTTAAAATTTTAAGAGCCCGACGAGCATAGCTTATGTTAGTTGGTTAGTGTTTGATTACTTTTTGAATCAAGGTTTGCCCATTGATCACCAGGTGGCTGAAGTAGATGCCAGCAGGCAGGTCAGCAGCATTGATGGTGTGATGGTACAAGCCCTTGCCCAGTATTCCGGGTGAGGATTCCAGCATAAGCTGTCCAGCGGTATTGTAGATGCGAATGCTTGGTACACTTTGCTGGGTCATTTCCAAATCGAAAGTCAGATGATCGCTAAACGGATTCGGATAGGCTTTGATCACTTGCGGTTTAGCCGCAAAGGAGCCATTGACCATGCGAGAAGTGCAAGTTCCCAGGTTTTCCCATACATCCCACTGCGCAGAGTTGGTTTCCGGGTTTTCATTTTGCGTCCACCATTTTGCGCGGTAGCGTACGCTATTGTATTGAACCTCATCACCGCCATTGTAGGTGGCAGAGGCAGACCACTCAGGAGCAGTACATACCATTGCCGAAGCGGAGACAGTCACCTGATCAGTGGCTGTGTTGGCGTCATTGTCAGTTGCAGTGGCCGTGATGGTGTAGCTGCCATCAGTCGCCGGTGTCCAGCTGGCGGTATAGGTGCTGCCCGAGGCAGTTGCTGTCAAGTTCTGGCCATCCACATTAAATACCACCGAGCTCACTGATCCATCGTCCGACGCTGTAGCAGTCAGCGTGATTGCCGTACCGGTTTGTACTTGTGCACCGTTTGTAGGTGATGTGATGTTTACCGACGGGTCACCTGTCGGGGGGCAGCTCGAAGGAGCGGCCTGATAGATAGCATTGAGTAATGAAAGTGATACGTTGTTGGTGATGTCCTGAGAGATCTCCCAAATCATTACTCCACCAGCACCGCGTGTCTCCGCGAGATTCGTTTTCTGCCGAATGGTGGTGATGCCATTGTAATAGTCGCCGTTGTAGGTATCTGCATAGGGATCAGCACCTTCACTTACCAGCGTAGCATAGGATTTCCAGCTAGGTCTGGCATAGAAAGGCACCCCGAGGATCGCCTTGTGAGCAGGAAGCCCACGGCCGAGCCAGTAATCCAGCGATGTTACTGCATAGCTGTAAGGTGAGTGGGTAGACCCACTGCCACCATCATAGGCCATCAGGTTGAGAAAGTCTACCTCTGCGAATACACCGTCGAGGATACCGTCTGCATAGTATCCGTGTGCGGCTACTGCTGCTGTCAGGAGCAGGCCATTGGCACGCATCGTTTGTCCGAGTACTTGCATCATGGCCAGGTAGTCTTGCGGAGTGTTGCCCTCACGAGGGTACTCCCAGTCCATATCCACACCGTCCAGGTTGTACTGGTTACAGAGTGCCAGTAGATTGTCCGCGAAATTTTGCCTGCCGGAAGGCGTAGAAGCCATGCTTTCAAAGTCTGCATTGTTAAGGTCAGACCATCCACCTACTGCGATCATCACTTTTACGCCCTGAGCGTGAGCCTGACTCACAATGGATTGTAGCTTGGCGGGCTGCTCCACCGCGGTAAGTCCACCGGATGCTGTGGGTCGGATGAAGGCATAGATGATGTGAGTGAGTTTATCGTACTGGATGTCATTGGCTGATCCACTCCAAGACGGCTGATAGCCTACAATATGAAAGCTGGATGTACAACCTCCACCCCCACCGGAGCTCGTCACACTAATGCTCACTGTAGTAGAAGATCCGGTAGCGCCTGCATTGTCAGTGGCCACAGCAGAGAGTGAATGGCTACCTACTGATGCACCGTTCCAGGTATAGCTGTAAGGAGCGCTAGTGTCTTCACCTAAAAGGGTGCCATTGGCATAGAAGGCCACTTTGGTTACTGTGCCGTCTGCATCTGAGGCACTTGCGTCTATGGTGATTGCCGAGCCTTCTGTATAGCTGGAGCCAGCTGCCGGGCTTGTGATGCTAGCAGTAGGCGCCTGATTGCCTGTGCTATTTACGGTGATGTTGACAGCCGCAGAGGTGGTCGTTGCGTTTTGATCATCCGTTGCGATGGCCGTGAGCGCATGACTGCCAACAGATGCTCCACTCCAGTCGTAGCTATAGGGTGCGCTGGTGTCTTCACCAAGCAATGTGCCGTCTGCATAAAAGGCCACTTTGGCTATCGTGCCATCGCTATCTGAGGCATTTGCGCTGATAGAGATCGTAGTGCCTTCATCGAAGCTGGCATTGTCTGCTGGTGAGCTGATGCTCACTGTGGGAGCAGCATTGCTACCACCACCGCTACATTCTTGTACGTAGGTCCAGGCATCTTGCCAGTGAGCTCCGACTCCCGGTTCGTAAGCCCATGCTGCGCCATTACACCATCCATTGTATGGATATTCTTTACACTGGTAGAGTCCTCCAGCATTCTGCACCTGGCTTCCAGCGTCATAGCCACCATTTTCGACGTATTGTGGGGCGGCGCAGCCAGATCCACCGCCTCCTCCTGAGGTAGTTACTGAAATTGCAATAGAGATTTCTGCTGTAGCATTTTGATCATCAAAAGCTTTTGCGCTAAGCGTATAACTACCCGCGGTTGCCGCATTCCATACTGCACTATAGGGTGTGGAAGTGTCTGTGCTTAATAGTGTGGTACCTTCGTAGAACTCTACTTTCGATATACTTCCATCCGAATCTGATGCGGAAGCTTCTATCGTCACGGAAGTGCCTTCGGTAACGCTGCTGCCATCTGCCGGGCTGGTGATGCTCACCGTTGGAGCCTGGTTTTGGGCCTGTCCCACAGTGATGTTTACCCCAGTAGAAAATGCTGTGGCACCACCATCGTCCGTGGCTTTGGATTGCAAAGTGTAGCTGCCCTGAGCCACATTGGTCCAGGTATAGCTGTACGGAGCAGTGTTGTCGGTCCCAAGGAGGGTGCTGCCTGCGTAAAAGGCTACTTCCGTTACGGAGCCATCACTATCGCTGGCAGATGCAGTTAAGGTGATGTTGTCACCTGGTGTGAAGCTGCTGCCGTTTGCCGGTGCCGTAAGCGAAGTAGTAGGAGAGGCGTTGCCTCCCGTTCCACCCGCTGCGAAGCGCTCGTTCACGGTATTGATCAGTGGTGATTGCACGTTGCTCCAACGCTTCAGTTTGGTGCCGTAGTTAGTTGCCGTTCCACTGATTTCCAGATCGCCATATACGGTCCAGACGATCGTTCCTGCCAGGTTATTGTTTACAATGTAGTCTGCCTTTAGGGCGATAGATTGCTCGTCATCATAGCTGAGGAAATAGTTGTCCTTTACGAGGTAGGGTACTTTGGCTTCATCATCCCAGAGGCGAGTCCAGCCAGATCCTGCTCCAAGCGCCTGGTCTTTGATGTAGTAATGGTTAGGAGTGCCATCGTATACATCCCGTGGCCAGTTGGTAAAATCGGCGCAGGTGGTAATCGGTCCATCGGGTTGTACTGTCTCTTGACGCTTTACGGTAGGCGCATTGAGTGCGGCCGGTCCGTCGGTAATGACGCCTCGTCCATAAAAAGGGATTCCAAAGTTTACTTTCGAAGGAGAGACCCCTAGCGAAAGTAAGCCGTTGAGTGTCGACTGCCAGTTGAATGTAGGAGCTTCAGCGCCTGTATAGGGGTAAATAGGTGCGTTATGCCCTGCGATGTTGGACCAGCCCCCATTGAAGTCATAGGTCATCATGTTGAAGTAATCCATGTTGGCAGATAGTGTCGCCCAATCGAAACCTTGGAGTTTTGCAGGATCAGCAGAAAATGCTGAGGTGATGAGTTTGTCGGGCCCAATAGCTGCTCGAATTTCCTGTACGAGTGTGAGGAAATTGGCAAAGTCTGCCTGCGTACCGGTAAAGTTCATACCTGCATGGCCAGGATACTCCCAGTCCAGGTCTATACCATCAAAGCCCGTGTTGATCAGGGTTTGGCAGTCAGCCACGAATTTGGCTCTTTTTACAGGGTCTGCGGCCATCTCTGGGAAGTGCTTACACATACTCCACCCTCCGATGGAGGCCATTACTTTTACACCATTTTGGTGAGCGAGTTCCAGAAGACCCGGAGCACCTGTTTCCTTATGCAAGGGAACAGGCAAGTCTCCAGAAAGTCCCCAGGTAGGTTGCTCCCAGCTATTGCCGCCTACCTGCACCACAAATCCTTGTGCTGCACAGCGATCGGCGGCCTCCTGATTGATATACTGGATCGGTTCGATCTCCCCGAAAAGCAGATGCATGTCCCAGCTACTATAGATATCGGTGTAGAAAATGTCTCCGGGTTCCTGCACCGCAGCGGGTTGGTAGATGTTTTTGTTGCGAAGGTCCCCACTGTGCAGTGATCCATCTTTTGCTACACCAAAGAAGGAGTAGTTGAGGATGGTGTACTTGGAGTAGTCAATGTTGAGATGAGTGAGAGCTCCCTGAGCAGGGAGACCTGCATTGGCGGCTTTCCACGCGTCCCAGTTGGTGATGTAGCCTACTACTTGCTTGGTGTGGTTGGATGTGGTGGCTGAGCCGCCTGTGTTTACCTGAGCCATGCTCAGCAATCCCCAGGACATGGCAATGCCAAAGCAGAGCGCCCTTAGCAGGCTTCTGCAATTACAATAAAATAGATTCATGGTAGCTTTTAGTTTTGGTTAAGTACTAAATGAGCTCCATGTTATCGCGATAAATGAGCTTCCGTGGAAAAAGGAGATAGTAATATATGAAAGCCTCTAAAGGAAGGAAAATAAAATAGCTAAATGGCTATGAATCACCTCCTAATGGTATGAGTATGTAGAGGAGGCGTTTTTCAGGAATTGAAAATGAATGATTACAGGGTTTGATGACTGTTTCTTTCGAGTATTGACAGTCATCAATGAAAAATATCCCCGGGATTTGGATGTCCCGGGGAATTGAGTGTTAGCGGATGAATAATTTACGTTGCATGGTTTTTTGTGGAGTAGCAATCTCCACAAGGTATATACCTTTTGCAGCAAATTGTGAACGCGGGATGCGTAGTTGATCCTTTACTTCCTCAGCGGAATACACCGTTTGTCCCATTACATTAAAGATTCGGATAGCTGAGGCTTCTTGGTCTGGTAAGCTAATGGTGACAGATCCGGAAGTCAGCGGGTTAGGATAGATGCTGATGTGGGGCTCTGGGTCTGATGTGAGTCCTTGTCGAGCTCCGCTGGCATTGTTTACGCTGATGTTGCTCACGGTGTACGTTTCGTCTGAGTAGCTTGTGTAGCCATTAACTATGAGTTCCAGCGTATTGCCACTCAGCCCATTTACTGTCAGTGTATTCGAGCTATAAGTGTTGGTATTTTCCAGTATGGCCACCTGCGATCCTCCGTTGAGTTTGTAGTAAATATTGAGGTAATCTGCATTTTCCATGGGTCCCACGCCTTCTGCTACCAGGGAGATGTCTACACTGCCAGCGCAGCTGATATCGAGGGCCCCCGAACTCCAGTTGGTGGTTTGGTTGCTGATGCTAAAGCCGCTGTTGGAGTAGGGTAGGTCACAGCTACCACTTCCGGTGGATACAAAGCGCACATAGTTAAGGTTAACGCTACCTCCATCAAACTCAATGCGGAGCACTTTGTCATTTCCTCCAGAGACAGTGATGTTGTTGAGAGTTACTGTTTGGAAAGTTCCCCAGTCTCCAGTGTTGGGCACATTTACCGTGCCTAGCGTAGTGCCATCGAGTTTTACCACCAGGTTTTTACCTGTGGAAGTAGCAGCTACTCTGGCTTCCAGGTTGTAAGTGCCTGCAGTGGCATTTACTGTGTATTCGAGCCACTCTCCATTAGCGGTCCAGCCTACATTATGTCCGCCATCGCGTGCTTCAATGTCCACGTCATCAGACCTTACCAATCCACCGGCGTTTCCTGTAGAGGTGTCATGATAAGCCACACCTTCACCACCTTCATCGTAGTGCTCGGCCTCTATGGTACCTGGTATGGTTCGGTTGGTGCCACCATATGGTGTCTGACCTGATGAACCAGAAGTCACCGTAACGTTGTTTTTCTGGCACGCATCAATGTTGGTGGTCCAGTCTCCACCCGTAGGTCTGATGCTTACTTTGAAGGTATAATTGCTGCCAGCTGGAGGTGCAGAGGATAGGTTGATGGTGACATTGGCGGTGCCGGAGCCGGCATTTACGGCTGTTTTACCCTGAGCGATCCATCCCGCATCCCAAAACTCAACCACAACGTCTCTGCTTTGGCTGGCTTCATAAGGGACGCTCACCGTAATGGAAGTGCTAGAAGCTACTGAGGAAGGTAAAGAGGCACAGCTCACGGTGTTGTTACCACCTCCTGAAGGTGTGTTGGTAACGTATCGAGCCCAAAACTTGGAGTTGCTATCTGCATCTGCTCCTATATTGAATATCCACCAGTTTTCTACACAGTCAGAGTAGTCTACACCATCATAGTGGATGTACGACCAGTCATGGGGATATCCGTTTGGCCACATATCATCTATGACACGGTCGGCTTCTGTCCAAAGTTGCTTGGCTATGGGGTTGGGTGAAGATTTGGCCTGAGCCATCCAGGTACTGCTTTGGCTGCGGTATTCGGGAGTGCTCCAGGGTCCACGATCTCCCCAGCCTGCACCATCTGGGGCATTGCCATCATCTATGGCAAAGTAGGTGGCTTTGTCCTTTACGTAATTGAGGTCCGAGGCGGCCGTATGGTCTTCATTCCAATTGCTATGCTGTACCACAATGACGTTTGATTTAACGGTGGAAGCAGCTACTGATTGCAATACCTGATATATCCAGTCTGCTGTAATGTTGGACTGCCCTGCTTCTTGTACCCATACTTTTCCTCCATTTTGGAGTATAGGGACTACTTTGTTTGTGATGTTGGTTACAGACCCCCACCAATTGGCGTCAGCGTCGGTCCAGTTTCCACTGCCGAAGGCCATGTCAAACAAGGCGTCAGAGTCTATGAAAGTACCATTTTGAGTGCCAACAGCACCGGCTACAGCATAATAGTTAACACCACTTAGATCACTGTGAGCCAGCATGGAGCCCAAAGCTGCTTGCGCATGGATGTCGTCAGGGTCTGGCTTGCTGTCAAACTGTGCAATAAGAATATCGGTGTTCTTATTGAAGTACGGGCGTTGAGCAAAAAGTGCTGTGCTGATCAGGAGCAGCAGTACTAGTACATGGCATTGAATTGTGATTTTTGTGTTCATGGTTTTTCCATTTTAGCTAGTTATACATAAAGTTTAGTAATCCAATAGGTTGTTTACCAGGGTCGTCGGACGATCTGGTAGGTGAAAAATATCCCCGGGATCTGGGTGTCCCGGGGAATAGCATGTTAGCGGATGTATAGTTTCCGTTGCATGGTTTTTTGTGCAGTAGCAATCTCTACGAGATAGATGCCTTTGGCTGCAAACTTTGAGCGAGGGATACGGTGTTGACCCTTCACTTGCTCAGCCGAGTACACGGTTTGTCCCATCACATTGAAAATCCGAATGGCTGAAACGTTTTGGTCTGGTATGCTGATGGTTACAGATCCTGAGGTCAGCGGGTTAGGATAGATGCTGATGAGAGACTCTGGATCTGGTGCGAGTCCCTGGCGAGCTCCGCTGGCATTGTTTACGCTGATGTCACTGACGGTATACGTTTCGTCTGAGTAGCTTGTGTAGCCATTGATTATCAGTTCAAGTGTGTTGCCACTCAGCCCATTTACTGTCAGTGTATTCGAGCTATAAGTATTGGTGTTTTCCAAAATGGCCACCTGCGATCCTCCATTGAGTTTGTAGTAAATATTGAGGTAGTCTGCGTTTTCCATGGGACCCACGCCGGCCGCTACCATGGAGATGTCTACACTGGAGGCGCAGGAGATGTCGATTATTCCTGAAGACCAGTTGATGGTTTGATTGTTGATAGTAAGGTCGGAAGTCGAATAAGGTACATCGCATGATCCTCCAGTCACGGTCACATTGTTTTGATTGCATGCATCGATGTTTTGAGTCCAATCGGTACCTACAGGTCGGATGCTGGATTTCCATAAGTAGTTATTGCCTGCTGCTGGGGCTGCAGGCAGGTTGATTGTCACAGATGCATTACCGGATCCTGCACTTACAGTGGTTTTGCCCTCGGCGATCCAGCCTGAATCCCAAAATTCGACCACTACATCTCTGGATTGATGGGCTACATAAGGGACCGATACTGTGTACGAAGTTTGAGAAGCCACACTGGTAGGTAGGGAGGAACAACTAACCGATTCAGGGCCGGAGGTGGTTACCGTCACATTGTTTTTCTGACAGGCATCGATGTTTTGTGTCCAGTCGGCCCCAACTGGTCGGATGCTCGTCTTAAACAGGTAGTTACTACCAGCCGGAGGAGCTGAATTCAATGGGATTGTGACTTGGGCGGTACCCGAGCCCGCACTTACCGTAGTGCTACCCTGGCCTAACCATCCAGTGTCCCAAAACTCAACAACAACGTCTCTGTTTTGGCTGGCTTCATAAGGGACGCTCACTGTAATGGACGTGCTGGAAGCTACTGAGGAAGGTAAAGAGGCACAGCTCACGGTATTGTTGCCACTGCTGGTGTCATCTACCAGTCTCCAGGAGCGTGTCCAATCGTAATAGGTCGTGCGTTGGGACCAGGACCCGTTCATGCCGTCATCACCGTTTTTAGGGGGATTCCAGTCATAGGATTCTACTACCATACGCAAGTACATGCCCAGGTCAAAATCTGCCGGAGGCGTGATCGTATACTTGTATTGGCCGTCCAAATAAAACAGTAATTCATTTTTACTTTTCCACCAGACCCCATAAGTATGATAGTTTTGATAAGCATACTCTCCAAGTTCGGCATGACCACCTTGCTGACCTACCGGTGTGCTGCTACAGGTAGTTCCTCTACTATGAGTGTTGGAGTTCATACGCTTCATGTTATTTTCGATCCAGGTATGTCCTCCCGTATTCCATCCGATGGTTTCGGTTACGTCCAGTTCTGTGGTGCGCACATCACAGCCAGTGTGTTCGTTACGCTTGTTAAACAACCAAAAAGTTGACGATAGAAACGTTTTGTTAGCCTTCATGCGGGTTTCATAATACCCGTAAGTAGCTTTTGCAAGGCTACGTACCAGTCCGCCCTGATGGGTCCATCCGCCACCTGGGTTAGAAAGTACGTCTCCAGTAATTCGGAGATTACCTCCACCAACGGAGATTGCCGACGTTTCAAATCGAGCTGGTTTTCTTCCAGCCCATTGAGGATCAGATTTGGCCCATTTCGAAAGATCAAGTGACGTACCATTAAATTCATCCGACATGTTTTCTATTTTCTCCCACTTTTTACCCGTTGGGGGTGTGGGTTGAGCAAATGTGATAGTAGTTGCCAGAAATAGCAACAATAGTAATGTGTAGCTTGGTTTTTTCATCTGTAGTTTGGTTATGTGTTAGGTATAATTAATAATTCGTCTTTATGTATTTTGTATTCAAAATATAAGGGCATAGAAAGCTGCTGTTGCTCACGCATGGAGCACCAGTTTAAGAATGGAGGATTCCATTCTTTGTCCTTTACTCTGCCGAATTATTAACCATTAAAGAAGAAAGCCAATCAGACTACACTCACGAGGAATAGCTGATCGCAATGGGGGGACTTCTGCGAAAAACCGAAGGCATGCTCGGTTGGTTACTGCTGGCGGTTAAAAATGAAGGTATATGCTTTGCTTTTAGATAGCAAATGCCATTGGTAGGAAAATAATATACCCCTGATAATGATGGTGATATACCCCCAATTAGTTGGGGTTGAGGGGGTTGATGACTGGATGATGTTTTTTTGTTTATCGATGAAATGAGGTGTTTGAAAAGTATAATGCTGCTCTATACGCCAGGGTTTATTTCGACGTACAGAGCAGCAATTAGTTATGAATTAATTTAAAACAAAGACTCCAAGGTCTGTGCACCCATTCGGGTTCATCGTGACCGTGTTGAGATCTATAGTAGCTGTATATACCGGACCAGGGCACGGGATACACAACGGAAAACATGCTTGCAGTTCGATCACACTGTTAGGGCAAACATTGAAATACACATATCCATCTGCATCGGGCGTATAGAGTCCGTCCCACCCGGCATAGGATAGTCCCTCTGCTGCTACACCACAGCCCAGGTTATTTGGGTCATCAATTTTCACTTTTACACATACCAACGAGTCGGCACATGGCTCATCGGCATTCCAGATGCCTGTGTTTGTGATTTCTCCCTGAAGGCTGTTGCCTGTATTCGAAAGCTCACCGTCTAATTCCCAAAGGCCGGTTTCTTCATTCAGACTGTAGAGGTTTACCCTGTCAGGTGTGTTTTCCATGATCAGTGGGAGCTCTACATTGATGGCTGCCCCCTGAGCAAGGGATAGTTCGGTACCTTCATTCGTGGTGGCTGTTAGTTCTAGCATACCGAAGGACTCCAATGGGATGAGCTCGCCATTGTTGTCAGCAATGAATGTACCCGGAGCACCCCGAACCTGACGGCTATCCGAAACATCTACGAAAGACGCTATCACGTTTACATCACCAACAGCCGGAGAGCCATCAGGCTGCACAAATGCTTGTGGTGGTATGCTGGCCCTACCTGCATCACCTAAAGGAATCGTCCCTCCTTCATTAGCTGGTAGACGAATGGCTCTGGCAGCTTCATTTAGGTAGAAAATCAATTTGGAATTAGGCTGCACACGACGAATTACGGTGACGTACTGCGGATGCGAAAACGTAAGGATGGCATTTTGATCTAAAAGGACTGCCGGAATTTGAAAGGCTCCATCGGCATCAGTCGTAGCAATGACCTGAGATTGGTGAAGCACCGATGCATCAGGCACTGGCGCTCCCGAAAGGTCCAATAGAAGTCCGCTGGCTTCCTGTGGAGAGTTGGCATTTGCCGAAACTTCTTCAAATGGAGAAGATGGTTCGGGCTGCTGGCAGCTTGCTAGCCATAGCAGGGCTAAGGCCACCATGAAAACTGTGGTTGTTAATTGGTTTTTCATAATGAAAAAGATAGTTGTGTTATTGCCTACTCTTTTAAGTGGATTTTCGGCATCCTCCATAGCTGTTTTTTAATGATTGTTACTTAATGGTTTTGTTAAAATAGTAAGTAATGGCGTTAAATAAAAAGAAATCATCAGTAATGATGATTATAGCATTGTAAATCAATAGTTTATGAGGGGGTGTTAGATGGGGTGACGGAGAGGATTTGGGCTGCCTAATCAATGTATTGTTGAATAGGCAGCCTGATAGGAGGGGTATAGGGTGGTGCGGTACTCAATGAGAGTACGGCAGTAGGTTTTGAGCCAAATGTTATTCCATCGCTAAAAGCTCAGACTCTGGAGTGAATCGGACTACCTCTTGTCCTACAGGGTCAACACTTTTGAGGTACTGGTAGATGGCTTTTAGGTCTTCTTCCTCCATGGTGGCATACATCAGCCAGGGCATGACGGTCTGGAATTCATTTGCTGCTATTTGATGTGGTTGATAGGTGCTGTCAGCGTATTGTTTGAATCGCTGCACGAAAAAGTCTTCGGTCCAGCTGCCGATACCGTACCTGGTGTCAGGGGTTATGTTTGCTGAGCGCACCACACCAAATCCGGGGAGCTTAAATTCAAACCCTCCTGCCAGGTGCATGCCTTCGATGGGAGCACCTTTGTCTTGTGGCGTATGACAGTCAGCGCACGCTGCAATTGTAGTTAAGTATTTACCATAGGCGAGTACATCACTGCGGTCAGGAAGAGGTTGTGGGTCTGCGGGTTTGGGTATGGTTTTCATGATTAGGTTCATAGGAAAGTCCGCCTTGGAGGGCGGTATTTCGCTGCTCTTAGCCGGGAGTGTACGTAAGTAGGCTATGATGGCTTGCACGTCCTCATCAGCCATTTTGCCATAGCTGGTGTAGGGCATCACTGGAAAAATGGGTTTCCCTTCACGCGTGACACCCGTGGTAATCAGTCGGTATAGTTCTCCATCAGTCCAGTCGCCAATGCCTGCCGGTGTTATGTTTTTGGCTGTAAACACACCCGGAAACCCGAGGTTGTGATCAAATACATCGCCACCTGTACCAAAAGACGCAGCAGTGATAGGCCCGGAAAATTTGGAAAAATCGCGCTTGGAATGGCAGTCCATACATACAGCCACGCTGTTGGCCAGGTAGGCGCCTCGTTGGATGAGTTCTGGAGTAGGTGTAACAGTAAGTTCTTTCGGCTCGCCTACGTTGGGTAGGGCATAGGACACATAAAGAGTGGCTCCGGCGATAAGTAATAGAACAGTGAGTGCCAGAATACCAAGGATTTTTAGAATTTTCATGGTTAGGGAAGTTAGGTTTAATGAAAATTACTAAAATCCTAAATAGCTTGCAAGTCCGGTGTTTAAGTGGGTAATTGATCAAGCAGACCAAATGCAACATTATTTTGCTGCACTTGGTCTTGCATACCTATTTTGAAAGTCTTTCAAAAACCTTCCCAAACTCCACGCCCAGATCTATATAATCCTCACTGCGGTAGTGCCAGGGGTCGGAGTGGCCATAATGTTTGGTGCTGCGCACAATCGCTGCTTGTGCATCTTTACGCACAAATTGCTCCTGAGCATGCTGCACCAGCTCTCCATATTTCCATACTTTATAGTTGCGAGAGGGATCATTGGAGTCAGAAATTTTGCCGATAACTACGGGTAGATCGTCTGTTCTGAATGCCGCTCGTACGAGGTTCATCAGCCGTGTGAGGTTGTACTCGTAACGCTGGGCGATTTCCAGTACGTGAGCGTCGCTTTCCCCCTGCATCCAGAAAATTCCGCTTGGGATGATCTGGTCAGCTTTGCCATCACCATTTATGTCTTGAGTACTCAGGGCATTGTTTACTGTGGCCAGAAAGTGGTCATACTGGTTGATGCCACCTTTGCTGCGAAAGTCAGGCTCCCAGCAGCCAAATGTATCCGCTGCCAGGCTGTCTATCGAAGTGCCCCCTTTGCTGTATTTGATCAGGGCTATTTTATCATCGGGATAAAGCGTCGCTAGTTTTGCGCCTAGTGATAGCTCCAGACCAAAGCGCTCTGAAAGCAGGTTTTTTTTATTAGTAGCTTTGGCACCTACACCATGTCCCGGCTCTAGCTTTTCCCAGATGCCCAGACCACCATCCGTAGCTCCATCTGCTGCAGTGTTGCCATGAAAGATGTATACGTTTTCGAATTGCCTATTTAGTGAGTCTGGCAGGTCTTTTACATAGCCATAGCCGTCCATGTTGGACTGACCGCCGAGGTAAAAAAGTCTAAACGTGTCTTGTGCGTGACTGCTAAATGTAAGTACTGCGAACGCTGCAATGCAGGTGATTCGAAAAAAATGATTCATGTGAGATTTTAACTTTATGAATTGGAAATTTGCCAAAGAAAGTTTTAAAATCTCAAACTCGGACACTGTTTGGTGGGCTATTCTTCGCATTGTCTCAAAATCCCTTTAATTTTCCGCCAACATCCCGAGCCGATATGCACCCCGGCATTATAATATCAGGCTTCAAACCCCGGAAAACACAATGGCGAGTAACAAGAGAATCGTAGTAAAGGTAGGTACCAATGTGCTCACCCGTGAAGATCGCACGCTGGATAAATTGATCTTCCGGCAAGTAGTAGTACAGCTCGTGAAGCTTATTCGTGCAGGATATAGTCCTGTGCTGGTTTCTTCAGGAGCAGTAGGCGCTGGTCGTAGTATCATTGGAGATAGTGAGATTGCAGATGAAGCCATCCGCAGGCAGGTATTGTCAGCGGTAGGTCAAACTTCATTAATGAAAAGCTATTTCGAGCTTTTTATCGAATACGATATAGTGTGTGCGCAGGTGCTCGCTACCAAAGAGGACTTTTCGGAAGGGGAACACTATCAAAATATGGTAAACTGTTTCGAAGGCCTTCTTGGTCAGGGTATTGTACCTATCGTCAATGAAAACGACGTGGTGTCCCTTACCGAACTGATGTTTACGGATAATGATGAACTGGCCGGGCTTACCGCTACCATGATTGGTGCTGAGCGATTGATCCTGCTAAGCAATGTGGATGGAGTCTACGGTCCGGGAGGCGATGTGGTGCATCATGTACCTCAGAACGACCATTCTGTTCGTGCTCACATCTCCACAGAGAAGAGTGGCATGGGAAGAGGTGGTATGCTATCCAAGTTTGAGATTGCCACTGCTACTGCTGCTCAGGGGATAGAGACCATCATTGCCAATGGCAAGCATGACAACATCATCTTAGATATTCTGTCTGGTAAAGCTATAGGTACCAGATTTCTAACCGAAGAATTAGCAAAATGAAAGAGCAAATTTTAGCCGCACTAGAGCGAACTCAGCAGGCCAGCCGTAAGCTTATAGGCTTGTCTGATCAAAAAATACATCAGATTCTCAACGAAGTTGCAGATCTGGCCTTGAGCCGTGAAAGTGAAATCCTGGCAGCTAATCAGCAAGACCTGGAACGGATGGATCCTCAGGACCCTAAATACGATCGGTTGCTACTCAATCCGGAGCGCCTAAAGGGAATTACCGATGATCTGCGCAATGTCGCTGACTTGCCCTCACCATTAGGTAAGGAGTTGGAAAAGCGCACGCTGGACAATGGCCTTCAGCTCTCACGTCGCTCGGTACCAATCGGGGTGATAGCAGTGATCTATGAGTCCAGACCCAATGTGACATTTGATGTGTTTGCGCTGTGTCTCAAAACAGGCAATGCCTCAGTGCTTAAGGGCAGCAGAGATGCCAAAGATTCCAACCTGGCTATTGTGAAGGTGATTCAGGAAGTACTGTCCAGGTATGGTCTACAAGATATAGTCTACCTGGCTCCACCGGAGCGGGATGCCCTGCCTCATATTCTCACAGCAGAAGGGCTGATAGACTGTGCTATTCCACGTGGTAGTCAGGGGCTCATCGATTTTGTGCGCCAAAATGCATCTATACCGGTGATAGAAACCGGAGCTGGCATTGTGCATACCTATGTGGACCGGTCTGCAGATTTGGCTAAAGCCAAAGCCATCGTGCAAAATGCTAAAACCCGCAGAGTAAGTGTCTGCAACGCTCTAGACTGTCTGGTACTTCATGAGGAGCTACTAGATGCCCTGCCAGAGCTGGTGGAGGGCATGGATAAGGCTCATGAGGTACAAATCTTTGCTGATGAGCAGGCCCATGCAGTGCTCAAAGGGCGGTATCAGGAGAATTTACTGGTGGAAGCTTCAGCTGAAGATTTTGGTGTGGAGTGGCTCAGCCATAAAATGTCGATCAAAGTAGTAGAAAGCTTTGAGGAGGCACTGGATCATATAGCACGGTATAGCTCCAAACACAGCGAAGCGATAGTGGCCCAGGATCAGGCAGTTGTTGATCAGTTTTTGATGCATGTAGATGCTGCCTGTGTCTATGCCAATGCTTCCACTGCGTTTAGCGATGGCGCTCAGTTTGGGCTGGGTGCAGAGATAGGCATCAGCACACAAAAGCTCCATGCAAGAGGGCCAATGGCGTTGCGAGAAATGACCAGCTACAAGTGGGTGGTGATAGGTGACGGTCAAATTAGAAATTAAACAGGGGGTTTTTTAATAATTCTTCAAATTAAACAGTTAATTGTTAGTTTGATTTGGTTGTTAACTGTTTCGTTGGTTAGAATTGCGTAATGTTTAACTCTAACCAATTAATGAACATGAATTTTGTAGAATCATTTGCCATGATGATCGTGATTGCTTTGGCATTCACAGCTTGTAAAGAAGAAGAAACTACAGCGAGTAGTGACTTCACGGTAGAAGTAGGGGGATCCACCTATACGTACATTGTGCCGGAGACTTTTGACGATTATGGAGAAGACAATTTGGTGATTAGCACCACGATTTGTTTTGAGCCTACATGTTACAACAGTTACTCAGTGGAGGGCAATGGTGCTCCTTTTGACGAGCTGACCTTTAAGATCGCTTCGGCGGTTGAGGCCTCCAAACTAGAATCTCTTGCAGGTCAGTCACTTTCTTTTGACCGTGAGTCAGATGTTTATGTAGAACTATCAGGTGAAGTGGGAAGTGCCGAACTGGTGATGGATACTACTGCTACCAATGTAGCAAACGTAACTACAGTAAAAAGTCTGGGAGAGAATGATGGATATTATGACTTTGAACTGACCGGAGATTTTGACGTGACTCTCGTAAATGCTTCTACTGAAGAAACACTGGAAGTGAAAGGTACTTACGAGCTTCCTTTGTCTATTACAGTGGAGTAATACGAAGCGAAGGAATTGCCAAAAAAGGGCTGTTTATCTGTATTTTCAGATGAACAGCCCTTTTTCATTTTCAGACCGACAGGCATACAGTTTAAGTTTTTATTTGTCTTTTTCTAAGAAATCACTGTACTCAGCCAATCAATTGAAATTATTAGGAACATTAGCCTGTGCTATTCATTGTCTTACTAGATGATTCCATCTGAAGAGGGAAATAATATGCCTAATAGCCAACAGAAGGGGTTCATCTGTTCTTTTAAATCGAATTCCGAACCAAAATCACAATACAACCATGGCTAAATGTTTTGCATTGATGGGCTGGAGTCTGCCCGTAATAGAGAGTATGGAGAAGCTGGGAAAACCTTACGTAGTGGTTTCCTTTCCAGATTTTGAACCATATGCTAAAGAAAATAACATTCCGTTTGTGCCATATCAGCTAGACGAATGGAGTGATACTAGCAACTCGCTGGACTTGTTTGAAAAATTGCAACCTTATGGAGTGGACGTAGCTGTACCGCTTTTTGAAGAAACTGTAGAGTGGGCCGGTGCGCTCAACTCCATCTACAGAGGAGACCCACGTGTGCTCAACCGGGCCTTTCTTTTTCGAAACAAAGCCATGATGAAGCGAAAGGCACTTATTGGAGGCTTACGTGTGGGGCTTTTCGAAGAGGTGCACAACAAAGAGGGCGTGAAGGCTTTTATGAAGCGACTCAATGAGGCGAACCTGCAGCTGGAAGGTGAAGAGGACAGCTGGGTACATATCAAGCCATTTGCATCTGCTGGTACAGTAGGGCATCGCTTGTTGAGGTCGATGAGTGATATCGATGAAAAATGCGAGGATGGAGATTTTCCATGCCTGGCCGAAAGCCACCTGCCGGGTAGAGAGTTTAGCTGTGAGGCATTTATCCATAAAGGAAAAATCCGCTTTCTTAACATCACAGAGTATGTACACCTGGGCTATTCTAATTTCATCCCTGAAGGCCATTACCTGGAAAGCAAGCGTCAGCTCATCCACGATCACGTGCAAAAGCTAGTCGATATCTTCGGGATAGAATATGGTATGGTACACCCCGAGTGGTTCCTTACAGAAAATGACGAGCTCAATTTCGGTGAAACGGCTTGTAGAATACCTGGCGGACACATACTGGAGTTGGCTAGCAAATCCTGGGAGTTTGATGCCCTGGCAGCATTTGTGGTTTGTCATGATCCCAATGCTACCGAAGAAGAACTCGATGCGATTTTCCCTCCCAAAGATTTCAAGCCTAAAAACTATCACGGCAATGTGATGATCTATCCACAAAAGCGTCAGTTTTCGAAGTTGGAAATCCCCGAAGAGCTCAACAATGAGCCGTACTTTGTGGACCATACGCTCGTGCCGCCGTTGAGCACTCAAAAGATCAGCGACGATCGCGAAGGGTTTGGCAACCACTTCGGCACCATCAATTTCAAAGGCGAAGATCCTGACCGCATGACGGAGCTCCTCTTACACTATGAAAAAGTGGATTTTTACGTCTAAAACAAGTAAACATGCAGGAAGCATCCGAGAGGATATTTCAAAATTTCGAGCAGAGCTTCAAAGATTTTGCTGAAGCAACAGATCTCACGCGTAGAGACAAGGCCACCAAGCTGTCGAGCCAAATAGATGTGCTTAGTCTCACCAGAGATGGACTTACTTACTTGTACCAAAAAAGCTCTTTGCTGGATGAGGCGGGGATTTTTGAGGGTACGGCATGGAATGAACCAGACAAGCTGGTAGCCACGCTAGTCAAGGGAACACTGAAGGCGGGGCATCCTACCTCTAGCTTCGAGATACTATCGGAGCTGAGGCTGCTGGCTTATGCACGGGCCGATGCTGAGTCTTCGTTCATATCGGCCAGGGAAGCTCAGGATTTTCTGGAAGAGGTGGTGGTGCACAACCTGGAGTTTGCTCTCAAAGAGCCTACCGAAGAAACCCGCAGTGTGATGTCTGAGCGTGAGCTCAAAAAGGCATACAACCTGTTTGGCTTTATCGTCTCAGAAATTGATTTGCACGGGGTGTACAGCAAGTTGGCGCAGGAGATCAAACTAATCTGTGAGCAGCGACCCATTGTCACTCGCAAAGCGCGTGAATTGATTAGGCTGGTAGATCAGCGGTTTGATACCTCTGGGGATAGCGAAATTGATCGCCAGGTGCGTCATTACATTCATGCGGTGAGTGCTCCTACGGTCCACTGCCGGGAGTATGAGTCTACAGAGGCTTACACGCGCTTTTTAGAAAGTTGCAACCCCTCCACGCTCGAAGCAGAGGCAGATGCCATGGGGCACAGCATGAGCAGCACAGGACTGGTCAGTAAGCACCATGCCGCATTGTTGAAGTTTTTGGCCCAAAAGCATCCAGAGCTTGTTCCCAATTGTTTGGATCTGAATGATCGGGGAATAGCCGAATGGGAAAAATTTCATGAGTTTGTGACTACCATCATTTTGGAAGTGGTGAGTCCATCCAATGCGCAGTGCATCTACGGTCTGGCACGTATGTTAGGTCAAAACCTGTTTAGCCGAAGGCCCGTTCGAGTAGGGCTCGAAAACCTACGCCGAATCAAGCTGAACTCCCAGGTAGAAAAGCGCATCTTAAAGTCAGTAGCTCATCCTGCCGAGGAGGTAACTGCCTTACAGTACCTGTTGGGAGGAGTCATCAAAGTGTTGGGCCAGCCGCTGGGGGTAGGTCAGGGCAACAACCCTACTTGCCAGTCAGCCAGAGGGATTAGTATGTGGAGTCAGCATGCTCCTGCTAAGCTGATCGACATGATCATCACGGTGGCTACTCAAAATAATCTGGTGATGCGCTATGAAAACCATGACCTCACCTCTAATCAGCTTGGAAAGGGGTTGCTGGAAAAGCTAGACTATAACCTGGATCCGGTTTCGGTGATATTGGTGCCTCATCTCGATAAGCTGTACAACGAGATGATGAAGCGTTCTTCCGGGCGTGGTGAAGATCCCCACAAATGGGTAAACCCCTCCATGTATGGTCAGTGGATTCAGCTGGGGTTTGCCTCATGCTACGACTACCTGAGCAATAGTATCCTGGATTTTGAAGGCTTTGTGCGCATCTTTTACGCGTCATTTCACCCACATTATAATGGTGGACGGGAGATGGCATACCCCAATCCCGTGGGCATCTTTATCACCAGCTCTAAAGGAGATATGGTCGGTTTTCATGCGGTTTCGCTTTTGCGAGTAGCAGAGGATGACCAAGGGCAAGTGCGGGCTTATTTTCTCAATCCCAACAATGAAGGTAGACAAGACTGGGGGCAAGGGATAGAGCCTTCGGTTTATGGTCATGGGGAGAAGTTTGGCGAGTCGTCATTGCCCATTCATCAGTTTACGGCGAGGTTGTATGCCTTTCATTACAATCCGCTAGATATCAAAGAGCTGGTACCCAAAGTGCCTGAAAAAGAACTCCATCAAGTAGAGCAGCTGGCACGTGCCAGCTGGGGGAAATCATATGTCTGGAACCAACAAATAAAACTATGGTAAGACACTCGTCAAGAATAGAGCTGAGTCAATCTTCGCTAACCAAGAATATCAATTTTATCCGCAAAAAAATAGGTCCTGGGGTACGTATTTCTTCTGTAGTAAAAGCCAATGCGTATGGCCATGGCATTCATCAGTTTGTGAAAATGGCCGAAAAGGCAGGAGTCGATCACTTTGCGGCCGCATCGGCTTTTGAAGCCGAGGAGGTGCTGGAGGCCAGGTCAGCCGGGTCAGACATTATGATCATGGGTATTTTGTACAAGGAGGATATTGACTGGGCCATTAGCAATGGAATAGAGTTTTATGTCTTCAACTATGAGCGGCTTCCGTATGTGCTGGAGCGAGCTCAGGCATTAGGGATTCCCGCCAAAGTACATATAGAAGTAGAGACCGGAGCCAACCGCACCGGTATGCAGGCCTCGGAATTTCCAGACACCCTCAAGTTTCTAAAAAAGCATGCCAAGGACATCCACTTTAAGGGCTTGTGTACTCATTTTGGCGGTGCGGAGAGTTTTTCCAATCAGTTTAAAATCACTTCGCAGCATGAGCGGTACAAAGAATTTTTAAAGCAGTGTGAAAAACGTAAGATGCTCCCGGAAATCCGGCATATAGCATGTTCGGCGGCAGCTTTGGCTTACAAAGACACGGTGTATGATATGGTGCGGATGGGGGTGTCACAGTATGGCTTTTGGCCCAGCCCAGACATCTACTACCTACACATGCAGGAGCAGGGCGGACGCAACAATGTATCACCACTCAAGCGAATTTTTACCTGGAAGACCGATGTGATGGACGTACGGGACGTCAGGGCAGGTGAGTTTATAGGCTATGGCACTGCCTATCAGGCTACACAAGACATGCGCGTGGCAGTGCTGCCGCTGGGCTACTCCAATGGCTATCCCCGTGGGCAGTCCAATCGTGGATACGTACTCATCAAGGGAAAGAAAGCACCAGTGGTGGGCTTGATTAATATGAACCTTTTCATGGTAGATGTCTCCCATATCCCTGATGTGGAGGTTGGCGAAGAAGTGGTGCTGGTAGGCAAGCAAAAAAACAATACCATCAATATTAGCTCTTTTACCCAAGTCACCCAGCTGATGAACAATGAAATGCTGAGCCGTCTGCCGGCCGCCATTCCTCGCAAAATCGTGAAATGATGCATAGCTTTAGTGAGCATGAAAAACGCGTGATACAAGACCTGGTCGGTAGACAGCAGGCTACCTACTCCATTATGGATTTTGTGCGTGTGGGTTGGCCCAAAGGCATGCTGGAGCTAAGCAGTTATCAGCAAAAGCTGTTTGTGTACCTCGAGGAGGATGAGGGCATGGACTCAGTGATGATTCACCTCATGGTTACACTGGATTTTGTGGCCTTTCTGGAAAAGCACGGATACATCCATAGTTGGGAGGCTTTTCCGATGCAGGACAATACGGTAAGGTGTGGGGAGGAAAACTCAGCAGAGCCTGCCTACTTGCCAGACCTGGCGCTGGCTTCTAAGCTTCTCACCCTCGCCAATAGGCGGTATACGCTCAGTCATCGCCTGGAACTTCTGGCGAAACGCAACTTTAAGACACTATCAGAAAAGCGCTCCCGCCAGATGTTCAACGCTGTAGTGGCGGGGTTTGTGCTGGTGATACTATGTCTGCTGGCTTCTTTGCAGGTCACACATCGTGCGCAAGTGCAGTCAGCTCAGAGGCAGGAGCGTATGCTCAACGCACTTCATGAGGAAGTAGCCGCTCAAAATATCCAATGGGAGCAGGTGGCAGACTCACTACAATGGCAGTCTGAAAAAATTCTGGCGCTAATGCGCAACTCCGCACGCAATACCGAAGCGCTGGATGAGCTGTCTATAGGATTGGGAGAGCAGATGGGGCAGATGAAAAGCCTGAAGCATTTTCATTGGAGGTTGAGGACGATGGTGGTCGAAAACGCCCAAATTTTGAAAAAATCAGATAGTTTGCTGAACAAAATGCAACGAGAGCGGTTAATAAAGTAAGCTTTTCAGCGAAAATTCTCAATCAATTTTACAAACCCACACAATTATCAACCAGAAAGAAACGATTGTCATCAAGTATGGAGGCAACGCTATGGTCAATGATGAGATCAAGCGCTCCGTAATGCTAAATATCTGTGAGCTGCATGCCGCAGGCCATCGCGTAGTGGTCGTCCATGGCGGAGGACCTTTTATCAATTCCATTTTAGAGAAAGTCCAAATCACCTCGGAGTTTATCGGTGGACACCGAAAAACCACCCCAGAGGCGATGAAATATATAGAGATGACTTTGCTAGGTGAGGTCAATTCCGGATTGGTTACGCTGATCAATCATTTGGGCCAGCGAGCAGTAGGTCTCAGTGGTAAAGATGGAGGACTCGCACGAGCTTCTAAGCGATTTCATCAAGAAGAAGCTGAAAATCCTGTAGATTTGGGGCAAGTTGGCAATATCGATCAGATAGACCCAACGATACTTTTTGATCTGCTGGACAAAAATTACATTCCCGTAGTTGCCTGTGTAGCCCCTGACGAGCAAGGCAATACCTACAACATTAACGCAGACATGATGGCTGGTGCCGTGGCAGGCGCCATTTCGGCAGATCACTATTGCGTTCTCACGGATGTTGACGGACTGATGATGGACAAGGATGATGCTTCTTCACTGATTCAGCAGTTGCAAGTGCATGAGCTGCAGCCGCTCTTTCAAAAAGTCATTGTAGGCGGCATGATCCCCAAAATCGAATCTTGCCAGATTGCGATCGATAATGGCGCACAGTCGGCGCGAATTGTCAATGGCACCAGGCTCAAAACCCTTACAGACGCTATTTTAGAACATAAACCAATAGGTACAATAATTTCCAAATAACCAATGAGTTATTCAACAGAAGAATTACACAAATTAGACAAACAGTATTACTTGCCTACTTTTCGCCGCTATCCTTTGGCGTTCAAAAAAGGCAAGGGATCCAGGCTATGGGATATGGAAGGTAATGAGTACATCGATGCATTAGCGGGCATTGCTGTAAACAACCTCGGTCATGCACATCCCAAATTGGCTGAAGCTATCAGCAAGCAAGCAAATGAACTGATTCATATTTCCAACTTTTATGTGAGTGAGCCACAGATCAAGCTCGCAAAGAAGCTGGCAGACCTCTCCGGTCTTCAGCGCGTATTTTTTGGCAACAGCGGAGCAGAAGCTGCAGAGGGAGCCATTAAAATCGCTCGAAAATATGCGAGTAAGAATGGACGTGGTGGTACCATCATTGCCATGAAAAATGCCTTTCACGGTAGAACTCTTGCTGCTCTGGCTGCCACAGGCAAGGAAGCCATGATGCAGGGCTTTGCACCTATTCCAGAGGGCTTTTGCCATGTGCCATTCAATGATATGGACCTGCTCAAAGAAAAGGTAAATGATGATGTAGCGGGTATTATGCTGGAGCCCATTCAGGGCGAAGGGGGTGTCAATCCAGTTGATCCCGTGTTTTTGAAAGAACTGCGCCAGTACTGTGATGAGCAAAACATCGTGCTGATCTTTGATGAAGTGCAGTGCGGTATGGGCCGTACTGGGCACTGGTTTGCTCATGAGCATTTTGATGTAAAGCCAGACGTAATGACGCTGGCCAAAGCACTAGGTGGCGGTGTGCCTATCGGGGCGGTGCTGGCCTCAGAGCGCGTGGGATCAGCGATAGACTGGGGAGATCACGGTACTACCTACGGCGGTAATCCACTTGTGTGTTCAGCAGCTTTGGCTTGCATAGAGGTGACAGAAGAAGAAGATCTGATGCACCAGGCAGTAGAAAAAGGAGCCTGGCTGAAAGATCAAATCGAAAAGGTGAAGCCAGACTATCCAGAGATCAAAGAAGTACGCGGCTATGGATTGATGTTGGGGATAGAGCTTACCGTGGAGGCAAAGCCAATAGTGGTGGCCATGATGAATCACAAAGTGCTGGCCAATGCTACGGCTGGTAATGTGGTCCGACTCGTGCCCCCTTTGAACATTCCTATGGAAGACTGGAAAACCGTTTTTGAAGTACTGCTACAATCCATAAAAGAACTTAGATAATGGCGAAGAAAAATATAGCAATAGTAGGGGCTACCGGATATACCGGGAGCGAGCTGGTAAGGGTATTGATCAATCACCCTGGGGTGAATATTGCGGCCATTACCTCAGAGAGCAGAAAAGGAGAGAAGTTTTCAGACGTACACCCGCAGTTTCAAGGGCTTTTTGAGCCAGAGCTGGTAGGTATCGATGATATATCTGAGATGGACCTTGATTTGGTGTTTTTGGCACTGCCTCATGGTGTATCCATGGATTTCGTAAAAGCCAACCATGATAAGGCGTTTAAAATCGTTGATTTGAGTGGTGACTTTAGACTTTCAAACAAGGAAGTGTACGAAGCCTGGTACAAGAAAGAGCATAATTTTGAAGCCGGCTTTGAGCAAGCGGTTTTTGGTGCTCCAGAGTTGTTTAGAGAGCGTATCAAGGATGCCAGACTGGTAGCAAACCCAGGGTGTTTTCCAACGTCTTCTATATTGGCATTGGCACCATTACTCAAAGAGGGGCTGATAGACAAAAGCAGAATAGTCATAGACTCAAAAACAGGGGTGACCGGAGCGGGGATCAAAGCAAAGCCCAACACGCATTACCCTATGGTCAATGACAATTTCACCGCATATGGTATCAAGTCACATCGTCATACGATAGAAATTCAAGAAATCATCAGCAAATATGCTAATGATGAGGTTACGGTGCTGTTTACCCCCCACTTACTACCGGTAGATAGGGGCATACTTTCTACTTGCTATTCCACTCCGGTGAAGAGCGTCTCCACCGAGGAGTTGGAAAAAGTATTTGAGGAATATTATGCAAACGAACCATTTGTAAGGTTACGCAACAGTTTGCCGAGCCTCAAGCAAGTGAGAGGTACAAACTACTGCGATATCTATGTCACCTATGATGGACGTACCAACTCCATCATCACCATTGGGGTGATCGATAACCTGATGAAGGGCGCAGCGGGCCAGGCCGTACAAAACATGAATCTGATGCTCGGGCTCAATGAAACAGATGGGCTGAGTATCGCACCAATACAACCGTAAAAACTACATAGTAAAGAAATGATCAGGAATATAACCAACGTACGTGGAATAAAATGCTGGGGAGCTCATACGGGTGTAAAATCCATGCGAAGAGACCTGGCCATCATGTATTCAGAAGTGCCTGCCAAAGTTGCTTCAGTGTTTACCCAAAACCTTGTGATAGCTGAGCCTATCAAGCTCACTAAGAAGCACCTGGAGGAAACCAATAATACCGCGCAGGCGATTGTGGTAAACTCGGGTAATGCCAATGCTGTGACCGGCAAGCAGGGCGAAGAAGGTGCATTGGCTATGGCCAAAGCTGCTGCTGAGGAACTGAAACTGGATACCAATCAGGTGTTGATCGCCTCTACAGGAATCATCGGAAAAGCTTTTCCTACCGAGGATGTAGTGGCTGGTATCAAAGAAAATGTAAAGAAAATCTCTGAGAATAGTCGTGCGGGTAGTTTTGCAGCCAATGCAATCCTTACCACCGATACTTTCGCCAAGGAAGGGTATGTGGAGTTTGATATAGATGGCAATACCATCAATATCGGAGGAATAGCCAAAGGATCTGGAATGATTCATCCAAATATGGCTACCATGCTGGCGTTTGCTTTTACTGATATCAACATCGATCAAAAGCTGCTCGATAAGGCTTTTAGAGAGGCTGTGGACGAGTCTTTTAACATGATCACAGTAGATGGTGATACTTCTACCAACGATATGGCGAGCATCATGGCAAATGGACTGGCGGATAATGATATGATTACCTCCGCTAGTGATCCGCATTACATCACTTTCAAAGAAAAACTTAAAGAGCTGATGGTACACCTTGCCAAGCTGATTATCTCTGATGGTGAAGGCGCCAGTAAGTTTATCGAATACCACCTCTCTGGTGCACGTACTCAGGAGGATGCTCGGAAAATCGTAAGAGTGGTTTCGGACTCTTCACTGGTGAAAACGGCTATGTTTGGCCGAGATCCCAACTGGGGTAGGGTTTTAGCCGCCATGGGCAGGTCTGGCGTAGAATTTGATACAGATAAAGTAGACCTCTGGCTAGGTAATGAAAATGAGGAAGTGAAAATGCTGGAACAAGGCAGGCCGCTGGAGTTTGACATGAACCTGGTGAAGCGAATCCTCAAGCAGTCGGAGATTATCATCAAAATGAAATTACGAGAAGGCAGAGCAACTGCCGTGGGATGGGGTACAGACCTCACCACAGATTATGTGATGTTCAACTCCATGTACACCACATAGCCTTAAGATAAACGTTTACCTTTACATCAAACAAGCCGTTCGCCTTTAAGCAACGGCTTGTTTTTTATCCAAAAGTTGCTGGGCTTGATGTATGTGCCTGCGCTCGTGAGCGAGTATGATTTTAATAGCGTCTTCCAGGTAGTAAAATATAAGGCGATTTGCAGGAGAGGTGATGATTGCCTTTTTATGATCGATGTGGTTGGTGTTTTTTACCAGCTCTATTAGCTCATCTTGGTGCCTGCTAAATTTGTCTTTCAACTGTAAGGTGTGATGCTTTTGATCTGGTAGAAACTTTCTAGATGTTTTCAGCTTTTTTTCATTGTCCGGTTGCACGGCTTTAAGAATGGACTTGCCAAAAAACTGTGGCAGGTAGGTAAACCGGGCAGCGCTTGGGTTTTTGTGTTTTCCGGCAGCTATTGCTTTTAGTTTTGGAAAATACAATGTGTTGCTGACCATAAGGTGCTCTAGTTGTTCTCCAATGCTCCACTTTTGAGGAGAAGGCTTGTTATTCAATTGGTCTTCACTCAGTCCATCAAATAGCTCGTTGATCTCGTGATGTATCAGGGCAGCATTTTGGATCCATTCTTCCAGGTATTCATTTTTCATAGTGTAATATCAACGTTTAAATGATGATATTGTTGGCGTGGATCAGGGAGTCGATATTAGTGAAAAATGTTTTGGCCTGTTATTTTTGAGGCACTTTTTACACACTCAAAATCAACTTTAAAATGAAAAGAATCATAGCATTAATTTTATTGGTTGTTGTGGGGTATGCGTGTTCTACTGAAACGCAATCAGAATCGGCTGTTGGGGAGCAGCAGTTAGAAAAAGTGCCAGAGGTGGCTGTTGTCACACCATATGAGGATGGTTCTGGGGTAGCCCGTGCGGAAGTATGGGATGGAGAAAGTCTCCGCTCGGTAGGTGAGAGTATTGATGGTTTACGCCATGGAGCCTGGATGGAATTTACCCCTGATGGGAAGCCATCAGCACTGGTTACCTATCACCGTGGTGTCCAGCAGGGAGTGGTGCTGGATTTTGATAAACAAGGGTACTTGAAAAATAAGAAGTTTTATGTCCAGGGCGAATTTGATGGTCCATACCTGGTCTACAAGCGCAACAAGTTGATGGAATCACGCCTGTATTCGGCAGGGGAGCTCAATGGCACGGTGCGTAAGTACTATGACAATGGCCGACTTAAAGAAGAAGCTCCCTATGATCAGGGCAACTTGCATGGTGTTGCCAAGTGGTTTGATCAGGAGGGGAACCTAAAACTTGCTTATGAATACGATCAGGGAGAGTTGGTTGATAAGGAAGCTGAGGTGGACTAGTTTTCCACCTTTTCTTTGATTTTATCTTCGTTTTCCAGTCTTGATTCGAGCTGAGTTACTTTCTTCTGGATGTCTTCCAGGTAGGAGAGCATTTGCTCATGTTCCATATGGACAAAGTCTTTTACCCGCTGTTCTTCGCCTTTCATTTCCTCCCGGTTGATTTCGTTCATGGTGTTTACCACAATGGCGATGAACACATTGAGTGTAGTGTAGGTAGCTAGCAGTATGAAGGGTACAAAGAAGAAATAAGCGAACGGTACTTCCTGCATCATAGGACGTGCAATGCCCGATGACCAGCTCTCAAGTGTCATGACCTGAAAGAGCGTAAAGAAAGTTTTGCCCATATCACCAAAGTATTCTGGGAACCGATCTTGATAGAGGTCTGTGCCTATCACGGCAAAGATGTAAAAGATCATAAACAGCAATACCGCTATCCAACCTATGCTAGGAATGGATTTGAGTAAGGATTCGATGATCAATCGAAGCTTCGGAACATTTTTAATAAGTCGTGCAGTACGAAGTATCCTCAGTGTACGCAGAATATGTAATGGCCCAGCTGCAGGTACCAGGGCTATTGCTACGATTAGGAAGTCGAAGATATTCCATGGACTGGCAAAAAACCGATGCTTGTAGGTGACGATTTTCAGGGCAATTTCCAGGGTGAAAACCACCAGGATATATTTATCAATTTCGGTAAGCCACTCGCCTATGGCGCCTCTTATGGCAGGAGATGTTTCCAGCCCGATTGTAATCGCATTGAGTATGATCAAGCCAATGATCGTATACTGAAATCCTTTGCTTTCAAGAAACTCTCTGAGGTCATTGAGCCTCCACACTCTATCCATAATTACACTTAGAGGATTTTTTGTCTGCCCTTCCATCTTTATCTGTTGATAGTACAATGATAACCAAAATAGCCCACAACATTGTTTAAGGACGTGGTGATAGCGTTGGTTTACAGCCAATTCCGTGTTTTAACGGATAGAGAAATACGAAGAAAAAGCGGTGGATGATTTACTTGTCTACACGTGCTAAAGTACGGAGTACAGAGCATCCTGTGTTTTCCTCTGTTTCAGTGATTTGAAGTTTGTTTAAGGTGATGACAACCTGTGCTTCGCGGCAAAATAATTCACCCTCTTCATCCACGCACAGTTCTAGCGTGGTATCATCCACTGTATAGGTGCCGAGTTCGTTTTCCTGATCTGTGGTACCTGTGTTTTCTATGCGGTATTGCAGTCCAGTGGTGTCGGTTTCGAAAAAGTACCGAATACAGTTGCCTTCTGTACATTGTGGAGAAAAGCTGCCATTGTCAGCTTCGTCGGTACATCCGGATCGTTGAATGTTGACTACCTTCCATTCCCCCTGGATAGTTGCCAGTACCTCTTCAGTAGCGTCATCTTCTTTGCAGGCAAATAAGAGAGTGGTGAGTATCAATAGCGATAAAAATTGTTTCATGACCATCCTGTTTGTAATTACGTAAAGTTAGTCGTTATCCTGTGGATTTGGGAGATAATGGTCGAATTACCGGATGGAAAGTACCTTTTTAGGAACAGCATAGTTGATTCTCTCAGCTGACGTTTGTCAACGGATAAGGGTTTCCTCGCTATTATTAAGAAATAAAAAAAGCCAAAATCTCGGTGATCATGGCTTCTGATGTCTTTAGCTGGTAAAGAGTTTGAATCGGCTCTGACGCTTGTTGATGAACTTCCAGATGCTCTGGAATAAGTCATAAAACGCGTAGTGGAGGATGTTTGTGAGATTTGCTATGTGATTTGGCTTTTTCATGACACTGGCTTTTTATCTTATTCACCTTCTATAAATTTATTTATATAACATGGTGGAATACAAAAAAAATTCGGCGAACCGGAAAAAAATGAAAGTGAGCAGTGCAAGTGGTGTGTTGTATAAAATTAATTAATTGGCTAATTTCAGTCGTAATCATTTGCTAAAAGAACATTATGACCAAAGAATGTATGGAGTGTGGTCGTGAGATTTACGGGCGAGCTGATAAGCGCTTCTGTGGAGACGCGTGCCGCAGTGCTTATAACAACAAGCTGACTGGAGGCACCGACAAGCTCGTACGCTCTGTGAACCGAAAGCTACGAAAAAATCGTGAGATACTTTCTCGCCTCAACCCCGAGGGAAAAACGACCCTACATCGTGAACAGCTCCTGAAGGGTGGTTTCGATATGGAGTATGTGACCAATACATATACCACGAAAGATGGGCGTACCTATCGGTTTTGCTATGAGCAGGGCTATTTAGAATTAGATAAGGGGTTTGTGTTGCTGGTGCGTCGTGATCCACGCGACTGACATTGCTTTGGACGAATGTTAAAAAAATGTATCTTTAGTTACTGAATTAATTCATACCCGCATTAGTAATTAATTCATTAACGCCCCCTCCTTCAGTGAGGGGGTTTTTTATGGTTGAGCTATGAAAGCTAGAGTATACGAGGAAAGACTAACCGTAAGTAACGAGCATCTGGATGAGCTAGGCCATGTCAATAATGTAGTGTACCTGCAATGGATTCAGGACATAGCGAGGGCTCATTGGGAGCGATTGGCATCAGATGAGCTTAAAAGTGCTTATTTGTGGGTAGTGCTCAGTCATCACATTCGTTATCACAAGCCTGGTTTGCCCGGCGATGAATTACGACTGGTTACATTCGTTAAAGATACAGAGGGGGTGAGATCTGTTCGGCGCGTGGAGGTCTTTAAAAATGAGACTCTTCTGGTAGAGGCAGAAACAGAATGGTGTATGATTGATACTAAACGAAGGCGTCCCACACGTATTCCTGATGAAATTAAGCATTTATTTGCTCCATCTTCAGACGAAATCAAACAGAATGATTGATAGCCTGTTGTTCATGACAAACTTCATCGCTCACCATGACTAAACTATTTAAAATACTGGGGCTACTGGTACTTGTACTCTTTTTGAGCTTTACATTTTTAGGTGTTTCAGTTCACGAAAGCCTTCCTCAAGGTCAGCCAGGATTGCGTGCTGAACGTCTCGCAGATAGTTTGCTTTCAGCAGTGGGTTATGATGGATATCAAAACCTGGAAACGATACGTTGGAGTTATCCGCCAGGCCATCATTATGTTTGGGATAAGCAGCAGGATAGTGTACAGGTAAGTTGGGATGAATTTACAGTAATGCTGTCTACAGAATCAATTCGTGGTTACGCCTATCGGGGAGAGCGCCCATTGAGTGGAGAACAGTTAGACAAAGTGTTGTGGAAGGCCTGGGAATATTTTGCTAATGATTCGTTTTGGTTAGTGGCACCTTTTAAAGTGCGGGATCCGGGGACGTCTAGAAGTTATGTAGAGACCGACCGTGGACATGGATTGTTGGTGACATACAGTAGTGGGGGTGTAACTCCTGGTGATTCATACTTGTGGGTGCTAGATAAACATACCTATCGCCCTGTTGCCTGGCAAATGTGGGTAAGCATCATTCCTGTCGGAGGGGTGGAGTTTTCATGGGAAAATTGGCAGCAGTATGGTGAAGTGTGGTTTGCTGATCACCATTTAGGGCCTTTAGGTTTTACCTTGCAGGTAGAGGATTTAACGGTGGATTGAGAAGTAGGAGGATGCTGTAGTTGTTCATCGAATCTATTTTGTAATTCATTGGATTTGTGATTAAATTCTCTGTCCTAATTTTTACTAACCGCCCAAAACAATGAAAACCTTATCACCCCTTGCAGTGGTACTGCTACTTATCCTTAGTGGCTGTACTGACCAATCCGAAGACATTCAACCTGTAAAATCTGAAACTACTGGAGCCTATAACTCAGGGTATGCTGATGGTGATGCTGATGGCTACAACGATGGTTATTAGCTAGTTAGCCTGAGATTTCATTGATCTAATAAAATTCGATAGATTTACTTACCGCTGTGAGACTGACCTGGGAGGATATTCTCCCCTGATACAAGAGGAAGTATACTATGCATAGAGTAAAAGTGCTGGTTGTTGAAGACGAATTTATTGTGGCCGAAGAAATCGCTCAGGTTCTCGATCAGCATGAGTTCGAAGTGGTAGGTAAAGCTGCAAATGCCGAGGAGGCACTTACGCTGGCGCGTCTCATGGAGCCAGATATTGCGCTTTGTGATATCAACATCAATGGTGATAAAGATGGAATACAGCTGGCTGCAGAGCTCAAGCAGATTTCCAATGTTGCGGTCATATTCCTCACCGCTTTTGATGATTCAGAATATTTGGAGCGTGCCTCCAGCGTTGAACCTGCAGCCTACATTGTGAAGCCCTTCGAGGCCCGTAACCTTGTGGTGGCCATCAAGCTTGCCTTCAAAAAACTGGATCAGCAGCAAGAAGAACCTGATGGTGCTTACTTTGTCAATGATCGCATTTTTATTCGTGAGGGGCATCGGTTCAACAAGCTTTTGATAAGCGATATTGCTTATGTAGAAGCACTCGGAAGCTATTGCGATATCTACACTTCAGACAAGAAAATCACCCTTACCCTAAACCTTAAACATTTCATGTCACGTCTCAACCACCCCAAATTCATTCGGGTGCACCGATCCTATCTGGTGAATGTAGACGCCATCGATTCTTTCGAAGGAAATGTGATATACATAGGCATGCAGGAAATACCAATAAGCGCCTCTCAGAAGGAAAGCTTTATGAAGCTCATCAAAACGATTTGAGGCGCTAACCTTGTTCTTAACCTCCATTTTTCATCTCGTCCAATTTCGCCTCCCTATTCATGAGGGTGTTGAGGAAATTGTAAAAACAGGCCTTAAAGAGCGAGGCATTTTTCTGTTTCTTGAAAAAAAGAAAATTTTTTTGAGTAGAAGTTGAATTCTTCCTTCTCTTCTGTCTGTAAGCCTTAGAAGGCTTTGTTGTGTTTGATTGCATCTAGTATGGAGTGGCCACTTCTATGCACTAATTGTAAACTCAAAAAAGCTCACGCTCATGATGAATAGACTATCAGATCTAATGATGTAGAATTTTAAACCAAACCTATGATGATGAAGAAAGTAATACTGTCATGCCTTAGTATACTTTTATGTTTTGGACTAGTGAGAGCCCAAGGCCCCTACGAAGAGTCTCTTACAATACCTGTCTACGACCCCAACAACAGCGAGATGGGGATGATCACTTCGCCAGCCAATTTTAGCTCGGTTATAAGTGATACCAACAAGCGGATCTTTTTTATTCAACCCGGAGATTATACGAGTCTGGGGACCACAGCGCTAACTGGTGATGGGACCTCTAGCAACCCCCGCTGGCTGATTTACTATGATCCCAACAACCCCACAGACTATACAACTCATCCGGTGGACATGGATCCTTCAGACTATGTCACCTTCGGTAGGCTAAATGTGGAAGGCGCCTATTGGCGATTGGACAGAATCAGAGCCATAGGTGACGAACCTACTCGAAATCCCAATATCTATTTGGTAGATGACCACATTGTGCTCAACCGTTGTTTGTTGGAGCATGGTGGCGGAGGTGCCGGCCAGATTAGTATGGGAGGAACTGGTTCTGGTAAAGGTCCCGCGGATTATTGCGTGGTACAGCATTGTGTGATTCGAAATACCCAAATATCCACAGGAGATGACAATCACGGAATCAAGTTTGATGTGGGAGAATACAACCGAATTGTGCATAATGAAATCTACAATTTTGCAGGAGATGGAATTCAGCTCGGGCCAAATCAGCCTTTCAAAGGAACGGTCATCTACGACAATGATATTTACATAGATCCTGCCAAATACAGCTCCAGTGTTTCAGAAATTCCTCATGAAAACGGGATAGACATCAAAAACGCTGGTGGCACTGGAAGTGGAGAACATGTGCTGATAAAGAACAACAGGTTTAGAAATCTCGGTAAAACCCCAGGGGGCACGAGCCCAAATACAGACCAGGGGGCCATAGATCATAGTAATGATGGTACAGATAAGAGCTACATTCTTATCGAAGACAATATCTTTTACGAATGTAGAGTGCCTATCAATACTAAAGGAGGCAAGCTTACTGATCATTATACCATCCGAAGAAATCTCATGTATAAAGCAGAAAGATTTGCTATCTGGATGCCAAAAAACACAGAGCACAACCATGATATCTACCTCAACACGGTGGTGGAAGTAGAAGCTCTAAATGGTGATCAGGAGTGGATGGAGTCCAGGGCTACCAGTACTCGCATCGTAGGTAATGTAATCATAGATGGTGGTGGCACTTTGAGTGACTCTCCTAGTGGTACGGTGTCAGATTACAATGCATTTTACAATAGCTCGGGGCATAGTTTCGAAGGAACCAACTCCATTAGCTATTCTACCGCTGCTGATGCCGATCAGACAGACTACTCGTTTACGATGGGAATGTTTACCGGCACCGTATCCCTTACAATACCCAATGCGGTACCTACCACCAGCTCGCCACACTATAACCTGACCAACGGCATAACCTTTGGCAATAACAGTGGCATTGGCTATGACAACAGCGATACTTATACTCAAAGTTGGGCAGGAGCACTATCTCCTAATGGCAACGGGGCCAATCCGGTGGTGTCCATTACAAGCCACAGCAATAACCAAACTGTGGATGGGACCATTACGCTTACTGCATCCGCTTCAGATCCTGATAATGACCTGGCCGGAGTACAATTTAAACTGGATGGGAGTGATTTGGGAGCAGAAGATACCGGATCACCTTATTCGATTAGTTGGAATACTACTACCGCCAGCGAAGGTGAACATACCCTGCAAGCAGTAGGCCGTGATGATAACGGAAACCTGGGATATTCTGCCACAATTACTGTGATCGTAGACAACCAAACAGATGTGGCCCCTACAGTGTCTATCACCTCTCCATCCAACAGCTCCACCGTAGAAGATAAAATTACTGTGACGGCTTCAGCAAGCGATAGTAATGGTGATTTGGTAGGCGTGCAGTTTAAACTCGATGGTGAAAACCTGGGAGATGAAGATACCTCTTATCCATATTCGGCATGCTGGGATACCAAATCCGTATCAAATGGCACTTATAGTCTTACGGCGGTAGCTCGAGATGCCACGGGCATGACCACTACCTCTTCAGCCATATCCGTCACAGTAGACAATCCTTTGCCTACGTGCGTGGTATTGCCCAATACAAATACCTGGACCAATACTGATCTGGGTAGTCAATCGGGAACCGTGGTGGTAGAATTTGATGTGATTCCTTATCAGTCTAATGTAAACAGTGAAATTGGTGTTTCGGATGGTAATGCTAGCTCCGCAAACGATGTAGCTGCAATGATTCGTTTTCAAAGTGGTAAAATTCATGCCAGAGATAATCAGGGCTATCCGTCAACACATATTACCTATATCGAAGATGAGACCTACCATATCAAAATGGTCATCGACGTGAGCAACCATACCTACGACGTATATGCCAATGCCGATGGAGATACTCCTACGCAGATAGGCACAGACAATGCTTTTCATAGCAACTCATCATCTATTACGAGTTTTGATAAATTGGCTGCCATACTCAAAAGTACAAGCACTGGCTATCAGGTAGATGTGTGTAACATTCAGGTGGACGGAAACGGGTCTAGCTCCTCAGCACCTACAGTCTCCATTACGTCTCCATCAAATAATTCTACGGTTTCTGGTACAATTTCCATAGATGCTTCAGCCTCTGATGTAGATGGTGATCTATCGGGAGTTCAGTTTAAGTTGAATGGAAGCAACCTGGGGTCCCAGGATACCTCTTCGCCATATAGCTATAGCTGGAATACCACCGGAGTGTCCAATGGTGTATATACACTTACAGCGGAAGCTTCCGATGCAGCTGGTAATACCACTACTTCGTCGAGTATCACCGTGACAGTGTCCAATGCCTCCGGAGGGAGCGCTCCTACAGTATCTGTGACAGCTCCGAGTCACAATGCCACGGTGTCCAATACTGTGACCATCAGTGCCTCAGCTTCTGATCCGGATAGTGATTTGGTGGGGGTGCAGTTTAAGCTAAACGGTAGCAACCTGGGCTCACAGGATACGTCTGCACCGTTTTCACTGAGCTGGGATTCCAACGGAGTTTCTAATGGGTCTCACACGATCACTGCCTTAGCTACCGATGCAGCAGGCAATTCGACTACTTCATCGAGCATTACTGTAAATGTCTCAAACTCCGGTGGAAGCTGTGAGACCTTGCCGAATAATAATAGCTACGTAAATACCAGTATAGCTACCCAAACGTCCAATTTCACTATAGAATTTGATGTGACTCCAAGTCATAATCTACATACTGAAATCGGTTTGTCTGATGGGAGCGTGAGTCATGAAAATGACGTAGCTGCAGTAGTTCGCTTCAAAAGTGGAAAGATTCATGCAAGAGATAATCAAGGTTGGCCTTCAACGAACATACCGTTCAGTGCTGGTGATACTTACCATATCAAAATGGTAGTAGACCTTACGAATCATACGTATGATGTCTTTGCCAATAAAACGGGAGATTCACCTTCTCAAATTGCCAATGACAATGATTTTCATAGCAATTCTTCATCGATCACTCAAATCGATAAGTTACCTGCTATTTTGAAGAGTACGAACTCTGGCTATGAAGTGGATGTTTGCAATATCTCTGTGAATAGCTCTAGCCGTCAGGGGAGTCTAGATTTGGTTAAGGATAAAAATGTGCAGACAACTGTAAATGTCTTCCCTAATCCAGTCACTAACCTACTCAAGATTAGTCAGGGAGGCGATGACCTCAGCGGGCAGTTTAGCATTCGCTCGATCAGCGGGGCGATAATGTCCGAGGGAGTGCTTTTTGGGAAACAACACCAGATCATCACCGAACACCTGCCAGCAGGAGTTTACCTCCTGGACATTAGACTTCAGGATGATACCTCTCAAATATTTAGAATTATTAAAGATTAGATTCTACTACTACCAAAATGAATCTCCTTCATACTTTATGGGGGAGATTTTTTTATCTCAACAATTGGGTTCCCCCAAATAGTGTGGGTTAAAGAACGTATTGAAATACTTAAACCCTTGACTTTTAGTTGATATAGGTGCGTGAAGCGCCCCTTGGTTAGATTCAGAAATATTTTCCTGCATTTTTTTGAGTAAAAATCAGCTGGCCATTCCTCTTATAAGTGTATTGGGCTTCAAACCTGATTGCATCACGAGTCATCAACGATTTAACTCGGATAGACACTGCAAACTAATAGGCAAGTAACCTGCCTAATGTTGCTTTTCTCTTGGCTCCCGGCTTCTCTATGCGGGGATCAATCGTCGTTGTTTGTTCATCGTCCTGCTGTAAATCGAAGGTGACCCTTAAAGAAACACAAATGAAGAATTGGTACAGCATAGTGACTCTTCTGGTAATTGCACTTTCTGCTCATGGGCAAAACCCTTACGAATACCTTTGCGATATTCCGCAGTATGACCCCAGTGATACCACCATGGTGTTGATACAATCGAATGAGGACTGGAGCACCATCAACGATGAAAACAAGTCGTATTTTTTTGTAGCTCCCGGTGATTATACCGCTCTCGGGATGATCAAGATTACAACTTCCGGAAGTGCCAGCAACCCCAAATGGCTGGTGTATTATAATCCTGAAAACCCTTCGGATACCACTACACATCCAGTAGCTATGGAGCGCGAAAAGCGTGCAGAGTTTGAGAGAATCAAAATTGACGGTAGCCACTGGATCGTGGATCGACTCTATGGTACGGCTACAGAAGGGTCCAAAAACCCTACATTGGAGCTAATTCAGTCAAATATAGTGATCAATAGAGTCCTTTGTGAAGGAGGGGGTGGAGGTGCCGGTCAGGTGGCTATCCAGGGTTCTGAAATTGTGATTCAAAACAGCGTGTTGCGAAACACACAAATAATCCCCAACAACGACATTCACTCCATCAAAGCAAGCGAGGGAGTAGACGTTCGTATTGTCAACAATGAGATTTACAATTTTGCAGGAGATGGCGTACAGCTGGGAGATAAAACAGAAACATTTAAGGGGATGGTTATCTATAATAATGATTTCTATATCGATCCAGCTTTGTACCCTGAAGAGGTAGAAGAAATCCCTCATGAAAATGCAATAGATATCAAGCAAGCGGGAGTACCGGGTACAGAGCACAACTATGTGCTGATCAAAAACAACCGTTTTAGAAACATAGCACATACTCCAGGTGGTACCAGCCCCAATCCTGATCAGGGCACCATCGATTTTAGCAATAAAAACGAACTCAAAACTCATGTGCTGGTAGAGGGCAACGTCTTCTATAATTGTAAGATTCCTTTTGATACCAAAGGTGGAGGAGCCATGAGCAATTTCACTTTTACCAAAAACCTGGTATACAATGCTACACGATTTGGGGTTTGGCTTACCGGAGAGGTGTCTGGGCATGAAGTCACCTACAATACCATCATCGGTGTCAGTGCATTTAACGGCGATAGAAAGTGGATAGAGACAGAAAGTACTGAACTAGAGCTATATGGCAACCTGGTAGTGAATGGCGGTGGCAATGCCCTGCCTGCAGGAGGCTATGAAGCTGATTACAACGTGTATTACAATACCACTGCCACACCCGAAGAAGGCACCCATTCAGTGCTCTTAGACAGTTACGATGCAAAAGACTTTGAGGACTTCTGTTATACGTTCAAAATGCATACAAGCACTGATACGCTTTGCATACCTCAGGCATGTCCCAAGCAGACTGCTGCATTTTGTTATCTACCAGCAGGGGTATATTTCGGTGCCAATCAGGGTATTGGCGTTAGCGATCAACCGTACAATCAGGATTGGTGCGGAGCACTATATCCAGCCCCGGTGACGGGGTTCCCACAGGTGGGATTTACAAGTGTAGCTCCAAACGACACTGTGAGTGGTATGGTATCCCTGGCATTGACTGCAGAGGATGCTGATGACGACCTGCAATCCATACAGCTATACCTGAATGGTGAGGAGCTAGGTGCCGAACTTGGTTTTCCCTATACCTACGACTGGGACACCCAGGAGCTGAATGATGGCTGGTACCACCTGAAAGCCAAAGCTCTGGATCAAAAAGGTAATAGTAGCTATACCCAAACGGTTAAGGTCTTTGTAGACAATGTGCCTGAGGCCGCTCCGACAATCACACTGGATTATCCAAACTCAGGCGACACTTTGGCAAATGACGTTACACTTGTAGCCAGCGCTACAGACACAGATGACAATCTGGTAGGAGTTCGATTTTTTGTGGCTGGTAAGCCGCTAGGGATGGAAAGGTTCGTTGAGCCTTTTGAGCGGATTTGGTACACCCACACGGTAACCGATGGAGCGTACACTCTGTGGGCTGAAGCCCGTGATATGGCAGGTAATCTGGTGAAAACAGAAGAAATAGAGGTCGTTGTGGACAACTCTTACCCTCCACAAGTAAATCTTTCCAGCATTCAAAATGATTCCGTGCTTACGGGCAAAGTAACGCTGGAGGCGGATACCTACGATAAAGACAATGACCTGGTGAGCGTTTCATTTATTGCTGGAGATGATACCATAGGTACCGCCTATGAGCCACCTTATAGTTGGCAGTGGGATACGGCGCTGTTTCCAAATGGCGAGTATAAACTCATAGCTGTAGCCACCGATGCAGATGGTAACCAGGTGCCCTCCAGGGCGTTCTATGTAACTGTGTACAATGAAATCATTCTCCGTCCTAATGGTTGGGTGGCAGATATATCTATTGTGCCCAACCCAGTGCGCAATTCATTTATACTACACATCAAGGATTCAAACAGTCCAGTTTGGTATACGCTTTACACCCCTTCCGGACAGATTATTCAAAAAGGTAAACATGACTTACTGCAGCCTATAGACATGAGGAGGGTAGGCGCTGGGCTATATCTATTGGATCTAAAAACCCAAAATGGGATACGCCACACAGTGAGAGTATTGAAAATTGATTAGGAACGCGACTTAATACAGCATGAAAATATATAGAAATAGTAAACAAATGGTAGCGATGCTTTTGATGCTAAGCATCTGGGTAGGAGGGTGTTCGTCAGGAGAAAATGATCCAGCGAGCGCTCCAGAAAAGATTAGTCGGACCGCCAACCTGGTGGGGTATGTGCCTGATTACTCCGCTGGCCCCTCATCGGTGTTGATCAGGAATAACGCAGATTGGAAACGCATCAATGATGAAAATGCACGCTTCTTTTTTGTTGCACCTGGAGATTATACGAGCCTCGGTGAGATTGTATTGTCAGCCAGTGGTACGGCAGAGGACCCTCGATGGGTGGTCTTTTATGATCCCGAGACTGAGCGTGTATATCCGGAGCATCCGGTAAAACTCACCAAAGAAGAGCGCGCCACTGTGAGACAGCTCACTGTAGATGGCAACCACTGGCGTATCGTAGGTCTGTACGGAGAAGGCTATAAAAACCAGCACCGGACTCATATCATTAGGCTAAATGGGGATTACAATGAAGTGAACGCTGTGCTGACCGAGTATGGCAGCCACGGTGGAGGACAGATCGAGCTGCATGGAGCTTACAATGTGGTGAAAAACAGTGTGCTGCGCAATACCATGATCACGCCAGGTAGAGACAATCATGGGATCGTTTTTGCAAACAAGTCCGACTATTCTACCGTGATGGGCTGCGAGATATACAATTGTGCTGGAGATGCCATCCAGGTACACCCATCAGATGATGCACATCGTGGATGTGTCATTCAAGACAATGATATCTATGTAGACGCTTCCAGGTATTTCGAAAAACTGGATTTTTTTCCACACGAAAATGGCGTGGACTTTAAAGATGGAGGGGCAGCCGATCCTGGGGACTGGATACGTGTGCAAGGTAATCGATTTGCCTGGATAGGGTCTTCTGACGGAGGTACTGGGGGATCGCCAGGGGCAATAGATTTTAGCAATGCTTCCGGGCACAAGGCCTATATCAAATTTAGCGACAATGTGTTTTACGAGTGTGACCTGCCTTTCACCACAGCTACAGGTACTGGTGGAGGGTCGTCCAATCACCTCTCGGTAGTTCGAAATATTTTTTACAAGGCTGCCATTGCAGCCATCCGTCCTGTAACACAAAAGCAGTTTTCGCATGAGTATTATTTCAATACCATCGTGGATGTAGAAGAACCCGGCCTGTGGATAGAGTCAGAAGTGTGGAACAGCGATATCATGGGCAATCTGATTATCAATGGTCAAAATGCGGCAATAGAGCCGAACAAAGGCGTACATGCAGACCTAAATGTTTTTTACAACACCGAACTGCTTCCACTAGAAGGGGGCGGCAGTTGTGCCTATGACGTCTCTGATTTGCAATGGCTGGAAGACTACTGCTTTGAGTTTGCCAGGCTCACCGATCCGATCAATCTGTGCATAAAAAATATTGTGCCTACAGAAAAAGCACAGCACGTACGGCTCTTTGAAAATGCGGTAGTAGGACTCAACAAAGACCGAGGCGTAGACGATCAAATCCTACATCAACCCTGGGCAGGGGCTTTATCTCCAATCACAAAAGACATTAACTAATGGAAAAGCAATTTTTTAAAATTCGGACGTATCTTTTTTTATGGTGCCTGTTGAGTTTTGGGGGCTCATCCATCGGGCAGGTGGTTTCGCTCAATGGTCCGTGGGAGACAGGAATCAACCGAAACTATACCGAAACACTCACACTACCGGGAATTCCTACCACTGACACCCACAATCCCGCTCCGGGGAATGTGTGGTTCAAGCGCAAAGTGCAGCTGCCATCGGGCAAGTGGTCTCATGCTACGCTGCTGGTAAAAAGTGCGCTATACAGACCCAAAGTCTATATAGACGGCCAAAAGGTCGGTGAAGCAATTGGAGGCATGATGCCCATTTATTTCGATTTGAAAAGCCAGCAGGTGCGTCCTGGTAATGAAGTCACTCTGGAAATAGAGCTGGCTTCTTTGAGTAATGTGCCAGATGACGATCCTGCAAAGCCATCACCAGCAGATCTGTGGCGGTCGTCACAGGCCTCGTGGGTGCGTGATGACTTGTCGCTGATTCTTTATAACCACTGGCGGGTAGACAGGCTTATCCCTTTTACAGATCTGGAGCAAAACAACGTACGCCTGGAGTGGGGCCTGGCTGCACGAGTAGAGGACTTGCCTCGGAGTATTGAGGTAGACCTGCTTAGTGCCGAAGGAAAAGTGCTTGCCAGCAAAGTAGAATCACCAGAAAACCTGAAAGGTACGTTGGTCCTGCCTTTACCTGAAGAGATGAAACTGTGGTCTCCGCTGGATCCCAATGTTTATAAAATCCGCATGCGGGTAATGCATGGCGAAGGCATTGCACACGAGAAAACGATCAACTACGCCCCTAAAACATTTGAAGTGTCGGCGGACAAAAGTCGCTTTTTACTCAATGGCAATACATGTACCCTGCGCGGTGGCAGTATTGTTTGGAACAGATTTGCCCGGGAGGCTGCCGCCAAAAACCTCATCGATGACCGAGAGTGGTTCTACCGAGCAGTGATCAAGCCCTTTAAGGATCACGGAGCTAACCTTCTTCGGTTTCACCTCTACCCACCACCAGAGTGGATGCTGGATATGTGTGATGAGTATGGTTTGCTCACTCAGCTGGAGGCCCAATACTTTCATGGGCGAGGTGGGTCAGATGAGACACTGCCGCCCTACTATGCCAAGCTGATGACCATGGCTGCTCAGCATCCGTCCACAGCGATCATACAGCTATACAATGAAACAGAGGAAGAGCTAGAACGCCAGATGTATCATTCTTACCTGGAGATTAGCGATGATTTTCCTTCCTATGTTATCGCCAATCACGACACCTACAATCTCCATCGCTACTGGTGGAGCATGTCCGAAAATGTTGCACTCTATGCCAACTCCTGGAAAGATTATGATCGACCTACGATTATAGATGAGTTTGGTGCCAACTACATGAACGAATACTGGGAAGTGAGTAGCTATCCTCGGGCGGCTCCTGGTTTTGATCGGTTTTTAAATAAAGGCCATACGCCAGCCATGCGTCAGAAAATGCAAGAATGGTCCTACGGTAAAATAGGTGAGTATTGGAGAAGAATAGGCATCCAGGGTGTAGCACCTTTTTGTACATTGGGACCCTATGAAGATGGAGGCAACTGGTACGTAGGCCCACTGGAAGAGGCTAACCTGAAGCCACTTTGGGATGCTCTGGCTCCCGTATTTTCGCCGCGTGCCGTGAGTATTGAGCTTTGGGATCGAAATTTTAGTCCGGGGCAAGAGGTAAACCTCCCGCTCTATGTATTTAATGAATACCATGAATCTGATAGCTTGGCGATTGAAATTCGCCTGAAAGATCTGGAAAATCAGGTGATTTCCCGTAGGCAGTTCAAGGTGTGGGCTGAAGCCTATAGCACAGTAGAGACTTTATCTTCAGTCACCATGCCCTCAGCACATGGTTCATATGTGCTGGAGGCCGAAATGATGAACCCCGTAGGCGGGGTGACTGTGCCTGTGGTATCGCGCTGGGATGTGAATGTACATCAGCTGGTAGTTCCAGCAGAACTCAAAAACGCTAAAATAGGAGTAAGTCCGGTAGATCATGAACTCAAGCAGGCGCTAGATCAGGTAGGACTCGATACCTATCCGATCGCTAGCAGATCTGTGGATGTGGTGGTGACTTCTTTCCATTCCTGGAACGCTATCAGTGCTGGAGACGAGGCATTGATGCAGGAGCTCGATAAAGCCATAACTAAAGGTAAAAAGGTGGTGATGCTAGATGTGGGGCCAAAGTTTCATGGTGAGAAATGCCCAGAGCCGGCAGCCATAGAAGGGCTGGATGGTCGCACCTATCCCGCACATACCATAGCCAAAGCAGATACCTCTAAAAACACCCTGCTGATTGCTAGTAGGCAGTTTTCGGATGAATTTGAAGCTCAGCGCAAACAAGATATCTGGACAGGTGATTTTCCTGGAGGTATTGGGTTGAGTATGAAATATGCTTTCGAACCTGAGAGTCATTTCCACCCCAGTGCCAATGGTGAAGCGCTGTGGCAGCATCTGGGTAGCCTGCAGCAAACCTGGCTGTGGAACGGCTTACGTGGAGGACTTACCGTCCCAGCGGTCAACCTGTTTATCAACGATCTGGATCAGGCCAGCTTCCTGGATTTTTGGGCCAAGCGCGGGGCAGATACCACACTGATCAAATCAGGCCCATACTACGCCTATGAGTTGGAGGGCTACTTTGGGTTTTCGTCTACCAATGACGATTTGTATGTGCTACAGGATTTGTACAAGCGAGTGCATTTTGTAGTAGAGGACCTGGTCTCGCTCAAAGGACTCCTCAATCCAGACAGTGATGCCAAAATTCAAGATATATCGGCCGTATACCAAAGCTTGCAAGGAAAGTCTGAAAAAATCGTACCAATGGTAATTGCCGGATACGGGCTCAACAAAACGCCTGTAATCATGGTGGAGTTTGATCACGGGGCACAGCTCATGGTATCCAATCTTTTTACTGCAGGGAGGCTGACATCTTCTCAGGATTCACCAGAGCTTTATGGCTATCGGTATGACCCGGTGGCACTTCAGTTTGTGCTTAATATGGCAGCTTACGGGTTGAATAACGGGGAGGCAGATGTGAAATAATCTAAGTGAAAAAGCGCCTTTGATGTTAGTATGAATTCCTTTAATTTAAAACGTTTTAGAATATGCAACTTTCCCCAATCATCAGCCAAAGTAGGGACTGTAATATGATCGGAACACCCCAAGAGACTACAGAAGCCCAATTGTGGATGGCCTTTCAGGCCGGAGATCGGGCTGCATTCGAACAGATTTACAGTACCACCATAGGATTTCTTACCAACTATGCCATGCGTGTAGTTTCTGATAAGCAACTGGTACAGGATGCTATACAGGACATCTTTGTGGAGCTTTGGAACAAAAGAGAAAACCTGGGCAAAGTAAACTCGATTCGGTTTTACCTGATGAAAGCCGTGCGTCGAGATCTCATTCGCAAAAAAATCAAACAGGATAAAAATACTCCCATGGATTTGTTTCGCAGGTCGGTTACTGAATTTCAGCCGTCCTATGAGATGATGAAGGTAAAAGACGAAGAGTCCTCGGAGAAAATCCTCAAGATGAAAGCCATGATTGAGCAGCTCACGCCCAGGCAGAAGGAAGTGCTCTACCTAAAGTATTTTTCTAACCTGACGAATAATGAGATTGCAGAGATCCTGGAAATCAATGTGCAATCTGTGTACAATAACATCTACCGGGCACTGGAAGTACTTCGTGACAAGATGCACGTATTTGTGCCGTGGTATCTACTAGAGGTATGTGAGCCTTTTGGCTATTAGACCCGGTAGATTGATCGGGATAGAAACCTTTCGTATTTTATATAAACAAAACCAATAAGAGCTAGCCAAATCGGGGTTTTAGGAGTGTATGAACTGGTGCTTGAAAAAAGTTAAAATTTTTTGAGTAGAAAACATTCCGATAAGCCTCTTACTATTAACAAGGATTAAAATGGATAATAAAAAATATACCGTCGAAGAATTACTTAATGATGACTCCTTCATCGCTTTTTTGATGGACGCTGAGTCTCCGGAGGGTATGGAGTGGAAAAACCGAATAGCCGATAATGAAGAGTTGGCTGGAGAGGTGGCAGAAGCCCGGGCGGTAGTGGATTCACTAAACTATCAGGATTTGAGCTTTAGCAAAGCTGAGGAGGATCAGCTTTGGGATAAAATAGCGGCACGCACCGTAGATTCGAGTACTACAGAGATAGAGAAGAGCGGAGCTTCATGGAAATGGTTAAAAATAGCCGCAGCGCTTATACCTATAGTCATGGCTTCACTGTGGCTGATAGATCAGTTTCAAGCTGATGATCCAGTAGAACAGTTGAGTGAAGTAATGATCTCCAAAGAGTGCCTATATGGTAGAAAAATGATCGTTACCCTGCCCGATGGCAGCACCGTAAAACTAAACTCTGGAAGTACCATTAGTTACTATCAGGATTTCGAGAGAGATGTACGGTCTGTTTGGCTGCAAGGAGAGGCATTTTTTGATGTCAAGCGCAATCCAGATAAGCCGTTCGTCATCATTTCAGGAAATATTCGCACCCAGGTTTTGGGTACTTCTTTCAACATCAAGTCATATGAAGGTGAAGGTAAAGTAGATGTCACAGTGGCATCTGGTCTGGTGTCTGTTTCGCGCTATGACAAAAGCCAGTCAGATGACCTGCAGTGGGACAACATCTCCGGAGTGGTGCTCAACCCTTCCGAACTGGTGAGCTATGACAAAGAAGTAGATGAGTTTTCTGAAATCCAAACGGTAGATACTGATGAGATATTGGCCTGGAAGTCTGGCGTACTCGTGTTTAAAAAGGCACCATTTGATGAGATCGTCACACGTCTGGAGCGGTGGTATGGAGTAGAGTTCGAAATGGAAGAATCCATTTCGATACCAGATGGCTTCACGGGGAGGTTTGATAACAAATCTCTCAGAAGAGTACTGGAAGGAATAAGTTATACTTCAAAATTTGATTTCGAGATTGAAGGAAAAAAAGTGAAGATAATGAAGCAGTAGTATGAATAGAATAACAAGGCGTTTCACCCCCTTACGACTTGTTAACATTACTTAAAACGAATTACCAAATAACCTATGAGAATGATGAGAAGTGAACCCTGGAAGGCGGCTGTTATTTTATACAGGCGATTTGGAAGCATTCTTCCGATGATCATATTGATGTATTGCTCCCTTAGTTCAGCAATGGGGCAATCCAAAACCATGGATGAGGTTTTTGTAACCCTCAACGATAGTAATACCCAGCTCATTACGGTATTAAATAATATTGAATCACAAACAGGGTTCCAATTCCTGTATAATGAAGGTCTGCTGGATATCAATGAGTCTGTTTCGATAGCAGCTACCAGTCAGCCCGTAGGGTCGGTGCTGAGAGATTTGTCTAAGGAGTCGGGGCTTACCTTTAGAAGAGTCAATAATGACGTCTACGTAAGTGTAAAAGACGAAGAGCCGCAGGCCAGGCCACAAGTGCCCGAGGTACAAGACTCCTGGAAACTAAAAGGCCGAGTGACAGCCGAAGATAGCCCTGATGGCATACCAGGTGCTACGGTAGCTATAAAAGGTACGGGTAGGGGTACGGTCACAGATGTCTATGGCAACTATGTCTTGGAAGTTTCCAGAGGCGATGTGCTCACGATCTCTTATATCGGCTATAGCCCTCGTGAGATTCAGATTACTGACCAGACGATGTTGGATATAGATCTGGAAATGGACCTGAGCGAACTTCAGGAAGTGGTAGTGATCGGCTATGGTACCACACTCAAAAGCGACATGACTGGTTCTGTCGCCTCGGTAGGCAGCGAAGAGCTGACCGCTTTTCCAGCATCTGGTGTCACTCAGGCCCTGCAAGGAAGAGCTCCAGGCTTGTCGGTACAGTCCAACAACGGTGATCCAGGGGGCAATTTCAAAGTGCGTATACGTGGAGGTACTTCCATCAATGCGAGCAGTGATCCGCTCTATGTAGTAGATGGATTCCCTACAGGTTCTGCTCCTCCTGCAGAAGATATCGAATCCGTAGAGATACTCAAAGATGCCTCAGCAACAGCTATTTATGGTTCCCGGGGAGCCAACGGGGTGATAATGATTACCACAAAGCGTGGCAAAGACGGCAAAGCGAAGATCGATTTTAGGTCCTCTTACTCTGTGCAGTCTGAAATCAATAAGTTGGACCTGCTCAATGCCTCGGAATTTGCCGAATATATGAATGCTGTGGAAGCAAGTGCCGGCAGAGACCCGATGTTTGATGATCCCGCGTCACTGGGTGAGGGCACCGACTGGCAAGAGGAGATTTTGAGACCTGGAGCTATCCAAAACCATAGCCTTTCTATTTCGGGAGGAAACGACAATGTGAAGTATTACATATCAGGCATTTACTACGATCACAAAGGGATTATTCATAACTCGGATTTTAAACGCTACTCGGTCACCAGTAACCTGGACGTAAAAGCATCTGAAAGAGTCAATCTTGGATTGAACCTGTTTGTGCGCAGATCCGAGCAGGGAGCTATCAAGACTCAGGAAACGAGTAGCAGTGCTCACAATCAGGGAGTAGTAGGTGCAGCCTATAAGTTTTCACCTACACTGGATATCTACGATGAGAATGGTGACTTTACCCGCAGCATCATTGGAGATCCTAGTGACAACCCCTATGCATTAGCTACAGAGCGTCAGAGCAATACCGAGCAGGATCGGGTACAGCCCAATATCTATGCAGAAGTGAAACTACTCGAAGACCTTAAATTTCGAAGCAACGTAGGGGCCGTGATCTCTAACGAACGCCGGGGATACTACGTGCCAAGAAGCCTCATTCAGGGTGAAAGTCTAAATGGAGTAGCTGAACTAACCTTTCGAAGAAAAACCACGCTTCTAAACGAAAACTACTTTACGTATTCCAAAGATTTTGGGAATCACAACCTTTCTGTAGTAGCTGGATACTCTTTCCAGTCTTTTGATAACGAATACAGTTTTTCAAGCAACCAAACGTTTGTGAATGATGCAGGCATCTACTGGAACATGGGTGGAGGTACCAACCTTGTGATCCCTGGTTCATCACTACAGCGATCTGTGTTGAGTTCTTACTACGGCCGTCTAAACTACGGCTACAAAAGCAAGTACCTTCTCACGATCACCAACCGGTATGATGGAGCTTCCAACTTTGCCAAGAATAATAAATGGGCCTACTTCCCATCCGCAGCGCTTGGCTGGAATGTACACAACGAGTCATTTATGAACGATCTGTCTGTGATAAGCGAGCTGAAACTAAGAGCGAGCTATGGAGTCACCGGAAACCAGGCCATAGATCCTTATCAAACACTCGCTACGATAGAGGAAGTGCTCACAACCCAGCAGGGCAATATTGTTAATGCGATAGCTCCTGCCACCATTGCTAATAATGACCTTACCTGGGAAAGTACCAGTCAGGTGGATATTGGGGCTGATATTGGATTGTTCGAAGATCGCATTCTAATCACCACGGATTATTACAAAATGATCACTAGAGATTTGCTGTTCTCAGTACCACTTCCAGAGTACTCTGGGTTTAGCACAGTCCTGAAAAATGCAGGCAAGGTAGAAAATCGAGGTTTCGAGTTGGGGATCAATGCACGCAATCTTGTAGGGGCTTTTAGGTGGGATATGGATATAAACTTCTCAGTAAATAGAAATAAAATCCTGGAATTGAGCGACACGGTAGATGTTCTGTATAAAAACTCCCCAGGAGCTGTGCTGGGAGGTGAAAACCAAATCTTACGCGTGGGGCAGCCTGTAGGCATGTTTTATGGCTTTGTGTATGAAGGCGTACAGCAGGAAGGCGAAGAAGTGATATCTGGTGGCGAAGGAGTAGGTGGAGAGAAATTCAAAGACCTCAACAACGATGGTAAACTTTCTGCTGAGGATCGTACCATCATGGGAAATCCGAACCCTGATTTTATCTGGGGCTTCAACAATACGTTCACCTACAAAGGCTTTGACCTGAACATCTTCTTTCAAGGAACTCAGGGCAATGATATCGCTAACTATACACGATTTGAACTGGACGGGCTGATAGGAAAGAGCAATGCCACGGCAGCAATGAAACGCAGCTGGACACCTGAAAATACCAATACCGATGTGCCGGCAATCAAATCCAGGCCTGCACGATTTTCGTCCAGATGGATAGAAGACGGTAGCTATGTGCGTCTCAAGTCTGTAGCGCTGGGTTATAAGTTTCCTGCCTCAGTGGTGGAGCGCATGAAGCTACGGTCTTTTAGAGTCTATGTGAGTGGTCAAAACCTTTGGACCGCTACCAATTACACAGGAGTAGATCCTGAGGTAAGCTTCAGAAGTTCAGGTAAAGAGGCGTCTAACCGAAACCTGGGACTTGATTTTGCCAGTTACCCCATGGCCAAGTCATTTACCGTAGGTGTAAGCGTCGGATTTTAATTGTAATTATTGACCTCAATCATGATGAAAAATATAAATAAACTACTCATTGTACTGCTTTCCATCACGGCACTCAACTGCGCTGACCTGGAAGAAGATCCCATTGGCACACTTGCTCCTGATGGCTTTTTCAAAAGTCCTGAAGATGTAGAAATGGCCGTTTTTGGGGCCTACGGACTGATGACAAAGGAGTCATTCTGGGGACGAAAGCTATCGCTCACCATACAGCTCATGAGCGATATGTCGGATATCGGAAATCCTTCCACCTCGGCCCGGCGTGTAGAGATCAACGAATTTAGAGCGGATCCTGCCAATGGCATGGTCTCAGCTTTTTGGCCTACCTCGTATAAAATTGTAGCTGCTGCCAATAATGCCGTTTTTGGCGCTCAAATAATAGAGGCTGATCAGGAGATTAAGTTGGCGTTGGAAGCAGAAGGGCGCCTTGTAAGAGCCCTGGTATACTACCACCTCGTTCGTTTGTTTGGCGATATACCGTATGTTACAGACCAAACACCGGCCAACAGTCTGGAGTCTCTGAGCAAAACCAGTGAAGCGGAGGTATATCAAAATATCATTGCAGACCTGGAATTCGCCAAAGAACACCTGCCCATGACCTATCCGGGCAACATCCGGAGTAGGGCAACCAGCGGAAGCGCTCATACGCTTCTGGCTTCTGTGTACCTCACACTCCAAGACTGGCAAAATGCCTACGACAATGCCAAATGGGTAATTGATAACAAGGGCGAGTTGAACTACGATCTGGTTTCGGATTATCAGAATTTATTCAATTCTGCTCTTCAGGATGGTCAGGTAGAGACAGTGTTTTCGCTAGACTACCTCGGAATAGTGGTAGGCAAGGCTGGCATCAACGATGACTTTATGGGAGCCCTAAACGGCATCCGTGGTGCAGATAAAAATGGATGGGGCGTGAGTGTTCCGTCTATGAAAGCCTTCGAATCTTTTTCTGATGATGATTACCGCAAGTCAGTGACATTCGAGGTGGAAACCCTCATCGATGATTCTTTGGTTCACTACGAAGACTATCCTTTTGAGCAGCGCCCTCACTGTGCAAAGTATTTTAGAAACTATGGAAATGCACAAAATGAAGGACGTAAGACCGATAACAACTATGCGATGTTTAGATACGCGGAGGTGTTGCTGATAGCCGCGGAGGCACTCAACGAACTGAGCGGACCTACAGCCGAGGCTCAAGGCTATGTAAATGCCGTGCGAGCCAGAGCCCGCAATGGGAATGCCGTGCCGGCAGATGTAAGTGCCGTGGAAGCAGCCGATACCGAGTCTTTCCGAAATGCGGTTTTGGAAGAGCGCCGAATCGAGCTCGCCTTTGAATTTAAACGATGGTATGACATCAAACGAAGAAATTTGGGAGTAGAAGTCTTTACTGGTGCGGATGCACTGGAGCCTCAGCCTAATTTTGATCCGGCGGTACATTATTACCTTCCGCTGCCTCAGGATGAGCTAGACAGAAACCCCAACTTGTTGCCTCAAAATACAGGCTACTAGCAGAGAAATATCTTAACCTAATACATAACGCAAAGCTTGAATATTCACATTTGAGATCAGGATTGCTTTGCCCTTTTTTAAATAATTGTTCAATCAAATTCATTAAATCATGAAGAATAATATACAACGTATCATGTCCGTTTGTGTGCTGTTCGTATTTGTACTCATCGTGCAGGTACAGCAGGCCCAGGGTCAGTTGATCCTGCAGGCTACGGAAGATTCTTTTACGCGCGCTGGCTCCAAGTCTGACACTAATTTCGGAGACCGGGATTTTATGCAGTCGGCTTCTGGTGAGGGTAGCAACCTCCATGAAATCTATCTAAAATATGATGTGTCCAACGACATAAGCGATCTGGATATGATCAAAAGTGCAACGCTCAATCTGGTTCCATTTGGTACCAAGTGGGGAGAAGATGGGAGTACTACCTGGGTGTCGTATATCCAGGACGACACCTGGAGTGAAGCCACCATTACTTACACTACCAGACCGTCTACCACTCAGGATTCTGTAGCTGCTGTGGTCACCACTTCCTCTGGAGGAGAAACCCAGGAGTCGGTACACACCATAGACATTACAGACTTGCTCAAAGGAGAAACCGATAAAGTGCTATCTATGAGGATAAACAACAGTCTCCTGGCCGGTACTTTTAAAGCCAATTACCACACTAAAGAATATACAGACGGTGGAGCTTACCTGGAAATAGAGCTACACAAACCAGGTACGGCCTTCTCGGCCAGTGCTCAATCCATCAAAGCTGGAGGTACAGTGAGCTTTACAGACGAAAGTACTTATTCCCCTACAAGCTGGAAATGGACTTTTGCAGGGGGTACGCCAGCCGAGAGTACTGAGCAAAACCCTACAGTGACTTATAGCACTGAAGGCAAATATGACGTTACCCTGGAGGCTACCAATGCAGGTGGTTCCAATACTGTCACTCAGTCGGGCTATATCGTGGTAGATGCAGAGGGCGTGACTACTGTCAAAATCTACCCTGCGGAAGATTCTTTTACCAGATCGGGCTCTAAGTCAGATGCCAATTTTGGTGATCGGGATTACATGCAGGCCGCTTCTGGTGAGGGTAGCAACCTCCACGAGATCTATCTGAAGTACGACTTGTCTCAGGAAATAGCTGACCTGGAGCTCGTGCAGTCGGCTACATTAAACCTGGTGCCTTTTGGTACGAAATGGGGTGATGAAGGTAGTACCACGTGGGTGTCTTACATTCAGGATGATACCTGGAGCGAGACAACAATCACTTACAATACCGGCCGGCCTACCCCTACAGAGGATTCGGTAGCCGCAGTGGTGACTACCTCTAGTGGCGGTGAAACTCTGGAGCCAGTGCATACCATAGATGTCACAGATCTCGTAAAAAGAGAAACTGACAATACGCTTTCACTTTTGGTGAAAAACAGTCTGCTGGCGGGCACTTACAAAGCGAACTATCACACCAAAGAACACTCCACTGGTGGAGCTTATTTGGAAGTGGTTATCGAGCAGAGTGATGTATTGGCCGTAAAGGATGCACAGATCAATATGGACATCTATCCGAACCCTACCACTGATAGGATTCAAATTGCAAATATGAATGCAGCCATCACCAAAGTGGTAGTGTACAATGTATCTGGAAAAATGGAGCGTATTCACCTGATAGATGCTGAGCTTCCAGAAATCACCATATCACTGGCAGATCTTGCTAAAGGCACTTATTTGATCCGTGCATATGATAAGCAAGGTGGTGTGAAGACTGGCCGGATAATTAAGCAATAAGTAGCTGATGATACTAAAGGTCTGTCACCTCAGTGGCAGACCATTTTTTTGAAATTCCAAAATACCTGTTATGTGTAGATTGACCTGGATAATGATCATCATATATTTTGTCTGTGGCTGTGCTCAGAAGGCCGTCACGGATGACCGCCCAAATATCGTATTGATTATGGCGGATGATATGGGCTACTCAGATGTCGGCTGTTATGGTGGTGAAATTAACACGCCTAACATAGATCAATTAGCATACACGGGATTACGTTTTACCAACTTTTACAACAACGGCATTTGTGTGCCTTCCAGAGCCTCTTTACTTACCGGTGTGTATCCACAAAAAGTGGGGATATACACCAATCGCCCTGCCCAATATACCAATAGCGTCACCCTGGGAGAAGCATTGAAAACCGCTGACTATCGTACACTGATGGTAGGTAAGTGGCATGCCGATCAAACACCCTATCAGCGTGGTTTTGATCGATATTTTGGCCTCACAGATGGTGCTGCCAATCATTTCAACCCCGGACCACAGCGAGTGGGCGAACCCGAGCCGGGCAGAAAACTGTCTACCGTGCCCAGAGGATATCCTAGACGCTGGGCGATAGACGATAAGGAATTTTTGCCTTATGAAACTCAGGAAAAGGACTTTTACTCCACAGATACCTTCACCGATTATGCATTGGACTATCTGGAAACATACAAAAATGAGGACAATCCTTTCTTTTTGTATGTGGCATATACAGCCCCACACTACCCCCTGCATGCCTGGCCTGAAGATATTGAAAAATACAAAGACACTTACCACATAGGGTGGGATTCGCTACGTGCTCAGCGCTTTACCAGACTTCAAGAGCTAGGACTGATCAGCAAAAACCTAACACTGGGTGCACGCGATGAAACCGTACCTGCCTGGGATACCGTGAGCAATAAGGAAGAATGGGCCCATACCATGGCTGTATATGCGGCTATGGTGGATCGCATTGATCAAAATGTAGGGCGGTTGGTGCAAAAGCTGGAAGAACTAGGGAAGAGAGAAAACACGCTTATTCTGTTTTTGTCAGACAATGGCGGCTGTGGCGAGGATGCCAACTATACCCCGAATATCCCTCCCGGGCCTGTAGACTCTTACCGCTCGGTAGATGCTCCGTGGGCCAATGCCAGCAATACGCCCTACAGACGGTTTAAAAAATGGAACCACGAAGGTGGCATCAAAACACCGCTGATCGTCAACTGGCCACAAGAAATCAAAGAAGGGCGTGTTACGGATGAAATCGGACATATCATGGATTTTATGCCTACATTTTTAGAGTTGGCTGGTGGCACCTATCCACAAGCCTACAAGGGTAACCCCGTAGCACCATTGGATGGAAAGAGCCTCCTGCCGATCCTCAAAGGCACAGGCGTCTCTCAGCAGGAAGTGCTCTACTGGCAGAGCAACCCTCAGCAGCACCGAGCAGTGCGCAAAGGAGACTGGAAGCTTGTTTCGCAAGGTGATGCCTATGAAACGGAGCTCTATGACCTGTCTGTAGACCCCTTGGAAAACATAAACCTGGCCAGTGAACTACCAGATAAAGTAGCCGAGCTCGACTCGATGTTTTATAACTGGGCTCAGCGCATGGATATAAAAGACCAGGAGTACATAGAATTTTAAGGTGTTCGGAAAAAAGAAGCTGATTTTTTGAGTAGAATCAAAGAGCTCAAACCTCTTTACTAGTAGAGACGAAAAGAATAGTGCGACAACCAAAAACCATATTTACCACCCTTCATCACTTGCTGATTTTTCTGAGCTGTGTATTGGCTTTCGGCTGTGAAGAACATCCTCAAGACCTTAGGTTTCAGCTAGTCAATCCGATCGATCTGCACCGCAACGGTGAGGTGGTCACTATAAATGTGAAAGGCATGAATTTGTCCAAACACTACACTGCCTCGTCTGATGCGTTTGCTGGTCTTCCTGTTCAGCATGTAGATTTGGATCAGGATGGTTTGTGGGATCAGTTGCTCATCGCTTTGGATTTTGGTCCGGCTGAGCAAAAGGAAGTTTCATTTCTGGAGGCAGAGCATCAGTCAGAAGAGTCAGCTGCAAATAGTATTACGTTTTCAGTGAGAAAAGAGGGGGTATATACGGGATTGGAAATACATGAAATGGACAGAAAGCGCGGAGCGGTACAGGCTGCTGGGGATCCGTTTTTTCACCTGGAAGGCCCGGGCATAGAAAATGATAAAGTGGCCTTTCGTACTTTTTTTGATCCACGCAATGGGAAAGATATCTATGGGAAGCTGACGGAGCAGCCAGTGCTCAAGCGTGCGGGAATAGCCAGTAGCTGGCACAAGCCAGCCGACTGGGGGATGGACATCTTGCAGGTGGGTAAATCGCTGGGAGCGGGTGGACTGGCCGTGAGCGAAGAGGGGCAGCTTTACCGATTAGGTGATGCAGACAAGAGCAGGTACCAGCTGCGCTATGAAGGGAGTCTGGCAGCCGCACACCGCATCACATTTACTGGCTGGGATGCTGGATCTAAAAAAATCAACGGCTATGAGCAGCTGACGCTTCAAAAAGGAAACTACTACTATCACAATGAAATAGGCCTTAGTGATTCATCGCTCACTCTAGCCGTAGGCATGCCCAATTTTAAAAGCGATACGCTCCTGTACACCAGGCACAACGATAAGTTGGCCTCTATCTGGACGTATGCACCGCAAGCTGACGGTACTGCTACTCACCTGGGCATGGCGATCATGTTTGCTCATGAGCAGTATCAAGGACATGATGCTATCAGGGACGGAGGAGCCATAGCCAATACCAGCTATGTGAAACTAAGTGGTAAGGGGCACAATGATATTTGGTTTTTTGCTTGCTGGGAGATGAGCGATGAATACTTCTCCACTCAGGAGCACTTTGAGCGCTACCTACAGCAGGAGGCCGATAAACTATCAAATAAAATAGAAATCATCCGAATATAATGGACAGAAGAACTTTCACGAACCTACTAATGGCCACCGGTATTGGACACATGATGCTCACACCGGGCATAGCATCTGCCAGTGGCAACTGGCTGGAGTCACTCACGAGTGATCTGCCAGACAATCTGCCAGAAAACCTCAAGAATATGGTGGAGCAGGCATTGGACAAGCCCTACAGTGAGATGACCACCAACTGGGACGGGTCTATCCAAATCGAAGGCTTGCTCCGCTTTGCGAAAAGAGGACATGCAGCTTCGTATAAGTACGCTACCGAGTGGTTTGATTACCGTCTGGAGACCGATAGCAAAATGACCGATGAGGAGTATTTTGCTCAGTACATCACCAAGGCCAGAGCGCGGATCAACAGGCGTGGGCCACTTACCTTCAGTATTTATTCTGCCAATTTAGGGGTGGCTTTTCCGGTGCATGACCTCTATAAGCTTACGCACAATTCAACAGCCCGTCAGGTTTGTTTGGATGTAGCAGATGCTATTTTGCACGAATGTGCTCGGGATAAATATGGAATGGTAGCGCATGATGATGGTAACTTTACGAGGTTTGCTATTCCGGATACCACTTACTGGGCTACTCGAGCCAATGCCATAGCTGGTAATCTGACCACTGGCGAGCTTAGTGAGATGTATTACAAGCAGGCCATCATACAGCTCGATACGGGAATAGATGTGTTTCTCAACAAGGATACTGGCCTGGTCAGGACAGGTATTTTCAATGACGAAATTGGCCAAACTTATTGGTGCAGGTCTCAGGGGTGGTTGCTGTGGTCCATAGTGGGGCTCCTCAGAAACCTGCCTACGGATCATCCCAGGTTTGAATATTTCGCGGAGCAGGCAGAGCTTATCGCCAAAGCTGTAAGAAAGCATCAGGGTAAGAATGGCGGATTGCATGTGTTGGTAGATGACCCTAACTCTCCGGAAGAAGTAACCGGGATGGCCATGTGTCTTTCGGCCATGAAAGAAGCTTCTAGAGAAGGGTGGATCACAAGTCAGTACAGTGAGTTCTTCGAAAAAGGGTGGGACTACATTCAAAAAAGCGTGGATGAGCAGGGTAACGTCACCAATGTATATACAGCATGGGCCAAGCCTGCGGAAGCCAGAGATGTCAATCGGATGAATGAACGTTTTAGGGGTTTTGTACCCGGTATACTCATGGTAGCAGCAGATGAAATGACCAAGTAAAAAAAGAGATAAAATGAATGTACTAGAACAACAGGGAGTCATACTCCCAAATACGGATATTGAGGTTTCACCCATAACCTATGGGGCATTTGCCATCGGTGGCTGGTTTTGGGGTGGCGCCAGCAAAGCGGATGGTCTGGAGGCCATCGATACGGCTATTGCTAATGGTATCACTACCATCGATACCGCACCTATCTATGGCATGGGCGCCAGTGAGTCTATTGTAGGAGAAGCAATTCAGGGCAAGCGCCATCAGGTGCAGATCCTCACCAAGTTTGGCATGCGGTGGGACCTGGCCAAAGGTGATTTTTTTATCGACTCAGAGCAAAACGACGGTACGCCGGTAAAAATCTATAAATACAACGGACGAGACAGTATCATAGCGGAGTGTGAGGCCAGCCTGCGCAGGTTAAATACGGACTATATAGACCTCTATCAGATGCACTGGCCAGAGTCTGTGACGCCTATGGACGAAATACTGGAGGCGCTAAGCGAGCTAAAACAAGCAGGAAAGATCCGTGCTGCGGGGCTGTGCAACTCTGGCGTGGACCTGCTCAAAGCAGATACGAATGGCGTCATCGCTACCAACCAGGTGGCTTACAGTATGGTAAACCGTAGCATAGAAGATGAGCTGGTACCTTACTGCAAAGACCATCAGGTGGGCATACTGGCTCATACCATTTTGCACAAAGGGCTGCTTACTGGCAAAATACGTCCTGGCCACCAGTTTGGAGAAGGAGACCACCGAGCTAATAATCCGATGTTTAAAGCAGGGAATCATGAGAAAATTGTTGGGTTTTTAGATGCCCTGCATCCCTTGAAAGAAAAATGGAACTGTACCCTGAGTCAGCTGGTGATCAACTGGACCATACAACAGCCCGGAATCACCTCTGTGCTGGTGGGCGCTCGTGATAAGCATCAAATGAAAGACAATGCACGGGCTCTGGAGTTTAAACTCGACGCTGAAGATATCGAATTAATCGATGGTCTGCTAGATGGCTTGAAACTGGAGTTATGAAAAGCAATCAAACCTATACTGTTTTTTTCTATCTGTCAGTAGTTGTGCTGTTGTCGGCTATTGCTGCATATGCTATTGGTCAGGTTACTTTAGGTAATGTGTTGTTCTCAGGTTTTTGGCTGTCGCTGGCCATCGGCGTGCAGCGATTCAGATCCTTTAGTCAGCTGACATTTACACTATTCATTTTTGCGGCGGTCACTCTGGCGCTGGCTTTCCCAGAAGCACTTACTCGAGCTGGCTCTTTTGAGTACAAGGAGCTCATCGTGCCCCTCTTGCAGGTGATTATGTTTGGGGTGGGTACGGCCATGAGTTTGCGTGATTTTCAGGGAGTGCTTAAGATGCCTAAAGGTGTAGGCGTAGGTTTGTTGTGCCAGTTTACCATTATGCCTGTTGTTGGTTTTACCATCGCTCATTTGTTCGGTTTTCCCAATGAAATTGCGGCTGGTATCGTGCTGGTAGGGTCGTCACCTAGCGGGCTGGCATCCAATGTGATGGCGCATATAGCTAAAGCAAACCTGGCGCTATCAATCACCCTCACCTCCGTGGCTACAGTACTGGCACCTATTGCTACACCATTTTTGATGAGTATGCTCGGTGGAGAGTTTGTACAGGTAGATGTGCTGGGGATGATGTGGGGAGTGGTCAAAATGGTAATTCTTCCCGTAGGTTTAGGCCTGGTGTTTAACCACTTCCTCCATGGGAAGTTTGCCTGGCTAGACCGCTTTATGCCTAAGCTATCAATGATCGGTATTGTCCTGATCATTGTGATCATCACAGCAGCTGGTAGGGATAGTTTGCTCAATGTAGGTGCGCTGCTTATTGTGGCGATGTTTATCCATATGACGTGTGGTTTTTTCCTGGGCTATTGGGGAGCACGATTGTTTGGTATGCCCGAAAACGACTGCCGTACGGTAGCTATAGAGGTGGGTATGCAAAATGGAGGATTGGCTTCAGGTATTGCCGCTTCTATGGGTAAAATCAATACACTGGGACTAGCTGCGGCGGTAAATGGGCCAGTGATGAACATCAGCGGCTCGGCACTGGCTACCTGGTGGAGCAAAAAGACACCACAAGCAAAGCATGAAACAACATCAAAATTAGAAACCGTATGATGGATAGTATAGATGCGAATCGATTGGTACGGGAGGCCGTCAAAATCGCTGAAGAGCGTGAAGTAGCCCTCTCTATTGCTGTGTGCGATACCCACGGTGAATTGGTGGCTTTCTACAGAATGAATGGCGTAGGGCTGCAGACTGGGCCTTTGGCAAGAGCCAAAGCCTATACGGCCGCCCGCATGCGTAAGTCAACGCACCTGCTGGGAAAGTGGAGCGAGGAGCATAAGAAGGATATTTCCAACTGGGTGGACCCTCAGATGACTTGTTTGGGGGGAGGTTTGCCCATTGTAAAGTCTGGACTCGTAATTGGGGGGATGGGAGTGAGTGGATTATCTCCAGAGGAAGATGAAGAAGTAGTGGCTCTTGCTAGCGAAGCACTGTTGGTCGATACTGCTGACTTATAAACGGGAAAAATACTAAGGCAGGATTTGTCAGTCATCTGATGAATCCATGGGCGACCCAAGGGGTCGCCCTTTTTTGATTGATCAAATGTGTGTTCAAATTGCGGAAGCCACACAATCCCCTTAAAAATTGTGGTTATCGGTTTAATTTCACTCCTATCAGTATGATCGCTTTCAGCGAAACCTAATTCTTTCAAAAAACCCTCTATTTCCTCTACCCACTTTTGGGTATTTTTCATTGAAAAAGCTCAAATTTCCCGTTCAGAGCTTTTTTATCCATCCAAAAACGCTTTTGTTAGTCTTCGAAAAAATGCGGGCAGCCCCAATTTGCCTAGACATTAACCCTAACCAAAAGCACATGAAAAGACTAGCAATCCTAATGACATTGATATTGCTGATGTTATCCGTTCTGGGTTTCGCTTAACCATTGCGGCGGATGTTTGGCAAATGCCAAACGTTGGTTTTACAACATAGAAAGCTCCGAAAATCGGAGCTTTCTGTTTTTCTAGTTGCCCAATATTTTCCAGTTTACCCGTAAGCCTGCATACAGGTTTCTGGGGTTTGCCGGGTAGTAATAGCGTGGTGCCCTGCCCCCAAAACCCTGGGCGTTGATTAGTACCATGCCGGCATAGTGCGTGTCAGTCAGGTTGTTGATCCCGCCGTGCACATCCACAGTTAGTGCTTTCCAGGAATGTTTATACCCAATTTTAAGGTTGCTTACCCAGTATGAGTCGGTGTAGAGATCATTGGCGTCAGTTATGGGCATGGCACCTACATAGCGGCCATTTAGGTTGCCGTATACTCCTGAAGCGGAGATTAGCTCTATGCCCGGGTTTACTATGATTTCAGGGCTGCCTGTGAGTTGATTTCCAGAGTAGTCGGTATCCTGGTGTTCAAACTCTCGAAAAGTATAGCGCATCAGTGAGGTGTTCAGAAAAGTGTTTACAGTATAATTGGGGCCTGCCTGCCAATGGTAATTGGTACTCAGATCTAGTCCCCAGTGATGATTAACACCAGCATTGACGCCCACATAGGCATCTTCGGCCGTTCGCTGAGCCACCAGCAGGTTTCTGATTGGCATAAAATAGGCAGCAGCATCCAGCTGAAAATGAGGTGTGGAGATGCGAGTGCCTGTTTCGAAATTCCACCCGGTTTCTGGTGCGATTTCCGGATTAATGGCTCCGTCAGGTAGGAGGGTTTCTTCCAAAGTTGGGGGTGAAAATCCGTGACTTACATTCGCAAAGAGCGTCACTGGTTCATTGATCTGATAGAGCATGCCTAGCTTAGGTGATAGCACTACTCCAAAATCATAGGTGCCACTTAGGTCTTCTTCATTAGGAAGGTTGTCTGCCAATTGATAGTAGGTGTAGTTTAGGTTGGAGCCGGCAGTCAGGGTAAGTAGGTTAGAAAGTTTCCAGTCCATCTCCACGAAAAGGTTGGCATACTGTCTTTTTTCATCAAAATCTGAAAGTTGGTCACCCTGTACACTGCCATTGGTGTTTTCCGAATATTCATTGGCATAGGTTTTCCACTGATAATGGTCATGGAATAGCTCTGTACCTATGGTTAGAGATAAGTTGTCCGTTTTGCGCGTGGCTGTGGTTCGGTTTCCTATCGATTGGGTGGATTCATCCAGTATGTTGAATGGTCGTGGCTCATACGCATCGCGAAAACTACCGAAAATGGAGTTCTCTAATTTCCATTTTTGCGGGAGGTTTTGGTGCCAGGTGAGCCCAAATAGTCCCTTATCGTAGGCTTCATAGCCTTTAGCGCTAGCCCACGTGAATGCAGCTTTTCTAGGCGCATTTTGAAAGTCACCCTCGTTTATGGATGAAGGTATAAAGGCTTTTAACCTGGTGAATACACCTAGAAAGGAGAATGATGTGCGGTCAGATTTTCTCCAGCGTGCAGTCATACCGAACTGCTTTTTGTCCAGTTGATTGTTTTGGCGAAAGCCATCTGACTGTAAGTCTGAATATGTAGCAGTAATATCAAAGTCTTGTTGGTGGTGCTGTGCGCTGAGCAGCGTTCGACTAGTCCCGAATGCCCCTAGTGTGTAGCTACTCGTGAGGTTAGTGCTGTAGGGTGCTGGGGTAGGGGCATCTAGCCGAATGACACCTCCCAGGCCTGCTCCATAGGTGCTGGATGCCGGTCCTTTGGTGATCGTCATGCGACCAATGAGCTGTTGATCGATATCTTCAAGCGTGGAGTTGCCACTGCCATCTGTTAGCGGGATGTTTTCGTAGTAGGCTTTCACCTTGCTGGTGCCATAAGGCGTGCGCGATCCGATGCCTCGCAGTGTTATTCTATTAGTGGTGGAAGTGCCGGTGTGGACCATTACTCCCGGCGTTCTGTTCATGGCATTGGTAATGGTGAATGGATCATCTCGCCGGAGCATCTGAAGGCTGATGATGCGCACACTAGCTGGTGTGTGGTTGAGTTGTTTGGGGTTGGTCCCACTAATTACCATTATTTCATTGAGTGTGAGGCTGGTCGGTTGCAGGGGGATGTATAGCTTTTTGTCAGTAGTGGACGTGTGGTAGGTTTCGTAGCCCAGGTAGGTCACTGTAAGCGTTGTAGGAAGTGTTTTTACAGTTATTTCAAACTGCCCTTGAGTATTGGATGTCGTGGTGTCATCAGGTGTAATGATGAGTGCCCCGGCCAGTTCGGCACCAGTAGTTGCATCGGAGATTTTTCCAGACAGAGTAGTTTGGCCGTGAGCGCAGGCTGCCAGCATACAGATAAAAGCAAAAGTGAGGGAGTGGTGTGTCATAGAGAGTAAAACAAATACTGGGGGTCAAAAGGTTATGAGGTTACAAATCAAAAGGAAAAGGACATGGAAAAGCAAGAGATTACACAACACTTAAATCAAATTGTCAGCAATATAGCAGCGATAAAATCTGCTGTATCTGGCCGGACATTGGAAGAGTTTCGTAAAGAAGAACAGACTAAAGAGGCAGTGTATGAGTACCTACAGGAGATAGGTCAAATTGCTCATGAAGTTTCAGAGCATGCTACTGACGAGCTGGTAAATAGCCTATCGATGGCGCAGCTCTCCAACCTGCGCAATGCCCGATACCACCAGGAGGCAGAGTTGCATCATCAAAATACATGGAATCTCATACACAATGACCTGGAAGCCATTGCCGACGAGATAGAAGCTACAATAGGTGAGTTGCAATCATGAAGCTTACAAAATGTAGTCAAAATATGCATAGGGTACAGTTATAATGTGCGCAGGATATTGGGTTGATCTGATGTATATTGCGCAAAAAAATAACCAATACTTTTACCATGAACATACTTAAAAATTATTTAGCTGTAGTACTGGTTGCGGTCTTGATGTCAGCCTGTGGAGGTGGTGGTACTAAGGAACAAGCGGCCAGTAAAGAGGTAGCGGAAGCCCCGGCAGCAGAAAGTGCGACTGCAGTGCCTGATTCGGTAGCGCTGGTAATAGAGGGCACCGACAATATGAAGTTTAACAAAGACGAGCTGAAAGTGACCGAAGGTCAGGTGGTGACGCTCACACTGAAGCATGTAGGCTCTATGCCAAAGGGCTCAATGGGACACAATTGGGTGCTACTGGCGGCCAAAGCTGACCCTGCCGTGTTTGGAGCAGCGGCTACTTCAGCTCCTGATACCGACTATATTCCTCAGGATAAGCTCGACTGGGTGATAGCTCACACGCCTGTAATTGGTGGAGGCGAAGAGGCTACGATTACCTTCGAAGCCCCAGCAGCTGGGTATTACAAGTTTATCTGTAGTTTTCCAGGTCACTGGGGAGTTATGCAGGGTGACTTTGTAGTGCAGCCCAAATAAGGTCGATCAAAAAGTATCTATAGAAAGTGCTTTGATCAGGATGAGTTTCTGGTCAAAGCATTTTTTTTATCGAATGTCCAGATCAAACGTAGTGAGAAGCCCGGCCAGGTCCATGCGGCTAAACCTGGCTTTTTTCAGCGTGTTTAGATTCGGGTTGATGTTGAAATGCTCCGCTTCTCGGAGGTCTGCTTTGGTCAGGTTGGTGCGCTCAAAAGTAGCCCCTGAGAGATCACATCCTCCGAAGCTGCTTTGGCTGAGATCACTTTCGGTAAAATCTACTTCCCGCAGGGAGCACTGATGAAATCTTGTTTTTGGGAGCTTCAACCCATAAAAAGTGGATAGGTCCAGCTGACATTTCTCAAAATGCACTTCGAGCAAAAAAGGATTGCAGTCTTCAAAATGAAGCCCTAATAACTTGCAGTTGGAAAACCTGACGTCCTTTAGTCCAGTGTTGGTCAAGGTGGTGTTGCTCAGGTCGCAGGAGATAAACTCACAATCTATAAACTCACTTTCTGATAGGTTGGTACCTTCCAGGTGACAGTTGCGAAACGTGCAGTTTTCGTATTTTCCCGACTGTAGGGTTTGTAGTCCTTCTAAGGATTGATCAAACAGGTCTATTTCACTCATGCGACAATTCAGCGTCTTTGGTGTAGGTAGTTGAGTCTTTATGTAGTTTGAAGTGAGTCAGCCCCTCTTCAAGAGAGGTGGCAATATAAGCGAGTCGGTCAAATTTTTCACTGAAAAGACTCATTCCTTGTGATAATTGGGAAGTAGAGGAGGCAATTTCTTCGGAGCCGGAGGCCGATTGCTCAGCTATCACTACTACGCTCTCAGTGATGCGCACTACATTGGCCAGGTCTTCTTTTTGTTTGCCTGTAGCATCTAGTATTTGTTCCGACAGTGCTACCGTTTTTTCGGCCATACTTGCAGTGTCTTCAAAGGCGCGGGTGGCGTTTTTGGAGGCGCTATGTCCATCCTTTACGTGCCGATCCATCTGCTGGATGGCATTTTCAGTTTCAGACGTTTCACGCTGAATGTCTTTTACGATTTGTTCGATCTCTCGCGTAGAGTTTTTGGAGCTTTCGGCAAGTTTGCGAATTTCATCTGCTACCACAGCAAACCCGCGTCCAGCGTCGCCAGCCTGGGCGGCTTCTATTGCAGCATTTAGTGCGAGTAGGTTGGTTTGAGCGGAGATTTCGGCAATTACTTTCAGTACCCGGTCTATCTCTTTGGAGCGGTCCACGAGCGAGTCCATCAGTAGGCGTGTAGACTGGGAAGTTTCGGCGATGGTATCTATAGCAGCAATAAAATTGTTGACAATCTGAGCGCCCTCTTCGCTTGTTGCTTTACCCTGCTGAGCTGTTTCAAAGATTTGTTTGGAGATTTTGTCTGTCGTGTTGCTGTAGTTGAATGCATGCTCGATTAGAGCAGAGGCTTCATCCACTTTGGTTAGCTGATGTGCTGAACCATTGCTCATTTGTGATACTGCTGAGGCAATTTCTGTTGTGTTGTATTTCATCTCATGGCTGGAGCTGTTGAGCTCAGCGGAGGACTGACCTATCTCAGTTGCTCTGGAAGCAATTTGGTTGAGAAGTGACTGTACTTTGTCCAGGCCATGATTGATGTTTTGGGTAGTTTTTTGAATATCACCTTGAGTGCTAGCCTCGTAGCGCTGGGTGAGGTCGCCGTTGGCCAGTGCATTGGCGATGCTATTGATGTGCTGGAAAGGTTCCGAGAAAGAATCCAATAGATGGTTGATGGCTTTGCTCAGCTCCAGCCAGGCTCCTCTGCGGTTGCTGATATCTATGCGTACACCAAGGTTACCTTTAATTCCAGCTTCCTCTATTGCTTTTTCACTACAGTGGCCAGATTGTCCCTCATTTCTATCAGTGAGGCGCCGAGCAGATCATTGTTACTTAGAAGCTCCACATGAGTGTCTAGTTTGCCGTTTCGTATGTCGTTGGCAAATTGTGTTTTGGCAATCAGTCCATCCGTCAGGCGATTGAGTGCATGGTGTGCCTGGCCGAGCTCATCACGGGAGTTTACTCGCTTCTTTACAGGGAACTCACCTTGGGAGAGGAGGTGGGCGTTGTGGTTGATGAGGTTGATGTTTCGGGTGATTTTACGGATATGAACCCTGAGTATGATGATTCCAATACTCACAATCACGACAAAAAAGCCAATTAGGGAGATCAGACTGACTTGTTGTCGTTGATCTATTCTTGTCTGGTTGATGCGAATAAACTCATCCAGATAGGGTACTAGCTGATGAATGGCATGGCGAAGCTCACCGTGTAATCCTTTGTTTTCTGTGAGACCTATTGCCTGTTGGATACTTACCACTTCATGGAAGTGCTGTTGGTACGTGTCCAGTAGTTGTAGTAGCTCTTTTCTTTGAGAGCCGCTTACCACGCGCTGATTTAGGTGCTTTCGAAAGTCAGTTACAGCCTGGTCAAACTTCTTCAGATACTGTAGGTCATTTCTTAAGAAAAAGTCTTTTTCGTGGCGCCGAAGCATGAGCATATACGCCCTGTTGTAAGTGATATTGGCATTTTCTATCGAATGAATCGCTCCTCTTAGCTTTCCTACCAGCCCATGGTCTTTAAAACCTTTGACTTGAATCTGAGTAGCCAACTCATTAAACGTGCTTGAATAGTTGGTAAGTAGTTTTTTTGCTTCATTGGCACGCACAGCGTCCACTTTCCCGTGCTGAGAGAGACTGTCAAGGTGGGAGGTGAGGTGGTGGCTGATCGTGCGATGAGCTGTAAGGTACTCATTGTTCCCGGTATTGATGAAAGTAGTGTCTTTATAGGCTCGGGCCAAAAAGTCTTTTTCGTGTTTGCGTAGTTCTAGCACATCTAGTTTTATCGCTAGAAAACTTTTTTGCAAGGCTTCATACTCCAGCATATTACTAACGGTGAAATATGTCCAGCCTCCAAAAAGCAAGGTGAGACCATATGGAATTAAGAATTTACCTGAAAGCCCTCGAAATATCTGCATCAATTACTCACTAATGGGTGAACGTATCTGCAAGATTAATGATGAGTGGCTGAAACCGTGAATTCGGGGAGTTATGCTTGGGTTAATTTTGGCGGGTACGTGGTTTTACGGATGCCAGATATCGGCATTTATAATGACCTTTTTTTGGTGAATTACTCCGATAAAAACTGGCGATTTACTGCGGTACTTTTGATGTTGAGAAAATAGACTTTTTGACCAATATGAAAAGAACAGCGGTATTGATTTTTTTAAGTCTGAGTACGATCAGCACTTTGTTTGCTCAAACGAGTATCGAGGAGGAATATGATCTGCTCACGGAGCACTGGCTGGAAGCATCAGATGTACTCAAGACCTATGATGGGCTCGGACTACTTTGCAATGATGCCAAATTCAGGAACAATACCCTGGAGATACTTTCTCTGATTCATCACTACGATTCTGTGTTGCTAGATCTAATGAAGGATCCTACGGTGGAGCTGGAGATTAGTAGTCATGAATACCGCAAGACCATGAAAGAGTTGCAGCAGTTTGAAGCTGAATACGGTGTAAAGTCATTTGTGAGCTTTCTCAAGGAAAGCTGTCTGTCGCGTCGAGATCTGGAGCGCAACAAGGAAGAGTTGCAAAAAGCCTCTGGAATGTACTCTTATGATGGGCAACGACTCGTCCTGGAAACTAAGCTGGGAAAGTTTTTGAAGCACATCGATAAGAAGGTAGTAAGTATAGATAAGCACATCCATCACATTCACCCAGATCAGGTGAAGGAGGTGAAGTTGCTTTCAGAAAATCACCCGAACTAAAGCCTATGAGGCCACTGCGATACCTCACATTTGCTCTGTTTGCTTTCAATATCCTGTTTGTGATCGATGCATTTCAGCAGGCTGTACAGCCTGTTACGCTCACACAAACAGCGATTGAACCTGTGATTTGTTTGTTTAACTCTAAGCTCTATCTGCAAGAAGAAGATTATGACAGGAGTCAGCAGGAGCTGTCTACAGCTATACGAAAGATGTACTTGCTGCGCGACAGGCTCAACCATAAATCTGGACAGGAACTGGTGGACGAGGTGCTGCCTTCGCTAGTCAAAATGCGTGATGCTTATCTCAGCAGAGTGCCGGATACAGAAATGGTCAATGACTGCTATGTAAGGGCGCTGTTGGCTATGGCTTACCTGCAAGTGGAGCATGCGCTCGCCTGTGTGGGAGAAGAAAACAAAGCTGACGAGCTCAATAAGTCTTTGCGCAAAGCAATGTACATCACCAAGAAGGCGCTGATTCTCTCGGAGGGTACTAAGAAGGACTATGAAATAGATATATACGCCTCTATGTACGAGGTGCTGAAGTCTAAGCATCTGTCAGATACCTATCAGCAGAAAACGCTGACAGGTATCTTGCACGAGATTCGAGACCTGGAGGTTACTTTTGATCATGCTCCGATGCAGTATTCTTTAGCCAACCAAGATGGGTATGAGCAAAGGAATCACTAAACTTTAATCCATACCCTAACATTCGGTCTAGCGAAATGTGGGCTATGAGGATGATCCCTGCCAAATACAACTGATCCATTTGGAAATACCAACCAGCAAGTAGCAATGTGCTGGCTAGCAAGCGGTGGTGGAAAAAATTGTAGCAAATCGCTCCTACCCGGGAGCCTGCCAGATACCCTAGCATGCCGATATCTGGCAAAAGCAACAGCGCTGGAAAATACCACCATGTATAAGGAAGTATGTTAAATCCCACTATCGCTAATACGAAAATGCCCAGTTCTTCTAGTTTTAAGAGTTGATTCATGGTTGTTACACGTGATGTAAAGCCTGATCGATATCCCATATAATATCCTGGTGGTGTTCTACACCTATAGAGAGTCTGATCTTTGCGTCAGTAATTTGCATGGTTTTAAGGTCTTCATCGTCCACTCCGGCATGCGTCATGGACTTGGGGTGCTGGGCCAGGCTCTCGGTGCTGCCGAGACTTACGGCAAGTTTGATGAGCTTGAGGTGGTTCAGGAAAGTGAATGCTTCCGATTCGCCACCTTTGATTTCAAATGAAACCATGGCCCCACTTCCAAGGCACTGTCTGCTGAAGATGTCATAGCCACGATCGCCAGGCTGTAAGAGTCCGAGGTAGTTTACACTGGCTACTTTAGGATGGTCTGCAAGGTGTTTAGCTACCTGTTGGGCATTTTTCTGTTGTTCTTCCATGCGTACCTTGAGTGTCTCTAGGGAGCGCATCATGAGCCATCCGGTCCAGGGTCCAGCCATATTGCCCAGAAAGGTGCGCAGTGTTTTTACACGCTGTAGCAGTGGCTTGGAGCCGAGCACTGCACCGGCAATGATGTCGCTATGGCCTCCTATGTATTTGGTGGCTGAGTACATCACCAGGTCTGCTCCGTGCTGGAGGGGGTGCTGCCAGAGCGGTCCCATGTATGTATTGTCAGTGGCGATGAGTATGCGCTCGTCCTGCTCCAGCTGATCGGCTATACGTCGGCAGCAGGAGAGGTCTATCAGGTCATTGGTAGGGTTGGCCGGTGTTTCTACGAAAATCATCTTTAGCTGGCTTTTTTTGCCGGAGGCTTCTAGTAGCTGTAGGATTTCTGCTTCACTCTGGCCGGGTTTAAATCCCAGAACATCAATCCCCATTTTGGGTAAGAAGTGATGAATAAAATGATCAGTGCCACCGTATATCGGGCGACTATATAGCAGTAGGTCTCCAGGCTTCAAAAACTCCAGAAGTACTGTAGTGATGGCAGACATGCCGCTTTCGAATACCGCACAGTCCTCGGCCTGGTCCCACAGGCACAGGCGGTTTTCCAGGATCTCCAGATCGGGGTTGTTGATGCGGCTATAGATCAATCCCAGCTCTTCGTTGGGTAGCTTTTCACGTTTGCCATAGGCTACTTCGAAAAAAGCTTTGCCTTCCTGGGCGGTCTTAAAAACAAATGTGGAGGTTTGGAAAATTGGGCATTTGATGGCTCCCTCAGATAGCTCTGGTTTGTAGCCATGAGTCATCATTAGACTCTCGGGTTTTGGGGTGTAGGTCATGTTGTTTGGGGTAGTTGTTGTACTTCGCTCGAAGATACTATTTCTTCCCAAACTGCGCTGCTGACCACAAAAAATAAAGCCCCTGCTAAATGTTCTTAGCAGGGGCTTTTCTTAAGTCTGTCAAAGAAGACTTTTAGTGTTCGTCTTCCTCTTCTTTAGTGCCATCACCAAACTTGAGTGCGGCGGCATGTCCGTGCTTGTAGCTGTGCGTAATTTTCTCAGTTTGTGCGAGGAGAAGTGCCGAGATGATGAATACCATGTGGATCACAATCTCGATGATGATTCCTTCGGCTCCGGCTTTTTGCTCTGCCTCACGATAATCTATAAAAGTCTTGAGGAGCTGTACCCCGGAGATGGATGCCAGTGAGGTTGCAAGTTTAATCTTTAGCTGACCAGCATCAAGGTCTTCCAGCCAGAGCGGCTTGTCTTCATGCGAGTCTACATCTATTCTACTGGTAAAGATGGAATATCCACCTATAGTTACCATTACTACCAGGTTCATTACCATGGAGATGTCCACCAGCCCGAGGATGCGAAGCATCATCTCAGTTTCGTGGAGTGTAGTTGTTTGCTGAAAAGTGTGGTAGAGTTCCTGAAAAAACTTTACCAGATAGAGGAATGATCCTAAAATAAGACCGGTATAGAGAGGGGCCTGTACCCATCTACTCCAAAACATGAATCCTTCGAAAAAATTCTCAAACTTTTTGATGCCTGAATCTTGTGCCATTTTCAATATCTATAGTTATGAAAGCCGAAATATACGATAATATCATTTTGAATTGCGAATGATCAAAATGAAAAATCAATCATTCTTCACAAATATGACGAAAGTATTTGAGAATAGGTCGTGAAGCCCGCGTTTGGCAGGGTGGAGGGCTACCACCAAAAAGCCAATGAAAAAGGTGAGCGCCGAGACTATTTTAATAAGTGTACGTGCTGCACACCTCCAGGGTGAAGGAGGTTGCCCATGTTGGTCTACAACTTTCAGTTTCATCCAACGTTTACCGGGTGTGGCATTCCATTTGCTACTGACAAATAGAATTTCATATAACAGCGTGAAGACACTGCAGGCAACGAATAACCACCTGTTGGAATCTATTCCAAAACTCAACAGGTAGTAACAGGGGAGGAGGATAAGCAGGTCAATATTATGGGCCATTAGCCGTGGCCAAAAGCCAGCGTATGTCATTCCGTATTTTAGGTTTATTTGAGCTAAATTGGAAAAACAACAACAAGATACCTAGAGATGAAAGCGATAAAGGTTTTATTGGTGATTTTATTGCTTTTAGTGGTCACAATTTTTGGAGCAGTCTATTTTTTGCCCGACGAGGCTCATATGGAACGCAGCGTGGTGATTAGGGCTTCACCTCAGGAGGTATATCAGGAGTTGATCTCTTTTCGGAATTTCAATACCTGGTCGCCATGGGCCCAGCGTGACCCTAAAACGAAGTTTACCTATGAAGGTCCTTCCTTTGGAGAGGGGGCAGCTTTTCACTGGTCTAGTCAGAACCCTGATGTGGGCGATGGGTCTATGGAGATAGTGGCTGTTGAGAAAAATCATAAAGTGGTTTGCAAAATGAGGTTTGAGGGTTACCCCAGTGAACCTGTGGCTTCTTTTCTCCTGGCGCCTACTGCAGGAGGGACAGAGGTGACCTGGACCTACAACGAAAATCAGGTAAAGGGGCTTTCTAAAATTTTCATGCTCGGTATCGATGGCTTTTTGGGGGCGGATTATGAAAGCGGCCTTCAGCAGCTAAAAGAGCGAGTGGAAAGTGCGCCGGTGTTTAAGTATAATGTACACCTCACGGAAATATCCACACAGCATTATCTGGCGGTACCTGATTCCACAGTAAATGACCCAGCTCTCATGGCTACACGCATGGCTCAACATTTCGGTGATATATATGCTTATCTGGCAGTGAAGGGCATCGAGCCACTTGGTCCTCGTATGGTGGTGTTTCGTAGATTTGACCGGGAGCTGGTGAGTTTCGAATGCGGAGTACCTGTGGCGATCAGCCCGGAGATGGAGTTGGCCGATTTTCAGGTTAGTGAGCTAAATCCTGGTTTTGCCATTCAGGCAGACTTTACGGGACCACATAGTGAATTGGCCAAAGCCTACGACGAACTCATGAAGTTTTCACTGTACTATAACTATGAAACTGCCGGGAATCCATGGGAGCAGTACGTATCTGGCCCTGAATCTTATGCGGATTCTACCCAATGGCTCACGCGTGTTTTCTATCCTGTAGAATAAAATTTCGCTTTGACTATTTCAGTCAGAATATACTTTCGATTTATATAGATTAATTGGGTGTATTTCCGAATAATTATGGTGATTATTGGAATATTACCAAATGGGGTATAAAAAATGCAATGAAAACCATTGCAACAGGGGGGTAAATTGCGATCTAAGCAATCGGGGTGAGTCCAATTATGAAAATTATAAATATTTAGAACTTAACAATTAATTCATCTAATAAAATGCCTTAAAGCTTGCGAATTAGGTCGGTTTTGATTGACCTTTGTATCATAATTCATAACGCAAATGAATAATACTATGAAACATTCAATCAAACACGTACTGGCACTTTTAATAGTTTTGAGTGCCACGATGGTAAGCGCAGCAGACACTGCTTATCTTGCAACGGTATGCAAGATCGTAGCGGAAGAAGAAGACAAGCTTTACAAAGTGATTTATCAGGCTGCAAAAGAGGAGAATGTTAAGATTCAAATTTTTGACGAAGTTGATCAGCTTGTTTATAAGGAAAATTTCAAGTCTTCAGGTTTTGTGAAGAAATTTGATCTTTCCAATCTTCCTAAAGGAACATACGAAATGCAGGTAGCTACTGCAGAAGAGCTTTACATTGAAGAGTTGACTATTGGCGACATCAGTGGGTTCAACTTCATTCTCACTCCATGGGATGGTAAGGCTATCTCTGTAGTAGGATCTCACAAAGACGGTAAGGATATGACGTTGGTAATCCTGGATGATGACCGAAACCAGGTATACAAAGAGGCTTTTGCTGATACGCATCAGGTTCATAAGAAATACAATTTTTCTAACCTTAAAAGTGGTGCAGTAACATTTCTGCTGTATCATGATGATCAGTTGATCAAAGAAGAAAAATTCGAGTTTTAGTTTAGGTAAATGTGACTAATAGGTGAAAAGAGGCGCTCAGTGGGCGCCTTTTTTTTGGTATACACCTTACTGATTATTGATGTCGGAAGGGGTGTTGTTTTTTGTTTTTGCTTTCTAAGGTAAAGCCTTGTTTTAAAAGAATGCTTTAAATACTTTTGCCATCCGTTTATCAGCAGGGTAGGGTGAAACTACTCTGAACGGATGCCTGAGTGGCGGAACTGGTAGACGCGCACGACTCAAACTCGTGTTCCGCAAGGAGTGCCGGTTCGATTCCGGCCTCAGGTACTGAAAACCCTGGCAATCTATAGATTGTCAGGGTTTTTTTATGCGTGCGCCCGGCAGGGCGCAAATACTTGGAGGTGAGTTTTTTTTTTTTTTTTAAAAAAAGGGACAAGTCCTCTGTACGCCCGATGAGGGGAAGTACTAGCTGAGCGGCAAGTGTATTGTCTGTGAAGACCTGCATGAAGGAAGCCGA
>NZ_QREG01000005.1:229433-303308 GCF_003386095.1 Marinoscillum furvescens DSM 4134 | reverse complement strand
CAGATAATGGTCGGGATTTTTTTATCCCTTCCTGAAAACAAACACTCCAAAATACACACTCGTGTGGGTTCGATCGGTACGCCGACCCGGCCCCTCCTTAGGCACTAATCCCGATCAGATAATGGTCGGGATTTTTTTATTCCTTCCTGAAAACAATCGCTCTAAAATACATGCTCGTGTGGGTTCGATCGGTACGCCGACCCGGTCCCTACTTACACACTAATCCCGATCAGATAATGGTCGGGATTTTTTTATTCCTTCCTGAAAACAATCGCTCTAAATTACATGCTCGTGTGGGTTCGATCGGTACGCCGACCCGGTCCCTACTTACACACTAATCCCGATCAGATAATGGTCGGGATTTTTTTATTCCTTCCTGAAAACAATCGCTCTAAATTACATGCTCGTGTGGGTTCGATCGGTACGCCGACCCGGTCCCTACTTACACACTAATCCCGATCAGATAATGGTCGGGATTTTTTTATTCCTTCCTGAAAACAATCGCTCTAAAATACATGCCGTGTGGGTTCGATCGGTACGCCGACCCGGTCCCTACTTACACACTAATCCCGATCAGATAATGGTCGGGAGAGCAGGCGTTCGTGCGGAAGGTTTCTATTCTGATAGGCCGATAGTTGAGCTAATGCGGAAGATGGCTGCGTTCATACGCAAGGTCTCCGCGTTCACATGGACGGCAATTGCGTTCATGCGGAAGGTTTCTGCGTTGATGTGGGGGATAGCTACGTTCATAGGGTGAACAACTGTGTTAGGGCGGACGATAGCTGCGTTCATGCGCAAGGTCTCCGCGTTCACACGGACGATAATTGCGCTAATGCGGAAGGTTTCTGCGTTGATGTGGGGGATAGCTGCGTTCATAGGGTGAACACCTGCGTTAGGACGGACGGTGGCTGCGTTCACACGGAAGATAGCTGCAACTGGAAAAATTTTCACGAAAGTATCCTCCAGACCTGTTCTAAGTTTAAATACCAGAGCACACCAATAAAAAAGGGGCAAGTAAACTTGCCCCTTATTAAGATCGACCCATAACTGGTTGGGTTCGAATCTTGCGACCTGGACAAGCCAGGTCAATCACCGCCTAAAATTTACTCGCCTTTGCGAATTGTTCTGTAAATGTATGCATGCCTAACAACACTCCTATCATGAAATCGTCTGGCAGGAATATTCATGTTTGAGCAGGAAAAATCACCACATCAATAGTTAAGGCTTGTGCGTTACCCCAAAGAGATATTTTTGTTTTTAATTTGCGACCTTCCCAATGTGCTGAAAATGAGTCTGAGGTATTACATCATAGCATTTCTTATTGTGATTAGCGAAGTGGCAACTGCTGCGGGAATATTCAACAGAATCCAGCGAGCAATTGACAAAAATGACCTGGAGAAAGCAGAAAAACTCGCTCGCAAATCACTGGATAAAGACCCGATCAACCCTGGAGCGAAGTTCTACCTTTCAGTGCTTTTTTTACAAGAATCGTATGCTAAACATAATGTAGACTCGGCCAGGATATACATCAACGAAGCAATAGCAGATTTTGAGCGGGTAGACCCCAAAACGATTGACAAGCTCATTAAGTCCGACCTGTTTTTGAGTCACTTTAGGGATCAAAAAGCACGCGTAGCTCAGGCTGGTTTTGAAGGCGCCATTCAACAAATGTCAGTTGATGCTTTCAAGCGATTTCTAACGCTTTACCCTGAAGCCAAAGAAACTGGACGAGCCACCTACCTACGTGATAGTTTGGCATATCACAATGCCCAAATCACAAACACCTGGCAATCTTACAAGGCCTACATAGATGAATATCCAGAGTCTGTATTTTCATCTGAAGCACAAGACCTTTATCATAAACTATTGTTTCGTGACAAAACAAATGACGACCGCCTCAGCAGCTATGTGAAGTTTTTGGAAGAACACCCAAACACTCCATTTCGAAATGAGGCTGAAAAAGTAATACTGTACAGAAGCACCATCCTCAACCGCCGGGCTGACTACCTGGAGTTTATCTCTTCCTATCCCAAAAGCCACATGGTCCGGCAGGCAGCCAATCACCTTTACACGCTTTCGACGACCAAAAATGAGTTCGCTCAGGTACTGGGACTCCATCCCCAACCAGACTCCCTGGAGCACATTTGGACACTTGAACAAGACACACTTCTGCCTGTAATGAACGAGGGCAAGTTTGGGTTTATAACCCTCCAGGCACAGCAATCTATTCCCTTCGAATACACTACCATCGACCCCAGCCTGATCTGCGGAAACGTACAGCTTCCACTCTTGCACGTACAAAAAGGCAACCAGTGGAAAGTCATCAACCGGGCAAACCTGACCGTTTTGGAAGATGTAGACCGCCTACAGCAAATCACGAATGACATATATCTTGTCAGGCATCCAAACAGTGCAAAGCTCTTTCATAGAGGCGGGTGGAACTTGCTCTCTGATCAGGTAGAACAAGCCAAGCCCATAGCCAACCGCTGGATAGCGTACCAAAAAGGATACAAATGGGGACTAGTCACACCTATGGGTTACATTCTCCAAACTGCCGAATATGACGACATCCTTACCGTGGGACCTTTTATACTTCTGGAAAAAGATGGACGCTATGCCGCTACGACCGTGGATGAACTGGGACAAGAAAGAAGTCCGAAATTAAGCTTCCTTTATGATGACTATGAATGGATCCGCCCAAACAAACTCCAACTCTTTGCAGGAGATCATGAAGCACTAATAGACGATGAGCTGAACGAACTCGTGCCACTTGCAGCTCATGAAATATACGTCAATGATAAGTTTTGGTACATCAAAAGTGATGCTGGCTACCAAATCATAGACGAGCAAAACCAGGACATTGTAGATCAGCGCTTCGACTACCTTGAGGTAAACGAAGGATGGATGACTTTTGAGAAACCAGATGAGTGGCTGCTCATCTCCCGACAAAGCGCGACCATTCTGGCCATGAATGGGCTAGACTCTGCCAGGCTTCTGGATAGGCATGCGGCATATATCCAAAAATCCGACACGGTACAGCTTGTATTTCAAAACCGCACCACTATAAGCCTTTCCGAAAACGACGAAATACGACTCATAAACCGCAAAAAAGAAGACCGTAACTCGCTAGCGGCATATGTAATGATCCAAAGCGATGATGAATCTCGAATCTACGATAAGAACGGCAATTTAAGCGTTAGAGGTACTTTCGATGAGGTTACTCTACTTCGCGATTCACTTTTCAGAGTAAAGCGGGGAAATAAAGCAGGACTGGTCACCACCAATGGAGAAGACATACTTTCTGCTGATTATGACATGCTAGACGAAGAAAATGGCATGGTCTTTTTACTTCGTGATGGCAAGATAGGTTGCCTGGACCTGGACTCCGGGGTGTTTTTACCAAACCAGTACGAAACCCGCATTGAAAGATTTGGCACTCATTATCAAATCGGGCTTGAAGGCAAAACGGGTATAGTAAACAAAGCCAATGAAGAAGTGCTACCAGCAGCATATGATGAGCTTATAGCGTGGGGCGACTCCACCTGCTGGGCAAGGCAGGAGTCTACCTGGCAACTCATTACCTACAATCAGGAAGTGCTGGTAGATGAAATCCAAATGGTCCGGGTATGGTTTAATTCAGATGGTGAACAAATCGCTCTCGTTCGTGGGCCAGAAGGGTATGGAGTTTTCGCCAGTCTGCAAGGCCAACTACTGGAGATGCAGTACAATGACATAGTAAATCTGGGCACCCAATCTACCCCTATCTATTTTGCTGAAGAACATGTAAAAACAGCCGACTTCTTCGTGGTTACCTACTTTGACAAATCCGGTGCCCCCATAAAATCACAAGCATTTCGCCCTGAAGAATATGACCTGATCTACTGCGATCATTGAGTTTTCTTTGCTAACTTTTCAGTCATGACCATCAAGCGGTTTTTGGCACTTTCTATGCCCGAGCGGGCACGTTGGCTCTACTTTAACGGCCAACTGATCACGTCTATTCGCTACTACAGACATAAAGTAAACCTGTACCTGATCGAAAAAATGTATGTAGAGGTTTTTTACAATCATCTGGAAGACCGTGTAGACCAAATCGAGCCTCTGGACACTCGCTCTAAACGAATGAATTTCTACGCTGACCAGATTCAGCTACCTACCAATCTGATCTAGTATTTGCTGATGGATCTCCAGTACCTGAGGAATGACCAGCACCTCACCTGAATTGTCCACCACAAAATCTGCTCTGGAGGTTTTCTCTTGCTGAGGTAGCTGCCGATCGATGATGTTTTTGACATCCTCTTCGGTTCGGTGCGCATCTCTATCTAACACCCGCTGTATACGGATGTCTTCGGGAGCGGCCACGACAATCACCGCATCCAGCTCCTGATACGTTCCATTTTCGATAAGCAATGCAGCCTCTTTCAGCACATAGGGAGTGCTTTGCACTTTGGCCCACTGCTGAAAATCCTTCCCTACGGCGGGGTGCACAATGGCATTTAATTTTTCCAAAAGTGACGGATTGCCAAACACCTGCCCACCTACATAAGTCCTATTGAGCATACCATCTTGTTGGTAGGCAGTCGGGCCTAAAAGCTCTACAATATTTGCCTTAAGGCCCTCATCACGATTCATTAGAAATTTTGCTCGCGTGTCAGCGTCATATATGGGGACACCCAACACAGAAAAGATGTTGGCTACAATACTTTTACCAGCCCCAATACCTCCTGTGATGCCTACCTGCAGCGATTTACTGCTCATAGGTGACAGGGATGTTTTCAGGGATAACTTCTATCTCTATGGCCGGATCAGGACTGTAAACCAAAATGGCTAAGACACTATTGGTGCGCTCGTCGAGCATGTTGTAATCTGCGGTGACCACAAAATCATCTTCTGTGAAATCTTTCTTGTTTTCTTCCGATACGGTATAAAAAACCTGAACAGTACTTCTGGAAAGGTACGCTGAAGAATCTGCAGGGAAGTTTTGAGGCTCTATTGGAATCTCTATACTTTGGCGTTCAAATTTCTCTACACCAAATCGCACCCTCACTTTTTCAGGAATACTCAGAGAAAGGTCTGGCTCCGGAAGATTTACTGATACATCTCTACGGTAGTCATTGCTTATCCCGCGAGTGACGATATCCAGGCTATAGGTGCTTCCCAGGGTATCTATAAAGCTCTTAGGCCCTACCAGCAAAACAGTATCTGGTTCCACCTGTATCGGCGTAGTGATTCGGTGGTTTTCTGCCAGGTCCACCCCCAAGGAGTCTACCTTAAGCACCACACGTTTTTGTTTTTTTGCCTCTATGTCTATGTATACTGTATCTGTAGCGAGGTAATTGATCTTTAGCTCGCTTAGCTGATCAGAGACTATGGGCAATAAGGAATTTCGGGTGTAATAACCAATCTCTGTGGGATTGTCGAGACTGATCTGGATAGGTGTCACGTTAAACCAAAAGGTCTTCCTCAGGAGGTTCCATCCTCCACTGGACACATCTATGTCCAGGGTAGCGGCCAGTGGCTGCATGACTACCACGCTATCTCTATCGAAAAGAAACTCTACCGGATAGCTGATGCGAGCTTCGTAGTTTTTATTGAGTGCATTAAAAAACCAGAAGGTAGTCGCTCCGATAACGGAGAGCAAGACTACCTTCCAATTGTTGAATATTCTCTGCACGTATGATTGTTTTATACGAGTGTTATTCTGTAAGTCGCTTGCTGGCATCCAGCGAGACAGAGGATTTCTCAATGGTGAGTTTGCTTCCTCGGTCTACATCCAGAGTCAGAGTAGTGTCTTCCACGGCTACTACTTTGCCATGGATACCACCTACGGTCACTACCTGATCCCCTTTTTTGATTTCTTCGATAAACTTCTTCTGGTCCTTTTGCTTTTTCTGCTGAGGCCTGATGAAGAAGAAATAGAAAATTGCAATCATGCCAGCGAGCATGATAAACTGCGTGTAGTTGCCTGCTCCGCCACTACCAGCTTGCAGTAATAATGATTTGATCATTTGTCTAGTTTACTTGATTTATGACGGATTATCCGCCTTTTGTACGTTCGCTTTGATTTTGAGTCGATTCACTTTAGGGTATGTGTTCGCCGTGATGGTCACCGTTTTGTTTTGGATACCTGGCTTGCCTTTACTGTCAAATCTCACCTTTATCTCTCCTTCTTCACCTACACCGATGGGTTCTTTTGGCCATACTGGCACAGTACATCCACAAGAAGCTGTGGCAGAGGAGATGATCAAAGGTGCTTCTCCCGTGTTTTTGAACTTAAAAATTTTCTCTACTACATCGCCTTCTTTGATTTCGCCAAAATCGTGAGACTCCTCGGGGAATTCAAACGAAGGAAGTGGACCATCAGGTTTTACTTCTGGCTCTTCTTTTGCAGCAGAAAGGTTAGGTGATGCCGGGCTGTTTTTAGACTCAAGCTCAGCTACTTTTCCTTCCAGTTTCGCGATTCGTGATTCCAATTCTTTGTTGGAGCAGCTAAATGCTACGGCCGCTACCAACACCATTATCAAAAGGTTGACTTTCGTTTTCATTGTGTGTTTGTTTTTAATCAAAAAGATCACATGGTTTTTATTGCTAGTCACAAACATACAAAAGCTCATTCGAAAAGCCTGTGTATGAGTTCCTAACGAAATGTTAACTAATGACGATTACTTGGTCTTAATCTGATCGATCAGGCCATTCACATCATCCAACAATTTCTCTGCTTTGACTTTAGCGTCTTTTACGATTTTTTCCCCTTCAGATTTCGCCTCATTTTCCACCATGTCCGCACCTTCTACCAGGTCATCTACGATTTCTTCTAAACGCTTACGGTACTTATCCAGGCGGTAAGTGAGTTTATCTCGGGTGTTTGTGCCCTTGTCTGGCGCAAAAAGAATACCTAGCACTCCGCCAGTGATTGCTCCAAACAAAAACGCAAAAAATGAATTTCCCTTGCTACTCATAGATCTTAGGTTTATTTATTGTCAATTAGGCCCCTGCCACTTTTTCTTATAACGCCATCCGAAGTTAGTTCGTTTGCCAGTACATCCAAAATACCGTTTACAAATTGTTTGCTTTTTGGTGTACTGTAGAGCTTAGAAATCTCTATAAACTCATTGATGGTCACCTTTACAGGTATGCTATGAAACTGCATCATTTCTGTAATGGCCATCTTCAGGATGATGCGGTCTGTAAGTGCCACCCTGGAGATGTCCCAGTTCTTCACTTTCTTCTCTATCAGCTCATCTAGCTCCGTACTCTTGTGCAATGTATCCTTAAAAAGCACTTCGAAAAACTCCAGGTCTTCCTCTTCGTTCTGACTGACTTTTTTCAGCTCATATGGAGGGTCTAGCTCCTGTTCGTAATCCTGAAAAGTTTTAGCTACGAGGCTCCTTAGGATTGGTTTGTTTTCTGACCAATGCAGATCACTCTCTGACAAAAACTCACTGATGCTTTCGTTTTTGAAAATGATCTTTTTGAATAGGTGAAGAATTGCTGCCTTGTGTTCTTCCAGGGTAGGCTCTTCCTTGTCTTCGTAGGCAATTAGCTCTTCGTCTTTTTTGAAGATCTCTTTGTACCAGGTTTTGAGCTGATCAAATTCATCACTCCACGATATTTTGTGGTCGATGAGTTGCTTACTAAAGGCCTCGTGTTTGGTGAGGTCATCCACTAGCGGGCTTTTCATAAAGTTCCACCTCCACTTGCTTTCCTTATGGATGTAGGCCTTCTCCTTTTTGTCTTTCTCCTGTTTCTCTATATGCGCCAGCTCTACGGGTAGTGCCAACAATTTGAGATACAGCTTATGAATGCCCTCTATATCGTTCATCATGGCACTTTGAATAGTGCGCTCTTCCGAACGAAGCTCGTCATAATAATCCCGAATGGCACGATCCACGGCATTGAGGATTTCGGTATCAACACCTTCATCCTTTTGCACAGATCGAGCCTGCAGGTTTTCGTTAAACAAGCGTGCGGCCAGCTCTCGGCGAGCTTTGAACTTGTCCGCTTCAGCAAAGTCATCCTTTGCAGGATCAGGATAAAACTGACTTTCCAGCTTTTCTCTGATCACGTCTTTCAATGATTCCTGTGTCGTGAAATAACTATACAATGCCTGCATGGCTTTGACACGAAGAATCCTACGATTGAGCATATTATCTTATTTAAATTTTTTAGTAAGCAAGTTTCACCTTACCCACGTCATTGATCCTGTTGAGTGCAAGCTGCAATGCCGCCTCATGCGTAGTAGTATGATGGTCGTCTGCATACTGAAGGACCTCCTGGCACACTTCGTAGATGCGTTCGGTTTGCTCATATACCCGCTGGCGGTTATAGTTGCCCTGCTGCTCATAGTAGACATTGGTGATGCCTCCCGAGTTGATCAAAAAGTCCGGAGCATAAATAATGCCGCGTTCTTTTAACATTTTGGCGTGGGTGATTTCTTCATCTAACTGATTGTTAGCCGCACCGGCTACAATCGCACATTTTAATTGAGGTATGGTTTGGTCGTTGAGCGTAGCTCCCAGTGCACATGGTGCGTAGATATCCATATCCATGGCATACAGATTATCAGCATCTACGATGGTCACATCAAACTTTTCTTTTACTGCAGCCAGTTTGTCTTCAAAGATGTCCGAAACAAACACCTTAGCTCCTTCCTTGACCAGCTGCTCTATCAGGTAAGTTCCCACGTGACCTGCACCTTGCACTACTACCTTTTTGCCCTCCAGGCTATCGGAGCCCCATGCTTTCTTTGCACTGGCTTTCATACCTATGTACACACCATATGCGGTGACAGGGCTAGGGTCTCCAGATCCTCCCATACTTTCTGGAATACCGGTTACGTAAGGAGTCTCCATGTTTACGTACTCCATATCTCGAGCATTCATATTTACATCTTCGGCCGTCCAGTACTTGCCATTTAGGCTATGTACAAACTTGCCAAAGCGTCTCATGAGTGCTTCATTTTTAATTTTTTTAGCATCACCAATGATCACTGCCTTTCCTCCCCCAATGTTTAATCCTGCAATGGCATTTTTGAAGGTCATCCCTCTGGAGAGTCGGAGCACATCTTTTACGGCTTCTTCTTCCGACTGGTAATTCCACATGCGTGTGCCGCCCATGGCAGGGCCCAGCACGGTATTGTGCACGGCAATGATCGCTTTCAGACCGATAGCCTCGTCATGGCAAAACACAAGCTGCTCATGCTCAAGATCTGCCATCGCACTAAAAATTTCACTGTTTTTTACTTTGGGTAGGGTGTCTATCATTGTTGTTGTTATTAGCTAGTTTTGCGCTCAGGATGCCCTGAATGCAAAGGGGCTCAAAATTAGTCGTTTTCTACTAAATAACCATTTGGCGGACTCTCCGTTTTAACCTTTGTGAAAGACTTAGCGCACCTCAACAAATACTTCGGCAAGTATAAATGGCATTTGATTCTTGGGACAATATTTATCATTATCTCCAATTTCTTTGGCATAGTCCCGGCTGTAATAGTAAGATATTCGTTTGACCTGCTGCAACGCAGCTATGATATTTTTAAAGCTTTTAGTGGTTTTGAACTCCAATCCACCACGTATGAGCTGTTTGCTTCGAGCATTTTTATTCTCGGGCTACTGATTCTCATCTCTGCTTTGCTCAAAGGTGTTTTCATGTTTTTTATGCGCCAGACGATCATTGTGATGTCACGCCATATCGAGTATGACCTCAAAAACGAAATCTATGAACACTATCAGACTTTGCCACTGAGCTTCTACCGAAGAAATAATACAGGTGATCTGATGGCGCGTATCTCTGAGGACGTGAGCAAAGTACGGATGTATGTAGGGCCGGCTATCATGTACGGCATCAACATGTTTACGCTCTTTGTGATGGTGATTCCGTTTATGTTTTCGATCAACCCAGAACTCACCCTGTATTCGTTAATTCCACTTCCGCTGCTCTCAATCAGTATTTATTTTGTAAATAATATCATCAATAAGCGGTCTGAAGAGATTCAGGGAAGCCTCTCTAACCTATCCACCTTTGTGCAGGAGTCCTTTTCTGGCATACGTGTGATCAAGGCTTTTGTACGTGAAGATGATATCGACCGGGAGTTTGATGCCGCCAGCGAAGACTACAAGCACAAGTCGCTTCGGTTGGCATTTGTACAGGCTTTGTTTTTCCCGTTGATCATGGGGCTGATCGGTCTCAGTGTGATTTTCACGGTATATATAGGTTCGGTAGAGGTTTTTGAAGGAGCCATTAGCACAGGGGTGATTGCGGAGTTTATCATCTATGTAAACATGCTCACCTGGCCGGTGACTTCTCTAGGGTGGATCACCAGTATCATTCAGCGAGCAGCTGCTTCTCAAAAGCGCATCAATGAATTTTTGCAGACCAAAAGTGAAATCGTATCTACTCATAACCTGGAGGCTGACATCAAAGGTCATATTCAGTTTCAAGAAGTGTCCTTTACCTATCCTGACTCAGGGATTGAGGCCTTGAAAAACGTGTCCTTTGAGGTAAAACCAGGGGAATCCATAGCGATCATAGGCACCACAGGATCTGGAAAGAGCACCATTGCTAACCTGATTTGCCGCATGTATGACACCAGTGCAGGCGAGCTCAAAATTGATGAGCAGGACATCAAAAAATACAGTCTGGATACGGTGAGAAGCCAAATAGGCTATGTACCGCAGGATGTTTTCCTTTTTAGTGATACCATCAGTGAAAATATCGCCTTTGGTCTGGACAGTATGGAGTTTGATGATGTGAAGAAAGCGGCTGATGATGCTGACCTGTTGGAAAACATAGACCGGTTCCCGAATGGCTTTGATACTCGTGTTGGTGAGCGCGGCATTACACTATCTGGTGGCCAGAAGCAGCGCGTATCCATAGCTCGGGCCATAGCTCGGGAGCCTAAAATTCTCATACTGGATGATGCTCTTTCGGCAGTGGATACCAAAACTGAAAACGCGATTTTGAGTGCCATGGCACGCATCATGAAAGGGCGTACTTCGGTAATCATCTCACACCGGGTATCATCGGCCAAGCTTGCCGACAAGGTGATCATGCTGGATGACGGCAGAGTGCTGGAAAGTGGCACGCATGACGAGCTGATCGCAGCAAATGGCGCTTACAAAGAGCTACACGACAAGCAGCTACAGGGGGAAGGCGAAGAAACGATAGTTTAGACTACTCCACCCAGCCCTCAACGCTCAACGAATTATCCAGGTAGCGCAATTCATAAAAATAGTCTCGCAATTGGTATCCATCAGCCGAAGCTTTATCACGGATCATCGCCTCTATGGTGTGAGGTCTGGGCTGCACTAGTACATGCATGCTCAGAAACACTGCAAAGCGTTCTTTGGAACTAAACTCGCGCACCTCAAACCCAGTAGGTACTTCAGCCATCTCAGTGGACAGTGTAATCCCTACAAACTGATGTAAGTGATTTTGCGCGAGCGTATCTGACTGGAAGGTAATGCGTGTCAGGGTGCCTTCTACATCTCCATTTTCAAGCATCTCCCGGCATTTTCGGCCAAAGTCCACTGGCGCTTCATCCGTATAGTGACTATAAAAAGATCTACCGATCACAGTCCGCTCTACTGGCTCCATTTGGTACACATGTACCTCTTCAAACCCTCCGAGCAAGGCATAAACGCTGGTGATGATGATTCCCACAAAAACGATGATCAGAGTGATATACACCCCACGTGTACGGCTGATGTTCATGATGTAGCTACCTCTTTGTATTGCATTTGGTGAAGTTGGGCATAAAAGCCATCTAATTCAAGTAGGTCATCATGCGTACCTTCTTCTTTGATTTCTCCTTTGTCCAATACCAATATTTTGTCTGCATTCTGGATAGTAGAAAGCCGGTGTGCAATGACGATAGACGTTCGGCCTTTCATCAGTTTTTGGATGGCCTCCTGGATCAGCTCCTCGGTCTCAGTATCCACCGAACTGGTGGCTTCATCCAAAATGATGATTTTGGGATCGTATACCATGGCTCGCACAAAAGAGATCAGCTGGCGCTGCCCTACAGACAAAGTGGCACCTCGCTCCATTACATTGTACTCAAACCCTCCGGGTAGCCGTTCGATAAAACTTCGTGCACCCACAAGCTCAGCGGCTTCTTTCACCTTTTCGAGTGTGATGCTCGGATTTCGCAAAGTTATGTTATTGTAAATAGTATCGCTAAATAGAAATACATCCTGCAGCACCACGGCAATATGATCCCGTAGATTGGCCAGCTTAAACTGGTCTATTGACGCTCCATCGATCTGAATGGTCCCTTTGTTGATTTCATAAAACCTGGTGAGCAGGTTGATTACAGAGGATTTACCGGCACCTGTAGCGCCCACCAGCGCCAGAGACTCCCCTTTTTGCACTTCAAAGTTGATGTCTTTGAGCACCCAGTCTTCGTCATTGTAGGCAAACCAAACGTTTTCAAACTTCACTGCCCCTTCGATGGATGCTGGTGCATAGTCACCTTCATCCGGGATATGCTCGTCACTATCCATTAGGTCCAGGATGCGATTGGATGCCACTATCCCCATCTGAAGTGTATTAAACCTATCGGCAATCATGCGAATAGGTCTAAAAAACATCTGAATATACATGATAAAGGCAATGAGCACCCCGAGCGTAAGCTGCTCCTGAATCACACTGCCTGCACCATACCAAATGATTAGCCCTATGCCTCCCGCCTGAATGATTTCCGCTACCGGAAAATAGGTAGCATAGTAGAACACCGCTCGAATATTGGCCGTGCGGTGCTCTTTGTTGATTTCCTTAAACTTGGCATATTCTCTTTTCTCCGCATTGAAAATCTGCACAATACTCATGCCTGTGATATGCTCCTGCACGAAAGAGTTGAGGTTAGACACTGCCGTACGCACTTCATTGAAAGAGACCTTTACCTTCTCTTTAAAGACGTATGTGGCAAAAAGCAAAATGGGAAGAAGTGCCAAACTGACAAGGGTGAGTTTCCAGCTCAGCGCAAACATAAACCCAAGAATGACGAGCAGCTGTAATATATCTGCAATGATGCCTGCAATACCGGTACTAAAAACCTCTGAAAGGGTCTCTATATCTGATACATTTCGAGTGACCAGCCTACCGATGGGAGTGTTGTCAAAAAACTTGAGCCGCAGATTTTGAATATGACGAAAGAGCTTTACACGAATGTCTTTGATGATGTGCTGCCCCAGCCAGCCAGACATAAACGTATGAAAATACTGCACCACGGCCTGCACTACTAGCAGCACCAGGAGGATAACAATCCAAAAAACCAAGCCATTGTAATCTCCAAAAGCAACTTCATTGTCTATGGTGTGCTGTATGAGCTTTGGCCGCAAGGGCACCAATACTGCTAATGCGATGGTAAGAAAAACCACCAGATAAAATTGCTTGATATAAGGTTTGGCAAAAACAAACAGCCTCCTAAGGATCTGCATGTCCATGATGTTGCCACTAATCTTTTTTTCTTTCTCCAAGGTGCTTAGGTGTCTAAGTATACAGATTTTGGATACAGTACTTCGGTGAGATACAATCCTTCGGGAGGTGCCGCGCGACCCACATTGGAACGCACTCCGCTTTTCAGGGCATCTTCAAATGCCTCCAGCGTCATCCGGCCCTGACCAATATCTAGCAGTGTGCCTACCATCGCCCTTACCATACCGCGCAAAAACCTATTGGCACTTACGGAAAAAACATAGCCTTCGTTCGTTTCTTTCCACTCAATGTGGAAGATATCGCAATCGAAATGGTTGACATCTGTGTGAACCTTACTAAACGCTTGAAAGTTTTTCCATCTTGCGATCACGCCGCAAGCGCTGGCAATAGCTTCCATGTCTAACGATCTACCAAAATGATAAGAGAGCCCTTTTCTAAATGGATCTTTGTGCTTGTGAATGTGGTAATGATACGTACGCTTCTCAGCATCAAACCGTGCATGAGCTTCTGGTTTTACAGCCATTACCTCATTGATCGCGATTTCTGGTGGAAGCAGTCCATTGAGCTTGTACTGCACATCTTCTTGTGACAGCTTCGACTCCCAGTCTACATGAGCTATTTGATGTGTGGCGTGTACACCGGTGTCCGTTCTACCGCTACCCACACACTCCATTGGCTGCTGAAAAATCACACTCAGGGCACGCTGGATCTCCTCCTGAACAGTAACAGCATTGGGCTGAATCTGCCAGCCATGAAAAGCTGTACCTCTATAGGCTATGTCCAGAAAGTATCTCATGGCCGCAAAAGTAAGTCAAAAACCAACGTCAGCTTACTACTGGTCGTTTGGAAGAATTACTTTCTTTGGATTGGCTTTGTGGATTGGTTGTCGCAATTTTGCGGACAAAATAATCGAACTATGATTCAGCGAATCCAATCTGTATTTCTTCTTTTGGTAGCATTGATAATGATTTCTATCCTGTTTTTACCCATGTGGGGAAAAGTGGACATGCAAGCTCAGGAGCTGGTAGTACTCAATGCTTTCGAACTGGTATATTCTTCTTTTGATGAAAATGGAGAAAAAACAGTAATGGCCACCAAGGAGACATTTTGGATTTCTGTACTAGCCATTTTGGCTGCTGCCGTAGCACTATTTTCAATTTTCCAATATAAAAACCGCCTGCGTCAAATACAGCTAGGTGCCCTCAATAGCCTGGTGATGGGTGGCTGCCTGGGTATGGCGTACTACTATTCTACGAAAGGTGACCAAATGCTCAACCCTACGACCATTGGCAACTTCCAGATTGGTTTTTATATCATCGCAGCGGCTTTGCTATTCAACTCTTTGGCCAACCGATTTATCAGAAAAGACGACAAACTGGTAAAAAGCGCCGATCGTATCAGATAAGGTCTAAAATGATTTTGAGGGAGTAGTTCACCTGATCTCCAATTTCCTCTGGAAGCTGTCCGAGCTTACTTATCAGCCTACGGTTATTTATGGCTCGGATTTGATCTATTACGATCCAAGAGTCATTTTCCAGTCCTGTTTCATCGCAAGGCGGTACATGAATCTTCGTGATCTTCGAATTACTTTGCCTGGTGGTAAGTGGGCATATAATTGTGGACTCCAGAGAGTCTCCAAGCAGATCGGTTTGTATGATTAAAACTGGTCTTACTTTGCCTACTTCAGTGCCACGATGAGGATTCAAATTGGCTAACCATATTTCAAATCTCATCTACTCAATTATTTAATCCCTTCATCCGACAAGTGATCGAAATCGTCAATTATTTCACGATTTAGCTTTCTGTCGTTTTTTGCCTCCGCCTGAAGTTTCCTGGCAAGCTCATCACGTTCGATTTTGCGGTTGTAAGCCACCACAGCTTCCATTACATAGCTGGTGCGGTTCATGTTTTCGCGCTTTCGGTAGCTTTCGATCTTCTCATACACATCATCGGGTACCTTTAGACTTATCGTTTTCATGGCATCAAAGCGATTAAAGTATATTCAAATTACTCAATCTGGTATTACATTTGGTAATACCCAAAGTAATACTACAAGTATGACAGCAAAAATGAAAGAAAAGTTCTGACAAGATGGCAGAATTTAGTCTCTGGAATAGTATTTGATTTTTAGGCAGTCGAAATAAACGAGTTTTCATAATTCAACAACGATATGCAAGAGAAAGGTACTATTTCAATTCACACGGAGAATATCTTCCCGATCATCAAGAAGTTTCTCTACTCGGATCACGAGATATTTCTACGTGAGCTGGTGTCCAATGCGGTGGATGCTTCGCAAAAGATCAAGCGACTGGCCTCTTTAGGTGAGTATAAAGGTGAGCTCGGAGAGCTGATTGTGGATGTGAAGGTGGACAAAAAGAAAAAAACCATCACCATATCGGACCGTGGTATCGGGATGACTGCTGATGAGATCAAAAAATACATCAACCAGATTGCCTTCTCCGGAGCTACCGAATTCGTAGAAAAATACAAAGACAAAGGTGAAGATCAGCAGATCATCGGTCACTTTGGTCTTGGGTTCTATTCTGCCTTTATGGTAGCTAAGCATGTAGAAATACACACTTTGTCATACCAGGAAGGGGCAGAGCCTGCCATTTGGTCATGTGATGGCAACACTGAGTTTGAGATCAAGCCCGGTAAGAAAAAAGAGCGTGGTACAGACATCATACTCAAAATCGCCGATGACTCTGAGGAGTTTTTAGAAGACCACAGAATTCAAGGCATACTCGATAAATATTCTAAGTTTTTGCCAATCCCTATTCGATTCGGCGAGAAAGAAAAACAAGAAGAAGACGGAGAAGATAAAGATGGAAAGAAGAAGTGGAAGACTGTCAAGGTGGACAACATCATCAACAACCCTACACCACTTTGGACCAGGTCACCTAGCGACCTCACCGATCAGGACTACCTGGACTTCTACAAGGAGCTTTATCCATTTTCAGAGGAGCCTCTATTTTGGATCCACCTCAACGTGGACTATCCATTCAACCTCACCGGAATACTTTACTTCCCTAAGCTGAAAAAGGATTTCGAATTTCAGAAAAACAAAATACAGCTTTACAGCCGTCAGGTGTTTATCACTGATGAAGTGAAGGATATCGTGCCTGACTTCTTACAGCTACTCCATGGTGTGATCGACTCACCAGACATCCCACTTAACGTATCGCGTAGCTACTTGCAGTCTGACAGCAACGTGAAGAAAATCAATGGCTACATCACCAAAAAGGTGGCGGACAAGCTGGGAGAGCTTTTCAAAAAAGACCGCAAGGCATACGAAGAAAAGTGGAGCGACATAGGCGTGTTTGTAAAATACGGCATCATCTCAGAAGATAAATTTGAGGAGAAAGCCAAAGACTATGCTTTGCTGAAAAGCACTGAAGGCAAGTTTTACAACATAGACGAGTACAAAGCTGCTGTGGAGGCTAATCAAACCAACAAAGACAAGAGCGTGGTTTTCCTCTACACTACAGACGAGGAGCAGCAGCACGGCTATATAGAGACGGCCAAAAAACGCAGCTACAACGTGTTGGTGCTCGATGGCCCGGTAGACAGCCACTTCATCAACCATGTAGAGCAAAAGTACGAAGGAGTAACGCTCAAGCGCGTAGACTCGGACGTAATAGACAAGCTCATCGATAAAGACGAGAAGAAAGAATCTGTACTATCTGAGGACGAGCAAAACAAAGTAACCGAGGCTTTCAAAAAAGCAGTAAATGATGAGAAAAACACCATTACTGTAGAGCCAATGGCTACTGATGATCTGCCTGTAACGATCACGCTTCCAGAATTTATCCGACGTATGCGAGACATGCAGGCTACAGGCGGTGGCGGGCCAATGATGTTTGGCGAAATGCCACTCAACCTCTCTGTGGCAGTGAATGCCAACCACGCATTCACCAAGAAAATCGTGGCAGCAGAGAGTGAAGACGAGCAGGTAGCCCTGGCCAAGCAGGCATACGACTGGGCATTGCTATCTCAGGGCATGCTAAGCGGTAAGAAGCTTACAGACTTCATCAACCGTAGCGTAGAGCTGGCATCCAAGTAAAATAGCTATACACCTCCTCTGAGAAGAGGAGACACTACCAAAAAAGCACAGGCTGACGAGTCTGTGCTTTTTTTATGCTCCGCCAAGTGTAATTCGTCATTTTACAATAGATTATTCTATGAAAATAGTGATTTCAAAATAATCCATTGATTTCGGAACGACCTATTGCATTACTTCCATTCAAAGAATAGTTTACAAGGTATTACAGCTAAGACAAGTGAAAAAGTTAACCTAATTCTACTACTACTTTTTGAATAGCTAAACCCCAGATGCATGGCCTGTGTGCCATGCATTGGTTTTTTTTAATTCCCTACTGCACTTTCCTTTCTCCCCTTAATTGTACTTCTTTTCCCATGCATTCGCTATTTTTAGCGCTCTATGAAAATAGCCAACAAGCACTTAACTGTATCGTTTAAAGCCAAAGGAGCTGAACTAACCAGCATCAAAAAGAATGGACTGGAATACCTCTGGCAAGCCAATCCGAAATTTTGGGGGAGACACGCTCCGGTATTGTTTCCGATAGTCGGTAAGCTGGTAAAGGACGCCATGAAGTATCGGGGGAAAACATATGAAATGACCCAGCATGGGTTTGCTCGAGATATGGAATTTGAGCTGGATACTCATACCGGTGATGAGGCGGTGTTTTCACTAAAATCTTCCACTGAGACGCACAAAAAATATCCGTTTGACTTTCTACTTTCCATCAGCTACCGTTTGGAAGGCTCCGGTCTGCGCGTGACCTATACTGTAGAAAATAGGGGTGATCAAGACATGTATTTCTCTATTGGGGGTCACCCAGCATTTAATTGTCCGCTCACGGCGGATGAGTCTCGGACGGATTATTGGTTTGAATTTAACAACGCTGAGCAGCTGACCACACACATTATCGAAGGGGCACACTTTACAGGTGAAACTGAAGAGGTAGCTGCTCCTGATGGTAAAATTGCCATAAGAAAAGACCTTTTTGATAGAGATGCGCTGGTTTTTAAAAACCTGCATGCCGATCGGGTAAGTCTCTGTAGCCCTCAGAAAAAGTGGCTCACCTTTCACTTTGGGGAGTTCCCGTATCTAGGACTTTGGTCCAAAAATCAAGAGTCGCCATTCGTGTGCATAGAGCCCTGGCAAGGGCTTGCGGATCATGAGTTGCACAACCAGCAGTTTGACCAAAAGGAAGGCATCGTGAGGTTAGAAGAAAATGGCCAATTTAGCTGCGGTTACCTGATAGAAGTGCACGACTAAAGTGCCAGCTCACGAAATTTTTCTGTAGGTTTGATCGTTACACCTTCCAAATAGGAAAGCCCAAAGCATAGCCATAAAAGCCTCCGATACACAGGCCATCAGCTATGCATGCGACCTAAAATGTACATGCTACTCATGAAAAGAATACTTGTCATTTGCGCTGTTATTTTTACACTCCAGGTTTCGGCACAGGAGGTAGAGACTATAGACGACCTTTTTAAAGTCAACTACGAAACTCCACTGACGATAGACCTGGAAGAAAACGGACAGGAATCGCTGGACCCCGCAGATGATGACGGTAAGAAAAAAGAAAAAAAGAAAAACCCGAAAATCTACTATGGCATCAAGACCAAGCGTGGGTTCGCCAAGCAGGGATTTGGAGAGCGTACTGTAGTGGAGCTGTTCTTTTACCTAAAAGACAAGGATTACGTGGGGCCTGAGCCTTATGCCCGAGATTTTTACTGGTATAATTTTGATAAGAAAAAGATTGTCAATTCACTGCGGGTCAAGCGTAAAAATGCCGGAGTGCTACATGGCCACTACCAAAAACTGCTAGGTGAGCAAGTGCTAGAAGAGGGCTATTTCTACAAAGGCATGAAGCACGGCAGATGGGTGCGCTACAACAGGCATGACATACTCCAGGACAAGGAGATCTACTGGAAAGGCTGGCCAAAGGAGTCTTTGTTGTCCTATTATGATTTTGAACGCGAAAAATTACGGGAGGTGATCCCGGTGCACTTTGGAGAAAAAGAAGGCGAGTACTTTGCGTACTATCCCGATGGAGGCCTGGCTGCGGTAGGTCACTACAAGTTTGACCACAAAGTGGGCATCTGGAGGGAGTACTACGATAACCGGCGAGTAAAACGCGAAGTAAAATATCCCATAGAGCCATTTGATGACACCCCTCCGATCATCATCAAAGAGTGGGACCGCAAGGGCAATGTCATCTACGACCGCAAGAAGTTTCAGGCCAGCATCAACTAAAACTTAATGAGCGACTGCCGTGCGTAAGCAGTAAGAATGGCTGTGCCGGCAAGCAAGAGGCCTGCTTTCCACCCTATAAAAATAACACCCAGGGCAAATATCAATGACCACCACAGGATGTGAAGTAGCGAGCCCAGCAAGTATTTGATGGACACATAAAACACCTTGTCTTTGATGCCTTTGATGACCTTGCTTACCCCTAAGATGGGAGGTAAATTAAAGATGGACATAAACCCAATGAGTACTTTGGCAAGTATGCCCTTTTTTCGAGGCTTACGAGGCTCACCCGGAGTGCCCTCACCCATGGCTTTGAGCTCTTCGAAAGACAGGTGCTCATGTCTCGGCTGAAATATCCAGTCGCGTTTCTGCTCATAGTCCTCCCCATCTTCAGGAAGAATCAGCGTACTTTTCATCGCTTCGGCAAGATCTTGTCTGAGCTTATTGTACCCTTTTTGTTTGTGCTCGCGGTATAGCTCCATGTAGTCCTGCAGCTCAATGGGGTCTCCATATTTGATGAGCACCTTGGCCAGCGGACGGTAGTGCGAAAAGTAGTTGATCCCCGTGGGAATGATATACACTTTTGTTTTTGGATCTATCCTGTCACGCGCATCTAATGCAAGCCTCGCGGTTCCTTTAGACAGTGGACGTAGGTAGTACTCTATGCCATGGTTGCCCTCCGGAAAGATCAAAATGGACTTGCCCTCTGAAAGCATTTTGAAACACGTCTCAAAGACCTGATCATTTTGTGACAAGCTCTTGATACCATCACGAATTCTATAGATGGGCATCATATTGAGTGCATTCAGTATAGGGGTTGACCACTTGTTGAATACATCAGATCGGGTAAGAAAGGATACTGGCTTTTTGGCGTATGCCCCTACCAGCATGGCATCCATGAATGCCCCCTGGTGATTGGGCGTAAACAGCAGCGCTCCATCGTCGGGAATTTTCTCTTTGCCTATGAGTTTTACTCCACCGAAAAAAAACTTCAACCCAAGCCAACTACCATATTTGGTGAAGTAGTAAAACCAATGCTCTTTCATATTGAATATTATGCTATCGAAACGCGATAATTCCACCAATAGGCCATGGTCATGCCGCTGATAATGTGCCAAATGCCCCACCAGGCAGCCACTATCGCCATACCACCAAGCCCTTGAAAAAATGCAAATATAAGGAGTAATCCCAGTCCTGAATTTTGGATGCCTGTTTCTATAGCTAAAGACCTGCAATCTGCCTCGGGAAGTCGAAAAAGCCTTCCCAACTGATAACCACTCAACAATGCGGTGGCGTTATGAAAAAACACCAGAAAGACGACCAGGTAGATGTAGTTTAGAAAAATATCGATATTGGCTGAAAAGGCAATGATCACAATGGCCGCAAAAATCAATATGCTACCGTAGTGCATATAGGGCTGGAGCTTTTGAGCAAACGCCGGAAATTTCTGCCTTACACTCATGCCCAATACCAGAGGAATTCCCAAAATAATCACGATGGTTTTGAGCACATCACTAAAGCTCAAGCTCACCTCTCTTAACAGCGCGTTGGTAGGCTCATACATGCTCGCCCAAAAGGACAAATTGATAGGCGTCATAAAAATGGCCAGTATACTAGAAATAGCAGTTAGGCTAACAGAAAGCGCAATATTTCCTTTGGCCATGGAGGAAAAGAAATTGGAAATATTACCTCCCGGGCAGGCCGCTACCATCATCATACCCAGCGCAAAACTTGGGTGTGGCTCAATAATATAAACCAATAAGAAGGTTAAAAAAGGAAGTACCAAAAACTGAGAAATCACCCCCACTAACGTGCCAAGAGGCTGCGCCAAAACAAGTTTAAAATCTGCGGGAGTCAGCTTTAGTGCCACTCCAAACATGATAAAGCCCAGGCTGATATTGAGGATCAGGATATTCTGATCTGAGAAGTTGAGGTTTATGCTATCTATCGCGTCCATAATCAACCGCGAAAGTTAATGATTTCGCAATACATGCTCACTTCTGCAACGTATCAGCCAGTACTTTCTTGTATCAGTTTTTCCAATGGTATGCTTTCGGCTTGGTAAATGTACGAATGCCAGAAGCTCCCAAGGTGGACCCAAGCCCAGAATGCCTCCTCCCCGACCAGGGCACATTGGGGCTTACCCGATCGCAGCAGTTCCAGTAGGCGGTACCTACATCCAGCTGATCGAGGAGTGTACGTGCACGCGATTCATCTGCAGAAAACACTGACGCAGTAAGGCCATACTCTGTGTCATCCATCAGTCCAAGAGCCTCCGAATCATCAGTCACCTTCTGAATCCCGATGATGGGACCAAAACTTTCTGACTTCATAAGATCCATGTCATGATTGACGTCCACAAAAATGGTAGGCTCAAAGTAGAACCCTTTACCCTGAATGCGCTTGCCTCCAAGCAATAGTTTTGCACCTTTCGCCAGGGCATCAGCGCATTGCTTCTCGAAAACTCCCAATTGCTCACTACGTGTCAAAGGTCCTATAAACGTTTGCTCGCTCATGGGGTCACCGATCTGATAACCTTTCACAGCAGACACAAAATGACTCACAAAATCCTGATAAATGGCTTCATGCACATAGATTCGTTCTATAGCACAGCAGCTCTGCCCATTGTTATAAAAAGCTCCTTCCGCAGCATTGATAGCTGCTTGCTTTACATCTGCCACATCTTCCATCACATAGAGTGGGTCTTTGCCACCAAGCTCCAGTTGCAGTGGCACCAATTTAGGAGCCACAGATTTGGCTATCTCCAATCCTGTACGGTGAGAACCTGTGAAAAAGTAAGCATCCAGGGGCAGCTCCAGCAGCTGCTGACCTGCACTTCCGTCCCCCACTATCACATTAAACAGATGTCCGGGCAGCCCAGATTCCTCAAGAAGCTCCGCAATTTTTAGTCCTGTAAGAGTTGCATACTCTGAGGGCTTATACAGTACGGCATTCCCGGCGGTAAGGGCATACAAAAACACATTGTAACCAACATTATACGGGTAGTTCCATGCGGATATATTGGCTATTACCCCAAGCGGCTCATAACAAACAAACTCCAGTACATCTCCGGTACTGAGCACTTCACTTTCCAGCCACTTATGTGCATACCGCTTGAGATGTCGAACCCTGTCCAACGAACCAGTCACTTCATTTCTAGCCTGGCTAATAGGCTTACCCGTTTCTAGCGTCAGCAGACGGGCCAACTCATCCCTTTGGTCCTTTACGCGCTTTTCATAGCTATCCAATACTTTTAAGCGATCATTTATGGACACCTGAGCCCATTGCTTTTGTGCTTGAAGCGCGTGACCATGATACTGAGCCATCTTTTCGGTAGGAGTTGGCTCCACGTCCTTTATAACTTCTTCCGTAGCTGGGTTGATTATCTTCATAAATCGTCAGATTTCCTTGCTTTTACTTGTTCCAAAAAGTGATGATAGAGCTTTCCAGCATCAATCACACGATCGCCAAGTGTGTGAGAAAATTCTGGATGCCACTGAACCCCCATGACCATACCTTCTGGGGCCTTTGTGTAGCCAATGGCCTCTATGATGCCATCGTCCGGGCATTCAGCCAAAACTTCCAAATGCTTCCCCAGAGTCTTAACCGATTGGTGATGTATGCTATTGACGTGACAGCCATCACATCCCGAATAAATTTTAGACAGAATTTTTCCGGATGTAAAGCGTACCTTATGCATCACCCGATCATATGCTTCGGCATTGCGGTGCTCCAGTACCTCCTGACACTGTGTGGCCGTATCCTGAAACAGTGTACCCCCAAAGTATACATTCATCAGTTGCATACCTCTACAAATACCCAAAACTGGCTTACCACTATTCAGCGCTTTCTTTAATAGCTTCAGCTCGTAGTTATCACGTTGAGGGTCTCCATGCCACTTACCAATCGGTTTTTCGCCATAGCTCTGCGGAGCCAAATCTGTACCTCCCTGAAAGACAAACCCGTCCATTTCATAGAGGATATCATCGAGTAAATCTTCCTCCAGATCTGGAAGCAGCACAGGCAGCACACCTTTCGGGGCCACATACCGGGCCATGTCATTTTCTATATAGCTGAGGGTCTTCGGCCCAAACACCACCCGGGCCGGGTCCGGGTACATAAAACACGACGAAATTCCGATTTTTAGCATCGCTACAGGGCCTTTTGGTACAACATTAAAAAATCCTCCTGAGTCACTGGCTTGGGATTATTAGGGTGAGCAAAATCCATTACTGCTAGCTCACTTAGTTTTTTGAGGTGTTCATTGCCCACCCCAATCTCTCGTAGTTTTGTAGGGAGTCCGAGCCGGCGGTTTAGCTCCATCAAATACTCACTCAGCCGGCTGCCCTGTCCACTTCCTAATCCCATACTAGAGGCCATTTGATCAAACTTTTGTTCAAACCCAGAATAATTGAACTCCATACCGTACGGAAGATTGACGGCATTGGCCAGCCCGTGATGCGTATCTAGCAAGCTGGATAGCGGATGGGCAAGACTATGTACCACTCCCAGGCCTTTCTGAAAAGCCACAGCTCCCATGAGCGAACCCAAAAGCATGTCTGCTCGCACTTGCAGATCTGGCGCTGCCACTGCTTTTTCAATAGCTGCAGCAATAAGCCGCATACCTTCCAACGCAATGCCCTCACACATGGGATGGTAATTTTTGGCTAAAAAAGCTTCTATATTGTGCGTCAGAGCATCCATACCGGTGGCAGCTGTGATAAAAGCCGGCAGATCTACTGTAAGTTCAGGATCTGCAAAAACCTGCCGGGCCAGTAACTTCGGAGAAAACAAAATCCGCTTTTTTCTGGTGTCATCCTCAGCTATAATGGCACTGCGACCTACTTCACTGCCTGTACCGGCGGTAGTAGGTATGGTCACAAAATAAGGAACCCTACCTGTGACCAGGACGCTGCCTCCTTCCAAATCATCATAATCAAATAAATCTCTGCGATGATATACTCGCAACACGATGGCTCTGGCTACATCCAGCGCCACACCACCACCTATACCCACCACACAATCGCACCCACATTCTTTATAAACCTGATCTCCATGGAGTACATCAGATTTTACGGGGTTTTTGTGCAACTCACTGTATACATCAGCTTTTACTCCCTGCTGATCCAGGTTCCTGATTAGCTTTTGAAAGAAAGGAAGAGTGGCCACGACCTCATCTGTGACCAATAGCGGATGGGACAGCCCCTGCTCCAGTAAGTGAGGGCCAAGGTAGGCCACCACCCCTTGTCCAAACTGGATAGTTGTTGGAAAATCGAACGTGTACTGGTGGGGCATGTCACTGATTATTTACCCCACTTAAATTAATGTTTTTTGCGACCAAAGAGAAACCACAAATAGCTTATCAACAGAATCACCAAATAGACACCTGCGAGCGTGAGGTTATACCAGGTCATGGCTATCAGGGCTACTGTGGCTATGCCCAGCGCAGTAGCCGGTAGCAGTGGGTAAAAAGGTGCCTTGAAAGGACGAAGCAGGTCTGGCTCTTTTTTGCGTAGCGCAAAATACGCAATCATACTAATGATATACAGGGTAAGTGCGCCAAAGCATGCGAGGGTAATTATTTCTCCCGTTTTGCCAGTAAGTATCGCCACTATACCGATCAGCATATTTACGATCAATGCATTGGCCGGAGTTTTGGTTTTGGGATGTACAGCGCCAAGCTTTTTGGGTATGTAGCCCACACGGCCGAATTCCAATGTGGACCTGCCTGCAGCCAGGATAATCCCATGAAAAGAAGCCACCAGCCCAAATAAGCCTACGGTAATTAGCAGGTGATACAACACATGACGCTCGCCCACCACTTTGGCCAAAGCCAAAGGCAATGGAGAGTCTGAAGGTGACGAACTGCCAGGAGGATATACTACCGTTTCCCATCCGTCTATACCTACAGCAGATACAAAAGTCAGCAGACATAGTACTACTAGGGTCAGTATGGCAGAGCCAAAGCCTATGAGTACGCTTCGTTGAGGGTTTTTGGCTTCCTCAGCTACATTGGCTACTCCTTCTATGGCCAGAAAAAACCAAATAGCAAAAGGTATAGCGGCAAAAACACCTTCATATCCATTGGGAAGTGCATTGAGCTTTAAGTTGGCGAATTCTACCTCCGGGAGGCACACCCCTGCAAAGATCAGCAGCTCAGCTACCGCCAAAATAGTGATCATCAGCTCAAAAGTAGCGGCTGCCCTTACTCCTATTATGTTTAGCCCTGTGAAGAGCAAATACGCTATGATCGCAATAAGCGTGGAGTCCATTAGTGGAAAAAAAATGCCGAAATAGGCCCCAATCGCAGCGGCTATGGCAGGTGGAGCGAAGATAAACTCCACATTTTGGGCCATGCCGGCCAAAAAACCCATACGCTGACCCAGCGCACGATCTGCATAGTCAAACGCTCCACCGGCGCGAGGTATGGCACAGGCCAGCTCGGTATAGCTAAAGGTAAAGGTGACATACATGATGATAATGAAAAAGGTGGCTATTGCCAGTCCTAAAGTGCCGCCTTCTGCCAGCCCCAGGTTCCAGCCAAAGTACATCCCTGAAATCACATAACCCACACCCAGCCCCCACAGCATTAGTGGTCCGAGAGTACGCTTGAGCTGATTAGAAGGTGGTGGAGTGTTAGACATAGGCTTGATTTTGTACACACACTCTAAATTAGTGCGTACCCATCAGATATATGAAAAAAGGTGGACCTTTTAGGCCCACCTTACTCACTAATTCACCCCCTCACATTCATTTCTTATTATCTTTTCACCACCCGAAAAGTCTTATCCTGATTACCATTCGTTACATGTAGGAAGTAATTTCCTTTTGGGAGTTCTTCTATGTTGAATACAAGCTCACCATTGGCATCAGAGGCCCTTATGTTGAGCAGTTGCCCCAGAGCATTGTAGAAAGTCCACTGTAGTTGTTCAGCTCCCGAGCGCCCAAACTGCACTCTAAACTCTCCTTGCGTAGGGTTAGGAAACAATAGCAATTCTACCTGACGAGCCTGAGGAGCGAGAGCAATGACATCAAAAGTTTCATTTTGGCCATCAAAATCCGTTTGGCTGAGTCGGTAATACGTCATGGACGCTGATCGATAGTAGTCTTTGTACTCATAATCGTTCTGATTATTGGTAGTACCGTGACCTTCCACATACGCTATTACCTCCCAGTTTTCCCCATCGACAGAGCGCTCCACAGTAAAAAACTGATTGTTTAGTTCGCTAGCTGTGCTCCACTGTAGCAAGTGATATTGCCCTTCTATTGTACCAGACCATCCTATGAGCTGTACAGGCAGAGGGCCTTGTTGAGATTCTATCACTCCATCTCCATTTGGGTCGAAGCTAGAGTTGGTAGGTGCAGAGGATCCAGCAGAAGCAGAACCTGCACTGGCTCCGGTTCCATTGAGGCCACCAGCACCCTGGCTGTTGTCTGCAGTATAGTTGGATGCAGGAGCAGCCCCCGAAAAGATGGTGACTCCTCGTCCACCACCACCTCCTCCGCCATGCGGATTGGTGTTTACAGATGATTGCCCTTCACCTCCTTTTGCTTCCGTATTTAGCGGACAGTCCAGTGCCCAGTTGATTACTTGAAAGAGAATAGAACCGCCGGCACCCGCACCAGGCGCTCCTTCATTTCCCGCATCTGTGGAGGGGTAAGGAAACCCTTCTCCGTTTACAGAGATGGTAACGCCTGCCCCACATGGAACATAGATCGTATTTGCTTTGATGATGATGATACCACCACCATCACCGCCAGCTTCAGAAGCTCCTGAAGTGCCATCTTGCTGGCCACCTCCGCCGCCTCCGCCGAGGAATATTCGATCGGCAGAGATATAATCGCTAAGGTCTACACCTCCATAGCCAGCGGCACCTGTACCTGCATCGCCTGAAGGGTCATCATCACAGCCATCAGTTGGTGCGCTTTCATTGTAACCTGGGCCACCAATACCACCGGCAGTGAAATTTCCACCACCACCGCCTCCAGAGTTGTGTCTGCTACCACCTCCTCCGCCATTGGCAGATTTGCCTCTTGCGCGGGCATAAAGTGCATTTGTATTTCGGTAGATACTTTCACCTTTAGCTGCATACTCTCCATTATCGGTCCGATATACTTCTGGATTACATACCCGTGGAGTAGACTCGGCTACATTGTTAAGTGCTCCACCTCGGAATCCCTTGCCATCCAGATTGATGTCGTTATTTAAAGTAAGCGAGTCAAACACTTCCATCGCCAAGACTCCTCCGTAGTTTCCGTTCCAGTCCAGCGCTGTAAGGTCTGAAGTAGTACTGTAGTCGTCACTTTTAGGGAATGTCACCGCCTGAACACGGGCGTTTGGCCCGGTAGAATAACTATTGACAAAGCTTTGAGTCACAGTAATGCTAGTCGGGTTGGAGTAGCCAGTGACCACCACATTGTCGATGCCTGCATATTCATTGTTTTGGTCAATCACAAAAAATACAGCCAGTTGCAGAGTGGTACCGCTCACTTTAGAGGAACTAGCGGTGGTATATCCAAAATTTCCGTTGAGGTAGCTGTTGTTTTCTACGGTAGTAAATCCACCACCATCCAGATAATAGCCAATGAGCATATAATCGTCATTTTCAAGATTTAGCTGCCCTGCCAACAACGAAATATCAACATAAGCATAAGCCGAAATATCTATCGGGTTAGTTGCCCAAAACGAGTAGTTTCCATTATTGGCATCGGTGAAGTATGCAACCATTCCTCTGCCAGTAGGGCCGCCTGTATTTTGTATAGTAGGTGGATTACAGGTGCCTCCACTACAACCAGTAAACCAGTCGTTTACATTGTCCTCAAAATCTTCTGTCCATACCGTAGATGAGGTCCGGGATACGGATTGAATCACGGCTTCTTCGTACAGTCCTGCAGAGGCAATATCCCCAACATCTCCAAAGGAGGGGTTGTTGTTTGTATTGGCTCCGATCACATCATCTTGCATCTGCATGATGAGTAAACTTTCACCAACCTCAAAGAGGTCGTTGGACTCGTCCGCAGCACCCAGTGTAAGGGTAGTACCCGATATAGCAGAAAGGCTCGCATAACCATTGATTATAGATTGAGCGCTGCTTTGAAAGGCTGCCAGACTACAGATGAAAGAAAGAAATAAAAGACGTAAACTCATGCCGTGGGGTATATTAGTGTATGGCAAAAGTAGAATTGACTCAGAGGCTAAATCGGCATCTTTCTTTGTTTAGACTAATTGCTTCGTTAAATAATACAATCTGCTCGGCGAGTGGCTATCGACCATTAAAAAACCCTTCACTACTCATAATGAAGGGTTTAGCACATAAAATACAGGTGTTTACTTCTTTCTCACCAAAATATTTCCATTCATGTTTTTGAAAAGGTACTCTGGCCCTCCACCATTTATTTTTCCATACACCCAACTATTGATAGCCACTTCAAACTCGCCATTGGAGTTGCGTACATCTTTCTTACTGCGCTCCATTTCCATTTCAAAATCTGTGTAGATTTCACCTCTATCGGAGCGCAGCTTCGCTGTAGCTTTTACATTCGCAGGTAGCGTGACATCCACATCGCCATTGAGCGTCACGAATGACATGGGCTCTCCTGCAGTGACTTCCTCGAGTTGAACTTTTACTTTTCCATTGACTGTGTTGGCCACCACTGTGCCCGAAACCTGCTCAAACTCCAGCATCCCATTCACAGAAGAAATTTCAAGTACCCCCGATACACCGCTCACCTTTACCGTGCCATGTACTGTTTGCAGATTCAGGTTGCAGGTTGTTGGCACTCTCAGTGTAATGTCCATTTTACGTTTCCACGATTCTGTATGAATGTCCACCTGATTGTTTTCTTCTGTAGCCCTAAGCTCCACAGGATTTACAGAGATCTTCTTCATTCCGGCGGGCACGGCACTCTCGTCACAGTCATCACAGTCGTGATCCTTGTGATGGTCATGGTCTGTAGTTTTTCCGCTGGCTACTACTGTGACGATAACCTCTGTTCCATTGTACCCAGTCACAGCTATGTCTCCGTTGATATGATTGAGTGAGATGCTGGCTGCCTCTTTTGGGTTCGTCAGCGGTATCACAAATTGTTCTTTTTGGTCTTGCTGCGCCCTGGCCAGTGGCATCAGTGCCACGGCAACTATAAGTGCTATTATTATCCTTTTCATTTTGAGTTTATTTTAAAGTTTTCTTAAAAAAATATCGCCATTAAGTGTCTCGAAGTTGAGTAGAGGTCCATTCTTTCCAATTTGGATTCCATAGGACTCGTCCAACCTGAAGCTGGTTTTTGAACCATTCTTCTGCACTGTTTTAGTCAATTTCGGTGGTATCAGCTCGTGGGCAAATGATGTGTAAAACTGCCCATTCATGCTCTTCGCTGCCACTCTTGCGTTGAGACCTTCAGCAGTAAACACCCTCAGTTTACCATTGATAGAGCTAAACAAGCCATCAGATCGAGGTACCGAGTTATAGTATACCGTTACGTTTCCATTTACACTTCGAGCTTCAGTCACCTCAACGGCATCACGCAGTGTCACCTCCCCATTTACATGAAAAGCCGCCAGTTCACCTGATACTTTTTCTATAGTGATGCTTCCCCTATCCACGGTACTGACATGCAAGTCAGCATAGCTAGGCACCTCCAGCATCACATCAAACTGAAATGTATACCCTTCAGGGCCTCCGTCCCAATTATTGCCTTTACTGCACCCTGTCCACTTGCTACAGATATAGGGTGCCTTCAAGAAAAACAGGATCGAGTCGTTTCGTTTGATGACCTCCATGGTAATTTCATCCCAGCCTTTTTGCAAGGCGCTTTTGGAGTCGGCAGCCAGCTTCTTCTTCACCGAATAAGTGACTTCATTAGCCGTACTTCCCAGCACATTCACACTCCCAAAGACATTGTCTACTACTATCGAGACCGGCTTCCCGTCTATAGAGAGCCTTCCCGAGCCATTTTCCTGTTGCTCTTGGGCATTCGCCAAAATGGGTATGCACAGCAGTATGATCATTAGTTTTTTCATTTCAAATCGCTTTAAGTGTTTCAATAGTCGACTTGATTTTGGACTCCACACTTTCATTTACCTGAGCCGAATCCAGCAGCTGATTGAAAGAATCTACTGCCGCTTTTTCCTGCAGAAGGACCATGGCATCTGCCAGAGCTACCTGCATCAGTGGTGAGCTTTGCCGTGCGATAGACTGAATCAGGGCTCGGCGTACCTTGTCGTTTTCGCCGTAGGCCATGAGCGCTTCCAGCGCAGACAGGCGCACGTTGATACTCGGATCCTGATTGAGTGTGGTCACCAGCGCTTGTACCACTACCTGATCTGGATTTTTAGTAGGTAGTTCACTCGCCAGGCTCACCGCCTTAATACGTTCTTGTGCCTGCGGCTGCTCTATGAGGGTCAGCATGAGCATTTTTTTCATGTCTTTCACCTCCTGAGCGAGCTGCTCTGGCTCCTGACTGCCTGGTAATACCAGCGCCCCTACCAGCAGCCCCACAGCCAAAAAAGCCAGGCTCGGCTGCCAGTGAAGGCGCCACCACACAGTCAGGCGCTCCTGCCAGCCACGCTCTTGACCAGCCGCAGCAGCAGCATATCCATGTAGCCAGCCATCAAACCGGGCATCCATGGCTTCACTCGGCGCTGGCCGCTCCAGCTTTTCCAGCTGGCTCCAAAGTGCCTGATTTTGCTCCAGCTCAGCTTTGAGCTCGGGGTTTCCTGCCAGATACTCCATGAGCTGCTGCTCTTGATCCTCCGAGAGATGGCCCTGGGCCTTGTCCATCCAATACTGTATGGCTTGTTCTTCTGTCAGCTTCATATCTCAGTTTATTCTGTCTGTCAATTTTCCGTCTACCTTGCTATAAAGCTCCCGTAGTTCCTTTAGGGTACGGTGCACACGCACCTTCAGGGCACTTTCGGAAATCCCCAGTAGCGCTGCCACCTGGTCATACTTTAGCTTTTGAAACCGTGTGAGCTCAATCAGCTCACGCTTGGCCGGAGACAAAGCCTGCAGCGCCCGCTCCAGATTATTGAGCTCGTCGGACTTCTGCATATGATGTTCCCGGTTGTCGGTTTCTTTGAGGTGACTCTCCCAATCCGCCATGTCCTCTTGCCAGTGATAGCGTTTGTTTTTTCGGAAATGGTCTTTGTGCACATTGCGCGCCATGTGAAAAGCCCACGCTTCAAAATTTCCGCTTTCGGAGTAACTCTTGCGATACTTAAGCATACGCACGAATACGTTTTGCACCAGGTCTTCACTGGTGGCAGCATCACTGGTCAGGCCAAAGAAAAATCCAAACAGCCGGCGGCTGTAACGATGATAGAGCAGGCTAAGCTTCTCTACATCGCCGGATTTTACTTTTAGCATGATGGCATGATCTTCTAAGGAGTCTATCATCAAGTCATGGTTAACGAAAGGGAAACTGGACCTTTTGGCAGAGGTTACATCTACTTTGATATTTTTTATTCCTTGCGAAATATCGTGAGATCATTTACCAAAACCGATGGATCCCTTAGAAAATTAAAATTTGAAGCCCATGCTACTGAAATAATTACAATAAAGACCAGCGCCAAAAAGGAATATTTGGAAGGAGCATAGCTGCTGCTTAACTTACGAGTCACACCTATTTCACAGTAGAGTATGCCTAAAAAAAACGCACCTGTTCTTGTAAAAAATGATCCCTGGCTGGAGCCTTATGAAGGGGAAATTACTGACAGGATAGAGCGCTTCGAAACCCGTAAAAAGGAACTGATTGCTACCTATGGAAGTGTCAGAGATTTTGCGAGCGGATATGACTACCTGGGGTTTAACTATGACCGCAAAAAGAAGGGCTGGTGGTACCGGGAGTGGGCACCTGCAGCCGAGCAGCTGAGCCTGATAGGTGAATTTAACCAATGGGACCGTGAGGCGACCCCCATGACACGTAATGAAGGTGACATTTGGGAGGTATTCCTACCGGATAGTGACCACAAAGCCTCGCTTACACATGGCTCTATGGTGAAAGTACATGTGCGAACTCCCCATGGTGGTATGGATCGCATTCCTGCCTATGCCCGCTACGTCACCCAGGACGAAAAAACGTACGACTTCACTGCACGACTTTGGAATCCGGACAAGCCTTATCAATGGAAAGTAAAGAACTTTTCTGGCAAGGAAGCCTATGAGGCCCCCTATATCTATGAGTGCCACGTGGGCATGGCTCAGGAAAAAGCAGGTCTGGGTACATACAAAGAGTTTGCAGACAATATCTTGCCTAAGATCCACGAACAAGGCTACAATGCCATACAGGTAATGGCCATACAGGAGCATCCCTACTACGGCTCTTTTGGCTACCACGTGAGCAACTTCTTTGCGCCAAGCAGCCGGTTTGGCACCCCGTATGACCTCAAATATCTAATAGACAAGGCACATGAATTGGGAATAGCCGTAATCATGGATATCGTGCATTCCCATGCCGTAAAAAACCTCGCCGAAGGGCTCAATGAGTTTGATGGATCAGACGACCAGTATTTTCATCCAGGAGGACGGGGAGTACACTCGCAGTGGGACTCCAAACTATTTAACTACGGCAAAGAAGAGGTGCTTCGTTTTCTGCTCTCCAATGTCAAATACTGGATCGAGGAATTCAAAATAGATGGGTTTCGGTACGATGGAGTCACCTCCATGCTCTATTTCCATCACGGCGATGTGTCTTTTGATCATTATGAAAAATACTTCCGAGATGTAGACTGGGACGTGCTCACCTATTTTCAGCTAGCCAACACACTGATCAAGGAGCTCAATCCGCATGCCCTGTCCATAGCAGAAGACATGAGCGGCATGCCAGGACTATGCAGGCCGGTAAGTGAAGGGGGAATGGGCTTTGATTTTCGTCTGGGCATGGGCATCCCTGACTACTGGATCAAACTACTCAAGCACAAGCAGGATGAAGAATGGAACATCCACGACATGTGGGGCACACTTACGAACAGACGCTTTGGCGAGCGCACCATCGCTTATGCAGAATCACACGACCAGGCGCTGGTAGGCGATAAGTCTATCGCATTTTGGCTCATGGACAAGGAGATGTACTCCCATATGCACAAAGACCATGACAGCCTGATCATAGACCGTGGAATTGCTTTGCACAAAATGATTCGCCTCTTTACACTGGCGCTAGGTGGCGAAGGGTGGCTCAATTTTATCGGCAATGAGTTTGGGCATCCGGAATGGGTAGACTTCCCGAGAGAAGGCAATGACTGGTCTTACCAGTATGCACGCAGGCAGTGGAGCCTGCAGGAGCATCCTGATTTGCGCTACCAGCATTTGTACAACTTTGGCAAAGACATGGTAAACACCGCCAGAAACAACGGCCTGGTAGAAGCACTTCCTGCCCGGCAGCTCAATATGGACGAGCAAAACCAAACCCTGATTTTCGAGCGTAATAACCTCATTTTTGCTTTTAATTTTTCACCTACCAATGCGGTGCCGGACTATCGGTTTAGGGTACCAAAGGCTGGAAAGTATCAGGTGATATTAAACTCCGACAGAGGAGAATATGGCGGCCATGATCGTATAGACGATGAGATGAGCTACCCGACGGTCACCTTGTTTGGAGAACACTTTCTGAGTATCTACCTCCCCAACAGGGTGGCACTCGTACTCAAAAGAAAAGACTGACTCATGTAAGGGCATCAAAGGCATAGCGCGCCGTATCCCAAAATCGATCAAGGGCAATGATCCGGGGTTTAAAAAATGAAATAAGCTCCGGCCACTTGTCCTTATTAAACACAGACGTCTTTGGTAGCTCTTTGTAGATCCTACTAATCACCTTGCCGCTTTCGGTGGTGTAGTGCTCCTGCCACTCCCACTCTTCGCCAAGCTCGGTGTGCAGCATAGTTTTAAGTTCTAAAAACTGCTCAAAAAACAATTCTCTTATTCCTGGATCAGAGTGCTCCATGGTGATAGCGATGGTAGCAGCTTTACGGCCAGTATCCATCCGAAAATAAACGTCCTTTAATCGAGTATTGTAGTTGATCCAGTTTACCCGCATATAGTCTACAGACAGCACGGGCTTCATATACAGGCCAAAAGTGGTCCAAAACTCCTGACGGAGGCGCGAAGCTTCTTCTCTGGTAAACATGGCGGCAAAGGTATCGATTACATGATTTTACATTACAGAATCTGCCAACAAGCGGATTTGTCACATATTTGTAATGACCCTGTTTTTTTCAATCAATCACACAAACCCAACACCTCATGAAAATCATTGCGTGCTTCCTTTTGACAATTACCGTACACACGATCAGCGCACAAAACCTGAAAGTGATGACCTACAACATACGTCTGGACTATTCTGCTGATGGCAAAAATGAGTGGTCCGACCGAAAGGAAAAACTACTCAGTCAGGTACAGTTTTTTGAGCCAGACATCATGGGTATACAGGAGGGACTACCGCATCAGGTTGCCTATCTCGACACAGGTTTGTCTCAGTACAAATACATCGGAGTAGGAAGGGACGATGGCAAATCCAAAGGTGAGTTTAGCGCCATCTATTACAAATCTTCCTTGGAGCTCCTTCAATCTGGTACATTCTGGCTCTCTCCCACCCCAGAAAAGCCTTCCAAAGGCTGGGATGCGGCATTGCCCAGGATTTGCACCTATGGTTTGTTTGAGACCAGTAGCGGACATGCCTATTGGGTATTTAACACCCATTTTGACCACCGCGGTGAGCAAGCACGCGTAGAATCCATGAAGGTCATCCTATCAAAAATCGAAGAACTCAACACCGAAAACTTTCCGGTCATCGTCATGGGAGACCTAAATGTAACTCCAGATGAAGCCCCCATCCTGGAAATGAAACAACAACTAAGCGATACACGCGATATCGCCAAAGTGGTATACGGACCAGACGCCACCTTCAATGCCTTCCAATTTGACGAAACCCCTACGCGAAGAATTGATTACATCGCTGTGTCCAACCAAATCATCGTAGAAAAATATGCCGTACTCACAGGGTCTTTTGAGCAAAAATACATCTCCGATCACTTCCCGGTATACTGTGAAATTGGTGTAAAATGATCAAAAGTTGGTGTAAAATGACCTTATGTTTTTTATCAGAATGTCATCCACACTCCCTAATTTTGAGTGCAATAGAGGTCGCCAATCCCAATCGTTTAACTGCAGCCAATCGTTTTGGCATACCCCATGCAACTTGACCCCTGGCAGGCCCTCTGTTATGTTCGAAAACGATAAGAAGACATGATGAACTTTGACGTGCTAAAACAGCAACTAGAGGGGGATTTTTTTACAGACGAGACCACTCGTCGCCTTTATGCTACAGACGCCTCTGCCTACCGCGAAATACCACAAGCGGTGGCCATTCCCAGGTCAGACGATGACATTGAAAAAATTATCCGCTTTGCCAACGAGCACGGCACCTCTGTAATACCACGAACTGCCGGCACCTCACTAGCCGGCCAGGTAGTAGGTGGTGGTATCGTCGTGGACATTTCGAAGCATTTCAATAAGATCATTGAAATCAATGCCGAAGAAGGTTGGGCGAAAGTGCAGCCGGGCATCGTTAGGGATGACCTCAACAAGCACCTCAAAGAACATGGCTATTTCTTTGCACCCGAAACCTCCACAGCCAACCGAGCAATGATCGGCGGCATGATCGGCAACAATAGCTGTGGCTCAAACTCCGTGGTATATGGCAGTACCCGTGAGCACCTCATAGAAGTAGATGCCATCCTCTCTGACGGCAGCCGCACTTCCTTTGGCGAGCTAGACCAAAATGCCTTTACGGCCAAAGCCAATGGCATGCACACATCGGGAGACCTGGAGACCAACCTCTACCTGAGCATTCGCGAAATGCTGTCTGATGCGAAAAATATTGAAGCCATCGAAGCAGACTTTCCCAAGTCTTCGGTGCCGCGCCGCAACACCGGATATGCCATCGACATGCTGGCCAACATGGTGCCATTTAAAACGGATGGCAAAAACTTTAACTTTTGCGAACTAATCGCCGGATCTGAAGGCACCCTTGCTTTTGTCACAGCGGCTAAAATAAAGCTAACTCCAATAGCACCTCCTCACAAGCGACTGGTCTGCATCCATTGCAACTCCATAGATGAGTCGCTGCACGCCAACCTGGTGGCACTCAAATACAAACCCACAGCGTGTGAGCTCATGGACCACTTCATACTGGAAGCTACCGAGCGCAACCTCACGTACCGCGACTACCGCTTTTTTGTAGAGGGAGAACCCAAAGCCATACTCGTAGCGGAGCTAACGCTAGAAACTGAAGAGCAGGCGGATATTACAGCCAGTGCACTGGTAGAAGACCTCAAAAACAACCAACTCGGTTATGCTTACCCAATTGTAACCGGAGACGACATCAAAAAAGTATGGGGGCTACGCAAAGCCGGACTGGGGCTGCTCTCCAACGTAGTAGGTGATGCCAAGCCCGCCCCGGTGATAGAAGACACGGCCGTGGATGTCAATGACCTGCCGGCATACATTGCGGAGTTTAACGAAATTCTCAAAAAACACAACCTCACCTGTGTGCATTACGCGCACGCCGGATCTGGCGAACTGCACCTCCGCCCTATTCTAGACCTGAAAACCGAAGAAGGTGTGAGGCAATTTCGAGTAATCGCTGAAGAAATCGCCCAGTTGGTAAAAAAATACAAAGGATCACTCTCTGGCGAACATGGGGACGGTCGTCTTCGTGGGGAATTTATCCCGCAAATGCTAGGTGAGCACAATTACCAACTCATCAAGCAAGTGAAGGAGACCTGGGATCCCAACAACATCATGAACCCGGGCAAAATAGTCAACACTCCTCCGATGGACACCAGTTTGCGGTATGAGAAAAACCAACAAACGAGAGAGTTTGACACCATGCTGGATTTTTCGGAGACACTAGGCTATCTACGTGCTGCGGAGCAATGCAATGGCTCCGGCGACTGCCGCAAGACCGAACTCAGCGGGGGCACCATGTGTCCATCGTACATGGCCACCCGCAACGAAAAAGAAACCACCCGCGGACGCGCCAATGTACTACGCGAAATGCTCACCCGGTCTGACCAGGCCAACCCCTTTGCACATGAGGAAATAAAAGAGGTCATGGACCTCTGCCTGAGTTGCAAAGGCTGCAAATCTGAGTGCCCTTCCAATGTGGACATGGGTAAGCTCAAGCAGGAGTGGCAGTACCAGTATTATAAAGAAAAAGGCGTACCGTTCAGAAACAGGCTCATTGGGAATTTTTCTAAATCCATGAAACTGGCCTCACTGGCGCCCTGGGGATATAAGCTAACATTTAGCAACAAGCTCACCTCCACATTGGCCAAGTCTGTGATTGGCTTTGCGCAAAAGCGTAGTATGCCAGAGCTCTCCAAAGTCACCTGGGAAAAATGGTTTAAAAAGCAGTTTCAGCCTACGGTGATCAAGCCTAAAAAAACGGTGTACATCTTCATAGACGAGCTGATCAACTATAGCGAGGCGGAGATTGGTATCACTACGGTAAAGTTGCTAGACAAGCTTGGCTACAAGGTCGTTTACCTGCAGCATGAAGAGTCAGGGAGGAGCTTTTTGTCAAAGGGATTGCTGGATCAGGCTAAAAAATTGGCGCAAAAAAATATAGCACTATATCGTGATCACATCACAGCCGAAACACCACTAATCGGTGTGGAGCCTTCGGCAATCCTCACGTTTAGAGACGAGTATCCGGACCTGCTCCGAGGAGAGGAAAAGGAAGCTGCCAACAGCATTGCTCAGCACACCTATATGATCGAAGAGTTTTTGGCGAAAGAACTTGACGCTGGGAATATCGACCTTGAGCTTTTCGAAGAGCAAAAGTCACTGATCAAACTTCATGGACACTGCCAGCAGAAGGCATTGTCGTCGCTCACGCCAGTGAAAAAGATCCTGACCAAAATGGGTAGTAATGAAGTGCACATGATTCCGTCTGGCTGCTGTGGCATGGCGGGCAGTTTTGGGTACGAAAAGGAGCATTTTGATCTATCGATGAAAATAGGTGAACTGGTGCTGTTTCCAACGGTACGAAAGCAACCGGAGGATGTGATCATCGCTGCAGCGGGTACCAGCTGCCGCCACCAAATCAAAGATGGTACTGCGCGCAAAGCGAAACACCCGGTAGAAATCATCTGGGAAGCCATGAAGTAATTGGGCTTAGTGCACGCTATAAGAACGTGCTCTTTTAACCAGAGTACATTAACTTTAGTGTGATGATATTATCTCAAGACGAGACAAGTTTTTGCATAAACACCATCCGTAAGGCTTTGCCTGATGTGCAGGGAATTTACCTGTACGGCAGTGGAGCCACAGACCAATTTACAGATGAAAGTGATATCGACCTGGCCTATCATTGCTTGCCCAAAGCCCGTGTGCTGACGGTAGTAGAAGAATGGGAGTTGGCCGCCAGTCTGGCAGCGAAATTGCTCAGAAATGTAGATCTGGTTAATCTGGGTGCTGCACATCATGTATTGCAAATGGAGGTAATCTGGAAAGGCAAACGCCTATACTCTGCAAAAGAAGATGTTTCCGAATTTTGGGAGACAACCTATTCCAGTATGTACTTACAATATCAGGATGATATGAAAGCGGTAAAGGATGGTATTTACGAAAGAGGTCACATACGATGAGTGATGTATTGCTTTTGAAACTATAATCTTGATAGCGTCCAAAAAATACTGGATCGTGAGTCAAAATACAGTGAAACCTTTACAAGAATAATGCTAATCCTCAGCAATGAAGTCTAGCGCCTGCGAGCAACTAAACCCTAATGCAATGAGCCTTTCAAACAGTCTAAAATTTCTCGATCAGCTAGCTCAAAACAATTCTAAAGAATGGATGGATGCCAACAAAAGCTGGTATCAGGAGTGTAGGAAAGAATTCATTGCTTTTGTAGATGAGCTCATCCGCGAAATGCAAACGTTCGAACCTGCTGTAGCTGGCCTAGAAGGCCGCAAGTGTATCTTCCGCATCAACCGTGACATCCGTTTCAGCAATGACAAGTCCCCCTATAAAATCAATTTTGGAGCCGCTATATCAGAGGGTGGCAGGCACTCAGAAAACCCGTCGTATTACTTCCACCTACAGCCTGGAGAAAACTTTATGGGCGGTGGGATCTACATGCCCCCAGGGGAAGTATTAAAAAAAATACGTCAGGAAGTAGACTACAACCCCGAAGAGCTCAAACAGATCGTAGCACAGCGCAAATTCCAGGACTTGTTTGGGGAGATACGAGGTGAAAAACTCAAGACGGCCCCTAAGGGTTATCCCAAAGACCATCCGAATATTGAATTTTTAAAACTCAAAAGCTACGTGGTACTACATCCGCTTGCTGATGCAGAAATCAGTGGTGAGGCGCTACTAGAGACTACTTTGGAGTGTTTTCGGGTGATGAAACCCTTCAACGACTACCTGGCCGTAGCAGTGAGCTAAAAAATATTTTTAAATTATTTCACTGTGTGTTTGCATTAGTAACTTCTTGTGCTATTTTTGCCATCCGTTTTTGAGGCGCTTATCAAAAGCAACACACAAAAACGACCTAAAAAGGTCTTCAGACGAGAAGATTTTTCAAAGTAAGGGCGCTTAGCTCAGCTGGTTCAGAGCACCTCGTTTACACCGAGGGGGTCGGGGGTTCGAATCCCTCAGCGCCCACTTTTACAAACCCAGTCTTTTGACAGTCTGGGTTTTTTTATGTCTAATTCAGCTCCTGATATTTTTGGCATTTTTCCTTTTTTTGAATGCCATCAGGAATGGTTAATTTTGACAGCACATTAGGGCTCGGGATGTAGCGCAGCCCGGTTAGCGCACCACTTTAGGGTAGTGGGGGCCGCTGGTTCGAATCCAGTCATCCCGACCAAAAGCAGAGCACTTGCGGCTCTGCTTTTTTATTTTCAGGCTTTCCCAATCCCTTCCCCTCATTTTGCGTAAGCTATAAGGCAAAACGGCATACACATCCACATCATGAGCAAAAGCAAAGTAACGATAGGACACGTATTTAAAACCATCGTATGGCCCCGAAGAAAAATCATTGGCGTAGGGCTGGTACTGATCGTCATCAGCAGACTCGCCAGCCTGGTGCTACCAGGAGCCAGCAAGTACCTCATGGATGAAGTCATCGCCAATGGCGACATGGAAATGCTCAAAGTGCTGGTTTCAGCGGTACTGGCGGCTATTGTGGTGCAGTCTGTATCTTCATTTTTGCTAACACGCATACTGAGTGTAGAAGCACAGCACCTTATCGCACAACTGCGCGTAAAAGTCCAACGACAAATCATCTACCTACCCATCCGTTTTTTTGACAACACCAAAAGCGGCGAGCTGGTCTCTCGCATCATGAGCGACGTAGAAGGTGTGCGCAATCTGGTAGGCACGGGACTGGTACAGCTGGTAGGCGGGCTACTCACAGCGGTAATCTCTCTGTTTTTACTGATCTCCATCAGCCCGATGATGACCCTTTATGTACTGGTGCCTGTAGCCATTTTTGCTCTGATCTCCTTAAAAGCCTTTGGCTATATCAGACCTATTTTTCGCGAACGCGGAAAAATCAACGCCGAAGTAACAGGCAGACTCACCGAAACCCTAAACGGCGTGCGTGTGATCAAAGGGTTTAATGCCGAAAAACAAGAAGTCAAAACCTTCGAAGAAGGCGTAGAAAAGCTCTACCTCAACATCAAAAAAAGCCTCACTTCTACCAGTGTAGTTACCAGCTCAGCTACCTTTCTCCTTGGACTGGCCAGCACAGGCATCATGGGCATCGGTGGATACATGATCATAGAGGGAGACATCTCGGTGGGTGACTTCCTGGCATTCACACTGTACCTGGGCTTCATGATTGCCCCAATTGTACAAATGAGCAATATCGGCAGCCAACTTACAGAAGCCTTCGCCGGACTAGACCGCACCGAAGAAATCATGAACATGACCCAGGAAGACGATGGCACGTCACGCACCATCCGTATCCCAAAAATCAAAGGGGACATCCGATTTGAGCATGTCAGTTTTGGCTATGAAGCAAACAAACCTGTCATCAAAGACATCTCTTTTACAGCTCCTGCCGGATCTGTAACTGCACTGGTAGGCACCTCCGGCTCAGGCAAGACTACTATCGCAAGCCTGGCAGCCTCTTTCCTTACTCCAGACGAAGGCACCGTCACAGTAGACCAGGAAGACCTCTCTCAAATCGTATTGGAAAGCTACAGGAGCCAACTGGGCGTTGTGCTGCAAGACGATTTTCTGTTTGAAGGCAGCATCCGCGAAAACATACTTTTCCCCAGACCTGATGCCACGGAAGCTGAACTGGATGAAGCGGTAAAAGCTGCCCATGTAAGTGAGTTTACCGACCGATTTGAGGATGGGCTGGACACGCTGATAGGCGAGCGTGGTGTAAAACTATCCGGAGGACAAAAGCAGCGCATCGCCATTGCCCGCGCTATACTGGCCAACCCTAGAATCTTAATACTGGATGAAGCCACTTCCAATCTGGATACCGAAAGTGAAAACTACATACAGGAGAGTCTCAAGCGACTAATGGAAGGCCGCACCTCTTTTGTAATAGCGCATAGGCTGAGCACCATCAAGCGTGCAGATCAAATCCTGGTGATAGAAGACGGTAAAATAGCGGAAAAAGGCACCCATGAAGAGCTAATAAGCCTTCAGGGCAGGTACTATGAGCTCTACACCTACCAGGCCCGAATTTAGTGGCTTAGCCACTTGTTTCTTGATAATTAACATTGAGTCGTTATCTTTAACGCCCCAGTCCGCTAAAAAGTGAATAACAAAACCTGATAGCAACAATTAACAATACGCTACAACCATAAGATTTAACACATGATTATAGGCATTGGAGGAGTCAGCAGAGCTGGAAAAAGCACTTTAGCGGCACGATTGGCAGATTTTTTTAAACGAAACGGACAAACCACCGATATTTTTTGCCAGGACGAGTATGTAAAACCCAAGATCTCCATCCCCAAAGTACAGGGCGTACCAGACTGGGAGCGTCCCAGCACCATCAAGTGGGACAAGCTTACGAAAGACATTGAAAAATCCACTGCAGACATAAAGGTTGTTGAGGGGCTTTTTTCCTTTTACCCGGCCTCACTGCGAAAAATGTATGATCTAAAAGTCTTTTTAGAAATCAGCAAGGAGACGTTTCAGCAGCGCAAAAACACTGATCAGCGCTGGGAAGAAGAACCTGACTGGTACGCAGAGCACGTATGGAGGTCTTATCTCAAATACGGCCAAACCAAAGGTGACAAAGGAGAGTATATGATACTATCCGGGGAATCTGAAGTAGACCTGCTAAAAATCGTCTCGGGCACCACTTCAGACTAAATGACCTCCAGTATATCAAAAGTTCTACCCTGAAAACTCACTTTATCACCAGGCGTAGCATTCAATAGCGCCTGACCCAGTGGAGCTACAGGTGAGAGGCAAACCACTCCATCCACAGCCCCCAGGCTAACGGATAGAAAAAAGTGGCCATTTTCCGTTTTAATCAGAGAACCAAGTGCGGCTTTGTCCAGCTCTTTTTCGGGCTTAATACCCCGAATAACCTGCTCCATTTTGAGTACCTGATCTAACTGACCAGCGACTTTCTCTTTTTCCAGGTGCATCATAGCCCTGCCGGTTTCATATTTATCACCAGCACTGCTCTTGGTTTCGTTGTTTGCAGCGTCTTGAAAATTTCGGAGCTCAGCCAGCAACCCTTCTTTTCGCTGCATCAAAGTAGCCACACAGGCTTCATGAACCCGCATTTTCTTTTGCATTAAATCCACATCCATGAAGCCCGAATTATTTACAGTTCGAATTTAATTCCCTGAGCCAGCGGCAGCTCTGTAGAATAGTTGATGGTATTGGTTTGTCGGCGCATGTATGCTTTCCAGGCGTCAGATCCAGACTCTCGCCCACCACCGGTTTCTTTTTCTCCACCAAATGCTCCACCAATCTCAGCACCAGAGGTCCCAATATTGACATTGGCAATACCACAGTCAGAGCCTGCATGAGACAAAAACAGCTCAGACTCTCGCATGTTGGTAGTCATAATGGCTGAAGACAAGCCTTGAGGCACGGCATTTTGCATGGCAATGGCCTCCTCTATCGTGCTGTACTTCATCACATACAAAATTGGAGCAAAGGTTTCATGGCAGACAATCTCATAATCTCTCTGCACCTCATAAATGGCCGGCTTCACATAGCAACCCGAGGCATACTGATCACCAGTAAGCACTTCACCAGCAATCACAGGTTTACCACCTTCTGCCAGTATTTTGTCGAGTGCCTGCTTGTACTGATTCACCGCATCTTTATCGATGAGCGGCCCCACATGATTGTTTTGATCTAAGGGATCACCGATACTAAGCTGCCCATAGGCTTTTACCAGCCGCTCTTTTACCTCCTCATACATGCTATCATGGATAATGAGCCGGCGCGTGCTGGTACACCGCTGACCAGCGGTACCCACAGCACCAAACACCGCTCCCGGTATGGCAATATTGAGGTCGGCATTTTCGGTGATGATCATGGCGTTGTTGCCTCCCAGCTCCAGGATGGTTTTGCCCAGCCTGCGCCCTACTGCTTCGCCCACGGCCTTTCCCATACGAGTAGAGCCAGTAGCCGATATCAACGGGAAACGCCCATCATCGGCCATTTTTTGTCCAATTTTAGCATCACCTATCACCAAACCACACACACCTGGGTGCACTTGATTGGCTTCAAACACAGACTGCACTATTTTCTGACATGCAATTGCTGAAAGTGGAGTTTTTTCTGATGGCTTCCACACGCAAACATCTCCACACACCCAGGCTATGGCGGCATTCCAGGACCACACTGCCACTGGAAAGTTAAAGGCTGAAATAATGCCCACCAACCCTACAGGATGCCACTGCTCATACATCCGGTGTGCCGGACGCTCACTGTGCATGGTGAGCCCGTATAGTTGCCGTGAGAGCCCTACAGCAAAATCACAGATATCGATCATTTCCTGCACTTCGCCTAGACCTTCCTGGAGAGACTTCCCCATCTCATAGGAAACGAGTTTTCCTAAGGCGTCCTTATGCTTTCGCAACTCCAATCCTATCTGCCTTACCACCTCACCTCGAGCGGGCGCAGGCTGCATTCGCCAGGTCTTGAAGGCCTCCTCTGCAGCATGCACCACCTTTTCGTAAGCAGCTTCATCAGCAAGCGTAACTTCTGCAATCGCCGATCCATCTACTGGAGAATAAGAGGTAATCCGACTGCCAGTGGTAGGCAGCCACTTGCCGCCAATCGCGGCACCAGGGTTAGTCGCCTCTACTCCAAGGGATTTTAGAATGCCAGCAATGTCCTTAGTAGGGTTGTTCATAAGTCTTTTTTATTTGGTTATGTTGTTTTTTGGGTAAGCAAATCTACAGAAACTACCCACTGAATCAGCACCCACAAAATAAAAAAAGGGTGGATCAGCATTGCCAATCACACCCTTTCAAGGAATTATAACTAAACTACCAACCTATACCGTAATATGCCTTTTCTCCATTGGGATAAATACCCTCAATCAGAATACCTTCCCCCCGAGCAGAGTTTAGTGCTGCAGTGAGATCATCAACAGACCGGATAGGACGCTTATCGATCTTTGTAATCACAAATCCCTCCTCGATGCCTGCATCTTTCCATTTCCCACCAGCTATACCTTTGATTTGCAATCCTGAATCTAGTCCCAGCTTATCTTTTACAGCTCCTGAAACGGGCTCCAGTGTAGCACCCTCTACCTCAAAGGCACTATTGGCTTTTACCACTTCTGTGGTCATAAACTGGTTTTTCAGAGTAGCCTTTACCGTCTTTGTTCTTCCATCCCTGATGAATGTAACATCAATTTTATCACCAGGACGATGCAATGCTACCTGCTCCTGGAGCTGTGCGGTATTCGAAACTTTTTTACCATCTATGGCAATGATCACGTCTTTGGACTGCAGGCCTGCTTCTGCGGCTGCCGTACCATCATTTACATTGGCGATATACACACCTTTTAAGACATTTAAGTCTTCTTTTTCGGCCAGCTCAGCACTCACATCGCGAATTTCAATACCTAGCAGTGGACGCTGTACCGCACCAAAGTCCTTTAAATCCCAGATCACCTTTTTGACCAGGGTTGCTGGCACCGCAAATGAATACCCCGCAAAGGCTCCCGTAGGGGATGCAATGGCTGTGTTGATTCCCACAAGCTGCCCTTTCAGGTTTACCAACGCTCCACCGCTATTCCCAGGGTTTACCGCAGCATCGGTTTGAATAAATGCTTCTATCTGCGTCCTGCTTCTGCCTCTCGCCAGGATATTGATGTTACGAGCTTTAGCACTCACAATCCCTGCCGTCACGGTAGACCTAAACTCGAACGGATTGCCTATTGCCAGCACCCACTCTCCGATCTGAATACCTTCTGAATCACCAAAAGCCATATAGGGTAAGCCTTCAGCTTCCACTTTGATCAGTGCCAAATCTGTATCAGGATCTGTGCCGATCACTTCAGCCTTAAAAGTGCGGTTATCGTTTAAGAGCACCTCCACTTCGGAGGCTCCTTCCACCACGTGGTTGTTGGTAGCTATATAGCCATCTTCGCTGACAATCACACCAGACCCAGCCCCCTGACCAGGAGCACGCTCTCGCCGGTCATAGCGATCCCCAAAATAGTCTCTAAAAAATTCCTCCATAGGATTGCGTGCAGCATTTCCACCAGAGGCCTGATAGGTGGTTTTGATATGTACTACCGCCGGTGTGGCAGACTTGGCAGCATACACGAAATTGAGCCCTTCCGGCACCACAAAGTTTGTAGTATCCAGCTCATAGTTTGTAAAACTTACTGGATTGGGGTTGTTCACAGGTGTCACCCCGTTGTTTTGTGAGGTAGGCACCAAAAGGGTATATCCTCCTATCGCTATGGCTGCCCCTATAAAAGAGGTCAAAATCATAGCCATAAACATCTTTCTATTGCTCATATTCGATCCTGTTTAGTCCCGTTCTAAAGATTATACTGTGTTTAAGGTTACTTTGTTTTCCACTAACGTAGGCTCAGCCCAAAGTGTGGTGGTGGTTAACAATTCTTAACAAGAAAAACCCTGTAACAGCAAAAACCCTGGCTATTGCCAGGGCCTTTACCTTTACTATCACCTAACCTTACTTAATGGATATGGTTTTTTTAGTCACTTTTTTCTCATCCTTCGGAACGACAATGTTTAACACGCCATCCTCATAGGAAGCATCGATCTTGTCAGAGTTTACACTGTCTGGAAGGTAGAATGACCTACTAAACGTACCATAATAGCTCTCTACACTGTGGTAGTTTTTATCATTCTTTTCATTCGCAATCTTTCGTTCCCCACTCACCGTGAGCCGGTCATCATCCACGTCAATTTTGATATCATTCTTTTTTACACCCGGAATGTGAAACTGAATCTCGAAGGCCTTGTCCGACTCAGCCACATCTACCTGAGGTGTGAAGCTTGCAGTTGATTTACTATCAAAAAGCTCATCATTGAAAAACCTGTCAAAGAAACTATTGAATGTTGCAGGTCTGTAACCGTTGGTATTATACTTTATAAGTGCCATAATTTTTAAGATTTAGTTGTTTCAAAATCAAATTCACTGAGGAATAGACGAATTCCATGCCAGCCCATGAATTCCGTAAATTCATGCCATTATGGCCGCTTTAAACAAAATAAGCTAAATTAAGGCGTCATTTTGTCAGTTATAAGCTGCTATTTTGACTAAAATGGAGAAGTTGAAATTTTTTTAACCACAAGCATTGCAGATATAAAGGTGACCGATTAAGTTTGCATTCCTTTTTGAAAGGCACTCCTGAACGGGGAGTGAAAAGAAGACTGAAAACAAATGATTAGCACTTCTATTGTGTCAATAATTTTCAGACTCTTTTAACGCAAATATTCCTCAGTAGCTCAGTTGGTTAGAGCATCTGACTGTTAATCAGAGGGTCGTTGGTTCGAGTCCAACCTGAGGAGCAAAAGCCACTCAAATTTGAGTGGCTTTTTTTGTGCCCATTCGGAACCCTACAGAAATAGCAGCCCACCAAGAATCAAGTCACTAACTCATAACCCTGTACACTGCTTCAACAGGAGTTACAGACAACCTCATCCACTTAGCGGCATTTCGAACCGAAAACACACTTTCACCTTTTATATGACTGGACATTAATCGCTTACAAAGTCTTCTGAACTTACTGTATAAATCCGCTTTTTACAATTAATAGTAACTTAACAACAAGGCCACTTATAGCAAATATTCAAAAGATAGCTTTACAGTCGTAAAATCATGACTGCAAAATCTGTTTTCGCTATAATCTGTACACTTTTTAGCATTCTGGCCTCAGCCCAAAACGATGGTGTAGGCATTGGCACCACCTCCATTTCTTCGGACGCCATATTGGAAGTAAAATCCAACAATAAAGGGCTTTTGATTCCACGACTTTCAACAACGGCCATCAACGCAATGGACGCCAAAAGCGAAGGACTGATGGTATTTAACAACACTACTAACCTCTTTCAATACTGGAACGGAGATAAGTGGCTCCATTTTTTAGCTGTAGATGATACAGGCCCCCTCACGCTCAACAACATACAAATCGCAGGAGTGGCCAATGGAAACCAAGCCCAGGACGCCATCAATAAACGCCAACTAGATACCGAGATCAATGACCTGTACGACTCACTCGCAAGCATTATATGCGCCACACTGAAAGCCACCACCAGCGCAACCATTCATTCCAAAGACTACCGATCCACCAACATAGGCAGACAGGCGACTACCTCCACTGGAGACATCCAAGTCCAGCTATCTGGAGCTGTAAATGGTTTGTCATACAGCTGGAGCGCTTCTACTAGTGCTTCGGACATATCTGTGCTGATACTGGACGGACACAGCCCAAAACCCAGAGTGCGCATTTCATCAGATTCAGAAATTGTCAATGGCCGGAAAATAACTGTGAACCTGGAAGCCACTATCCAATGCTTGCTGTGCGATGAGCAATACGAATTAACAGCCACAGGCTCTATCATTTTTGAAGACGAGCAGTAAGACCATCAATCTTTAAACCCGCCATTTCGAACCTTCTTCCAATGATCGAGAGGGGGCATTTTATCATTAATAACCACCTCAATTTGCCTCTTCATTGCATAAAACGACATTAATCTTCAGATTTAATCACTGAACTAATGTCACACCAACCGTTTTAAATACATGAAGTTACCGCTATTCCTATGCTCGATATTCACCAGTCTCTTAATAGGTCCGCTATATAGCCAATCTGATGGCGTGGGCATAGGCACTACCAATGTAGCGCCTCACGCCATCCTGGAAGTAAAATCTGAATCTAAAGGTGTTTTACTCCCCAGAGTGACATCACTTCCGTCCATCACCGACCCAGCCAACAAAGGCCTATTACTTTATAATAGTATCGAAAGCGCTTTTTACCGTTGGGATGACAACTGGCAAAGGCTTATTCACACCAACAGCTCAGCATCTGTAACCACTCTGACTGCTACAGGTAATATCACAACCACAGCAGGCAACCTATCCATATCCGCTGGAGATGTGCAGGTTTCATCTGGCGACATAAACCTGGATCAGGGAGACCTCCAGCTAAATGCTGGCAATGCCTCCATCTCAGGATTGGTAACGGCAAATGCACTAAGCGTGAGCTCAAGCATCTCTACAAACACAATAGACGCCAATGGAAATATCACCACCGATGGGCAGTTTGTAGGAAATGGGACCATCCCCAAGGGTGGCATCATCATGTGGGCAGGCACAACAGTACCTTCAGGCTGGGCGCTGTGTGATGGCACAAATGGCACAGTAGACCTATCCAACCGATTCGTAATAGGCACGACTACAGACAACATAGGAAGTGGCACGTACCGAGCAAAACTGGACCCTTCGATTAATAGCGACTTTTCGCACTCCTCATCCAACTGCGATAAAGAACCCTACATCTACTCCGGAACTGGCCAACACACCAAAACCGGTACAACAGCTGAAGATTTCACAATCAATAACGTGAAAGCCAATAACATCGTAGCAGCCCACCAAAAGATATATCCTGACTATGAATTGATTGAATTCTACACCCATTCGAAAAATGACAACTCCAACTACTACCTAAACAACGAAAACTGCCGGGCTGGAATACGCTACTATAAACTAGCCTATATCATGCGAAAAGATTAATAAACTTCTTGACACACAGCAAGCGGGGCATTACCTCAAAATTATTTTTCTCTGTAATGTTTCCCGTTATGGCTTACCCACATTATATTCACCGAGTCAAATTTATGTTTCACCTAACCAATCAATGATGAAAAATCTGACACAAATTGCCGCAATTGTATTATTTGCAATCTTTAGCCATGCTACAGTCGCTCAGAAAGGCGCAGCTGTAGCTCCTTCCAATTTTCAGTTTGCACTTTCTGCAGAATTTTATTCTTTAGTATCGCCCAATGCCACGCTCAGCAACATGACCGATGGATGGTCTGAAGCGGCGAGCTATGACGAAACTGCGGAGCTCAAAGAGTCCAATCCGGTGGCCTATTTCAATTACATGGCCAAAACAAAAATGCTCGAGAAGACGAAAAAAACGTTTAAAGAAAAGCTCGACATTGAAATCAAACCATTGGAAACTCTGAAAGGAAAAATTTCCTACAATGGATCTTTTCCGTCAGAAGCCAAAGCCAAAAAAGTGCTCAAGAATGCTCCTGGAGAAGAGTACTATATCTCCTATCGAGTAGACATGTTTAAAGGGGGAGTAGGAGTAGGTCCGGCAGGAGTATCCCTTGGCGGCAACTTCAAGCCCACGACTACCATTACTCTGACGATTTTCAATGCGAAAGGAAAAGAACTTCAAGAGTTTGAAATCAAGGAAAAAACAGACATAGTAGTGGGTAAAACCAAGGCATCCGTAGGAAATGTGGAAATCGGCGATGGGATGGACCCGGACGTAGTGCTGGAGCGAACACTGACCGTCTATGAAAATGCGCTAAACGAACTGGTAGCGGATTACTTAAAAGACAACAAAAAGGCCTATAAATAAGCAAAAATTAAATCAACTAAAAAGCCTGGGCAAACGCTCAGGCTTTTCTTATTTAAAGACTCTTGTTTACTTAAACAAAGGAGCATTTACTCAACTCTCATGATAAATGCTAATATGTAATATTCTGGTCGGTTATCAGTGCTTGATACAAGGTTGACCTCTTCATAATTTTCAACGTAACAATCAGAATTCGTCCGATAGTAGTTCGGGTTGCTTGAAGAAGTACAATTTCGGGTTGTGGTTCCGCCGCAATTGTCATATTTAGAATTATTGGCAATATATGTTTGACCAGCGCCAAGACAAGTATTTCCGGCTACATTACTAAAGGAAACGTAAGAATTTGCATCCCCACAACTACCTTGCACCAAAATTTCACCGGAAAACCTGTATTGGTGATCAGAACACCCCGCAGCCTCATCTATGGTATACTCCTTAACTCTTTCGTAACTCACATTGGTAGTGCTCAAGTCATTTGCGCCTCCAGTTTTTGTGCTCTCACTTCCGGTTCCTGCTAAAATAAATCTACCAACTAAATTAGGGGTGGTCATTGAATTAACTGTTCTCCCATCGCATAGTGCATAGCCATCAGGAACTGCACTCCCAGACCACATCATTATTCCACCAATTGGCACTACTCCATATCCTTGAAATTGTGTCGCCTTCACAGTACCGTTTACCTCAAGCGCTTCAGTAGGTTCCGAAATTGTCCCGACCGACACATTAAAAGGGGTTGCGACATAGGACACATTCGTGTTATTTTGGATTTCTTCCGTAACCCAGGGATTCACATAATTCCATTTATCATTGTAGAAGTATGTTAGGCGATGTGTAACTGTATCATAAAAAAGCAGGCCGTCCTTTGCACTAGATTTAATACCGAATAATGCCTCTGGGCCTGAAGTTGGCAACAAAACACCCCTATTGTGATTAGGTGAATGAATGTCTAATATGGCTGAAGAATGTGGATGACTTGTCCCAATCCCCACACCATCCTGACTATACGTAGTACTTGCAGCTATTAAGCATAGGCTTAAGAAGAAAAAAGATCTCATGAACATTAAGGTTGGTTAGCAAATTCTATCTTTAAAATTAACTGAATCATGCCAGTGCAAGGAAATTTTTGATGGAAAATATTTCCGGATTGATATCTAGAAAAAACTCACAAATTACAAATGATATCACCACCTATAGTCACCGTGGGGTGGTCGGCGGCTAGTTGGACGCTCCCTGCTTTAGAAATCAGAGTTTAGGAAACGAACTATTTATTCTGTGTTTTAGGAAGGCATGAAAGAGGAGCGCGTGCGGACGGTTGCATTGGGGTGGGGATTTCAGGATATTGCTGACCTACCTGACAAGAAGGAGAGTCGCTGATTAAAACCATTGACCACAAGGCTGCCAAAATTAATTTGATGTAACAAAAAGAGCCTCACTTCTCTCAGGCTTGGTAATCAGCTTTGTACTGCTTCTTGAAAATGCTGCTTAAATGATTCAAACAACTCAAAATACTTTGATAGTATTTCTTTAAAGTCTTCTAAAGAGGTGGCTAATGGACGGCTATACCTTACGTTCCCTTCAAACTCTGCATCAACCTCTTTTGATAATGTCTGTAAATCACCTTTGTAAAAGTTATTATTGTCTCCTTCCTTCCAAACTAAATAGCCAAAATCAACAATTCCACTTTTAAAGCCTATAAAAAAACGCACAGTATATTCCTCAAAAGCGGTTTCTTTCATAAACGTTCTATCTCTTGCGATGTATTTAAAGCCAGAGTCAAAGGATTTAATAATAGGGTCTACTTCTTTTTTGTTGAGATTGGCACTATTATCAAAGTCACAGAAACGTTCACATAGCTTTGCGTACTCCTTATCTAGTTCTATTTCCTTAAGTATTCCTAAAATAAGCTCTTGCATAAAACTACTCGTCTAAATATTTGATTTTTATGTTCACACCCTTGCTTGTATTGAAGTCGCTCAATACTTGCTGAAATTCGGTACTTGATTCAAAGAAGGATTTATTTGATGATGGTACCTCTAGGAAATAATCTCCATCTAGTGTAGTACCTGAAGGGAACTTACTTGAGTTCAACTCAGCTCCGTTCGGGTATTTCGTTATTAACTCATTCAAATAATTCCTAAATGTATTAGACTGTATTTCACTAAGTGTAGTAGCCTTTCTTGAAATTATTTCTCCAGCTTTTCCACCTGAAGGAGGTATATATGTATCTAATCGTTTTCCTGCTTTCCCATCAACTCCTTTTAAAACTACTTCAACAAAATTATCACCATATTTAAACCTCCCCTTTTTATTAAAGTCATTTCCTCGTTTAAATAGAGCTTGTATTTCTGGCCAAGTCGGCTTGGCTTTTCCTGATGCTTGAATTGCATCTATTGCAGCATCTGGATCAGCAAGTGCATCAACATTCTTTCTGATGGCATCATCCACCCCTGCATCATCCAGCACCATCCACGCATCCACCAACTCCACATTCTCCTGGAATGCTTTGACCAGTGCTTCATCTCCTGTCTCCAGGTCTTTCAGTAAGGCATCGCTGTTGGGAAGTTCGGCTAACTTCAAGCGATTTCGGAGCTTAAAGATATAAAAGCGCACTGATTTGCTGCTCACCCCAAACCTGGCTCCCAGCCTCAGGATTTGGTCGTCGGTGAAGTTTAAGTCTGTCAGCAGCTTGACGAATCGCTCGGGACTGTCCCTGACTTTGTTCATCACCGCTTTGGCCCGCGCTCCCAGCTTTTTCGCTGCTGCATCTGCCCCAAAGGCTGTGATGGCACCCAGTGCACAGTCGATAGCGCCCTGGGTGGAAACTACTTCCTGATAGTTGCGCATTTTGCCGTTGGAGTAGATGGCATCTCCCAGGCACGAAACCGCTGCTTCCAGGTACACTTTGCCCAACATGGCCTCCACCCCTGATCGGGTCATCTGCACTTTGTCTAGCTGAGCCCATGCTTCGGCCGGACGGAGGTCGGGGTTGTCATAATACAGGAGAATCAGCTGGATGCTCCCATCTACTGAGGCTCCTACCACAAACTCCCCGCTTTTCTCAGCAATGAGGGCAGATGAAATCTCCAACCCTTCCGCTACCAGGGCATCAGTAATGGCTGGAAGCAGCACGGCACTGCCGGGTAGTTAGCGGCTAGGGGCTAATCCTTTCTTAAAAATCAGAGTCTAGTAAACAAACTCCATATTTCGGGTAAGAGGAGCACAAACGGACGCTTGCGCTTGGTGGGGGCGTTTGAACGAAAGAGGAACTACTTTACTCCAAAAAATGCCCAGTGAATGTCCGGTACACGATCGTCTTTTAAAAGCAATTTGGATTTGCCAAGCTTCTGACCTTTGATAATTTCAGCAGCATATAGTTCATCATAAGTCCGGTAAATCACAGTGTTATCTTTTATTAAAATCACTTCACTATCTGCCTGGTTGGTTTCCAGTTCAAAGTATTCTTTCGTGTAGGCATTATAGAAGTACAAAATTCCAGGGGCATAGGGGTAATTGCCTTCGCCATATTCCGGATAGTAATCCCATCGCTCCTTTGGTGATAAGCCACTTTCACGATAAGTCCATTTTTCAGCACCGGGAAGATTTTTTCCTGCGATATGATCGTTAAAAACGTATCCCGAAATCCATTCTCCAAAGCCTCGGGGTTTTTGCATATTACCCTGAATAGTCACTTTATTCCAACTATTGTTTTCTTTATTCAAATAAATAATCTCACTAGACCCCAGCTTAGGACTTGCTTTTTCATACTTCCCGTGAAGAACAAAGATTTTAGAGTTGTTTATGGGAATAACATGTCGTTGGTAGGATTTAAATTGATATTGTTCAGGTAGCGCATAAGAAAATCTTGGGCGTTCATCACGATCTCCTACAAGAGGAATTTCTAAATTTCCATTCTGCTCATTGCTATAAACTAAAAAGTAGTCTTTCCCATCAATCATGCCCCCTGGAATACCAGTGAGTTTAGCATGAATAAAGTCTTTAATATCAGCCTCTTTTATATTTAGATTCTCTAAGTCTACTTTATTAAAATAACTGCCCTTCTTATTGGAAAACATATCCAGCAAAAGACTCTCTTCTGTAAGGGATAGATAGTACTCAAACTTCCCTTCTTCTATTTTAATAGGAACTTCAGAAAACCGGACAGAGTCTTGATAATCAATAAAAAGCAGCCGATGGTTATGGCCTAAATGCTTTTTTCTTATCGAATTGGACTTATGTATTACGGCCAAGTTTTGCTCCGGATATACTTTCACATTTTCCAAAAAATCGTCTTTGCTGGACAATAATGAAATGGTATCTAACGAGCTTTCGGAATAGCGCCATAAATAGCTTGCAAATTCTTCATCTGTATTGTCATACGGATGCCCCGAGATAAAATATAAATTTTTAATATCCTGAGCTTTTGCACAAAAGCTAATAAATAGTACTGTGTACAGTATTAATGTCTTTTTCATTATTTAGTTTATTCTGCTCGGCCGCTGACAGCTCCGACATAATTATGGTCATGAATATTGGTTCTCCTTAATTCCCATTCAGGCTTTTCTCCCTCCCTGGTAGGTGCCACTAATCTATAATAATATCCTCTGGAGTTTCCGTTGTAACTTTTGATCCAAACCGCATCTAAAAAAGATTCCGAACCTGCATCCAGATCCCCCCAGTCAAAATCAAAGCTGTCACTGGAAGCATAGGTATAAGTTACTGAATTGGTATTGTTCCCTTCTTCCTGATCGGCATGGCCTTCCACTAAATCGGTTGGATTTGCCGTATTCCAAGTATTTACAGCTACCATTTCTCCTGCAATATGAACTTCTGCAATATTGAATTTCTCACCGGTCAGGAAGTCATATCCTCGATCCACATTGGCCTTCCAACTCCAGAGCTCCTGGGCAGTCGGCCGTTGCCCTCCGGCCAACAGATCTAACTGGCACAAACCCCAACCATGAGGTGGTCCCCAGTTCGGGCAGCCCTGACTGTCCGTCCATTCCGGCCCATAATTCGTGCCATTGTTAAAATGTATGTAATTGGATTCCTGTCGGATCAACCGGGTAAAGAACCAGGTGTCATCGTAATCTTCTTCTTCAATATAATCCTGTACCGCCTGTGCTGTAGGGTTCGTACCGCGTATATGAAAAATGATCGTGTCCCTGGATTCGCCTATCTCCGTGTAGAGTGTAGCCCGGCCACCACGTATCCTATCACCAAAATCAATTTCCCATTCTTCATTTAGATTGGTTTCATACCATCCATTGGCAGGAAAATAATCTTCGTCCTGCCGGATGTCCCTGCGGTACTCGATCTTCAATCGCAGCTTTACTTCTATTTCGCTGGTGCTTTCTGATACAGCTTCTACAGATAAAGCTGGCATCTCCGGTTCGGCAGTTATCAATACATATGCCCCTGCTTCTATTTCTTCTCCATCATCCCGAAGCACAATAGTATATTCCACTTCTTCTTCCTCTAAATATTCACAAAGCATTTCTTCACAGGTTGCCAGTTCATCTTCGGTAAGCTGGGTTAATAAGGATTCTTGCGTAGTGTCCAGATCTTGGCATATTTCGTCTAAGGTTTCCTGATTGTCTTCTGTTTCAAACAAGCTGGTTAAAAAGCCTGAAACATCTTCTACTAAGCCATTGAGAGCTGTTTGGATTCTTTCCAGTTGCCCTTCATCATCAGGTAAACAACTCGGCAGTTCCTGCAGCCTTCTGATTTCTTCCATGTCAAGTGGGCCTTTCCCATTATTGAGCAACCAGTAGTCTATCTCATTATCAAAATAGGTGATCAGTTCGGTCATTAATCTGGCCTGGACTATGAGCAGACTATCTGGTGATATTTGATTTGTAGAATCGGAAGGTGTAGGATTTCCGGTATCTGAACCACCACTTCCAGAGCCACCTTGAGATACATTCTCTTCACTATCGACCACCCAATCATCTCCATTATTGTCCACTCTGCTATTCCCCTCCACTCGCTGCAAGGCAGCGATCATGGCGCTCACTACGGTCTCGCGGGCTTCTTTGGGCTTGGCATAGACGGTGCTGCCCAGCTGCTGGTCGCTGGTTTCTTTGGCGATGAGGTTTACTTCTTCTTTGGTGAGCTCCAGTAGCTCGTATACTTCGGTGGTTTTGCCTTCTAGCTTGAGCTCTACGGTATAGCCATCGTCCTGAGGAATAAACAGGATGTGGGCGGCCAGCAGCTGATCGGTGGTGATGTTATTGAGCTTTTTGAGGCGGATGTTGCGAAATACCCGTGGCCAGAGTTCGTCGCTATCGATGTAGCCGATGGTGAAGGCTTCTATCTGATTGCGCTCGGCAAAGCCAGTAGCGAAGGCTTCCAGGCGCTGGTCGTTGGCGATGTTTTTGATACCGACAGCATGCATGAAGGCATCCAGGTCGGTGAGCTGGCGCATGAGGTCACGGGCACGCTCTTCGGTGATGGTGACAGGCGGGAGCTCGCGGGTCTGGGTGGGGTAGTTTTGCGCTACTCCAGCCAGGACCATAAAAAGCCACAGAAAGAATATTATTATTCGACTAGTCACGAGGCTCAGTTAGTTGATAGTTAGGATTAGCAGCGAACCATTCGCGAACGCCGAGTAGCGCTTGTCGGTAATTGCGCGTATCCAGATCACCAGAGGCACTTACCGCGACAGGAAAACCTTCTACGTGCGGAGCCAGTAGTTCCATGATGCGATAGCCACAACGAATGGGCCTGTACTGATCAGGATCGGCAGGTTCGCAGTTACGCTCATCGTTGTAGAGTTCTTTTACCAGCAAATCAAAAACCTCTTTTTGACGGGTATATATGAGTCCTGGCAAAATATCGTACACTACATCGCTATTGACTGTCAGCCCGTTCACTTTTTGGATCAGTCTATCGATGGCCTCTTCATCACCCAGCCGGGCTAGTGCCAGGTATGCAGCCCACCGAATGGTCGCCTTATTTCCTGCCGTGGTGAATTGTCGGATTTCCTCTGTCGCTTCGCTAGCGTTGAGCCTGCCCAACAGCTTGAGCAAAGCCTCTTTGCCCGGAATACCAGCATCTAATTTACTGATGAGTACACGTAGGTCCTCATCAGAGAACAGCGCTCCATCTTGTGTAGCCAGCAACTGTAATACAATGCCCTGCAGGGCCAGATCGTTGTCCGAAAGCCCTGACATTAACACTGAAAACGCATTTTGCCGAATGGCAGACGAAGAAGATGCACCTACTACTACCTCTGCCGCCTGATAGGCAACACGCCGAATGATTTGCACGGTGTCCTCGGCGCCTGTCTGTATATCCGCTACCAAACTGACATCATTCGCATTCGTTCGCAACCAGCCATATGGTAATGCAGGAATGGTACCTGCTGCTGCCTGTGGGCGAATGGCTGCTAGATAAGCTGAAAAATCCTCATATGACTGAGCACTGGCAGGGCTCACAAAAAGCAAAACAGATATTAATATCAAAACACACTTTTTAAGTTTCATATCACATTGTCATTTCAAATTCCTTATCTAAACTAAAATTGAAGAGCAGCACCTTGATCCTGGCCTGAGCATCACCATAGAGTAGTGTAGGCGGTGGATTAAAGCGCATCATGGCATCCACTGCCACATAGATGTCTGCCAGCGTTACTGATCCTTTTTTGATAGGCAGCTTGTAAGTCAGAAGGATTTTTGCCCAAAGCTCCAGCCACACACCGGCTTCCATCACCATAAACTCGGGCTTGTGCTGAATGATGGCCTGAATACCTGCCGCAGCACCCGCGTCGATCAATAAGCCAATAGCTGCCACACCTACGTCGAGGTTTATGGTAGTCCTGAAGATAAATTCCAGTCCCAATCCCAGTTCGATAATGTTTTGGTTCATATCCAGCCAACCTGTAGGCCCAAACCCTACACAGGCCATCACAAAACGTATCTTTTCTTCTTTGCTACCAATAGCTACTCGCCAGGCCCCGGGCTTCACATCTATGAGCAGACTCCCTGAAGCACATAGTGCTTTGGTTTGTATTACCGCGGAAGCAAAGCCAAAAAAGTGCTTTTCTGCAGAATTATACTTCAAAGAAAGTTCAGCCTGAATGGCCGCATCTTTGTCCACCTTGTTTACGCTCGGGTTCTGATTGACAAACTGTGCGTTGCCATCGAAGCTAAACGCATAATCGCCTGTAGCATAGGTACTCATAGCTGCCTCTATTTCGAGGCGCATCTTATCCCCGTTCTTAGGCCCATACATGATGAGGTGCAAGTAGGCGCCGTAGTTGGTATTTGCATCAGGCTTCAGCTCACCGAGCCCCTCGGCAGACATATGGTGGTACACCCGCCCACGAAGCGCCATAATTTCCAGCGGACCGATTTTGGCACCTTCAGGCTCTTTCATCTCACCAGACATCTCTCCGCCGGCTTCTGCAGTACTGGCCGAAGGCCCATCCTCACCCTGCTCTGGACTAGCGGCAGCAGCCGCTCCACCCACTTCTACCATCCAGTAGCTCACGCCTTCTTTTCGGCCATTGATGTAGATCACATTGATGGCAAACGTGTTGGGCTTTTTAATAAGTGCTTGCACATCACCGGCAAACCCATCGCCATAGATCGGGTGATCTTTCATAAAATGAATCAGCCCGTTAATGTCGAGAGCCGGAGAGCGCACCTTTACAGGAATGGGGTCAAAAAGCAGGTCCTTCGGGCTACCTCCGGAGAGGAGTTTGGCCCCTGCTGCACCGAAATCTACGGGTACATCGATGCCTATTTGGTCTCCAAGCGCATTATTGGCCAACTCTCCAAGTTTATCAGCAGCCATATTAGCCACCGCTCCACCGATGGCATCTATGGCAGCCTTGCTGATATCATCCGCTATTTCAGCTGGCTTAATACCTTCGATAGCATCACTACCCACCTTACGGATGGCAGACATCATCTTGTCCAGGTCCACACTCCCTTTCACATCCTCTCCCATACTCTCAAACTCTTCTTCAAGCCCAGCCACTACCTCATTCATCATGTCGGCTGGTTTCTTATCGGAATTGAGAGCCCCCATCACCACGGTACTGATGGTGTTTTCCAACACCCGATGCGCCCGATCACTTAGATTAGCAGACACAAAGCTGGTGAGCGGGAAGGTGATATTTTCGTTGACGGCAGCACTGAAAGAGTTGGACACTCTGGCAATTACTCGTGCTTTTACCGATACCACTACTTCACCTACTACTTCAGCAATGTTAGGCGCCTTGTCCTGCAACTTGCTGATCACTCTGTTGGCAGCTTCATCCACTGCACTGTTTACAGCATTTTCAATTTGAGTCTCTACTGTACCCGTCAGCTGATTAGACTTCTTGAGGATTTCACCATTGATTTTATTGGTCAGCCGGTCCACAGGTTCGAGAATTTTTTCGGCCATGGAAGTGAGCTGATCTGAGGCAAACTTGGCTGCAAACCCTTTCAGGTCTTTCATGATATGCGCCAGGTCATTCAGCTGCCCGTTATCCTTTTTAATTTCAGTAATGAGCAACCCGATTTTTTCAGCCTGCTCCGGGTTGCTCATCATACCTTGCAATAGCTCCAGGTAAACGATGAGTTCTTCTTTGACAGTGGCAAAATCTACTTTTTCTTCAGACTCATCGGATTGGTCTACCATGTCGGACACCTCATATTCCTGACCGCCCATAGCGGATGCTGCTGCCGACAATGCTTGCTGAGCAGATGATTCCAGAGCAGCCTTTTCAGCTTCTAGCTCTTTGACCATATCGGCTTCCAATGCCGCCATTTCTGCTTCTATAGCTGCCAAGCCATCCTGAGATGCTCCCAGGTCAAATGCACCCTGAACCTGCGCAGGAATGTAATCTTTGTCGAGCAGAGGGTTTTTGTGTAGCGAATAGAGGTTAAAAGCCGGCGCCCCATCATCTCCGGCTACATCTTCACCCATTACTACTTTTCCGGAGATAGCTATCCCATAGGCATCCTCATTTCGCCCGGCACTCAACGCGTCTATGGTGACAGGGTAATCTTTGAAGGTCGTTTTTACCTGCTCTGCAAGTGCTACGATGCCTTCAGGAGTAAAAAAACCTATCGAATAATTCCCCCAAACATTGAAGTTTGGTACACCCTCAAAAGAAACATCCAGTGATGGCCAGGACAGATCCAATGTCATCTGGATGCGTTCCTTATCCACGATCTGTGCTTTTTTGATGGCTATATCCAAGGTGAGGTCACCACCTTCAGGGTTGTGCTTAAAAGTAGTGCCCGCTATATCCGCTACCACTCCGGGGCGAAACCCCTTGTTGCACAACTGAGACTCAAACGTGAAGGGCTTTTCGGTAGATATTAATGGAATAAAAAATTTCCCTTCCAACTTGCTTGCTGCATCTACATTTTGATTGGACAAGACAAGTTTTAAGGAAGTGTATTCGGCAGGAAAAGTATTAAAATATGCTTCTGACCCTGATAAATCCAGATTTACATCTAAGTGCACGCCAGAATGTACGACCCAAAGCTCGGCACCATCCGTTTCGTTCTGCTTGATGGTTTCTTCCACGGGCACATCTACATTTAACTGGTCATCATAGTCAAACCCACCGGGAAGCGACACCCTGGCCTCCTCGAGGTAGATCCCTTTCCAGTAAGGATTGTCTGCATGCTGGCCTGGAGATTCATTGTCAGAAAAATCAATGACACTGGCTAAAGGCTGGATAGCAATGCCAGCGCCATCCATTGCCAAAAAGGTTTCTGTGTCTTCGGCACGAATCACACCTACTTGCTCTGCATCGAAGAATGCCCACCGTGCACGCTCCATGGCTGTAGACTGCACATGGGTTGGAGCTTTTACTGCCCCTTTCAGCTCAAAGCGGAATTTTTCCTGATTGATATAAACCCTACTGCTTTCCGAGATACGAAGGGCAAACCCTGATGGGTCAAATAAATCATATTCCTCTTCCGCCATAAACAGGTTACCAAAAGGAGTAAACCCATTGAAACTAACCCAGGCCTCTTTGGATACCAACTGTGTACTGCTCCCTTCCTCCACTGGAAAGGGAAGGTCCCAGTGAAACTTGCCACGAATGCGCAGGCCATCTTTGGTGAGTTTAAATGCGTCGTAGATAAACTCTCCCGCGCCATTGTCTTCAAAGTGTGGAGCTAATGAATAGGTGCGTGGCTCAATCTCAGTAACTATCTCTCCTGCTTCGAGGTAGTAATACCCATTGCTTTCGCTGACCACCAGATCTGTAAATGATACTTCTACCCAGTCGTCTTTACTGTCCGAAAGCAAAGCCCTTCCCCCTCCGCTAAGCGCATTCAGATCTTTATTGGAAATATAGTCTACGAGTACAGTGCTGTTACCAGCATAAAACTGCTCCACCAGGCTAGGACCGAAAAATGTAGACACCTCACTACTCGCAACTTCTACATCACCTGAAAAAGCCTTTACCTGCCAGGCATAACGCTGCTCTATTTTAAGTCTGCCGATCTCCTGAGGTTGCTGATTTGGTATGGTAATTAGAGGCGTCTTTTTCGAAAACCAAACCGGATTGGCAATGATCCCTTGCTCCGGGTCCTGGTTTTCGTTGAGCTCCTTGATGGTGAGTTCATAATTGATGCCAATACCGGGCACCATCTGGCTGGGACTCGACCAGATCACTTGAGGCACCATGCCCCTACTAAACCCAGCTTCATCGTCGGGGTATAAGAGGGAAATTTTACCACCCGTGGGATAGCCATAATGAAAATAGCAATACTCACTGAAGCCGTCGTTTTTATAATAGTTTCGGCCTTCTTGCTCCAGGGCTTGCACACGATAGATATAGGTTTTGCCTACCTCCAGTAGTGGCTGAGTAGGTCCATAGGTGATAGAAGTATTGTTGACAATATCACTCTGATACACTTGCAGTGCCTGGCCATTGGCCACCGCACTCAATGGGTTGGCATTGACATCCAACAACTCCCACATCGTCAGCTGATAGTCTACATTCTGGCCGTTTGGGTTTACAGTGTTGAAGGACTGCCATGTAATTGGAAACTGAGCAGACGTGATAGGGTCTATGATTTTATCACATTCCGGACTCAAGGTACGCGGAGGATCCATGAGCTGAATCCATACCTGACTGCACACCTCCATAGACAAAGGGTCCCCAGTGTCATAATCCAGCACCTGCAGGCAAAAAGAATACATGCCCTCGGGCAGCCTGCCGGAGTTAATCAGGGCATTGGCATCTCCCTTTATGTTTAGATTTTGAAAATTGAAGTACTCGGCCCACTCACTACCGGAGAGCCGGTATGGCTCTCCGGGTAGTACAGTGATAGGCGTGGTAGGAGTAAACCCCGGCTTGGTTTGCAGGCTCACATTGGTGCCTGAAATGGTGAGTTTTAACTTAAAAGTCCATGATGCTTCATTGAAGTCATTGAAAACAATGTTGCCTACCAGACGCTCGCTACCTACTTCTATGTAGTCACTGAAATACGCAGAGTATGGGTGTGAAAGCGTGGGTGTTACATTAGCCGGGTAATGCTCTACCTGGGCATGCGTCACACAAGACAACAACCACAAGAGCAAGGCAAGCGAACGTGTTTTAAGTAATGAAATAAGTCTGAAAGCAATCATGGGCCAGGCGATTCGTCAGTGATTAAAGGTCGTAGCATGCAAGTCTGCCTTCAGCAGACTTCAGGTAAAGCTTGTTGGTCACGGCATCTACGGTAAAAGTTGGTGTCCTATCCGCAGTGACTACCATGCCTTGCTCTTCACCACTTGCCAGGTCTATTTTCACAAAACCAAGCAGCTTGTCACGCTCGGTAAGTATCAGCTTGTAGTCCTCGGAAGCCGCCTGCGCACCAAAACGCATTTTAGCCAGCTGGCTAAAATCACCCGCCGCACCGGTAGCAAAATTGGAAATCATTGCCTGCTGCTCGGCTTTGTTCATATAAGAGTCATTCCCCTGTACGGCGCCAGTGAAACCATAGGCAAATGCCGACATTCCCGAAACCATCGCTCCAACTTCAGCTGCAGCACTCAGTGTTCCCAGTGCCAGTTTAGCCCCCAGGCTTTGGTCTGGAGCCTCGTAGTATTGATGGTAAACTTTATTACCAGAAGCATCCAGCAGTGTGACATTCTGATTGCCCGTCACCGCATACTTTTCGCCTACCAACCGAACGCCTGAGGGCACTTCTCCCTTGAAATCGAAACTACTTCCTATTACCGACCAGTCCTTCTGCGGCAGATCCACGCGAATGAGTTTGCCCTCTGCAAGGAGCACAAAACTTTGATCAGAGTCTTTCACAAAGCTCACCGGAAAGTCGCTGGATAGATACTTTGATCCTGTCCACAGCTCTTTTCCATTTTCTTTACTCAGGAAATTAGCACCTTTACTGGTGATATAAAAAATGGCATCTCCCTGATCCTCAATATGCGAAATATAGCCGGTAACTACAGGGCGCTTTTTCCAAAGCGGTTTGCCCGCTTCATCTACATAGTTGAAGTAATTGCGTCCGCTTCCATCATCTCCTACATAGATCATCCCATCGCTGGTAGGGTACACCCCCACGAGCTGGTCACCTCCAGTACCTATTTTTTCCTTTTTCCACAAAGGATCTGGTGAGTCGTAAGAATATCTATTGGCCGAAAGCGTATGCAACAATAAGTAATCACTTTCACCTAGTGCTACACCGGAGTATTTGGATTTGCTATACTGAATGGGTTTTTTCCATATGGGCTCACCTGTAGCTACCTGATGGGCTTGCACACTGAACTTACCTACCCCACCAGATACAGTAAGTGCTGATGGCTCGGCGTTCTCAGCCTTAAAAAGATCTGATGGACTTCCGCTCACTGCAAAAACTGTTGCCTCATCTGGGCTGAAAAAAAGGTCGATATAATCCTTTTTTGCTTCTGCTTCCCAAAGGACTGCTCCAGTTTGTCCATGCAGTCGAAAAAGCCTGGAACCATTGGCATACAAAATATGCCCTTCACTATCTATCACAGGCTGAGCCAGCGTTCGTCCTTTTGCCTTTTCCATGGGGGTATTCCACAGCTCTTTTCCATCGTTGAAATTGTAGAGAGCCACACCGTCTCCCGACGCTTTGGAATAGGTAATCATGATCCCCCCTACTTCGCGGACCAACCTACGGCTTAGTACTTTTTCAATGCCCTCATCTCTGGAGTCAAATACCAGAGCACCGCTAAGGCCATTAATGATCAGAGTCTTGGCATCAGCACCTTTGTCATCTATCAACACCAAAGGTGTTCCGGGAATGGTATTGTAATATTCTTCTTGAATTTTGGTAACATCAGATAGCTCCCAAATCTTGGTGCCATCTCTGGGGTCAAGCCCAAAAAGGCCATTGTCACATGCGGCAATCACAATGCCCCAGTCGTTTACCTGTATCCATTTGACTTTCCCCGATAGGGATGATTCCCAATCAGGCGTGAGAACCTGTGCATAGGCAGCACATAAGTATAAGGTAGCAAAACAAGTAGTGAGTAATTTTTTCATAGTATGTGTGTGTTTGGTTAGATTCTAAAACTGTAGTTAAATGTGATTCTTAATTCTTGTATTTGAGAAGATTGCTCCTGACGGCCATTTTTCAATATATAAAAGGCGTTGAGGCCAAAATTGTGCTGCTTAGCCGGAGACCATGAAGCAGACCAACGTATGTTGTTGATATTGCTGTTTAGCGTTTTTCCTAAATGGCTATTGAGTACGCTCAGCGAAAGGCTGTTTCGTACTTTGTTTTCGAAAAATGACCTACTCAAACTGAAAATAGGCCCATAAGTAGTATTGGTAGTGCCTACAGATTCAGATTGGTTGTAAGACAATGAGGTGTTGGCCGAAAAAGATGGCCCCAGGGTAAAAGAGTAACCGGCATTGGCACTTTTGAAGTTTGAGGCATTGCCCTGATTGTCATGTGCATCCTGGAAGTTGGCGGACACGAACAGCGTGTTCTTTTTGCTCCCACTGCCCACCTGATAGTTGGAAGAAAACATTGCAGATTTGGTCACCTGAAAAAACTCAAGCGTATCAGACAAGATGTCTGTACGAATCAACAACTGACGCGTACTGGTGCTGAAGTTGGAATAACTTAGGTTGAAATTGAGCCGCTCTGATGCAGTGATGGTGGAAGAAGTGCTAAAGATAACCCGACTGACTTCCGCTACATTTTGATCATTTAGGTTGTTGTGCTGGATGCCCGTACTTGCCGAAAGATTCACTTTGTTGTTAAACAGTGGCAGGGAAAAGCCTGCGGTGATATCCTCCAGGTCGTTGTTTAGGAAGGATGATCCATGCGTGACGTAACCCGGATCTACGCGTCTATACGCCAGATTGATCTGAACCTGATCTCCTTGGTACGTCAGCTGCGACTTGAAAGCATTGGTAAAGGTGGATGAAGCATTGGGCTTATACAGGCCTGCCAGGTTGTTGATAAACGAGTAATCGTTGATAAAAAGCTCAGGAATTCGGGTGTCTCTGGTAAACAAACTGTAAGCATACTCTCCCTCTACTACAAATCGCTGAAAAATAGTAAACCCGCACTCTGCTCCCATGACCAAATTCTCTTCAGGGGTAGGTACCATCTCTTCTGAAAGGCTGTCTGCCAGAGTGATGGAGTGCACATCATCTAGTGATTTGAAAAACATTACCGCAGCACGCTGCTCTGAGGTTTCGAATCCGACTTTGGCCCCAAACCCCATACGTCTGTACGTCGGTGTGGCAAAAATTTGCCCATCTTGAGCAAACTTGTCTACTGGCTTGGCAAACCGGCCATAGACCGCAGATACCCGAAGTGGATTGTCTTTAGGTTCGTACTCCACTCCTACCCCAAAAAACAGATTTCCGGCAAGGGTATAATCCGAGAAATTTAAAGTCCGATGACCCAGATGTAGCGTGACACCTTTGTATGATGGGCTTATCCCAAACCTATTGAAAGGCTGCGGCTGAGAAAAACTGCGATTTTGCTGGCTAATGGTAAAAGAAAACGGCGCTTGAATGATATCCAATACGCTCAAATTCAGATTAGCATTTACTTGCCAGAAAAAAGGATCTCGATGCATCGGAGTACCTTTTGCATGGTAGTAGGTATTGGTCACAGTTATACCTCCGCTATAGCTCAGCAAATTATCCTTTTGGATATTTTCCAAATCCTGTGCTCCAAGCGCCAGGGACCACAACAGTCCCAGAAGAGAAAAATAATGCCGATATGTTGCTTTTACAGCCATCATTTTTCGCTTTTATAGATCCAGGGTTCCTCGATTATAAATGGCATAGCATCACTTCCCTGCACTTTCTCCAATAGCTGTTGTGCTTCAGTGAAGCTTTTGGTTTCATCGGCATATATAAAAAACCAGGTGCCTGAAGCGCTCTGTACCAGTTTAGTGCTGAGTTGAGCTTCTCTCAGCAGCAGTCGCTGAAAGGCCTTTGCATTTTCAAACTTCTTCAATGCTCCTACTACCACGTAATAGCTCATGGAGTGATCAGCACTATCCACTGCCGAAGCCTGTAGCTTTTGCACTGTCTTCTCGAGATCTTGCTGGTACGCTTCTACAATTTCCTTTAGCCGCTGCAATTCCTCATTCTGACTTTGAAGCTTGCTTTCAGCTTTTTCAAGCTTACCTCTTACCCGCTCATTTTGCTGTGCGATAGCATCTAGCCGCTCCTGATCTGCGAGCGATTGGTGTGATGGTCTGGCTTTAGCCTGCCGAGTAGCAGGAGCTTTAATGGCACGGTGCAGTCTGATCCCAACAGTAAACTCATGCGTAGAACCACCTATGATGCTCAAATCTGTAGTCGGGAATTCATAAGCATAGCCAAACACATATTGATCTTCGAGCTCAAATCCAATGCTGGCGCCCGCACCAATGTCGTGTCTATAAACCAAATTGGTCCAAATGAAATCTTTGTAAGAAGCATAAAGGTTGGCATCATACTGTGAGCGCAGGCCCTGTACAGTACGGACCAGCACATGTGGGCGAACTTTGTAGTCATTACCAATAGTGAATGTATACTCAGCAGTGGTATAAAAATGACGAACCAGCGTATAATCGAGGCTGCGAAAAATAGCTTCTTCTTCGTGCTTGAAGGTATTTTGAAACATCTGCTCTCCAGAAAAACCAATTCGCAGGTTTTTCACCTGATAGGAAAAACCAATGTTGCCCTCAAAAACGGTATGTTGATCAACCTTTTCCAATAGGCCTGGATCTGAAACGTCCTCTGCACGAATACGGTCGAAAAACACTCGGTTGCGAAGTGCAGTGAAGCTCATACCAAACCTCAACGACTGATTTGGTGTAAGCCCAACTTCATAGGCGCCCGTCAGTGCTCCGCCTGTTCGACCAAGTACGTTTGTCACATCATTGATAAAGGTGACCCCCAGGCCTACCGGATGATTTTTCAATTGACCGTCCAGCGTAAACACCTGGGTTTCCGGTGCTCCGTCTACTCCTGCCCACTGCTTCCGATACAGAAAATAGGCCGAAGATTGCTCATACCCGGCCATCGCCGGGTTGTACAAATAGCGATTGAGGTAAGCATGAGTGTACAGCGGTGTCTGCTGGGCTGTCAGCTCCCATCCTAGAAGAAACAAGGTCATAAAAAGCCCTGTTTTTACAGCTATTGTTAAGGTAGATTTCGTCATGATCGGCCTCATTAGTTGTTTCGAATTATCGTTAGTGCTCCCTGGTATTTTTGGTCAGATTCTGAAAAAGTGATGACATAGAAGTAGGTGCCATCCGGCAAAATGTCATTTCCATAGGTCCCCGCCCAGTCATTGTCATAGGCTTTTTCCTGAAAGACAAGGGAGCCGTACCGGTCATAAACACGCACGTTTACATCTCCGAAGGCTTCGACATTTTCTATTACCCAAGCATCATTTTGCCCATTCCCATCGGGGGTAAAGACATTGTTTGCTACGATTTTAAAATCATCATTAACCATTACCAATACTGTATCGCTATTTTGGCAACCGTATTGATCGCTCACTGTGACCTCATAACTTGTGGTCTCCATAGGTGTAGCAATCGGGTTTGGAATATTGGAATTGTTGAGGCCGTCTAATGGGTACCAGCTATAGTCTACACCTCCACTTCCATGCAACTGTACTGAGTACCCTTTACTGATGCTCGTGTCCTGACCAGCACTTACCTCAGGAGTGGCATATACCTGTACAACATTTGAATACACATCTGTACAACCTTCAGCCGAACGAGCAGTGAGAGTGATTTCATAATCGCCATCTGTAGCGTAAAGATGCGTGGGACTTTCGGCAGCTGACTCTTCGCCATCCCCAAAATCCCAGGAATAGGTAAGGAGGCCTTCAGAAATAAAGGATTCGTTGTTGGGCTTTACAGCAAATCCGTCACAAACATTGACTACCGAAAATTTAGCAACTGGAAATTCGTGAACTACCGCCGTACCACTGCCAGAAGCTACACATCCTTTATCCGACTTTAATCTCAGATTGACGTCATAGCTACCATGGTTGAGGTATTGTTTTACCGGATTGGCCAAAATAGAATTTGTTTGATCACCAAAATCCCATAAATACTCCTCTATAGTTCCTTTATTAATCGAACTCTTATCTACAAATTGAGAAGGTGTACCATCACAAACAGACTCCACACTATATGCTGGCTCCGGCAGTGGGTAAACCGTTACTACTTTAGTCACCGATGACACACAGCCCTGATCGGAGGTACCCGTTATGGTCACAGCGTATTCCCCATCGCTAGTATATTCATGTTGTGGATTGATATCGTTACTTAGGTTGCCGTCACCGAAATTCCATTCGTAATCAACAGAGCCGGTAGAAATGCTGCTATTATTCACAAAGCTGACCTTTTCGCCTAGACAGACATCATCCATATTGAAATTCACCTGTGGTAGTGGTGACACCCGAATTACCTGCGTTTGCTCACTTTCACAGCCATCTGCATTTACTACAGACAATGTGACATGATAGAGGCCAGGGCTTTGATAGGAGTGCGTAGGACTTTCTTCTTCAGAAGTAAGGCCATCTCCTAAATCCCATAAATAAGAAAGGCCCTCACCAATAGAAGTATTGATAAATTTCGCCTCCTGATCATGGCATATGGATTCAAAAGTGAATTGCGCTTGCGGCTGCTCATATACAGCAACCTGCTGCTGCTGACTCGTGACACACCCTTCGGCGCTGGTGGCTTTTAGGCTCACAAAATAATCACCAGATGCCTCAAATGTGTGCGCTGGATTTACCACTGTGGCAGTCTCACCATCCCCAAAATCCCACAAGTATGTAAGGCTTCCTGATGTGATGTAGCTGTCGTTTGAAAACTGAGTGGCATTCCCGTGACAGACTTCTTTAAATGTGAATGCCGTTTCTGGAAGCGGAAATACCCGAACAGTCCTGGCAATATTGTCCGCACAACCTTTCTTAGTGGTAATATTCAAACTTACCTCGTAAGTCCCGTCTTCAATGTACCGATGACTTACGTTTGAGTTGGTGCTACCTTCACCATCTCCAAAATCCCATGAATAGCTTGCAATGCTCCCTTCCGCTACTACGGACAAGTCTGAAAAATCAACATCATTACCAAAGCAGACATCCTCGTGGCTAAATCTGGCTGTAGGTATTGGATTTACCTTCACCGTTTTTGAAAGTGAATCCACACACCCGCTAGCTGATGTGGCTGTCAGTTTTACCGTGTAGACCCCAAACTCTTTGTACTGATGACGCGGGCTGGCCAAAGTTGAAGATTCACCATCTCCAAAATCCCATGCGTATGATGCTCCGACAGTTGTTGTATTTGTAAAAGAAGTAACAGTGCCTTCACACACTTCCGCACTCTCAAAAATTACCTGAGGCAATGGATTTACGATCACCTGGAAGCCCTCGGAATGGGCTAGTTCACAGGTGCCACTTTGTACTTGAACACGATAAAAAGTGGTAGTGGTTAAGTTCTCAAAATTGAGCTGGCTTGTGGTGTTTGATAAATCCGTCCAGGTAGTTTCATCTTCTGATTGTTGCCATTTCAAAATTGAGCCTACATAGTCGTTTAGCGTTAACGCTCCTGAGTTGATGGCTGTACAAACTTCCGAGGTTCCATTGATAACTCCTGCTACCGTAGGCGGATCAACTGTAATTTTCACAGAATTACTAATTACCTGTTCACATACGCCACTTTGAACCACAGCACGGTACCAGGTAGTGGCATTTAGGTCGTTATAATCTAAGGCAGCAGTCTGTTGATGAATAGGCGCCCAGGGTTGCTTCCCCGTAAGTGAGTATTCCCAGCGCACAATGTTGCCAACGTATCCAGTGAGATTTACTGTACCAGCATTGGTTCCTTCACATACAGCTACAGCTCCTGTCAATACTCCTGCATCTGTGGATGGACTTACCGTAACTGTAGCGATGCTTGAGTAATCGCTGCTGCAAACTCCATTGGCAACAATTGCCCGGTAGTAAGTGGTAGCTGTAAGGTCTGTAACGGCAAGGCTGCTGCCGGCATGGCTCAGGCTAGTCCATGGGCCGAATGCTGAAGTGGACGATTCCCAGTCCTGTATCGTACCGACATAATCACTCAAAGTTAGTGTGGTGCTGTTGGTGCCACTGCACACTTCCTGGCTGCCACTTAGCTGGCCTCCATCGCTTTCTGCATCTATCTGTATCTGGGCACTGCTGGAGGCTACCTCCTCACAAACGCCACTTTGAACGATCGCACGGAACCAGCTGGTTTCCTGCAAATCGCTGTAGGTAAGCGTTGTGCTCGTTTCATCTATCGTAATCCACTGGTCACTGCCTGTCAGGCTGCGTTCCCAACGAATGACATCTCCGGTGTGGCCACTTAGGCTTAAGGTATAGTCGGTGTTGTCTGAGGCACACAGAGTGGTAGCTCCTGATACCGTCCCACCAACAGTAGATGGACTTACCGTAACAGTAGCGATGCTTGAGTAATCGCTGCTGCAAACGCCATTGGCAACAATTGCCCGGTAGTAGGTGGTAGCTGTAAGGTCTGTAACGGCAAGGCTGCTGCCGGTATGGCTCAGGCTGGTCCATGGGCCGGATGCTGAAGTGGACGATTCCCAATCCTGTATCGTACCGACATAATCGCTCAGAGTTAGTGTGGTGCTGTTGGTACCACTGCACACTTCCTGGCTGCCACTTAGTTGGCCTCCATCGCTTTCTGCATCTATCTGTATCTGTGCGCTGCTGGAGACAGCCTCCTCACAAACGCCACTTTACACAATCGCTCGGAACCAGGTGGTTTCCTGCAAATCGCTATAAGTAAGTGTTGTGCTCGTTTCATCAATCGTAATCCATTGATCACTGCCTGTCAGGCTACGCTCCCAACGAATAACATCTCCGGTGTGGCCACTTAGGCTTAAGGTATAGTCGCTGTTGTCTGAGGCACAGAGGGTGGTAGCTCCTGATACCATCCCACCAACAGTAGATGGACTTACCGTAACTGTGGCAATGCTTGAGTAATCGCTGCTGCAAACGCCATTGGCAACAATTGCCCGATAGTTGGTGGTAGCTGTAAGGTCTGTGACGGTAAGGCTACTGCCCGTATGGCTTAAGCTAGTCCATGGGCCGGATGCTGAAGTGGACGATTCCCAATCCTGTATCGTACCTACATAATCACCCAGAGTTAGTGTGGTGCTGTTGGTACCGTTGCACACTTCCTGGCTGCCACTTAGTTGGCCTCCATCGCTTTCTGCATCTATCTGTACCTGGGCGCTGCTGGAGGCTACCTCCTCACAAACGCCACTTTGCACGATCGCTCGGAACCAGGTGGTTTCTTGCAAGTCGCTGTAGGTAAGCGTAGTGCTCGTTTCATCTATCGTAATCCATTGATCACTGCCCGTCAGGCTGCGCTCCCAACGAATGACATCTCCGGTATGGCCACTTAGACTTAAGGTATAGTCGGTGTTGTCTGAGGCACACAGAGTGGTAGCTCCTGATACCGTCCCACCAACTGTAGATGGACTTACCGTAACTGTAGCGATGCTTGAGTAATCGCTGCTGCAAACTCCATTAGCAACAACTACCCGGTAGTAGGTGGTAGCTGTAAGGTCTGTAACGGTAAGGCTGCTACCCGTATGGCTTAAGCTTGTCCATGGGCCAGATGCTGAAGTGGACGATTCCCAGTCCTGTATTGTTCCTACATAATCGCCCAAAGTTAGCATGGTGCTGTTGGTGCCACTGCACACTTCCTGGCTACCACTTAGTTGGCCTCCATCGCTTACTGCATCTATCTGTATCTCTGCGCTGCTGGAAGCTACCTCCTCACAAACCCCACTTTGCACGATCGCTCGGAACCAGGTGGTTTCTTGCAAGTCGCTGTAGGTAAGCGTAGTGCTCGTTTCATCTATCGTAATCCATTGATCACTGCCCGTCAGGCTGCGCTCCCAACGAATGACATCTCCGGTATGGCCACTTAGACTTAAGGTATAGTCGGTGTTGTCTGAGGCACACAGAGTGGTAGCTCCTGATACCGTCCCACCAACTGTAGATGGACTTACCGTAACTGTAGCGATGCTTGAGTAATCACTGCTGCAAACTCCATTGGCAACAATTGCCCGGTAGTAGGTGGTAGCTGTAAGATCTGCGACCGTAAGGCTGCTGCCGGCATGGCTCAGGCTAGTCCATGGGCCGGATGCTGAAGTGGACGATTCCCAGTCCTGTATCGTACCGACATAATCACCCAATGTAAGTGTGGTGCTGTTGGTACCGCTGCACACTTCCTGGCTGCCACTTAGCTGGCCTCCATCGCTTACTGCATCTATCTGTACCTGGGCGCTGCTGGAGGCGACCTCCTCACAAACGCCACTTTGCACAATCGCTCGGAACCAGGTGGTTTCTTGCAAGTCGCTGTAGGTAAGCGTAGTGCTCGTTTCATCTATCGTAATCCATTGATCACTGCCCGTCAGGCTGCGCTCCCAACGAATGACATCTCCGGTATGGCCACTTAGACTTAAGGTATAGTCGGTGTTGTCTGAGGCACACAGAGTGGTAGCTCCTGATACCGTCCCACCAACAGTAGATGGACTTACCGTAACTGTAGCGATGCTTGAGTAATCACTGCTGCAAACTCCATTGGCAACAATTGCCCGGTAGTAGGTGGTA
>NZ_QREG01000005.1:22947-229090 GCF_003386095.1 Marinoscillum furvescens DSM 4134 | reverse complement strand
CCCAACGAATGACATCTCCGGTGTGACCGCTCAAGCTTAAGGTGTAGTCGCTGTTGTCTGAGGCACACAAAGTGGTAGCTCCTGATACCGTGCCACCCACCGAAGCATCAAATACCTGAATTTGCTGAGAATAGGAGTCCTGACACCCAAAGTCGGAAGTAGCTGTTAAACCAACGGTATAAACTCCCGAAGAAGCATATGTAAGATTGGGACTGGAGGAAGTGGATGTATTTCCATCACCAAATGACCAGGCATAAGTCAATCCACCAGAATTTATCGATGAAGCATTCGAAAAACTAACGGCGTTTCCTTCACAAACATTTCCAGCTGTAAAAGAAGCCTCCGGTAATTCGTGAATGTTTACCACATGACTTACCTCATCCGTACAGCCATTATTAGAGGTGACAAGGAGTGTTACTTCGTAGCTGCCTGTAGCATCATAAAGGTGTGATGGGCTTGCTGAGGTCGAGGTATTGCCATCCCCAAAGCTCCACGCATAGCTTAATGTCCCTGAAGATATGCTGCTCGTATTCGTAAAATTTACAGCTGTCCCCAGGCAACGATCATTAAACGAAAAACCCGCCACTGGCTGAGCATGGACTATCACTTGCTGCGTATGTGTATCGATACAGGAGCCATCTACAGAACTTACTTGTAATGTCACATCATAGGTACCCGCCGCACTAAAAGTATGTTCAGGATTAATCTCAGTTGAGGTTGACAAATCGTCAAAATCCCAGGTGTAGGTTAAATTACCCTGAGCAATAGTGCTATTGTTGGTAAAGCTTATTTTTTCACCCAGACAAATACTTGTGGGAGCCGAAAAATCGGCAACAGGCTCTGGAAGAATAGAAATGGTTTCTGAATACACCTCCGTACAGTTGTAATTTGATTTTGCGGTAAGCATAACCGTATACTCTCCGTAGCTTGAAAAAGTGTGTGTTGGATTAGTAGCAGTGGATGAACCCCCGTCACCGAAATTCCAGGTGTAGGTCATGGTACCACTGGCTATGGACGACAGGTTTTGGAAAGACTGAGCTGTAGAATAGCACCTGTCGCTCCCCAACAAATTGAATCCCGCGGCAGGTGTTGGGCGAACGGTGACGGATTTCGTAATGGTCGCCTCATCTCCATTTTCATCTACTACGGTTAGTGATACCGATTTGGTCCCCGGAGAAGAAAAGATATGCTGTGGATCTCGCACTGCAGACCCCTCACCACCACCAAAATCCCAGGCATAAAGAACGATACTGGAACCATTTGGAGTAGATGTATTTGTAAATACTGTAGCCTCCCCCTGGCATGCGGTAGTAGCCGTGAAATTTGCTGTAGGCTGGGCTGCTAGCCAACCAGCTAACAGGAGCATTGGAACCACTAAAAATGCACGTAGCTTCTTACCCAAATCTTCTTGCATTCGCTGAAACCTATCCAACGAATCGGTAAATTTTCCGAATAGGATTTTAGTCAATTGATTCACTTGCGTTGTGTGTTTCATCCATCAATGTTTTAAAATCAGTTTTTGGGCTACTCCTTTTTCTGCCATTTTGATGTAAAGCAAAGTCTCACAGGTTAGAGGTGTCACCTGCCACCCTTTAGGCAGCTGCCTGCTCTCAAATAATATTTTCCTACCTGAGGCATCTACTATTTGCATACCTCCTGGATCTTCATCTATGAAAAAGCTGTGTATTGCAGGGTTTGGATAAATGGTCAGGCTTTGAGGCTGATGTAAGAGCGTTTCATAAGCCACCTCAAGCTCGGGGCGCAGCGTCAGCAGTGTTTGCCTCATGCGCTCAACCTGCCCAGCAGTGAAAAAATGCATACAATCATCAGGAGCCAGGTTCATGAAATTTTGAACCATGTCAAGTGACTCACATGTAGAGCGACTAAGATCGCAACCATGGGCAGGTCCGTATTGTGGAGGAGTATCAGCAACCTGATCACCATCCCCACAACCATCAGATTTCCATGGGTGGGCTAGCCCCAGCCAGTGCCCTACTTCGTGCGTTAATGTGCGGCCACCATCGTAAGGCACTGTGGCTGTTCCGGAGGTACCAAAAAAGGTATGGTCTATGACCATACCCACTTCCTCGTGATCAAACGACTCTGGTGTTTTGGCAAAAGCGGAAATGGAACCAACCAGATCACACACCCAAACATTTAGTACCCCAGGTATTTTATCACTTCCTCCCGTGCTACTAAAATGAATGTCAGATATGCCAAAAGGCCCTGCTGAAGATGATACACGCAGAATGCCGCCATCACCGATCTCCTGATCAAGGTAAAACTGAATATTGGCTGATGTAGCAACCTTCTGAAATGGTTTGACTACATGGTCCAAATCCTGGTTAGACTTGGAAAAGTCATTATTTAGCACGTTTAGCTGAGCATAAACTTGCTCTTGTGTGATTAGCTCAGGTTGATCGTAGACGATGTGAACAACCACAGGGACGTATAGTGTGGAACCATCATCATGCACTCGATAGTGATTGCTTTCTACTCCTGAAGAATACAAACAAGTCCTCGTTTGCCCAAAACTGCATGTAGCACAAGCAAGCCACGCCAAGACGCTATGTAGTACTAGCCTTCTCATCATTTGACCTTCACAAAACGCATTTTTTCTACCTGTGACCCTGCCTGTACGGTGACGATATAAGTCCCACTAGCTAGATCTGCAATGTCTATTTCTACTTGTCCCGAAGCATCTAAAAAGCCGTAGTGCAGGATTTCAGTACCGCTAAAATCAAACACCCTAAACTCCATCCTGGCCGCACTACTCAATTCAAAATCAAACGTGATTTCATCTTGCGCCGGGTTGGGATAGATGGCCAACTGTCTGAATTCCAGGAATGGAATTTTTGGATCTCCAACATCAATGCTGCGGGCATCAACAACCGTCAGGGTCTTGCTTTGGGTGTCAGTGCATATTCCATTAGAAACCTCAAGGCTTACAGTATACTCCCCTGGAGTAAAGTAGTAAATGGACGGGTTGACCATATTGCTAGAGTAGCGCCCATCTCCAAAGTCCCACCTGAACGATGCAGGTACAGGCTCCGTAAGCTGCACCATGTGTACTTTCTCATTCACACCAATTGTGCTTGGCATCAAAAAACTGGCTGCTATACGTTCACTGGTGCTTTCTATATTGACTACATCTGTTTCCGTGCAGCCAAATTCATCGGTTACAGTCACCCAATACATGCCGGGCTCCAGGTCTGTAATAACTCTGCTCGAGGCTTCAAAGCCATTGTCAGATTTCCACTCGTAGGAGACTGACTCTACACCCGCATCTAGTGAAAAAGTAGCTTCATCACATATCTTCCGATCATCTCCCAGTTCCAACCCAATGGCAGGACGTACTGTCACTTTCACAGTATCGTACCCCTCACAACCAAATTCATTTGTCACCATTAAAACATACTCACCGGATGTGCCCACGTCCAGATATCGTGAGCCCGGAAGTTCATTCCAATGGTACGAGTTGAAAACACCTGCATCGAGGGTTATTTGTTCTCCGTGGCATAGGGTAACATCCTCTCCCAGATCCGGCTGAGGAGAATTATTGATTGTAACTCTCGTAGTGTCGGTTAATTCACAACCATCCTGAGTCGTAATTTTGACCCAATACACACCGTCTTCATCGGTTGTTAGTTTAGAATTGGTACTTCCATTAGACCACAAGTAAGAGCTTCCCGGGTTCAGGGCATCCAATACGACCCAATCACATCCATTATATTCATTTTGTAAAGGGTCTTCTGGTAAAGGATTGAAATGTACATGGATACTATCTGTATAACTACACCCTTCTTCCGTGATTGCTTCCATCCAGTAATCTCCAGTACTGGTGACGGTCACTTCGGATTCAGATGCCCCGGTATTCCATTTATAATGAATTACATCAGCCGAAGGATGACCAGTCAACTCTACAGGCTCACCCGCACAATGTATCTGGTCTGGTCCTAAACTAAACTCTGGCACTTCATGAATTACCAGACCGATAGTATCTCTACTGACGCATAAATCTTCACTGATCACCTCCACCCAGTAGGTAGCGGTAGTAGTAGCCGTTATTTTGGCCGTAGTAGAACCATTGGACCACTTATAGCTAGCTGCATCCACGCCCGGATCCAGTAAAAACTCTCCACAGGCTTCGGTATCCGCTCCCAGGTCAGGTTTTGGGTTCCTCAAAAGGGTAACTTCTGTTGTATCCCTTGCAGAACAACCACTACTATTGGATACTTCTACCCAGTAACTACCTGAACTCTTTACCTCCAGGTGTTGCGCTGTACTATTGTTAGACCACAGATAAGAATCCCCCTCGTCTCCTGCATTCAAGGTCACCACGTCTTTACAGCTTTCCACTTCTTCAGCCAAATCAATGCGTGGTGCCTCACGAATGGTCACCGTTTTTGCTGAGAACGATGAGCAGGATTCTGAATAAGCCGTAAGCCTTACAGTATAGCTCCCCGCCTCTTTAAAGCTGTGAAAAGGGTTCGTTTCGTCGGACGTACTACCATCACCAAAAATCCAACGATAACTCAAGGAATCAGTGCCGGCATATGAAGTCATGTTTTCGAACTGAATAGACTGTCCTTCGCATCCATTGGTAAAACTAAAGTTGGGGGTAGGCACAGGCTCAATGGTCACTAGCTGCATACTTGTAGCCGAGCACCCGTTAGGATCTGTTGCGGTAAGCGATACGGAATAGGATCCAGCTGTAGAATAAGTTTTTTCAGGTATTCGCCGTACATCCTGTGTACCATCTCCAAAGTCCCACAAGTAGTCAATCGACTCGTTTAGGGAATCAGGCACGAAACTAATTTCAGCTCCAGCACATGACCCATAAAAACTAAAAGTAGCATCTGGAGAATCCAGCACTTCCACTTCTACAGAATCGGATTGTGTACATGCTCCGTATGAAACAGTCACTTTATAGCGACCATTATCTGAAACTTCCAACTTTTGACCAGTATGGCCATTGGACCAAAGGTAGCTAGCTCCCGTATTGCCAGCATCGAGCTGTGCTACACCTCCGGGACAAAGGGAAATATCTTCACCCAGGTCCACTACAGGAGTAGACCTGATCGTCACTGAGGTACTATCTATGTGCTGACACCCTTCTTCGGTTGTAACCTGCACCCAATAATCCCCTCCTCGTTCGACTGTGAGTGTGGCCGAAATGCTGCCGTCTGACCATAAGTAAGTGCTTTCAGGGTTTTGTGCATCAAGCACCACCATATCGCATCCTTCATAAGCTGTATCCAGCGGCAAGTCGGGTAAAGGATTAAAATGCACTTCCACGCTATCCCGATAATTACAGCCTTCATTTGTAGTGGCCTCCAGCCAATAAGTACCCTTGCTATTTACAACCAATGAATTGGTAGTAGCACCGGTATTCCAGAGATAACTGACTCCAGCCGTGGAAGTGATCCCCTCCAGCTGAACCTCTTCTCCATCACATGCCACACGATCTGCTCCTAAACTAAAGTCAGGTACAGCAAAGACATCAACTGCTACAGTATCTCTATTGACGCATAAGTCCTTGCTAATCGTCTCCACCCAATATGTTCCTGATTCGTTGGTCACAATCGTTTTTGAACTTCCGCCAGAAGACCAATTGTAGCTAACAGCATTTATGCCGGCACCCATAGTGATTTCTCCACACGCCTCCACATCAGGCCCCAAATCTGGTTTGGGATTCTCCAAAAAGACCACTACCGCGGTATCTCTACTCACACAGCCCTGGCTATCGCGGACCTCTACCCAAAAGCTTCCCGGTTTGGACACTTCCAGCACTTGTGTTGTGTGGTTGTTTGACCACAAGTAAGAATGACCAGAATTTCCTGCATCCAGGCGAGCAACTTCACTGCAGCTATAAACCGTATCCTCAAATTCTATGATAGGTACCGAGTGGACGGCAATCGTTTTAGTGGTGGTAACATCACAAGAGGCACTCGATACTTGAAGCCTAACCGTGTAGCTTCCAGATGTAGTATAAAGATGAGCTGGGGACGCTGAAGTAGAAACGGCTCCATCTCCAAAGTCCCAGGAATAAGTCAAATCCGCTCCTCCCGAAATGGTGGTATTATTTGTAAAAGAAACCTCTGAGCCCTCACAGGCGGTGGAAAAGCTAAAATCAGCTACGGGCACAGGTTCTATGGTTATTTCCTTAGCAGTGGAAGCTTTACACCCATCGGCATTGGTAACGGTTAGTTCCACGGTATATGCGCCTGCAGCAGTAAAGCTTTTAGAAGGTGAGAACCCTACTCCCTGAGTGCCATCACCAAAGTCCCACAGGTATTCCCATTCAGCATTGAATTCTTCAGCCTCAAAATTGATTGCTGAGCCTTCACAAGTACCGCTAAGGGTGAAACTCCCTTTGGGTTTGTCGAGCACCCGAATCTCCACCGAGTCCGATACCATGCAGCCACCATTGGAGACTTCTACCTTGTAAATACCAGCGTCAAAAACTGTGATAGTTTGTGTACTTGCCCCGGTAGACCATAAATGATCCGCACCGGTGTTTCCTGCGTCTATGGTCACAGACTCGCCAAAACAGATGGTGAGATCACCCCCCAAATCAACCACAGGGCTAGCAACCACTGTTAGGTTTACGCCATCCGTAGCTGTACATCCATTTTGATCTGTAACAGATACCGTGTACGAACCAGAGGTGGTCACTTCTAAAAAGCGTGTAGTATCACCAGTAGACCACTGATAAGCGACACCTGGAAACACTCCAGCATCAAGAATATCTGAATCACATATTTGCCTATCGGCACCCAGGTCTATGGTTACAGGGGTGTTGAGTGTTACTTCGGTTTCTTCAATTTTCGTGCACCCCGAACTGTTTGTCACTTCAAGCCCGAGGGTTCGGTTCACCGTTTCCGTGTAATAGCGACTAGTAGCCAAAGTGCTTCCACTTGCTACATCGTACCACCTGTAGGAGTCCATCGCAGCCCCCCCATCAATTTCCACTTCGCTTCCACAGGTAATAATTTCATCCCCCAAATCTACCGATGGCTGTGCCAACACATTTAACATTTTTGTCGCTGCCTGGACGCACTGTCCATCTGTAATTTCCAGGGTAACCTGATAGCTCCCAGCCTCCTCAAACTGATGCACAGGAGAAGCTACAAATGAAGTATTTCCATCACCAAATGACCAACTAAAACTTGCTTCTGAGCTATACCCTGATGATTCATTGGTAAACGACACCTCCGCACCCGCACAGGCATCGCCAACAGAAAAGTCCACTACTGGAGGCTCACCCACGGTAATTGTTTGCGAAAACGTACTCACACACCCTTTCGTACTGGACACCTGAAGCGTGACCTGATATTCGCCATCTGCTTCAAACAATTTTACAGGAGAATTTTCCACGGATGTGGTACCGTCCCCAAAGTCCCAACTGTATGAAGCAATAGCGTCGGAGCCGTTGGAATATGACACATTAGTAAAAGTGACCGTTTCACCTTCACACACGTGCGCGCGATCCACCGTATATCCAGCTGATGGTGGGGCCACGGTATTTACTTCAACCGTAGTACGAACAGCACATTCACCTTTTACTACTTCCAGCTGATAGGTACCGGCCTCAGTGACCAGTTGATTGGAAGAAGCACCGAGAGTTTGCCCTGTAGTCAGATTTTTCCACTGATAGCTATCGGCTGTTACGTTGCTGCTCAGGGTTAATTCAGCATTGCTACACAGTTCTCGATCTGGCCCCAGATCCAAAACTGGAGGAGCCTCTACCAAAATTTGTACAGAGTCTGTATAAGTCCTGGAAGGTGAGCCTATCAGGTCTGTAACGGTAAATGTCACTTCTGCTGTATACCAACCGCTTTCAGTTACCTCCAGCTGTGAGTTCGAATGTCCAAGGTCAACATTGTCTTTTTTCCAGCGGTAAGAAACTTCTGATGATTGTGCTGGAAAGGCCAAAGGCCTGGCATCTAGGATCGTCTGTTCACATACTGAACGATTGCTACCCAGATCATTTGGCTCTAGAATATATACTGGCAAGGTAGAGCTGGTGCGGCAGCTTTGCGGTTCGGGCGATATAACCTCTACCTCATAAAAACCTGAACGTGTAACCCTCACGCTATCATCCTCGGAAGTGAACCCACTCTGCTCGTAGGTCCACTGGTATGAAGATCCAGCTGGCAGATAGCTTGAAGGATCGCTTTTTGGTACCATATCATGGTAACCATTTACAGCGATGACATAATCACCCAAATCAAAAGCTGGGGCCCTGAAAATCTCAATGACTTGTGAAGTACTATCCACACATCCCTTGCCACTGGTAGCTATGAGCGATACGGTATGATCTCCCCACGTGGTATACGAATGTTCGGGCGATTGCTCTGAAGATGACTCACCGTCTCCAAAATCCCACAAATAATCGGAAATTGAGCCCGCAGCAATAGAGGATTGGTTTTGAAAATCGACCCCAATATTTTGACACGCATCGGCTACTGTAAAAGCTACAGATGGCAAGCTATTTACCTTTAGTTGCCTGCTGACCGTGCGAGAACAACCGGAACCAGTAGATTGAATCAACGATATGGTATAAATACCAGGGGTGGAATATGCATGCGATGGCTCAAATGAATCGGCAGTGTGGCCATCACCAAAATCCCAGGCGTAAGTGAGACTGCCTCCATCAGGATCAGATGAGGTGTTTTTTATATAAAATGTTTCGCCCGAACATACCTCAAATATTTTAGCGTTGAGCGCATCTTGAATCTCGAAACCTCCACTGGGCTTAGGCAATACTTCGAAGGATTCCGTCATGCTAGAAGTACATCCATATTCCGAAGTTGCTAAAAGGGTAGCGGTGTAAGTTCCTGCAGTAAAAAACTTGAGGGCCGGACTTTCTGCCCTGGATGAGCGTCCATCACTAAACCTCCATTCATATGTCATACCCCCACCACCAGCAATGGTCGAATTGTTTACAAAGTTGATCTCCTCGCCCTCACAGCCATTGGCCACACTAAACGCTACTCCTGGCAAAGGATCCACCACCAACTGGTCAGTATAGACATCTGAACAGCCAAGTTCAGAGCTGACTGTAAGGGAAACGTCATATGACCCGGCTGCCAGATATGTCTTATCCGGCTGGCGTTCGGTAGACGTGGTACCATCTCCAAAATCCCACAAAAAATCAGTAAGAGGGTCACCTGATGCTGCAGATGATAGGTTTGCAAATGAAAACGCTTCCGTGAGACACACTCTCGGTGATGAGGCATTGAAGGCAGCCACAGGAGAGGAAATTTGCTCCACAGTTACCTCATCTGAAAACGAACAAGTGCCAGAAGCAACTGTAAGTCTATAGGTATCAGCGCTATTAACTAAAAGTTGTTTACGGTTACCAACAACAGACCCTGCAGAGTTTTTCCACTCATACGAGCTTGCAGTGATGTTGCTCTCCAGTGTAGCACTTCCGCCTGCACAAATGGTCACATCATCACCCAGCTCCAACGCTGGGGGAGTATCAATGGTCACAGCTACAGACTGCACATGCGTACACTCTGGTGCCCCCACTAACTCTGGAAGTGCATAAGTTACCTCCACGGTGTAGGTACCCGATGAACTCGCTTCATAAATAGCATGAGTTGCTCCTCCTATTGTGATCCCATCCTTTTTCCACTGATAAGAAAGCTCACCTACCCCAGAGGGATAACTATCAGGAGTGGCATCTAATCTCGCAAAATCACAAGACGTAATGCTAGTGCCCAAATCTGTAGGCTCGACAAGATATACAGGAATGGTATATGCTGCACTGCAGCCATCATTTGTCTCCACCTCCAGGCTGTACTCACCATACTCTGTGACTTGTAACTCGTCCGTAGTGCTCAAAACATCACCTTGGGCATTGGTCCAGGTGAAACTACCGTTGCTCATGTTTGGAAAATCTCCCGCTTCATCTACTGCATCCAGAGTCAGATTGCCTTCACACGACAAGGCATAGGTAGGCAGGGTAAGGTTCGGTGTTTGATGTATTTGTACCACATCCGAACCACTGTCGCTACATCCGTGATCAGAAGTCACCGTTAGCTCTACTGTATACGAATTATGTGTGTCATATATATGGCTGGTATTCTGACCTTCCTTTGAATTTCCGTCACCCAGACTCCAATTGTATGTTACTTCTTCTGTCAGATGACTTTGGTCGGCTGCATTAAATATCACCTCTGTGCCGTCACAAACATCCGCCATATAAAAGTCAGCTACCGGAAAATCGTACACCTCAAAACTCTGAGAAGTACTGTCTATACACCCGTCATTGGTTTCGCGAAGGAGACTCACCGTATACCCGGAGGACTGGGAATAAGTATAAGTCGGATTAGAAGCAGTGGAACTATTACCATCACCAAAGTACCATTTGAAACTACTGAACCCTCTTCCACCAGGCACTGTAGAGTTGTTGGCAAAGGCAACATTTACTCCTTCACATACACCATCTACTTCGTTTCCTCCCACCTGCTTGGTAAACATCCCCTCTGGTGCGGGGAAAATCTTCAGGTTTATGGCTACACTGTCCTTACATCCCTTATTTTCTGACTCGGCTAACAACTCTACAGTGTAGTTTTCCAACTGCGAAACCTTGTAGCTCCGTGATGGACTTTCCTCTCCCTTAAGCTCAGGTTTTGCATGGTCTCCAAAATCCCACGTATAATGCAGGTTGTCCTTACCACCAAGTGCTTCATCATGAGCTATGCTGCTTTCGTTGTTAAATTTGATTACAACCCCTTCACACACCTGATAGGGTAGACTTAAATCCACTCCACCAGCATCCTGAGGCTTAAATACCACTTCAGGCTTCGGGTTTATTTCGATCGTTTGCGTAATGCTATCCCTACATTGATGGTCTTTGTGAGTAGCAATCAGTTTTATACTCAAATTCCCATGTATATCGTAGGTATGCTGCGGTGAAAATTCTGAGGATGAATTCCCGTCCCCAAAAGTCCAATCCATGCTCAGAACAGCTTCTGGGTCAGCCGTTGTTCCATCTATTGGTACATAAGTGCTGTTGTTTGTAAAATCAACAGGCAATCCTTCACATTCACGTGAAGGAAAAGTAAAACTTACCTCAGGTAAATTATGTACCTGAACCAGCCTGGTTGTAACAGGACTCACACAGCCATAAGCGTCTGTGACCTGTAGGTCGACATCAAAATAGCCCGACTCACTAAAAACATAATTTGGGTTTGAGTCAGAGGAAGTGTTATCCAAATCATCAAAATTCCAAGCATAAGATGCAACAGTGGTCCGTGAATCTGAGGTACTAGAGGTACCGTCAAAACTTACAGCATCACCATAACAAGACAGTGTATTTCCTGGGCTGAAAGTAAAAGCCGCAACGGGCAGGTCAATCACGTTAAGCGTATAGTCAGCACTGTTTTCACAGCCCGTATTCATTCGCTCAAAGAGGGTAATCGGTTTGTTATCCAGAGTCGTACCAATGTCATTGATCGAAAAGGAGTCCCCGAAAGTCGTGTCAGACTCTAAAACCCAATAAACATAGTCAGCACCTGAAGACGATAAGTTCAGGTCATTTCCCTCGCATATTACGATCTTATTTTCACTCGTATTTAATTGCCCTCCTGCTACTGCAGGCCTCGCATCTGGCTTGGTGTCACACTCTGCGTCCGCCAAAACGAGTCGGTGACTGGTACTGGGTTTAAACGTAATTGCAGCTTCTACATAGTTTCCTGTTGCATTTGGTGTGGAGGGCTGCTTTACCCATTTACTTCCCCCGTCTTCAGAAAGGTATATCGCTAGATCAGCTGCGGTTAATCCATTTAGTTCTCCTGGTGAATAATTGATCCTGAAATCACTCAGGTAGGTTTCATGACTTCCCGCCATAGACACATCAAAATACCGCTTCATAGATGTGCCATTTGCCACATTATCAGGAGGACTATCGCTATGTGTTCGGGTAATTGTAATCCCTAGTCCCGTAGAACTAAACCCAATACCCGAGCCTTCATAGTTATCTGCATACTCCCCTTTGGCGAGAGAAAACTCCTCAAAATGTAAGACCCCATTTCCAGAAATGTTTTGAGACTCACCAGTTAGCGTCGAATTGTTCGGAAAAGTGATCTTGGCATTGTTTCGTAGGACCAGGTCACCCCCAGAAACGTCTACTCCTATGCGTACATCTAAGCTGTTGTCGAGATAAACCTTCGTGTTATTTATTAAAGTAAGATTCGGTAGATAGAGCGTAGCTTGCGGGCTCTTGATCGTATCTACTCCCCCACCTCCAAATATCACAGAACCATAACCTGTGGTATCGCTGTCCACATCTACTTTGGCTATGAAAATGGTATTGCCTTCATTGATCAGGTCTCCGTCTACGCGCAAAGTACCACCCGCCATTTTGTACTTTTCAGTCTCTGCGGAATTAGATGCATCCTTTAGATTCCCCGACACGTACAGCAGTCCCGAACCACTGATAGAGACCTCAGTGTTTTTAGAGTAGAAATCTGTCTGCCCGAAGCAATAATGCTTCATGCTCCAAAACAGAGCGATCAGTATAATCAGGCGAGCGCTCATAATTTCATGATATAAGCTAATGTGTAATAAGGAGGTCGGTTTTCGTGAGCATCGCCTCCACCACTGCTTCCGGATGTGACATTAAATGAATGGCTGTGGTTGCCAGCTGATCGGATGCTAATGCCAGTAGTGCTGGATTTACTTTCCAAGTCAGCACCATTTTTACTATTCCCTCTTTTCAATTTATCATCTGATCCATCGGCTTTATATCCTCGAATACGGTGCGTATGCCCGGGATCATTTACAGTGTGGGTATGACTTCCCGCTGTACTTGTAGTTCCCGACACATTGTGAGAATGAGCAGGCATCTCATTGATGGATAAACTTACCTCCTCCAGCCCTCCGGTACGACCCGTAGTATCATAATCAGCAACTCGCTCGTCATACCCTACGATAAATCGCCCGCGAAGGTCGGGAGTTTGGACCGTGCGGCTCGAGCTTATGGTTCCTGCATCTGTATTGTCCAGTGGATTGTAATAGCGGCCATCGCAAAGTGCCCAGCCTTCTGGAGGAGTAATGCCCGTCCACATGATAATAGCCCCCTGAGGCATTGGGCTAAGTGGCGTCCAGCTTCCTGCAAAAATGTGAAGCTGTTGGGTACGGATATCATAGGCAATGAGTCCATCTTTTGGTGAGGCAATGTCGCTAGTCACGTCATTCACCCGAGGTAGTAGCACCCCTTTATTGGTAGCGGATACTTCCAAAATAGCACTTGCATCTACATTAGAAGTCCCTATTCCCACTCCATCCTGTTGGCCATAGCCAGCCAACACTCCCAGGAGCAAAATAATCGTTAGGTATTTTTCCATAGCTAAGCATTTCAATTGGTGTTAAAAGGGTGTTTTTGTGAGTAAATCACTTCACCAGATGGTGTGTATGCTCGCACCTGATAGAAGTATGCATCCCCTTTTTTCACATGGTCGGTATATTCAGTTTGGTTCTTTATGATTCCGGAAATAGGCTTAATAGATCGTTCGGTTGTACCCCGGTACACGATATATCCTTTAACAGGCACCTTGAGCTCATTCCATTGCAGTTTGTTAATCTTCTTACGCTTTTTCGTTTTCAGACTCAGCTCTAGGCTAGCCTCTACAGGCTCTAGCACCTGATTCCTGGCAAAGGCCGGGACTGAATAGTTGGATTCATTGCCTGTGGAGTCTACTGCCGACAGTCGGTAGAAGTAATCTTCATTTGCTTCCGCTGACCGATCGATGTATCGAAAAGAATAGGAAGGAAGCAGTCGTTGATTGACTTGAATAAAGTTTTGCTGTGAAGAGTCTGAACGATAAATGTGATATCCGGCCAAATCAGGCTCTACATTGGACGTCCAGTGAACGACCACTCCCTCTGCTGTATAAGTGATCTGCTCAATGAAAGGCTGCTCTGGTGGCGTGACATCTGGCAGCACTGCTGTAGCAAAATCAGATGGTGGGCTTCTATTGAAGGATGTGTCTACAGCCACTACATAGTAGTAAAACTCATTTTTAACATTCTCTGGGAGCTGCTGCTCAAAGAAGTTAGTATCCAAAGGGTCGGCTGTTAGCAACAGGTATTCCCCGGGAGTGTCGGCATCTACAGTTCTAAAGAGCAAATACCCCTGAAGATCTGGCTCTATGTTGGCCTTCCACTGAAGCACAAACCTGCCCGTATCTGAGGTTATGGTAAGACCTGATGGCTTATTCGGAGGAATAACATCCTGAACATCTACGAACGCCCGGTTGGAGTGCGATACATTGTTGGCATGGTCCAAAGCCTCAATTTTGTAGTAATATGGCCCTGGAATACTGAGCTTCTCCTGATAGGTCTGTATATCCACTCCTAGTAGGTCTTTATTGACTTGCTCGAATGGCCCCTCACTAAACCTACTCCTAAGCACATTTACGCCTTTTAGGTCGGGTGCTTTTGGGTTTTCCCACTGTAGTTTCACCTCCAGAGTATCCGCCACACCTTCCAGCCCTTTGGGCATGTCTGGTGGCGTCACATCGTCTAATGTCAAAGTAATGGGATCTGACAACTCAGTAGTAGCTCCGAAATAATCCACTCCTTCGAGGGTAACTTGATAACTGGTTTGCTCTTCTAGTCCTCCCAACTTGTACATTGGATTTGGGTAGACCAGATTTCCTACGCTATCAGGCACCATGCTGAGCATCACAGGCTCATTGTTTGCCTTTATGCGTTCACCCCCTTCTTGCTGGTAGTAAATGTTGACTGCATAAAACCGCTCTGGCTGTTGCTCCCAGTTAATTTCAACAATTTTTCTTTGCTGGTAAACCTCCACACCTTCCACGGAAGCATCCTTTTGGTAGGGGCCAGCTACTATAGATGTAGTACCTATATTGATCTCATTTCCAGAGGCCAATTGAGTCACTCGATACTCATAGCTATACCCTGACTGGACATCATAATCAATCCAATAAATTCCCAGAAAATCAGCAAAAGGTGTGCTCTCAAACGACTTTAGAAGCAGGTTTAACTGCAAGACTGGTTCTCGCTCCAAATCTTCAGGACTGTTGGCAACCTCTACGAAGAAGGTAAGCTCGTCATCCTGTGCAAGTACATTTTGTGGAATCCCTGATTTCTTAATAATTGGGGATGGGTTCAGTTTCTTCCACGATGCATTTCCTGGAGTTCTTCTGTAGATATTGAACCCTTCTGAATTAAAAATATCCTTCGAAAACCATTTCAACTCAATGGCTGAATGCTCCTGAAGATTCTCTGGATGGTTCCTCGAAAAGAGATAGGATTGCTGGGCATTTCCGATGTAGGGCAACATCATAAACACCCCTACTATCAGTGAGTGTAAGGTGGTCTTTGAACCAGGGAGTATGGCTTTTTTAGTGTGAGTTTTGCATACTATTTCCCTGATCACCAAGACATACGTCTTCGGTAAGGCAATCATTGTCGGCTAGGTCGGCTATAACGTTAGGTTCTTAATGTACCGTCAAGTTTAAGAACCAAAATCAACTAATCAAAACAAAAAAGTTAAAATTCGTTGATTTTTATGCCACCTACCTCGTGTGACTCTTTCATCAGCATGTTACCTCAAAACGTGACCTGGGATTTCGGCGGCATACTCCAGGCATGGCTACAAAAAACAGAGCTTAAGAATCGCCTAGTTCATCGTCATCGAAAAAACGATCATATTCATCGGATTCGTCTACAGGAGGAAGATCATCTTCTGTTTCGCGCGGATCATAGCGCAACACCTTAAACTCCGTCCGACGGTTGCGCTGATGTTGTTCTTCAGTAGTAGCATTGGGAACTATGAGCTGCGTTTCACCATAACCTTTTGCGACGATTCGCTCTGGATCTATGCCGTGCTGAATAATGTACTGCACTGCAGACTGAGCTCTTCGCTGTGACAGCTCCATATTGTAAGCGTCATCAGCGCGCGCATCGGTATGAGAACCCAACTCAATAAAAATGTCTGGATTGTCTTGCATGATGGTCACCAGGCTATCCAAAACCACTGCTGCATCTGGGCGAATATTGGCCTTATCCAGATCATAGTAAATATTGTTGAGCACTATTGGCTTTTCCAGCACGATACGATCCATCATGATCTCTGTCTCAAAAGTCACATTGGTGATAAATTCTGTAAGCGTTTCTTTAGCTACTGATTTTCCAATCGTAGAAAACTCCTTTCGCGTGGTAAAGTAATCTGTTTTCTCCCCGATCAGATTGTAATGCTCCTCTGCATAAACTCTAAACCTGAACGCACCATCTTCCCCTGAAAACACTTCATCCAACACTTCTCCTTCATCAGAAACCAGTGCGATTTTAGTATTGGGAAGAATGATTTTTTCACCTGCATCATCCGTAGTATAGGTATTTCCTTTTACGAAATAATTGACCACTTTGAGGTCCGGATCTTCATTCACAAAAGTGTAGATATCGTCATCTCCTTTGCCACCTGGCCTATTGGAGCTAAAAAAACCTCTGGTAAGGTCAAACTGATATAATGAAAAGTCATCGGATGCAGAGTTCATTGGTTGCCCCAAATTCTCTACGGTGATTTTTCCGCGCCTGCGTGTAGCTACAAAAATGTCAAGGTTTCCAAACCCGGCATGCCCATCCGAAGCGAAATACATCCTTCCATCGTCAGAAACAAACGGGAACATTTCATCTCCCGGAGTATTGATTTGTGGCCCCAGGTTCTGCACATCTACCCACCTGCCGCGGCGATTGAGCTGTGCCGAATAGATGTCTGCACCACCATAGCCTCCAGCTCGTGTACTGGAAAAATACAGCGTGGTACCATCAGGAGTAAGTGCCGGGGTACTGTCCCAAGCATCCGGATCATTGATACTGAGTGGCCTTGGCTCGAGCCATTTACCGTTACGGAAGCGAGTAAAATACAGATTCACTTCGTTGTTTCCAGTGGCTTTTCCTGTATTGCCCTTGGCATAGATGATGGACATTCCATTGCTGGAAATGGCAACTGTGCCTTCATTTACCTCAGCATGATTGATAATATCTGGAAGTGCTTCCAGGGTACGAATGCTCACGTTGGCTCCTTTGGTTCGTACTCTGTACAAATCCGTAAAAGGCGTCCCAGTAGTACCATATATTTTCCCTCCCTGGCGATTAGAGGTAAAGTACAAGTAGCCATTTACATATACGGGAGCATATTCTGCGTATTCGGTATTGAGCTCATCCAGCTCCTTAATTCGAAAATAGTTGGTTTCTGCCTCTATGATTCCAATCCTATCCAGGTTGTCCAGTTCTATTTGTGCCAGTTCTTTGAACTTGGCCTCACCCCCCGGGCTGGTCACAAATTCTCGAAGCAAATTCTCTGCTGCGTCGTAGCGCTGATTCGCTTTAAGTGATCGAGCATAGTAATACTCCAGGCCAGCCTCATCGCTGCCCGCTTTTCTGGCGGCATCATAATAAGGTGCTGCTTCTTTCAGTCGATTTGACTTACGGTATGCCTCTGCCAGCATAAAATTTTGCCGCGCATCATCCGGCTTCAAACCTTTTTTGAGCAATTCTATAGCCTGATCATACTTCCCACTTTCAAAATTACTTTGGGCCAGCTTTTCGGTACATGCCGACAGTAGGCATACAGATAGCAGGATATAGATCAATTGCTTCATAAGAGTCGCTAATGAGTATTTGGTCTAAAAGTAAACGAAAAATTAAGGATAATTGATCTCAACAGAAGGGTTAGCATCAATTCTTCTTTGCTTCGAATCAAAAATAACGACTCACCCAGGTATCACCAGCTGGTTGCACCCACCTTGTTTTCCACTCTCCTGCATTCGTGAGGGTATTGTCAAAAACCTGAGTGTCAGGCTTTACTTCCCCACTCAAAACCGCTTGTTTCAACTGATTGAAGGCGTAGGTTTTCACCTCACCGTCGGCGAGAAATGCAACTTGAGTCCGATCCAGCAAGGAAAGCCCGGTTTGCTGCTCTATTTGGCGTATGACATTTACAGACGCATCTATGCTGCAGCCGCTGGCCTGATGCATAGACTCATCCACGGCCAAAACTATAAATTGATCATGTACGATGCTAAAAGTAGCCACCAGCTGTTGGCCGTGCGCTGCCCACTGGCCTGTAAATGCGCTGAGCTGCTCATTGATCAATGCTTTTTGATCTGCTGTAAATCGCTGATTTGCCTGATATACCCATACCCGAGCATGATCGGGCATTTCATGAATTGCTGTTTCCATGTGCCAAATTTAGCCATTTAAACCCTCTGCTTCTGCAATGAGTTCCGCCAAATCGCGCACTTTTACTTCGGATTCCTTTTCCTTGTTTTTCACACCGTCAGACATCATGGTCATACAAAAAGGACAAGCCACCGCAATTGTGCCCGCTCCAGTTTCCAGGGCTTCTTCGGTACGCTCAATGTTGACTTCTTTTTTACCCGGCTCTGCGTCTTTAAACATCTGAGCACCGCCAGCTCCACAGCACAGCCCCTTCGTTTTGCAGCGCTTCATTTCTACCAGCTCAGCATCCAATGCCTCCAGCACCTCCCTGGGAGCAGAGTAGACATTGTTGGCCCGCCCCAAAAAGCAGGAGTCATGATAGGTAATCTTTTTCCCCTTAAACTCACCCCCACCAGCAAGCTTCACCTTGCCTTCGTTGATGAGCTGCTGCAAAAATGTGGAGTGGTGGATGACTTCATATTCGCCCCCCAACTCTGGATATTCATTTTTTAAGGTATTGAAGCAGTGTGGACAAGCCGTCACAATCTTTTGCACACCATATCCATTCATCACCTGTATATTGGCCATGGCCTGCATCTGAAAGAGAAATTCATTTCCTGCTCGCCGCGCAGGGTCTCCTGTACAGGTTTCTTCGGGCCCCAAGACAGCAAAGCTCACACCTACTTTGTTCAGTATTTTCACAAAAGCCTTAGTTACATTCTTGTATCTATCATCATAAGATCCGGCACATCCTACCCAAAAAAGCACCTCTGGGGTTTCTCCTTTGGCAGCCATATCAGCCATTGTGGGGATTTGTATTGATTCAGCCATAATTGGATTGTTGTTCTAAAGGTTGTAATTATTTTTCGTTGATTTCCTGCGCCCAGTTGAAACGGTCTGTGGGGGCAAACTTCCATGGAGCAAAATTGGTCTCCACGTTTTGAAACATCATATTCCACGACTGTGGAGCAGCGGACTCCTCCATAGCCACATAACGGCGCATCTGCAAAATGATATCGAGCGGATTAATGGTCACAGGGCAGGCTTCTACACAGGCATTGCAGCTAGTGCAGGCATTAAGTTCCTCTTTGGAGATATAGTCACCCAAAAGTGATTTACCATCTTCCAGACCTTTTCCTCCTTTTTGCAAGGAAAGGCCCACATCTTCCATACGATCTCGGGTATCCATCATGATTTTCCGAGGTGACAGTTTCTTACCCGTGATATTGGCAGGGCACTCTGCGGTACATCGCCCACATTCGGTACAGGCATAAGCATCCATCAGGTTTTTCCAGCTCAGGTCGTTGACGTCTTTGGCCCCAAACTTCATACCCTCCGGTGGAGGAGAAGCTTCCTCACCAGTGTTCATGCCCAGCATTATCTTCACCTCGTTGGTAATCTCCTGCATATTGTTCATTTTCCCTTTAGGCTCCAGCCTGCTGTAGTAGGTGTTTGGAAATGCCAAAAAGATGTGCAAATGCTTAGAGTAGGTAACATACACAGCAAAAGCAAAAATGCCTACGATATGAAACCACCAGGCAGCACGCTCCATGATCACCAGGGTACTTTCTGAAAACCCATCAAAAAAGTCTACAAACATTCCGCTGATGAGAAAAGTACCCGTCTGCGCATAGTTGGCATTGCCCAGATCTTGAAGCACCAGATCTGTGGCATTCATGGTGAGTATGGCTTTCATTAGTACGATCTCGATGATCAGGATGAGATTAGCATCTAGCGTGGGCCACCCTTTCATTTCTATTTTATGAAACCGGGGGATTTTGGTCACATTTCTACGAATCAAAAAGACCACACATGAAAATATCACCAATAAAGCGAGCACTTCGAAAAAGGAAATCAGAAAAGTGTAGAATCCTCCCAAGAACGGAGCAAACACCCGATGCGTACCCAGTAGGCCATCCAGTATGATTTCGAGTACTTCGATATTGATGAGAATAAAGCCCACATATATCAGCAAATGCAAAAATGCTGGCAGAGGCTTTTTAAACATCTTTTGCTGACCAAATGCTACCAGCAACATCTGCCGCAGGCGATCACCCTTGCGATCATCGATCTGTTGATCACGTCCGAGCTGAATGTTTTTTTTGATGCGGGTGATCCTCTTGTAAAGAAGAAAACCAAAGAATCCGAGTATGACCACAAAGGCCAATTGTGAGATGATTGTCATGGGGTTATAATGTTGTTATTATTTTCAGTAAAAATAATTTGCACGTTTTAAAAGTTTGTCTAGTTTTGCACACCGTTTAACACGGTGCTGTAGCTCAGTTGGTAGAGCATCGGACTGAAAATCCGTGAGTCGGTGGTTCGAGCCCACTCAGCACCACCTTTCAAAACCCTGGTTCTTTTTGAATCAGGGTTTTTTTGTACCCTATCAAAATCCATGAGGCGGTGGCTGGAGCGCCAGCCCGGTCGAGACCACTCAGCACCACCTTTCGAAACCCTGGTTCTTTTTGAATCAGGGTTTTTTTCTACCCTATCAAAACCCGTGAGACGGTGGCTGGAGCGCCAGCCCGGTCGAACCCACTCAGCACCACCTTTCGAAACCCTGGTTCTTTTTGAATCAGGGTTTTTTTGTATCCTATCAAAATCCGTGAGGCGGTGGCTGGAACGCCAGCCCGGTCGAGCACACTCTGCAACACCTTGCAAAACACTGGTTCTTTTTGAATCAGGGTTATTTTGTACCCTATCAAAATCCGTGAGGCGGTGGCTGGTACGCCAGCCCGGTCGAACCCACTCTGTAACACCTTGCAACACACTAGTTCTTTTTGAATCAGGTTTTTTTTCTACCCTATCAAAACCCGTGAGACGGTGGCCGGAACGCCAGCTCGGTCGAACCCACTCTGTAACACCTTGCAACACACTAGTTCTTTTTGAATCAGGTTTTTTTTCTACCCTATCAAAACCCGTGAGACGGTGGCTGGAACGCCAGCCCGGTCGAACCCACTCTGCAACACCTTGCGCATCCATGAATGGGTAATGACTGGCATTTTTGATAGCCCGCTTTTCAATCGACGCTGTTTTTAGAACAGACTCTTCTGAGATTACCTCTGTTAGACTAAGATTGATCTTCATGCAACATCAATTTAATGATTGATCGTGAATATACTAAATGACAAGAATTTAGTATGCATGCATACTATTTTATTTTTGATCACATCCTAATTAAACCAATCCATCCTGAACTTGATACCTCAAAGGAGGTATTTTGAAAAAGCAAGCGCCTTTCACCTTCATAAGAGCGCAATAATTTCCTAAATTCACTACTCACTAACTAACCTAACAAAATCGTGAACAGACTTTTGCTGAGTCTTACACTTGGGCTAGCTGTATCCATAGCCCAGGGCCAGGACTGGGCGCAAGCTTTTCAACAGTCCGTAGACCTCTACAATGACTACCAGTCAGAAGAGGCTCGAACTGCTGCTGAAAAAGCTTTAACACTTTTAGAGCAAGCCCAACCCTCAGCCTCAAAAAACAAAGCTGCCATTCTACGACAGCTGTCCATCATTTGCTACGACCTCACCGACGATGCTGCAGCGCTTTCTTATGCTCAAGATGAAGTGGAAATCCTACTGAGCTTAGGCGAAAAAAATACCAACTACGCACTCGCACTTCAAAACCTGGCGGTCATACGAATGGCACGTAGTGAATACGGTGTAGCTGAACCACTACTAACAGAATCCCTGGAAGTAACACGCACCTTTCACTCGGACGACAGCTATGAGGTAGCCACTATGCAGGGCAATCTGGCCATCGCAAAATTTCAACTCAAAAAAGATGAAGAAGCACTAGCACTTTTTCAAAAGGCTGTAACCACCATGCGAACGTTTGAAGAACTCGATGGTGACTATCTCAACATCATTTACAACTATGGTGCATTGCTTTCAGCAAAAGGCAAGTTTAAAGAGGCTCTCAGCTACTATCAGGAGCTAGAAGACTACTATAGCTATGATAAACCAAACGGTGAGTATGGTCGTATTTTGATAAAAATAGGCGACGCACTCGACGAGCTAGGTCGATTTGCAGATGCTACCCAAAAATACCAGCTCGCTAAAGAAAACTTTGAGCAGCTACAACAAACTGACGATGAAGCCTATGGCATAGCGCTAAACAACCTGGTCATCGACCTACAGAAAACGGGACAGTTTGCTAAAGCACTGAATCTGTCGGAAAACCTCCTTCGGGTAAAAGAAGCAGACCAAGCAAACGGCCTCCGCTCTTATGCACACGCACTGATTACACATGCCAACCTCCTGATTAGAAGTGGCGGCTCAGATGATGCCAGAGACTTGTTGCTAAAGGCAGATTCTATCTATGCAGAGGAGCAATTCGAGAAAGATGAAGCATTTGCACTGGCTCAGGAAAGCCTGGGTAGCATATACCTAAGCGAAGGCAATTTCAGTGAGGCCTCACAGCTAGTCCAAAAAGCCCTGGAAATTGCTGAGAAAAATGAATTAAACGACATTATTTACACACTGTATAACCTGCAAGCTCGTGTACTTCTGAGGCAAGCCAAGTACCAGGAGGCAGAATTAGCTGCTCAAAAAGCATTAACCAGCAGCGAGGAAAAATTTGGACCTGATGCGCTCAAAACAGCCTACATACATAACACACTAGCTACCATCTACACCCAGCAGGGCAAGTATGCACAAGCAGATCAAAGCATCCAGAAAATCTTACCCATCTTCAAAAAAAGCTTTGGAGAAGATCACCCTGAATATGCGATAGTGCTTACCAACTACTCCTCACTGCTGCAGCTTCAAGGAAACTATTATGCAGCCGAGCACCATTTGCTTAATGCAGAAGAAATCAAACGCAAGGCATTTGGCCCACAAAACGCCGACTACCTCACCACCCTTGAAAATCTGGCCTTGCTCTACCTACACACTGCTCGCTACACAGACGCCCTGGATTTGCTACAGCAAATCAAAAGCACTAAAGAGCAAACTTTGCCTCCCAACGACCCTTCTTTAGCCTATACACTATCCAATTTAGGCACGGTGAAGAAGCAACTTGCCGACTATGGTGAAGCTGAAAAGCTGCTAAAAAAAGCACAGAGTATTTACGCTCAGTCTTTGGGTGAAGACCACATCGCTCAGGCCAACGTGAGCAACAGCCTGGCACTTCTATATCAAAAAATGGGCAATCTGGACGCTGCAAAACCCTTATTCGGAAAGGCACTATCCATCTATGAACAGACCATGGGTCGCCACTCTCCAGACTATGCTACTGCATTGGAAAACCTGGCTACCCTACATCAGCTGGAAGAAGATTACACCACAGCCCGTGAGCTACTGGAAGAAGCACTTGAGATCGATGAAGCCATCCTGGGCACTCATCATCCGTTGTACTCAAAAACCCTACACAACCTGGCTAGCGTCTATGAAGAAGAAGAAAACTACGAGCAGTCGCGCGAGCTTTACCTCAAAGCATTGGATATCGATCGGCAGACATTTGGAGAGCAGCATCCTTCCTATGCCAGCACCCTTTACAACCTGGCCACCCTGGAACAAGAACTAGAAAACTACGAACAAGCCCTCTTGCATTACCGAAAAGTGGTAGAGATCAGAAAAAATGTATTAGGGACCAATCATCCAGACTATGCATTTGCTCTCTATGGGCTGGCCTCCATTCTCCACAAGACTGGGCAATTTGAAGAGGCGGAGCCACTATTCGCTCAGGTCACCAACCAGTACCTGGACTTTATCCAAAAATATTTTCCCTCACTTAGCGAAAACGAGAAAAGTGCCTTTTACAGCAAAATCAAACCTGTATTTGAGTCGTACATAGAATTTGCCGTAGAGTACAACCTACTTCAAAAAGGCACCTCCGAACAACAGCAGGCGCTCGTAGGACAAATCTATAACTTGCAGCTGGCCACTAAGGCCCTCCTGCTCAACGCTACCAACAAGGTTCGAAACACGATTCTCAGCAGCAATGACCCAGAACTTGTAGGGTTGTTTAACGAATGGCTCAGCCTCAAAGAACGTATCGTAAAAGCCTACAACATGAGTCAGGAAGAGCTTGCTCAAAGCGACATTTCTATCGCTAACCTGGAAAGCCAGGCCAATGATACCGAAAAAGAACTTTCACTTAAATCAGCAGCATTTGCCAGCACCTTTGAGCAGCAGCAGCCTACCTGGCAAAAAGTAGCCACAAGCCTGACGCAGGACCAAATGGCTATAGAAATCATCCGGGTTAAGAAAAAAATGAAAGCAGACTCTGTGCTGTACGTAGGTTTGATACTCAGCTCTGACACATCTACTGCTCCACGACTGGTTGTAAAAGCCGATGGGGCACACATGGAAAACAAGGGGTTTAAAACCTACAAAAACTCCATCGTGTACAAAGTGAAGGATATGCGATCCTACGACACCTTTTGGAAACCTTTCGACGAGACGATAAACGATGATATCAAGACAATTTACCTATCTGCAGATGGCGTACTCAATAAAGTGAACCTGGCTACCCTTTACAATCCAAAGGGCGATTCTTACATAATAGACCGATATAAGGTGCGCCTGCTTAGCAATACACGAGAATTGACCGAGTACCAGGCCAGTGGTGATTCGGACAATAGAATGACCCTGTTTGGCTATCCGCAGTACCAACTAGACGAGTCTTCCAAAGGCAGGGGCAGTCTATTGCTGGCTGGCAGCAATACCGAGCGTAGTTTTGGAGAAGAGATCTCTTTGCTCCCCGGAACACTGGAAGAGGTAAAATCTATCCAAAACATGGCTAATTCTGCCACCTGGCAAAATGAACTCTTTCTAGAAAAAGAAGCCAATGAAGCCAACATCAAGAACATAACGAGCCCCAAAGTACTGCATATCGCTACGCACGGCTTTTTTCTGGAAGACCTGCCTGAGATAGATGATGAAGCAGGGCTGGCTAGTCGCAACGCACGATTTAACCCACTACTTCGATCAGGACTACTGCTTGCCGGCGCACAAAATACCATGAAAAATGAAGATATACCTGGAGGAGAAGATGGTATACTCACAGCCTATGAAGTAATGAATCTCCACCTGGACCAAACGTCTCTGGTGGTGATGTCGGCATGTGAAACCGGACTGGGGGAAGTAAAAAACGGTGAAGGAGTCTATGGGCTACAGCGTGCATTTATGGTAGCAGGGTGTGACAACCTCATCATGAGCCTTTGGAAAGTAAACGACCAAACCACTCAACTCCTAATGAGTCAGTTTTACAAGCACTGGCTCGGAGGAAAATCTAAGCTTGATGCTTTTAATCAAGCCATTTTATCTGTTCGATCACAGTATGCAGAGCCCTACTACTGGGGCGCATTTGTCATGCTAGGAAAGTAATATGCTATGAAACCAAACCAACTCAACCTAATTACTATCTGGACTATAGGACTCATGCTCTTTAGCTTTTGGGCCTCAGCTCAGATACCGGATACACTTCGGACTCATTCAGATACGATCAACTTCTTTAGATCCACTGCCCAGCCGATACCAGAACTCAACAGTGACAAGGTAGAATATGCACCATCAATTTCGGCTGATGGCCGAACGATGATCTTCGAGTCTAACCGCCAGGGGAAATACGAGCTGTTCGACTCACGCCTGGTCAATGGCTCCTGGACCGAGCCCAGACCCATCGATGCGATCAACAACTTCGGAGACTCTACTGACTTAATAGGGGGACCCAGCATCACCTTTGATGGCAACACGCTCTTTTTCTTTGCCTCTTTTCGCGGAGGTCATGGTAGTGAAGACATCTACTACTCGGTGCGTGACGGAGAGTCCTGGACGGAACCTAAAAACATTGGCGAACCTATCAATAGCGCAGGATACGAAGGCTTTCCATCGATCTCAGCTGATGGCAAAACCATGTATTTTGTAAGGCAAAAATTCGAACCACTAAGAGACAAAGAGCTCGCCAAAGCATGGGAAAACAAGGCGTGCTTTAGTCTGTATATGACCAAAAAACAACCTGATGGTAGCTGGGGAATACCCGAACTGCTGCCCTATCCTATCAATCAGGATTGTGAAAAAGCTCCCCGCATCATGGCCGATAACCGCACCCTCATCTTTGCTTCCAACAGACTGGGAGGAAGGGGCAATTTTGATCTTTACCAAACGCAGCTTACGGATATTGGCGATTGGAAATATCCCGTAGCACTAGAGTATGTAAACACCCCGGTAGCGGATCAGTTCTCGTCCATTTCTGCACAGGGTGATCTGCTCTACTATGTCTATGATGCCAGCGAAATCTATTCGGTGCAAATACCTCCTCACCTCAGGCAGTTTAAAAACATCATCATCCAGGGCTACATTACCGATGGCAATACGGGCGATGGTATAGCTGCAGAAATCGTAGTGTCAGATGCATTTACCTCCGGCGAACTGATGACCATCAACAACAACCCCAACGATGGACGATACACCGTGGTACTGGCCGTAGGTGGCAACTACAACATCGAAGTAAAAAAGAATGGCTATACGTCTCAGTCACTTTTCTACGATCTCTCTAATGAGAATGAATACAAAGAAATCGACCAGGACATCCAGCTGTATAACGCTGCCAGTCTCAACCTCAATATTTACGATGGAGATCTTTTCGAGCCAATACAGGCCAATATCAAAGTAAAAGAACAAGGAGCCTCTGATTTTCTCATGGACATAGAAAACACTGCAGATGGGCGAATTACATTAGACCTGCCACTCGGCAAACTGTATGAGATCATCGTGGACAAAGAGCATTTCGACAGTGAATTCTTTACGCTGGATGTATCGGGACTGGTAGTATACCCAGAATTTATACGAGATGTAGAAATGCTCCCGCACAAACGGGACTTGCAGATCAACGTGGCTGACCTGGTCAACAATGGTAAAATCCGATCACGAGTACGCATCCGAAACCGCAACCGGGATGAAGTCATCGATGTGGAAGGCAACGAAACCGTAGCCCTACGTGTGGGCGATCGCTATGAAATAGAAGCTACCAGTGATCAGGGCTATGCCTTTAACAGTACGGTGATTGATGTAAATCCTGATGAAACCATCATTAGCTCAGGAGATGGTACCACCGGAGGAGTCTCCGTCAGCACCGGAGATGCCATGCCAAGTCTGGAAATGAAACTCCAACCGCTTTTGGCTGGTGCCAACCTCACCCTCAAGGACATTCTTTTTGAGTCTAACTCTGACCAGCTCAATGAAATCTCCTACGATGAACTCCAGCGTGTGATCGACCTAATGAAGCAAAATGCAGGCATGAAAGTGGAGATAGCAGCGCATACGGATGATGTAGGCTCAGCCGCGTACAATGCCGCACTCTCCAACCGAAGAGCCCAAAGTGTGGTGAAATTTCTGATCGAAAATAAAATTCCGGAAGAGCGATTTGTGGCTCGCGGATACGGCGAAAGCCAACCCATTGTGCCGAACGACTCGGACGAAAACAAAGCCAAAAACCGACGCGTGGTTCTTAAAATTTTGGAAATCTAAATGCTCCCAATCATGAAAAAATATATCATCCTTTTCCTTATTTTGACTGGCCTGGGTGCGCATGCCCAAAAACTTGAAAAGTACGAAGATGTCTTACCCTCTATTCTGGCGTTGCCTCCAAGTGGAGCTTTGGCACAGCTGAAAATATACCTGGCAGAAGAGCCGGACAATGCGAGCATCTATCTCCAAATGGCCGTAATCTACGAAACGCGCTACAAAAACAGTGATCCTATAAAAGACTATGCCTACAAAGTAGGCAATGCCCGTGAAGCCTTGAAGGCATACGCCATCACGGAGCGGTTTATTACCGAAAAAGATGTCCGTAAAAATGAAGAACACTACTTCAACTTCGGGCAGCTAGACGATAAAGGTCGTGTAGAAGTGGAGTATGACACCATCAGCAGCCACATGGCCGCCATGAAGGAGGAGCTGCAGTCGTTTATAGACCATGCACCCACGATCTACGAAAAGTTCACCAAAAGCTTTAGCAGCTATGACCGTGCGCATAAAAAGGTTTCAGCCATTTTAGGCCAGTACACCACCTTTAAAGACCTTTACTTGCTGTATGGACCAGAAGTGGACGCTCAGTTTGAGGAGATCAAAACTGCCTACCAAAACTGCTTGAGCTTCTGGGAAGAGTACAAAGCTGCAACTCAGCAGTTTGACATTGGCTACAACCAGACACTGGACATACAACCTGTAAAAGTGTACCGTCTGGATGGGCTCGAATCCAAAATCAACTTCCTGCAGGACAAGGTGCACATTTGGGACTATGCGCAGTGGGTAGATGCTACCCGCGAGGCGATCAACACTGAAATCGATAAGCTGCGGACCGATCTGAGCGCAGAAAACATCCGGCTCAACCAGCGGCTGGAGCAAGCTACGCCAGACTTTATACGAGACCAGTTTGAACCTTTGCGCGTCTCCAAAGAAGTACTCTTTCAGCTTCGCAAATACGATCTGAATTCTGTCGTGGAGCCTATCTTTTTGTACAAAGCCAAAAAACACGAACTGATTTATCAGCAACTACAAAGCAACCAAATAGACACTACGGCTTCTGCAGACGAGAGCCGAAAGCTGTACCTCTATGGACAAATGATCAACCGAATAAAAGAGGCGGACACCCTACTGGCTAATATTGATAAGAAAAACACCCAGGAGTCCTTTGAAAAGTATACTGACTTCATTCGCATGCATTACCAAAACCAATCAGGCATCGTGGAGTTTGCTCAAACGGAACGCAATGAAAACCAAGAGACTAAAGGACAATATGTATCACAAATCCGATCGCGATTGGTCTCTCTTCTGGCCGCTGATTCGCTGGTAGAGGAGATCAAACACAAGCGAATGGAAATCCCACTGAATGAGCAACTGGCTGTAGATTACGAACAGCTAACTGCAGATCCTATCACCACACATCGCTTTAGAAACTTTGATGAATCACAGTTTATAGGGGGTATCCTAAAAAATGAAGATGAAGGTAAGGTTCAAGCCTATGTGGCGGGCATTACTGCAGATAATAAAGTGGGGTGGTACAACGACTACCTCTTGCAAATAGACAGTACAGCTGGATACGATTCCCACACGCGAGTTGGAGCCATGCAGGTAATTCCTGGTGGGTTGGCCGTGATCCTGCACGGAACCGATACGAACAACACCCACATCAACCATCTGCTACTTTTAGATGAGCAGGGCAAACCGACGCTCAGCAGAAGACTGTTACTCAACCAATACCCAAGAACAATTACTTACAATGAACGCACCAACAGCCTCCTCGTAACTTACAAAGGTGAAGATTACATCTCAGACATCTTTCAGCAAAGTGAGATGATCATAGCGAGCTATAGCATTCTGGGTGATTTACAATGGCAGCAGCGCATGAGCTATAAGGGAGAAATCACTAGTGTCACAAACCTGGATGATGGCTACCTGGTAGTAGGAAATTTCAACGAATTGAAAGGTCTGGATGGAAAAATACAGAGAGCAGGCAATCAAAACACGGACACAAAAATCTTTGCGCTAAAGGTGCAACCGGATGGTGCTCTTGATGACCTAAAAACTATTGCATCGGTCGCTAGTAGCTATAGCACCATCACCTACAAAGTCAGCGATGACTGTATCAACCTGTTTGGGATGAAAGGGCCCTATGAAAAACTACTATCCATCACTGAAGAACCGGAGCACATCATCATCACCAAAGACCTGGAAGTACTGGCAAGCTCACTTTAAAACCTATCGGAAGGAGGGGGAGATCATTTCCTCCTTCCCCCACTCAAGTGCTTAAGCTGGTTGATTTCTTTTGGAGAAAGGTGTCTGAACTTACCTCGGGGTAGGTTTTTCTTGGTCAAAGTGCCAAACATCACACGGTCCAGCTTTTCTACGCGATAGCCAAAATGCTCGAAGATTCGACGTACGATTCGGTTTCGACCGATGTGAATTTCGATCCCCAATACCGTTTTGTCATCCGTGATCACCGCCATCTCATCCGGAGTAGCCATGCCATCTTCCAGCTCCACACCAGAGAGTATCGCATCAAAATCCTGATTGGTGATTGGCTTATCCAGGGTCACCTGGTAAATTTTCTTGATTTGATAAGAAGGATGCGTAAGCCGTTTGGCCAGCTCACCATCATTGGTAAACAGGAGTAGCCCGGTGGTATTGCGATCCAGACGCCCTACGGGATAGATGCGCTCATCGCACGCGTTTTTTACCAGGTTCATTACCGTATTGCGACCATGAGGGTCTGATACAGTAGTGATGAAATCGTTCGGCTTATTCAAGAGTACGTATTGCAGCTTTTCGGCTTTCAGCGCCCGGCCCTCATACTCTACTTTGTCAGAGCGGTGGACTTTGAAGCCCATTTCGGTCACCACTTTGCCATTCACTTTCACCTTACCATCGGCAATGAGTACATCTGCTTCACGTCGTGAACACACACCCGCATCAGCTATGTACTTATTGAGGCGTACTTCCTGTGGTTTAGGAGTATATTTCTGTTTGCCTTTGCCAGGCCCTGAAGGTTTCTTACTTTTCATCTTTTTCTTGTTCTTCCTCCGCGTCTTCTTCCTTTCCGATGGCATTGTCATCCTGCACAAAATCTTTCGGTGTTGGCAGGTCCTTCAGTGAGTTGATTCCGAAGTAATCCATAAACTTATCATTGGTACCGTAGAGCATGGGCCTTCCTATTGTGTCGGCCTTGCCTTTGATCTCGATAAGTTCTTTTTCTAATAATTTATTGACCGCATAGTCGCAGTTTACCCCGCGAATCTGCTCGATATCTGTTTTAGTCACCGGCTGCTTGTAAGCAATAATCGCCAGGGTCTCCATGGCTGAGTTGGAGAGCCTTTTCTTGGATTGTTGCTTTAGCAAAATACTAATGCTCGCCTGATAAGCCGGCTTGGTGAGAAACTGAAATCCCCCTCCGCTTTTTACCAGTCCAAAAGAAAAGTCATCGGCATCATATTTTTTTTCCAGAATCTCCAGCCCTTGAGAAATGTCGTCAAGCGGCACATCCGCCTCAAACATTTCTTTCAAGCAAGCGTGAATTTCATCCGGGGTGATGGGCTTCGGTGAGCAAAACACCAACGCCTCAATATGATGAACGAGGTAATCCACTATTTTTTCTGATTGAGCTTTGCTTCTATAGAGTGCATGGTATGTGGCACCGCTCTGAGTCGCTCTTTGCTGATAAGTTTACCTGTATCTACACAGATTCCGTACGTGCCGTTTTTGATTCGGATGAGTGCCTTTTCCAGGTTATTGATAAATTTTTGCTGACGGCCTGCCAAAGTACTCAACTGCTCTTTTTCAGCAGTGTCTGCACCATCTTCCAGTGTTTTCACTGAGCTATGTGTAGCATCTGTGCCTTCGTCTGTATTCCTGGTAAGCGAACCCTTCAAGATTCTTAGTTCTTCACGAGCCTTCTCCAACTTCTCATTGATCAATTGCTCAAATTCCTTCAGTTCGTCTTCGGAATACATTGTCTTCTCAGCCATAATATTGATGTTTATATTTCCGGTGGTATTAAAAGCGCTAAAGTAACATAACCACCTCACATTTAAAACTATAAAAATGACACATCCAAAAATGACACATCACTTCAAAAACCTCATTTTCTCGTTGAGTGTGCTTACTATTCTGGTAGGATGCCAACAATCCGTAAACAAAGAAAATTCCCAGCCTGACCCCTCGCCCAAAGTAGCCATCGTCATACATGGAGGTGCCGGCACCATCTCCAGAGACAAGATGACCCCAGAAGCCGAAGCTGCGTATCGGGAGCAACTGCAGCTTGCACTTACTACGGGATACCAACTACTGGAAGCTGGCGAATCCAGCTGCAAAGCCATCCAGGAGGCTATCCTACTCATGGAAAACTCCCCGCTGTTTAATGCAGGAAAAGGAGCTGTCTTTACAGCCACAGGTGAAAATGAACTGGATGCCAGCATCATGCGAGGTAGTGACCTCAATGCCGGTGCTGTGGCGGGAGTAAAAACAATAAAAAACCCCATATTGGCAGCCAATGAAGTCATGCTCAACTCACCCCATGTGATGCTGGCACGTGAAGGAGCCGAAGCCTTTGCTGAAGAGCGTGGCCTGGAGCTGGTAGCCCCAGAATACTTCAAAACCGAACGACGAGCTAAACAGCTGGAAAAGATCATTCAAAAGGTAGAAAAGGAATTTGGTACGGTGGGTGCAGTAGCTGTGGACCAGGCTGGTAATATCTGTGCGGCTACTTCTACCGGAGGGATGACTAACAAGCGCTGGGGCAGAATAGGCGACTCACCGGTAATAGGAGCAGGAACCTATGCCAACAATGCCACCTGTGGAGTTTCTGGCACAGGCCATGGCGAATACTACATTCGGACGGCTGCCGCCCATGATGTGTCTGCACTGATGGAGTACAAAGGGCTCAGCGTAGAGGATGCTGCCCAGCAGGTAATGGACAAGCTCTCAGCTATGGATGCCAAAGGAGGACTGATAGCGCTAGATCGATACGGCAATGTGGCCATGCCTTTCAACACCAGCGGAATGTACCGAGGATACCTGGTAGAAGGGCGTGACCCGGTGGTTCAAATCTTCAAAAACGAATAAAACTAAACTTACTCGGGGGCATGGAAGTTAAAAGAGGTGATTCTCAATGATCCTTTCATGCCTCCAAACAAACCCATTAGAAACGGACTAGTCATCACAGGAATAGCCTTGCTGATCCTGGGTGTTACCTATATCGTTACCAACTATCTGGCACACCAGAAATTCCCAAAACTTTTTGGCGACAAGGTACAGGTTGCTTCGCTTGACTTAAACCTGCTCAAGCGAAGTGTACGCTTTCGACAGCCAACTCTAAACCTGGATACGGCACAGGCAGACACCTCAGTCAGTATCTATTCTCGAGCTAAGGAAATTTACATCACCGGATTTAGTGTTTGGAGCTTACTCTTTGACCATGAAGTGCATGTAAACAACATCGTATTTGACAGCCTGGCATTAGAAATAAAGCTCCCAAGCGAGCGCCCTACCAATCAGGAGCGAGAAGCTATTAACCTTTTTGTCAAGGAGGTATTCACCCGTATTGAAGTGGAAAACTTTGAGCTCAAAAACGCCCATATTCGGGCTTTTCACCATGGTAAAGCATCAGATTTTTTGCGAGTTTCCGGTTTAAATATTGGCGCCAGGAAGATTGTAGTAGATACGGGCACCATTGATCAGCTTTTTCCTATGGCTTTTGAGCAATCGACCATTACCATAGACAGTACCTACCTAAAACTCAACGAAAATTACACACTAACATCTGGAAAACTGGACGTACGTGATACGGCACTCGCCATAAAATCTCTTCATTTTAAACCCATCTGGTCCAAGGAGAAATTTGCCGAAAAACACCCCTATGAAAAAGCCAGGATTGATTTTTTTGTAGATAGCCTGCATGCTCAAAAGCTCCTCTGGGAACTACATAAAAATAAACGCACAGAGCTCTCTTCTAGCAAATTGCACCTTCACCAGCCGGTGCTAGAAGTATACAAAGACAAAAATCCTCCGCAAGGACCTCCCCACACCAAGCCACTACTTTCGGGCCTGCTACACAAGATCCCTCTTGCCTTTCGCTGCGATACCCTTACTGCTACAGATGGCTTCATTGCCTACGAGCAATACCCTGTAGCGCTACCTCGTAGTGGGCGCATCAGTTTTGAAAACCTGTATGTGAGCGCCTATCACATATCCAATGACACTGCGTACCTCCAACATCAGCCAACGCTTACTATTGATGTGCTTTCACAGTTTATGGGTGTGGGGAAGCTTACCACTCAAATAAACCTGGACATGAACTCAGCCTCCCAGCAATTTGGCGTTAGCGGTTCATTAGACGAAATGCCACTAAGCTACGTAAACCAGGTGCTCTCACCTCTGGTAGGCGTAAAAGCTAAAGGAGACCTCCGGTCCCTGGATTTTGACTTTAAAGGGGATGATTACAGCTCGTCAGGAGAGCTCTTTTTCCAATATGAAAACCTCAACATTACCGTTTTTGATAAAGAAAGGGATGAAAAATGGCTTCAGAGTATACTAGGTAATCTGGTAGTGAGAAATGAAAACCTTCCGTCAGAGTCTAATTACAAAACAGGAAACATCTATTTCATCCGTTACCAAAACAAAGATTTCTTTAACTACCTGTGGAACAGCCTCCGAGTAGGACTGATGGACATAGTGGTGCCGTTTTATACGAACCCCGATAAGGCCAACCCTCCAGAAGAAAGAAAAATAAAGGAGGACAACCACTGATCTAATATTTCTTGGTGATCGCCGATTCCGCCATTAGTTTAGGGCCCAAATTCAAAAAAACAGTATATACATGAAGAAGGTGATCATAGCGGCTCTAATGATGAGCTGCGGAGTAGCTTGGGCTCAAAAAGACAAAAAGCTTGTGGACAAGACCGTAAGCAAGCAGCGCATGGAGGCACATTTGAAGTTTCTCGCTTCGGATGCACTGAGAGGCAGAGACACCCCCTCTCAAGGCCTGGAAGTAGCCGCAGAATACCTGCGCACTCAGCTGGAATATTACGGTGTAAAACCATTTCCTGAATACCCGGACTATTTTCAGCCGGTGCCTTTCAAAAAGTATTACAAACCCGAGCGTGGAGCCCTTACTGGCACAGCAGATACCTTTCAGATTGAAAAAGATTTCCTTTTGCTAAAAGGATCTAACCTCAACTGGACAGGTGAGGTAGTAGTGTTGCCGTATGCCACTCAGGAAGAACTGGAAGAAGCGGATGTAGCTGGCAAGTTAGTAGTATGTACAGCCGGAGATGGCACTGACGAAAGCGTGAGAGCATGGTATGCCCTGGCGAAGGAAAAAAGGCTTTGGGCACAGGATGCTGGTGCTGCGGGGATTATCGAACTGTATCAGTCTCCTCAGATTCCATGGCCACTGCTGGTCAAGTACCTAAGTGGAGACAAGGTGATGCTCGATGAAGGAGAAGACGAAGACGAGTTTTTGACCATTTGGATGAGCAACGCCGAGCGAAAAGGCAGCAAGGCTTTTAGCACTGGAGATACGGTAACTTTGGAAATCGCCGGATCGAAAGTAGAAAAGTTTAACGGCCACAATATAGTAGGCTATGTGGAAGGGTCAGATAGTGAACTCAAAAGCCAGTATGTAGCCTTTACAGCACACTACGATCATGTGGGTGTAGGAGCGCCAGACAGCACAGGAGACAACATCTACAATGGCGCCAGAGACAATGCAGTAGGAACGGTAACGGTATTGGAAGCAGCGAAAAACCTCACCACCAAACCCACCAAACGTTCGTCGCTATTTGTGCTTTTTACCGCAGAAGAAAAAGGCCTGCTGGGTAGCAAATACTTTGTAGACAATAGCCCGCTCCCGCTCAACGAAATTGCATTTTGTTTTAACAGTGACAATGGTGGGTACAACAACACGTCGATGGCCACTGTAATCGGTCTGGACCGTACCACTGCGGAAGATCTGCTCATAAAAGCGATAGAAACCTACGGACTCACTCCTGGAGATGATGCCAACTACAAGGATCAAAACCTGTTTGACCGATCAGACAATGTGAGCTTTGCCTCTAAAGGCATACCTGCTCCGAGCTTTGGCATGGGGGTAGATGCTTTTGATGAAGACATCACCAGGACCTATCACCAGCCCGCAGATGAGTTTGAAACGCTGGACATGGACTACCTCTACACCTTTTATAGAGCCTACGTACTGGCAGGCAGACTCATAGGCAATATGAAAGAGACGCCATTCTGGGTAGAAGGGGATAAGTATTATGAAGCTGGCAAAGCTCTATACGAGAAATAAGCACTTATCCAATTAAGCTAACAAACACCCTGACTATAGCACCAGGTCGCTATGCTCAGGGTGTTTTTCTATATAGCTTTCTACAAAATCGCAAGTAGGCTTTACCTTTAGGTGCTGCTCTCTGGCAAAAGCCAAAGCAGCTTCTACAATCTGACTGGCTATCCCAAAACCCTGAGAATCGTCTGGCACCGTAGTGGATAGCAGGTCGAGATAGGAATCTCCGTGCCGGTCATAGTGCAGCTCTGCATTGCCACCTTTTACCTTGATGTAAAATATCTTACTCAGTATGTCGTGCTGAATTTTTAAGTTGTTCTTGATCTTGCTCATAGTTGGAGAACTGGTCTGTTGTTGTATTGTTGGCATAAATAAAACGCCCGATGAAAGATCACCGGGCGTTTGGATCTATAGCTTGGGCTGCGGCCCGAAGGCCTCACCTCTATTGGTTTCTATTATTGCAAACCAAGATATAGTGACACATTTGTACTAGAGTTGGCCTGTACATCCAATCCACTAAGTACAGCGTTCAATGCAGCATCTGCTGTAAGTTTCGCTTCGAGCGATCCTGAGAAAGAATACTCTTCCTCTTCTGGTGCGTCTTTGCTCTTCTCAAAAGAAGCTACCACAATTTCATATTCGGCATCTTCCATAAATGCAAGCGTAAACGTACCATCTTCTGCTACTACTGCACTGTTTACTGAGTTTTCAAACCTACTCTTCAGTCCTGCTTCACCGTCAGCATCTTCTTGCTCACTGGCTTCATAAGTACCTTCGGCATAAGCATATACTACTACTTTCGCTTTCTTGTTTTGCTCCTCCATTTTGGTTTTCATCTCATTGTAGTTTTCTACACTACCTTTGATGGTACCCGCGGAGTTTGCTTTTACAAGTCTCGCTGTAGTTCTCAGTTTGTACTCTCCTTCAGCTGAAGTTTCAGAAGTATTCTTAAACGCCTTTCTCAGGTCAATATCAGCTACAAGGTCAGTCTGGGCATCTGCATTGATTTCGAAATCACCCATCACCTGATACTCATTACTAGCAGAGCTGTTTCCTTCAATTTCAATTTCAGATTCTGTATTGTCTTTGAAAGTCACATATGCTGGCTTAGATTCGTCAAGTATGAATGAAATGCCAGAGTATGATCCAGCTTTCAGATCCAGACTTTGGAAGTTATAGGTCTCACCGTTTTGGTATGCCATCACATTTACTTCTTGAGTGGCGTCAAACATTACCGTGGCATCATTCGCGTTATCTACTCCATCAGCTTTGATACCTTTTACACTCATGTAAACGCCTGTTACATTCTCAGCGTCCACCGCAGCATCTGTCATGGCAACGTTTGCTGAACCACGCTCAGTTTGCTGATCGTCTGGCTCATTTACGTTTTCATCATCATTGCTACATGCACTAAAGGTTATGGCTGTTGCCATACCGAGAATTGCTAATAAATTAAATCTTGTCCTCTTCATAACATTCGTCATTTTTGATTCGCCCTCTATAAGCCAAGACTGATGCCAAAAACCGAAGAATTTCACTATGCACTGATTTACAGACACTTATATCTGTTCAGTTTTGCGTAATCACCATGCCCGGTGTGATCATTTTTGGAAAAGGCTTTTCAAAATGGGAAGGATGTGCAGGTCTTAATGCCCGACTACCACGGTTTCTTTAAGGTATTGTTGATTTCCGTTGCTATCATACAATTCAAAAAGCACCACATAGTAGCCCATTGGTGCTTTTCTTCCGGCATCATCGGTGCCATCCCAGCGCACAAAACCTTCCTGAGACAAAGAAATGCCTTGAGCTAGTTGATAAGTCACCTGGCCAGCTTGATTGTAGATAGTGATGTTTGCAAATTGACCAGGTTGAGACAGTTGGTAGGATATGGTAGCAAAGGAGGGAAAAGCCGGATTGGAACTGGCAGGAATGAACACTTTAGGTGTTACGGCAAGTTTGCCGCTGGCTACCTGCTGTCCTCGAGCCTGAGAGTTGGCATAGCCCGGGGTAGCAAAACCCACCGCTGACGAAGCTGAAGTCCAGTTGTTGGCATCCTGAGTAGGGTTTTCGAAATCCAGACGCTCCAGCGACACACCGTCCACGTCATCAAGCAAAGTCAAATGAAAATCTTCATCATATTCAAAAGCATCTTGTCGTATGCCTGCTCCGCTCACAATATGGATGTGCCCTGCTTCATTTGGCATAGCTGGTAGCTGGGTCTGTAGCAGACGCTTGCTAACCCGTGGTGGGTACTGGTTCTTTAAAGAAATGGTATCCTCTGTGAGCGCCACATAAGCATGAGGGCCAAGAAGGTAGTGAGTGGTAATAGTGGTCATCTCAGTGCCGTCATCCAATAGTCGCTCCAGATCCCAACCATAAAGATCCACATAGCTATCGCCTGTATTGTACAACTCTATAAAATCTACGCCCTCAGGTTTGGGGTTAAAAAGCAACTCACTGAGCCTGACCTGGCCTTCAGTAGCTACACCTGGTCGGATCAACGTAAACTCCAGTGGTTCATTCGTGTTGCCCAAACAATCTCTCAAACCAAAAATTCGAACTTCATACGGCAAGTTACGTTGCAGCGAGTCCTCCAAAAAGAGCGTTAGCTGAGTGCGATATTTATTCAGCTCCAACCTGGCAACTGATACATCAGGACTCAGATCCACTACCAGGTTGATAACACTGTTTACGGCCAGAGGCTCAGAAAACAAAACATGCAGCTCATTGGCAGTCACTACCCTAGCAGCTAGAACTTCGGGCCCAAAATTGTCTGGAACAGCCTCGGATACAGCATTGGCAAAAGCCGGCGTACCACCATTGGGATGAGTACTTGCTGTCCAGTTGATAGCCCCCGCGCAAACGTTGAGGGGATCTTTTATCTCCAGGCTAAAGCCACCATCAGCCTTTTCTTCTCCATACCATTCTTGATCAAATTCCACCTGATGAATGAGCTCTTCCCCAATAATGGCCAAAAAATCTCCACTATTCTTGATAGCAGCCCATCCACTCAGCCCTACCACGGCTCCCCCTTCGAAAAGCCCCACCGCAGCTTTGGGCACCAGGAGTACATAAGCTCCGGGCTCTACTGTAGCAGCCGGAAGCAAAACGGTGTCTGTTTCTACCACTAGCTGTAAGCCACCGAGTGATAGCAACCTATCTGAGGTGTTGAGCACTTCTACATATTCTGAAGGTGGCAACCCCACCAATGGCTCAGGATCTGCCATGATCTCCGTGATCACCAGCTCTCCAAAAGCTGGACGATCACCCAAGCCAACAGTGAATGAATTTAGCTCCATGCCATTGCCCGAACAGTCTTGTGGACCAGAGAGCGTAATGCTTACCTGCTCTCCACGTGCTACCGGCACAAACAAATGGGCCACCAGGGTATCTGCATAATACCCCAATACTTCGAATTGGTCCACAACCACTCCATCCAGTCGGCTCGACAACAGCGATAGACTGTCCATAGATTCACTAAACACAAAGCGCAAGGTGCTAGCATCCAACACCTCGAAGCTGACCACTTCCGGAGCCGTGGCATCAGGACCTATATGAAACACACTGTTTTGTGTACCAGGCGTACCGCCCAAAGCGTCAGTAGAAGAGGTCCAGTTTGCAGCTCCTTTGCAAGTACCAGCCGGGTTAATCAGTTCTAATGAATGGCCTCCTTCCTGAGCTTCGCTTGCATACCAGTCTGCACTGTAAATCACTTCGTCAATTTTAGCTCCAGCTGAAAAAAGCGTCAATTGCTCTCCTGCATTGGTCAGAGCAGGAAATCCTCTTACACCAAGTGCCGATCCAAATTCTATCAATTGCTGCGCTCCAGCTTCACTAGCGAGAGCAACATATCTTTCTGGTGGCAAAGTATACGCAGGCAAGCCGACCGTATCTCTTTCATCTGCAAACTCTACATCTTCCAAATCAAGGTAATAACTACTTGCGTTGTAGACTTCCACATACTCAACACCCGGCAGCCCATTCGGCGGTTCGGGATCAGCCATGATTTCCGTGATGATCAACTCACCCGACGCTGGGCTTTTGCCTACACTTAACTCCAGACCTATACTATCCAGCGCATTTCCAGTACAATCCAGAGGCCCGGAGATACTGAGTGTATAGGCTTCCCCCGGTGAGAATTGATCAGCCAAATGAAGGGTCAATCGCTCAGCTCCATCGTCAACAGTTCTTCGCTCCACTGGCAGCGCAAAATCCACGGATGCCTGCAGTAAGCTTGCGCTATCCATAGGTTCAGAAAAAACCAGCTCCACCGAACCATTCACAACTGACCAGCTGTTGAGCTGTGGCTTTTCTTCGTCTGGTCCCTCACGGAAAATTGAATTTTGATATCCAGGTGTACCTCCTGCTTCCGACTTACTCGCAGCCCAATTATAGGCAACCGGGCATGCATTGTTCATAGCGTTTCGTTCGAGGCTGTATCCACCATTTGCTTTAGACGCTTCACCATACCAGCTAGAAGAGTAGGCAACTTCATCTACCACTTCATCAAAAATGGTCGATAGCCTCAAGGTCTCACCATCATTGGCCAAAGAAGGCATATTTGCCAGGCCTAGTACATTCCCGGAGTTATATGCTGCCTGATTCGACTCATCAATCAGCAGCACATATTCACCAGCACCCAAACTATATGACGGTAATTTCAGAGTATCCAACTCATCCGAAAGCTTCAGCACACTCAGATCGAATGAAATAGTATCTGCATTGTACAGCTCCAGGTACTCAGCTTCGGGCAAACCTACAGCAGGGCTCGGGTCGGCCATTATTTCTGTAAAGAGCATACCACCAGGCGTTGGGAGGGTGGGTGGTTCATAGACAAATGAGGTAGTATCCTGAAGCAGGTAATTCCCTTTCAGGTCGGCCACCCGATCTACGATCAACTCATACGCTTTTCCTACTTCAAAAGAACCGTTTGGAAACGTAAGGTCAACCTTTTGGTCATTAGCCAGTGCCACCTCGATGGGTAAAGTGCCATCAACGGCATAATGATTTTTAGCCAATGCCGAAGACGCTTCCAGCGCTTCATCAAACGAAACCTGCAGCTTATCACCGTGTGCCGAACCCACCTCCTGTACGACTGGAGGGTGCGTATCTCGCTGCATTGTCACTGCTCCATCAGGCAACCTTCTTCCAAAGCGGTCCATCAGGTCAGTCCATACAATCTCAATAGGGGTATTCTCTGGCAAGCTATTCGCAAAGCTCAACTGAATCAGTGACGAATTTTCACCATCTAATTGCACAAATGCCAGGTCGTGAGATTCCACTTGAAAATGGGAACGGGATGCTGAATCAAAGGCTGTTTGAAACTGCAAAACCAGGGTTTGTTCATCAAGCAGCTGGTAGGTTTCAAAATACGTCTCAAACACAAATGAAAGGCTATCGTCTAAAGTGGCTCCATGAACAGCCTCCACCCCTGACGCACTAATAATCACATGCTCTCCCTGACTAAGTGGGAGTGATAAATAAACTGATGCCTGATATGAAGACACTTCTACAACACTGTCTACCGAACGGTCACAGTGAAGCAGAGGCGCATACCCGCTCTCCAGCGCATGGCTAAAGTCTACCGAGAGCTCACGATCCGACACAGCAGCAATACTGGTGATTTGAGGCGTGTAAGAGTCTACCCTATACTGTATGTTTTCAGATAGATTACCGGCCACATCGGAGATGTCGGTTGCAGAAAAGGATAGAGCTGTGTCATACGCCACAGCGGAAAAAGTGAGCAATACGCTGGTAGAGTCTGGCCCCAAAATTTTAGCCGCTACAGGATGGTCATTTCCGAGCTGATAGTGGCTTAATGCCAAAGACGAAGTGCGTGTGATCTGCTCATGAAAGACAATTAACAGCTCATCTGATCCCTGAAAATCAATACGAGCGATGGAAGGAGGAATTTTGTCGTAAACAAAATCGGTGCGTTTGGTAGACGATGCATTGCCGGACAAGTCTTCCTGGGATTTGATGGTGAGCCTCAGGTCTTTTTCCTGTTCAAATTGGTTTTCGAACCAGAGCTGAAAAGTTTTTTGATCAATGCTTTTTACCCGAATGGGACTAACACCTTCCAGCTCATATAAGGTGGTGGTGAGTGCTCGAAGCGTATCCAGTGGCTCATCCCAATAGAGCAACAATGTGGTATCACTTGCCACCACCATACTGTCAAGGTCTGGAGACCGGGTGTCGTATACAAAGTCCAGAGCCGGGGTAAGCATAGAATTTCCCGCTTGGGAGCGAATGCCTTTCATATAGAGCCGCTGACTTTTATTTGCGGTAAAGTTGGTTTCAAAACCTAGTATGACTGAACGATCATCTGTATTGGCTATGGATTCAGGGTGGCTACCATCAGCTAGCTGGAAATTGCTCTGACTAATCCGACTTGTATCAATAGCCTGGGTAAAGGAAAACGACAAGATATTGGCTGACACCACCCGCCAGTCAGCAATTGCCTCTTCAAAGCTAAACTCCATTCTGGCAGCATCTCCGACATTGCCAAGCGTATCCTCCAAACCGGTAACAAACAGCTCATAGGACTGCTCACTCAAGTCTGTGTGCAAAAGCAAATGCACCCGGTGCCTGGCCGAATCCTGAAGCGTGGCCTGATCAATGGCTATGGCAGCCAGGGAATAATTAGCCTCTTCTTCTGCTGAGGTGGCTTCCAATGGTTCATCAAATAACAGGGCAACTTCATTAGCAGCTATGGGGAAGGTCTCAAGTAATTGTGGCCCATCTATATCGTGAAAAAAAGTATATGTCTGACTACTCAACGAATTACCACGGCAATCCTGAACCGCACCGACCATCAAAGAGTAATACGCCCCTGACGTCAACTCCTCGGACAACCTGAGCTGATAGGTAGACATATCCAGTGAATCCAGCTCAGCAATTGAATACTCTTCCAACTCAAAATCCGCCAATTGGATAGATGCTGATGCCACCGGCTCATCAAAATATATCCTCAGGGTATCGGCTCCCAGCACATCTACATCTATTATTTGTGGACCTTGATGGTCATCATCATGTACTGAATTTTGAGCTCCGGGAGTACCTCCAGAACTGTGTATAGAAGCCGTCCAGTTTTGTACTCCAGAGCAGGGTTGTAACGGGTCAATGAGCTCCAGAGCATATCCTCCATTGGACTTTTCTGAGTTGCCGTACCAGTCGTCGGTGTACGAAACAGTATCTAATGTGATGCCAAATTGATCCTTGAGGCGAATCGTTTCACCACCGTTTGTTAGCGCATCAAATGCCATCACGCCCAAACTGTTGGTAAGGCCAAAGCCTGCCGAATCTTCCCTGTCTGTCAGCAGTAGGTAAGCGTTTGCAGCTACGACAAAAGAATCAAGCACTTTGTCATTTAAGGTGAAGCCTCCAACATTCACGCTATGGCTGTTGGGGTTGTAAAGCTCCACATACTCCGCGTCCGGCAAGCCTACTACGGGCGTTGGGTCTGCCATGATTTCAGTGATGAGCATACTCCGATAATCACTCGCAGTGCGCACCGCCACCCATGCACCAAGAGAATCCGGTTGGCTGTTGGCCAGCGCGTTGATCACACCTTCAATGGCAAGCGTATAATCGGTATTGTACAGCCTTTCCCATTCGAGCATTACAGATGAATCGCTAACAGTAGCAGCAATTGGCTGGCCTGCCTCAGACAGCTCGTAGTTAGTTAGCTCGCCGGCAGCAACAGTGTCCACTCCCTGATTAAAGTAGGCATTTATCTTGTTTTCACCAGCATAAGCTATTTGGCGCAATGCCAGATGTAAATAGCTGAACGTACCTTCACTGTTCTCCTGGAGGGTGTTTCCTTCCAGGTCTTGCAGGTTGTTTACCGCAAGCGTATGGTCTCCGTTTTCAAACTCCGAAAACATCAACAAAACAGATTTTCCATCTGGCTGCAACTCCGCAGAAAGAGGGGTTTCTGCAGCATCCAACTTGTAATTATCCTCTGCTTCGGCGAGCGATGCATTTAGCGTTTTATTAAAGGAAACCAACAAAGTGTTTTCAGACTTTGCCGATAGGGTGTCAAGCACCAGGGGTATCACAAACTGGAAGTCTTTAGCTCCTGAAAAAGTGCTATTTCCCTCGGCATTTTGAAGCCCGGAAATGGTGAGTTTATAGTTCACTCCTTCTGCTAACGCTCCCGCCAATTCGAGTTTTACTTGTTTTGGGTTTTCTGCAACTCGTACAGCTGTAGAAGGCGTTCCTATTCCTTGGTCTACAGTATACGTTGCCACATTTTCGGCCTCAGCCGTGCGCACCGTATCGTTAAATTCCAACAGCAGCTCCGAGTCGGATAAGGTCAGTATGGTATCTAATGTCAGTTCCCGGTATTGAAAATTTATGGTATCCGCCGACTGTCTGGTAAAAGCGTTTTTCAATACCAGTGAGTAGGTGGAGGTGCTTAAAGGTGTACTGCCATCCAGAGTGAGAAACACTCTGGCACTGTCATCAGCATCCCTTTGTGCCGAGTTTATTACCAACCCCTGAATCGCATAATTTGCTGTGTTTTCCGCATCATCTCTCGTCACAAATTGATTGAACTGGATGTCCAGTTGAGTACTGCTGATCACGCTAACGGAATCCACCCGGAGCTGATCCACCTGTACATCATCCAAAAAGAAGCTCTCTTTACGGGTTTTGGTGTGTTTCACTACCCAGCCAAAAGCTGCTGTGGTAGTGTGAGTAAGATCTGTTGTCGCTCCTTCGAATAGGTACTGGTAGCCGCCACTATGGTCTGCCCAGAGCTGCCACTCGCCCTCCGGTGAGCGGGTCACCTTTACTCTCACCTGGTCATCAAAAGGAGTAGTTCCGGTCAGGAGGACCGAACCATCCGTTTTTTTAAGGTTTAAGTAGTCGTCACCTGTCTGCCCCACCTCCAGGTAATACCCATCCGAGACACCTGTCAGGATAGCTTGAGTTGACATCAAGTAAATTTTTACCTGATTACTCCCTGAAGGCGCACTGCCATCGATCTGGAGAAAAAACTCCCAAACGGTATAATCCGCAAGAGTAGTGGGAGTGGACAAGTATATTTCTGAGCTGGCATCTGGTCCAGCAGAGTTCAGCGCCCCATTCGTTATCTGAAAAAAACTAGTTTCTCCATACCAAATGGGTGCTTCAGAAAAATTACCATCACTAAAGTCATCGCTGACTTGTGCTTTGCCGTAAATACCTAAAAAAAGGATAATAAGGTAAAGAGTGGTTCTTAAGCTCATCTTATATTAAATTCGCCGTTCATTAAAAATAGGAAAATAATAATCCGTTAATGTTCAATCTAAGTTAAAATCATTATGAAAATTGCTGTAGTAGGTGCTACTGGTCTTGTGGGCCAGGAGATGTTGAAAGTCATCGAGCAGCGCAATGTGCCGTTTGATGAATTGTTGTTGGTCGCTTCTGAGCGATCTGTGGGTAAGGAAATGACTTTCAAGGGTAAGACCTACAAGGTAATTTCACTTCAGGATGCGGTAGATCAAAAACCGGATATAGCATTATTTTCTGCGGGAGGAAGTACCTCTAAAGAATGGGCTCCGAAATTTGCCGAAAATGGCACCATCGTCATTGACAACTCTTCTGCATGGCGTATGGACCCTACCAAAAAACTGATCGTACCAGAAATCAACGGTCACGTGCTTCGTATTGACGATCGCATCATTGCCAACCCAAACTGCTCTACCATCCAAATGGTATTGGCGCTTGGGCCACTACATGAGCGTTACAAAATCAAGCGTGTGGTAGTATCTACCTACCAATCAGTAACTGGTTCTGGTAAAGGTGCTGTAGACCAAATGATGAACGAACGCGAAGGTAAAGATGGAGATATGGTGTATCCGCACAAAATCGACATGAACGTACTGCCGCACATCGATGTGTTTCAGGAAAACCTGTATACCAAAGAGGAGATGAAGATGGTCAACGAGACCGTGAAGATCTTTGGAGATGAAAATGTAAAGGTTACGGCTACTTGCGTGCGTATCCCAACGATGGGTGGCCACTCTGAGTCGGTAAACCTAGAATTTGAAGAAGAGTACGACCTGGAAGAGGTAACTTCAATTCTGTCTAAGGCTCCAGGTGTGATTGTAGAGGACGATCCTCACAACAATGTATACCCTATGCCGCTCAACTCACATGGTAAAGACGAGGTGTTCGTGGGTCGTATCCGCAGAGATGAGACTCAGCCCAAATCACTAAACATGTGGATCGTGGCTGACAACCTCAGAAAAGGTGCCGCTACGAATGCTGTACAAATTGCTGAATTTATGATGGAAAACAGTCTGGTATTTTAAAACCCGGCATTCCAACTAACAATAACACTGGCGGCTCGGAGGAAACTTCGAGCCGCTTTGTATTTTTACCCCATGAGTAGTCAGATTGAGTTTTTACAGCAAGCAGAAGTACAGGACTTCATTCAGCGCAATCTTGGTACGGACGCACACAAGCTACTCCTCAATCCTCCAGCAGCTTATAAAGCGCATATAGCACTTATTGTAGACCAGCTCATCAGCCGCAAAAAAGCCAGGTCAAAACTCTCTGACTGGTACGGAAATCCTCAACTAGTCATGCCCCCACCGCTTTCCTTAGAGCAGTGCTCCTCACCCGCTACGGCAAACTACAAGGCCAGCCTCATGCAAGGCACCAATCTCATTGACCTTACCGGAGGCATGGGTATCGACACGCTTCATTTGGCTGAAGCATTTGAGCAAACCACCTACGTGGAAAGAGATGAGTGGCTCTGTGAGGTTTTTCAACACAATAGCCAGCTGCTCACCTCCAAAGAGATATCAACAGCTCACACTACCGCAGAAAACTTTTTAGATGAACTCTCCGAAAAAGCGTCCTTCTTCATAGACCCAGCTCGACGCGATTTACAGAAAAAGCAGGTTTTTCATTTTGAAAACTGTACCCCTAACCTGCTGGAGCTTCTGCCACTATTTGAACAAAAGGCAGAGCAAGTACTCGTAAAGGCCGCGCCAATGATCGATATAACTTTAGGTATAGAGCAGCTACGCTTTGTTCATTCAGTGCATGTGGTAAGTGTAAAAAATGAAGTGAAGGAGGTCCTTTTTTTACTTGATTTTAAGAATACTCATTCCGCTCCGCAGATCCACTGTGTGAATTTAGGCTCCCAACACCCAATATTTTCATTTACTCAAAGTGCAGAACGCAACACCGATATTGAATATGCTCCCATCCATAAATACCTCTATGACCCTAATGCATCCATTCTAAAAGCAGGCGCTTTCAAGGCCATAGCGGCGCAATACTCCCTCCATAAACTGGCTCCCAACACACATCTATATACTTCTGATGAACAGCTTGTCAGTTTTCCCGGAAGGATTTTTGAAGTTACGGCAAGTAACATAACCAAGAAAAATATTCGACAGTTGCTGCCCGATAGCAAAGCCAATGTACTCACGAAAAACTATCCACAAAAGCCAGAAGAGCTAAAGAAGAAGTTGAAAATCAAAGACGGAGGCTCTTCATTTATAATCGGATATAGTGATCAGGAAAACAAGCCCAAATTAGTCTTGACCAACAGAGTTAACGTTTCTTAAAGCGGCTATAGAAAATCCACCCCTGAAAGAAGCTTTTATCATCAATTAGCTGAAACCCTTGCGCTGACAACAACCGCTTAAAAGGTAGAAGTTTCCGACCGCTCACACCAGCTGTATATTTAAAAAACAGGTACATCACGTTTATCAGTGCATTATGCCAACCTGTAGAGCGTTGAAAATCTATAATGTGGAGTATTCCCTCAGGCAGTAAAGCATTCTCGATTTTTGCTGTTACGCGCTGTAATTCTTGCTTTGAAAAGCAGTCCAGAAAAAACGGACAGTAGATTGCATCGAATTTGGTTTCGGTGTGCCACTTTAGGAAATCAGTTTGTACAAACCGAACATTTGAATGGCCTTTTTTCTGAGCTAATGCAATCATTTTGGCTGAAGCCTCCAGATAAGTTATTTGAGCAACTTCAGGTAAATGTTCTAAAATTTGTCCACTGCCACCACCTAATATGAGCACATGCTCCGCAGTAGCGAGATGCTTTACAGGCTCTAACTGAACATTTGTCCATTTCGGTCCAAAGACCAGTCTGGCCAAACGATCGTAAAAAACGGCCACCCGATCAAAACTCATAGCAGTAACAGAAAGCCTGGCAGGTAAAAGACTCCATCTCCCAGCGTTCGGTAACGTTCATTCTGGTTGAAAAACTTTGGAGATAAGTAAATAACAAGCAGCACTGCAGTCATGACTAAATATAGCCATTGCAATTGATCGCCATTTGTGATAACACCCCTGACAGAGGTCACCACCAGCGCCGCACTCAAACCCCATATCAAGACTGTTATTTTGGTTTTTCCAAGCCTAAGCACCAATGAGTTGAAGCCATCAGACTTATCAGTATTTTGATCAAAAAATGAAAAGATGAGTAGGTTTAAGAAAGCGACTCCTGCTAGTTGTATTACTGGTAAGATGGGGAACCCCTGAGAGCTCAAACTGAATGGAGCCAGATAGACACCTAACGCGTATACCATAGCCACCAGCACCTCCTTTACCCATAGCCCTCTCACAAGATACACCGCCAAGAGATAGCCAATACAACACGCTGCCAGTAAGGCACCATTTCGTATGATGACACCTTCCAGGAAATAGATATTCACCAAACTAAGACATAGCACAGTGGCCCCAATAACGATTAGCGAGGAATAATACCGCAAATGAAACCTGTGACGACCAGTAGATGGGCTGCTCACCGATCGTGCATCGATCAGGTGATCGGCAGTATAGATAAGCCAAATGGCAGCTCCAAGTGCAAAATACACGTGACCAGTCAGTGCTACCTGAAAGTACTTTTCCAGAAAGGCCAAAAAAAAGATGGCTCCCAGGACTATGTCCAATGAGAGCCATCTAAAATATTTATAGAAATGATCCATTAGCAGATCATCAGTTGTCCGTATTATCCGCCTTGCGCAAGAGCTTCTGCTCCACCCACAATTTCCAAAATCTCTTTGGTAATCGCTGCCTGACGCGTACGGTTGTAAGTCAGTCTAAGCTCTTTCAGGAGCTCTCCTGCATTGTCTGTAGCCTGATCCATGGCTGTCATTCTTGCACCTTGCTCTGATGCATTAGACTCGAGCAAAGTTTTGTAAAACTGTATCTTAAGTGATTTAGGTACAATTTCACTGAAAATGAACGCCTGGTTCGGTTCGTAGATATAATCCTCAGAAGCGTTGTTTGTGGACTCTTCTTCCTGCTCCTCAGCACTATCGTTTTGAATTGGTAAAAACTGCTCTGCTACGGCAATTTGTGTAGCGACATTTTTAAATTCATTGTAAACGATCTCTACTTGATCATAAACACCTTCTACGAAGCTTTCCATTGCGAACTCAGCAGCCTCCATGGCTGTTTCGAAGTTCAAATCAGAAAACAACTCAGCATAGGTATCCACGATATTGTATCCTCGTTTGCTGAAGTGATCATATCCCTTTTTACCGACTGGCATAATAAAAAGGTTCCCCGCAGCTTCTACATCTGCGTACTTCTCTGCTATTACTGCCTTGGCTTTCTTAAAGATACTACTGTTGAAGGCTCCACAAAGCCCTCTGTCAGATGTAACTACCACTAGCAACACCTTTTGAGTATCTCTAACTTCTGCGTAAGGATTGTCAATCTGCTCGCTATCTACTCCTGCAGACACGTTACCAATGATCGACGAAAGCTTTTGAGAGTAAGGTCTCATCTGCGTGATGCGGTCCTGAGCTCTACGGAGCTTAGCAGCCGCCACCATTTTCATCGCTTTGGTGATCTGCTGAGTCGATGTTACCGACTGAATTCTTCCTTTTACTTCCTTAAGGTTCGCCATTTGGTCTTATGCTTATTAGTATCGGCTTGCGATATCTTTTGCTACTTCTGCTACTTTGCTAGTAGCTGCTTCGTCGAGCTTACCAGCTTTGAAGGTATCCAGTACATCTTTGTGAGAAGTTCTCAATGCAGTCAAGAACTCCTGCTCAAATTCCTTAACCTTAGTTTCTGGAACCTTGTCAAGGAAGCCTTTAGTAGAAGCATAGATGATTGCTACTTGCTCTTCTACTGGTGAAGGAGAGTACTGAGGTTGTTTCAATATTTCCTGGTTTCTTCTACCTCTATCGATAGTACGTTTAGTAGCAGCATCCAGGTCAGAACCAAACTTAGCAAATGCTTCTAGTTCACGGAACTGAGCCTGATCTAGCTTCAAAGTACCTGATACTTTCTTCATGGATTTGATCTGAGCAGATCCACCCACACGTGATACCGAGATACCTACGTTGATCGCAGGACGGATACCAGAGTTGAAGAGGTTTGTCTCCAAGAAGATCTGACCATCTGTAATCGAAATTACGTTGGTAGGGATGTATGCAGACACATCACCCGCTTGCGTTTCAATGATAGGAAGGGCAGTCAATGAACCACCACCTTTTACTTTTCCTTTCAGAGAATCTGGAAGGTCGTTCATTTGTGATGCGATCTCATCATTGTTGATCACTTTCGCCGCACGCTCAAGAAGTCTTGAGTGCAAGTAGAATACATCACCAGGGTAAGCCTCACGTCCTGGAGGTCTTCTCAGAAGTAGAGAAACTTCACGGTAGGATACTGCTTGCTTAGAGAGATCATCATATACTACAAGCGCAGGACGACCTGTATCACGGAAGTACTCACCGATAGCAGCACCAGCAAATGGCGCAAAGAACTGCATAGGTGCAGGATCAGAAGCTGCTGCACTTACAATGGTTGTGTAAGCCATAGCACCGGCTTTTTCCAATGCTGCCTGGATACCAGCTACAGTAGAAGCTTTTTGTCCTACAGCTACGTAGATACAGTAAACAGCTTCACCTCTGTCGTAAAATTCTTTTTGGTTGATGATGGTATCGATAGCCACGGCAGTCTTACCTGTCTGACGGTCACCAATGATCAACTCACGCTGGCCTCTACCCACAGGAATCATCGAGTCAATCGCTTTGATACCAGTCTGGAGTGGCTCACTTACAGGCTCTCTGTAGATTACACCAGGAGCTTTACGCTCGATAGGCATTTCGAATAGTTCGCCTTCAATAGCACCTTTACCGTCGATAGGGTTACCAAGGGTATCCACCACACGGCCACTCATGCCATCACCCACTTTGATAGAGGCGATTTTATCAGTTCTTTTTACAGTGTCTCCTTCTTTTACACCTGTAGAATCTCCAAGGAGTACCGCACCTACGTTATCTTCTTCTAGGTTGAGTACCATAGCACGGAGGCCATTCTCAAACTCTAAAAGCTCACCAGCTTGTGCTTTAGTCAAACCATAGATACGTGCCACACCGTCACCTACCTGGAGTACTGTTCCTACTTCCTCCAGTTCAGCCTGGGATTTAGAGTTGGAGAGCTGCTCTCTTAGGATCGCTGAAACTTCATCAGGACGAACATCTGCCATAGTCTTATACTTTTGTTGCCTTTACAGGCGGTTTTGATTAAATCGTTTCTTTTTGGAATTTCAATTGGAGATCTCTTAGTTGACCTCTGACGCTTTCATCTATTTGTTGGTCGCCCAACTGTAAGGTGTATCCACCTACCAGCTCCGGGTTCACTTTTTCGGTCAGCAAAGGTTTCTTGCCAGTGATTTCCGTCACCAGCTTTTCGAAAGCCGCCTTCAGTTCTGCATCCAGTGCTACTGCTGTAGTCACTTGTGCTTCCTGATAGCCCATCTTCTTATTGTACAGAGAGATGAATGCTTTGGCGATTTCGGGTAAAAATTTTGCCCGGTTTTTCTTGGTCACGATATCCAGAAATGTAGCCGTCAGCTCATTTACCTTGCCATCAAATATCTTCTTGAGAATTTCTGACTTCTGAAGGTTTTGGATAATCGGACTCTTTAGCATGAGCAGAAAGTCATGGCTGCTCTCACACAAAGTGCTAAAACTTGCCATATCTTCCTTCACAGCGTCGGTGACTTTACGCTCCTCTGCCAGCTCCAAAAGGGGCGTGGCATATCTGACCGCTATTCTAGAAATCGACATTCGCTTAGTTTACTTTTACTTCTTTCAAAAACTTGTCGATCAGGTCTTTTTGAGACTTATCGTCAGACAGTTTTTCTCTCAATAGTTTTTCCGCTACCTCCAGTGAAAGCTCAGCTACGAGGTTTTTCACTTCTGCCAGGGCTGCTTTCTTTTCAGACTCGATGCTCGACTTAGCGTCAGCAATCATTTTGTCTGCAATAGCCGCAGTTTCGTTTTTGGCATCTTCTTTTATCTTATTAGCAACTTCGGTGGCATCCTTGAGCATCTTATCTCGCTCAGCGCGTGCCTCCTGAAGCAGATATTCATTGTCTGCCTTTACTTGCTCCATTTCTTCTTTGGCCAGCTCTGCTGCTCTCAAAGAATCTTCTATCTGGCTCTCACGAGCTTTTAGAGCACTTGCAATCGGCTTCCATACGAATCCGGCAAGAATAAGAAATACAATCAGGAAGACTAGTGTCTGCCAAAATAATAGTCCGATACCAGGGGTTACTAATTCCACTTTCGTTTCTTTTTTTAAAGTCAAAATAAGACCTGGTTCTGATGCCTAATGCAAACAGAACCAGATCAATTAGATGAATTAAGCTCCGATGGACATAAATCCAATAACAGCTGCGAAAAGTGCTACACCTTCAATCAAGGCTGCAGCGATAATCATTGCTGTTTGGATTTTTCCAGCAGCTTCTGGTTGTCTTGCAATACTCTCAGTAGCACTTTTACCGATCATTCCGATTCCAAGTCCTGCTCCTAGTACTGCTAAACCTGCTCCAATTGCTCCCATGTCAATATTCGTTTATATGGTTATAAAAAAAGATTCAATTAATGATGCTCCTCCACTGCCTGACCAAAGTACATGGCAGTAAGTAGCGTAAATACATAAGCCTGAAGAAGTGCCACAAATAGCTCCAGCATGTTCATCACTGTAGCGAAAATTGTAGCGCCGATACCCACCGCTATACTCTGTGCGATGAAGGTCAGACTCAAAATACTCAAGATGATGATGTGACCTGCCGTAATGTTGGCAAAGAGACGTACCATCAATGAGAAAGGCTTCGTGAATATCCCAATGATTTCAATTGGCCATAAGATTATGTAAAGAGGAAACTTAGCGATCCATGGCATGCTATTGCCAAGAGGATCAAAAATGTGTCCCCAGTAGTTTTTGTTTCCAGACACTAGCGTAATCAGCAAACTAAAGATTGCCAGGACAAGTGTCACTGCAATGTTCCCTGTAAGGTTGGCAGCAGCAGGCAACAGCCCTAGCAGGTTTCCAAACCAAATGAAAAAGAACAGGGTAAGTAGGTAAGGTAAGTATTTTTCGTACTTAGGCCCGATGTTAGGCTTTACGATTTCGTCTCTTACGTAAATGATGATGGGCTCAAAAAACGATTGAATCCCTTTAGGAGCTTTGCCAGCGTTTTTCTTATAACCTCTAGCCACAGCCATGAAGATCATGATCATTACCAGAGCGTTGATAAACAGAAAGAGGACGTTTTTGGTAATGGAAAAATCCAAAACATGCTCGCCGCTAGCCAATGAAATGTGCTCGTGATCCATCACATATCCATTGTAAGGCACCACGTTGTGATCTTCATCATAAAAGTTTGCAGATGAAAATACATCAAGACCTTTTTCTTCAGAATACACGATCACCGGAAGATGCACTACCACTCCGTGCATGATTTCCCAGGAGTGAGCATCCATAATGTGGTGATTGATCATTGCGCTAGGGTCAAAGTCCCCTTCTTCACCACCACCGCCAGCAGCCTTTACAGGAGCAACTGCAAGCAACAAAACGAGTGTAAATAAGCTACTGAATTTCAAAAACTTAGACAATGTATTGCGTTGGTTAAATTCCATTGATATCGGGTTCACTCCTCAATTCCGCCGCAAGTTAGGCAATACGGCAAATAATTCAAAGACCAAATAGGTCAAGTAAAGCCCCACAAACTGGATCATGAGTGCTTTCATATCATCTAATTTCATCACGAAGAGTACCGCGAGGAAAAAAAAGCCCGTAAGAAGCCGGAAAGTAATCGCCCCAAGCGCGTAGATGGGTGTCTGCCAATTGTCCTTTTCGGCCTGGGCAAACACCCAGGAAACGATCAATGACTGAATGAAAAAGAAGCCGACAATAGTCGGGAACTTTGCGTGAAGAAACCCTTCCAGCCACAAGTCATTGGCCAGGTAGTAGAGCGCCAGGCAGCACACAGTGAGCAAGGCAGAAAGGATGAGGTATTTTTTCAATTGACAAACTTTTTAAGAAGGTAGTAGATCGTAGCAGCTACCGAAAAAAAAATGGAGGCTATCAGAAACCAGGGGATTCCGCCTCCAAACTTTTTATCCAGCAAGTAGCCTATGCCTATAATTCCCAGGTTTAGCGTAAGCAGCTCAAACGTAATACTCGAGAGCCTGGCTAGTGTATTTTCTGGTTTAGGACTGGGCTTTGAGGAGTGGTTTTTCTTCTCCGTCTGCTTTGCCAATTTTTATCTCTTTACTTTTTACACCCATTTTACAGCTTCCATTAAAAGTAGCTCCAGATTCTACGATAAGCTTGTTCGTGATGATGTCTCCATCTATGATAGCTGTAGGCTTGAGCACCAATACTTCCGTCACTTCCAGTGTACCGGAGATATGTCCAGCTACTTCGGCATTTTGTGCGAGCACACTACCCTCCACTTGCGAAGAGCTCCCAAATGCAGCTTTCGATTTCGTTTTGATGTTACCCATCACTTTTCCCTCGATGCGAAGATTGCCAAAGGTCTCGAGGTTTCCTTCTACGATGGTTCCTTTACCGATTATGTTGCTAGAGTTGCTCAATTCTTCTGCTACTTTCTGTTCCTGTTTATTAAACATGGGTTTGGTCATTAGTTTATAAGGCTACATACTCTTCAGGGTTTACCGGATTTCCGTTGTGCCACAGCTCAAAATGAAGGTGTGGACCGGAAGTCAGCTCCCCAGTATTGCCAATGATGGCTATGATTTCACCACCACTCACAAAATTACCAACGTTTTTCAACAATTCCGAATTGTGCTTGTAGACCGAAATAAGATTACCTCTATGCTGTACACCTATCACATAACCTCCATCTAAGGTCCAGGATGAAAAAATAACCACTCCATCTGTCGCACATTTCACCGGTTCGTTTTCTTTTGCTACGATATCCACACCATAATGATCGCGTTTGGGATTGAAGCCATCCGTCACAATTCCCTCAATAGGTGTAAATAAAAAAAGCTCTTTAAACTCTCCCGATCCAGAAGTCTTGTAGGACAAAACTCCCACTTCCTGCTGCTCAAATTCAGCTCGAAACTGTGAGTCAATGGGATGAATGCTTTCGCCCAAAGCAGCATCGGCACTTGACATCTCTGTAGACGGCCGATCATCTCCCATGAGCTGAAGTGCCTCCACGTCCCCACCTATGATTCGTTGAATATTGGCTACGTAGCGATCCTTTTCAGCTACCTCATGCTCCAAAGAATCAATTTTCAAGGTGAGATCTACGAGTTGGCGGTTAGACTGCATCATTACATAACGTGGATCTAGCCACTGGTCCAAAACTACAGTCACCAGATACACAGAAAGCCCGAGGGTAATGACAAAGGCCAGCGTCAGGAGTAGAATGACGCGTGCATAGTTGAAACTAATCGTTTTTTTCTCTGCAAAATTTTCCTCATTACGGATAATGAGCAGGTATCGATTAGTCAACCAATTAGATAATGTCTTTTTTGGTGTCAAATGCGCTGATTTTTGTAAGTGTCAAATATATTGAAACCCTACTGTATATCTTTACAAGATTATAGAGGGATATACGTTAATTTGCAAATATCTATTGTGCGAAGGAATCTTGTCATTTATTTCATTTTTATCACGGTAGTAGTCGGCGGATGCTCCTACAGCGGCAGCCCCATTAGTGCTTCTTACCACAATCTCACTGCTCATTACAACGCCTACTTCATTGCTAATGAGCAAATGAAGGAAATAGAAAACACGCTCTACGATAACTATCAGTGGAATTACAACAAGGTACTCCCCATCTATGTACCAGTAGATACCAATGACGCCAAATCTCTGGAAAGCCAAATAGAAGATTGTATTGAAAAAGCTTCCATTGCCATACAGCGCCACCCTGACTCTAAATGGGAGGACGATAGTTACCTTCTCGTAGGAAAAGCACGCTACTATGCACGTGAGCTAGCAGATGCCATCGAAACCTACAAATTTGTCAACAAACACGGCGAAGACGACAATACTCGGCACGAAGCTCTGATCGAGCTGATCAAGACGTTTGTAGACTTCAATGAAATCAACAATGCCATTGCGGTTTCGGACTATCTCAAAAAGGAAGACCTCAACAACGCGAACAGACGCGAACTGGCCCTGGTGAGAGCCTACTTATACCAACAGCGCAAGGACTATGACAACATGATCCAGCACCTGGTAGAAGCAGAAAAACATATGAGCAAATATGCTGACAAAGGCCGCATTGATTTCATCATTGGCCAGGTCTATCAGCAGCTGGGCTTTGAGGCGGAGGCTTACAATTACTACGAACAATGCTTAAAAAACGGTCCGGAATACGAACTGGCGTTTTACACCAAACTTAACATGGCGCAGGTAACCCAGCTTACCAGTTCTGGTGACATTAAAAGAATTGAAAAATATTTCAAAAAACTTCTAAAAGACCCCAAAAACGAAGAGTATAAAGACAAGATCTATTATGAAATGGCCAATTTCGAACTAAAACAGGGCAACCTGGAAGAGGCTATCGGTTATTTCAAAGAATCGGTCCAAAGTTCGGTGAAAAACCAACGCCAAAAAGCCTACTCCTATTACAACCTGGGCAAGATCTATTATGACAGTCTAAAGGATTTCGAACTTGCCAAGAGCTACTATGATAGCACGGTGGCTACCATGCCTCAGGATGAAGAAAACTTTGCTCAAATCAAACAGCGACAGGAAGTGCTTGAAGAATTTGTCACTAACCTGCTCGTAGTTCGTAACAATGACAGCCTCATACACATGTCACAATTGCCGCAGGATTCGCTGTTGGCACTGGCTACGGCCATAGCTGAAGAGCAAGAAAATAAGGCAGAAGAAAAACGAAAGCGGGAGGAGCGCATCATGGCCAACCGACAAAGCAATGCCTTCGATCCCAACAATGCAGACCTCATTGGTACCACCACGGCAGGAGCCCAATGGTATTTTTACAACCCGTCAGCTATAGGTAGAGGTGCCACAGAATTTAAACGCAAATGGGGAGATCGACCGCTGGAAGATGATTGGCGTAGAAGTCAAAAAGCCGGAGGAGAAATAGTGGCCGTAAATGATGGCGAAGCACTCAATGGAACCGACGCTCAGGAAGAATCTAAAGAAAGCAGGGTTCAGGCACAGGTAGACCAAATGCTCGCCGAAATCCCAGGCTCAGAAGAGGAAATTGAAAAGCTTCTCGCTGAAGTAGAAGTAGCCCTGTACAACCTGGGAAACATCTACAATTTCCGTCTGGAAGAAAAGGCAAATGCTGCTACAACTTTTGAATCACTCATCGTTCGTTTTCCAGAAACAGAATACAAAGCAGAAGTCCTTTACCAACTCTACCTCCTTTATAAGAAAGACCAGCCTGAGCTATCAGAGCAGAAAGCCAATGAGCTAAAAGCTACTTTTCCCGAATCGATATATGCGAAGCTGGTGGACAACCCGAACTACAGAGAAGAAAGCCAGCAGGCTACAGAGCAGCTCAAAATAACCTACAAAAAAGCGTACAGCCTGTACGAGCAAGGAGCATATGAAGAAAGTAAGTACCTACTCGATAGCGCACTAAGAGCTACGCCCGACAACAGCTTCAGTGACAACATTCAATTGCTGGCGGTACTCAACACCGGCAAGCTCGAAGGGCAGTATAAATACCAGTATGAGTTGAATAATTTTATAAAAACCTATCCTGATAGTGAACTAGTACCTTATGCCCAATCCCTGGTACAGGCTAGTGAAGATTATCAAATAAACCTGTATAACAGTGCCAAGGCACGCTTCGTTGAGTATTTTAAGCAAAAGCATTACCTGGTAGTGGTTTACCCAAACAATGATCAGCTTACCCAGGAGATACCTACTCAAGTAGAGAGCTATATAGAAGAGAAAAACTTCCAATTTACCACGGGTAACCTCATCCTGGATGAATCAAATGCTATGGTGCTGATCAATGAGTTTCCCGGTAAAGGCACTGCGCAAAAATTCCTTCAGATGATGAATGATGAACTCGACCTTAAAAACACGCATAAAGGTCAAAAAATCTACAGCTTTGCCATCACAGAAGATAACTTTGATATTTTCTATCAGACAAAGGATTTAAACGCATACCTCAATTTCTTTGAAAAACATTACTCCAAATGAGCAAAAGAACGCTTAGAATTTTAACGCTAACCCTCTGGGTGCTTTTCATTGGATCGGCCGTTTCCATTACAGCACTTTTTTACATGGTACAAAACGACACCAATGGCTGGTTTGGGGGATTGCCGAGTCTGGAAGATCTGGAAAAACCCGACCCGGAGCTTTCCTCGGAACTACTCAGTGCTGATGGTGAGCTTTTGGGTAAATACTATCGACACAACAGAACACCCGTCAGCTATGACGAGCTTTCTGCACAACTGGTAAATACCCTTTTGGTCACAGAGGATATTCGGTTCAAAAAGCACTCAGGTATTGACTTAAAAGGATTGCTTCGAGCAGTATTTGGCAAGCTTACGTTCCAGTTCAAAGGTGGTGGCTCCACCATCACCATGCAGTTAGCCGAAAACCTCTACAAAACCTCTTCGGCAAACCGCGGAACTCTTTATGATTACCCATCTGTAGGTCAGATCATCACCAAGCTCAAAGAATGGATCATTGCTATTCAGCTAGAGAAATCGTATACCAAAGAAGAAATTTTGGCCATGTACCTCAATACGGTAGAGTATGGGAGTAATTCCTATGGTATCCAGGTAGCAGCCCAAACATTTTTTAACAAAAAGCCATCACAGCTCACCTACCCTGAGGCAGCGGTACTGATAGGAGCCATCAATGCTCCTACCCGATACAGCCCTATTCTCAATCCTGATAAGGCTATGGCTAAACGTACAGAAGTCCTCTACAACCTTCACAAATACGGCTTGGTGAGCCGTCAGGAATTTGATAGTTTAAAACAGACCGATTTTGGACTGGAATACAAAGTAGAAAACCATAATGAAGGACTTGCTCCTTATTTCAGAAAAGTAATCGCTCGCTATCTACTCCAATGGACTAAAGAACATGGTTATGACCTCTATGAAGATGGCCTAAAAATATACACGACGATAGACAGTCGCCTACAAACCTATGCAGAGCAAGCAATGGAAGAGCATATGGATACTTTGCAAGCCCAGTTTAATGCTCACTGGGGTGACGACAACCCATGGATAGATGAAGAGGGCAATGAAATTGTTGGTTTTCTGGATAAAGCAATCAAGCGGACACATCATTACAAGAGTCTTGTAAAAACCTATGGCGAAGAATCTGACTCAGTAGAGCTTATCCTCAACCGCAAGCGTCAAATGCGTGTGTTTACCTGGGACGGTGAAGTAGACACGCTGATGAGTTCGTATGACTCATTGAAGCATTACAAGAGATTCTTACAAGCCGGCTTCATGGCCATGGATCCTCAAACGGGACATATAAAGGCTTGGGTAGGGGGTATCAATCATAAGTACTTTAAATATGACCATGTCAAGCAAGGAAAACGACAGCCAGGATCCACCCTCAAGCCTATCGTATACACTGCAGCTATCGACAATGATTTTTCGCCTTGTTATCCTGTGGTAGATGCTCCAGTAACTTTCCCTCGTCCCGGTCAGGACCCTCCCACCTGGACGCCTGATAATGCCAGTGGTCGATTTACCGGCGAAGTGATGACGATCCGCCAGGCCATGGCCAGATCCGTAAACAGTATCACAGCATTTATGATGAAGCAGCTCAAACCCGAAACCGTAGTAGAGTACGCTAAAAGACTGGGTATTGAAAGCCATCTAGACGCAGTACCGGCACTATCGCTGGGAGCTGGAGGTGATGTGTCCCTTTATGAACTAGTAGCCGCATATTCCACATTTGTCAACAAAGGTGTTTATACTAAGCCGTTTTACATTTCACGAATTGAAGACCAAAACGGAAATGTTATCCAACAGTTCGTACCCGAAACCCGTGAAGCACTCAACGAGGAGACGGCTTATATCATGCTTCATATGCTCAAAGGAACAACAGAGGAAGTAGGAGGTACCGGAATGGCGCTGGATAGAGAGCTAAGGGTAGACAATGAAATAGCAGCTAAAACAGGTACCACGCAAAATGCCTCAGACGGCTGGTTTATGGGGGTGACCAAAGACATAGCTGCCGGAGCATGGGTGGGTGGAGATGAGCGATCCATTCACTTTAAGCACTGGTACCTGGGACAGGGTGCACGCACTGCCATGCCTATCTGGGAGCGTTTCATGAAAAAAGTATATGCAGACCCTACACTTGGGTTCACCAAAGGTCCATTCGCAAAACCAGTAAAACCTATCAGTATAGAGTTGGATTGTGAAAAATACAATAACTTCTCTCAACCTTCTGATTCGGTAAGGATGGAACTCATAGATGAAGATGAAATCATGTAAATGCAGTCATTCAAGTTTACACCAAATTCTTACCGTGATCTTCCCAATCAACCTGGTGTTTACAAGTTCTACGACACTACAAACACAATCATCTATGTAGGGAAAGCTAAAAGTCTGGCCAAACGCGTTTCAAGCTATTTCACAAAAGCTGGCACACAAAACCGCAAAACGGTTAAGTTGGTACGTGAAATCGAAAGTATCGAAATCGTCATAGTAAACAGCGAATTCGATGCCTTGTTGCTAGAAAACAGTCTGATCAAGGAGCACCAACCCAAATACAACATCCTCCTTAAGGATGACAAGACGTTTCCGAGCATATGCATTACCAATGAGCGGTTCCCCAGAGTATTCGCTACTCGCCAGATAGATCGGTCACAAGGCACCTATTTTGGCCCATATACAAGTGTTAAAGCCATGAACAGTGTTCTGGACTTGCTAAGGAAATTATATACGCTACGCACTTGTAATTTAAACCTGTCACCGGGCAACATACAATCCGGAAAATTCAAAGTATGTCTGGAGTACCACATAGGCAACTGCCTGGGTCCTTGTGAAGGTTTACAATCAGAAGAAGACTACCAAAAGGATATCGATCAGGTTCGTCATATTCTTAAAGGCAACATTGGCATAGTTAAGTCCAATTTTAAGGACATGATGGCCGATGCTGCCTCCCAATTGAAGTTTGAACTCGCTCAGTCCTATAAGGACAAGTTAGAACTTTTGGATAAATTTCAATCCAAATCCACCATTGTCAATCCTAAGATTAACAATATGGACATCATTGGGGTGAACTCTGATGAACACAAATACTACATCAATTATATGAAAGTAGAACAAGGTAGTATTCGTGTATCTGAAACAATCGAAGCTAAGCGTAAACTGGAAGAGCCGGAGGCAGAACTCCTTCAATTGTTGGTATTCAACTTACGCAAAAAATTTGGTAGCCTGGCACGTGAAATTGTCAGTAATCGTGACATAGAGACCTGGGATCAGATAGAACTAACACATCCCAAAATAGGAGATAAGAAAAAACTACTTGACCTTTCACTGAAGAATGCACTCTACTTCAAAAATGAAAAACAGCGCTTAAAAGAGCAGTCCAAATCATCCACTCAGAAGGTTATGGAGCAGCTTCAGTCAGACTTAGGATTGAAGAGTCTACCCAAACACATTGAGTGCTTCGATAATAGTAATATACAAGGCACCAACCCTGTATCCTCGATGGTTTGTTTTAAAAATGCTAAACCCTCGAAAAAAGATTATCGCAAGTACCATATTAAAACTGTGGAAGGACCAAATGACTTTGCAAGCATGACCGAGGTAGTTGGCCGTAGATATCGCCATTTAAAAGAAGAGAACCTCGACTATCCGGATCTGGTCATCATAGATGGGGGTAAAGGCCAACTAAGTGCAGCTTGTGAAGCTCTAAAAAATTTAGAGCTCTACGGTGAAATCCCGATTATTGGAATTGCTAAACGCCTGGAAGAAATATACTTTCCGGAAGATTCTATACCTGTACATATTAGCAAAAAATCTCCTTCGTTAAAGCTACTACAGCATCTTCGGGATGAAGCGCATAGATTTGCCATCACATTTCACCGACAAACTCGTAGTAAAGCAGCCACACAATCAGAGTTAGATCAAGCTCCGGGAATTGGCCCGACCTCCAGGGATAAGCTATTGCAACATTTCAAAAGCATAAAAAGGCTTAAGACCGCAAGTTTGGAAGAAATACAACGCATTATTGGCCAGTCAAAAGGTCAAGCTCTTCATAAGTATCTAAATGAAAAAAGGGATCAAAATTGATCCCTTTTTTCACCTAAATATTTATGAGCATATTTCTAATATTCCCAAAGTTCACTTTCATATTCCATCAGGTCGTACTCATACTTTTGCTGTAGCATTACAGCTTCGTATGGATCAGATGTTTGCTGACGGATATCAAGGTTTTCAGAGTTAGAAACTTTTGTGATCGGCGCTGAGAAAAGTCTCAACTCGAACGCATCACCATAGTTTCTGTGCTGAGCCTGGTTTTGATTATTATACCATAAAGCTCTCTCTGCGTAAGGACCTCTAAAAAGTGCTACCACGTCTTCATACTTGAAGTGTGCCACCATCTTTTCAAACCCTGCAGGATTGTATACCGAACCAGCTCTACCTGGCAGTGCCAGACTTAAGCTACGAATGTACCAGTACATTCTTGAACGGTTTCGATCAAAAATGATCTCCTCTCTCAAGTAAACCACATCAAATGACGTAGGTGGGATTGGATCATACAGAGGACCACTTGATTCCTGCGTTTGCGACCCAGAGTCATCTCCGAATCCGCCTCCGAATCCGCCTCCGAATCCACCACCACCGCCACCTTGGCGTTCTACCTGGGTGTTTTCCTTAAAGACATCATCTGGCATCACGTTAATGCATGAATCTGTCAAGTAAGGCTTCAGCAGGCCTTCATTTACCGCATCAATAAGTAAGCGCGGCATCTCTCTATTGGTTGAGAAAAAGGCCTTGTTTTGTTTCTCTAATAAATCCATTCGCCTCCAAACCATGCGCTGAAACATGATTTGGGAGTCCGTTACTTCAGGTTTGATGATTGGTACTTTTGATTCCTGAGCGCTGAGTTCAGGGATCACCAAGAGTCCAATCAAAACTGCATAACATAAATTTTTCATAACCTTGTTTGATTAATTCAGCGAAATGTTGATGAATCGATTGAAGTTACCGAAGTTCTCAACATCCTTTCTGAAGTTTTGTCTTTGTACTTTTTTGATCTCAATCACCAATTGATCACCTTTTCTTGCCTGAGCGGTCAACTGACCAAGATTTGCTGTTTGACCAACAGTGATTGTTCTTCTACCAATACCACCAGACACCAATGTGATTTGAGCCTCAGCTACTCTAAATTTAGCATCGTCTGGAAGGAATTGTTGGAAACTTTCATCAGGAATAGCATTTAAATACAATCGAGGAGTTTTTGCAGGAATACCTGTTTTCATATTCACTTCTCCCTGGTCTGTATATGCTTTAATCTCTGGAGCAGGTATTCTTCGTACTCCGAAGTTTCTCGAACCAATAAAGTTTCCATTACTTGAAACTTTCAGTTCGACTTCTTTCACAGAAGTAGGTACGATAGTAACCTGACCTTTAGCAGATCCAGTATATGTCTGTGCGTTACTAGCAGAAAACGAAGGGTTGTAGGCTACACCCAACTGAGGTACCTGTACATCCAACTTGTTTCCACAACGCAAATACAATGCCTGAACTGACTGTGATTGAATCTGTATAGTCGGTTTTACAACGAAATACTCGATATCCTGAGTGAACGTCGTGTCTCTTCCACCTGGTTGCGTGATAGTAATTGCAGCCTTGTAGGTTTGTCGAGCCAATCCATTCTCATCGAATTTGCTGGCGTTTGCTGTAAATTCAACTAAACCCTGTCCGCTTGCGTCAACAGGAATTTCATTGTCGTTATAGGTCATCGTAGGAGTTACTCCCGAAGATGATGCCGCGATAAACATCTTTGCAGAGTACTTGGTACCTGCTGCCACGTACTTAGACTCAGGTTTTACCATAGGTACGATAACATCAAACTTGAGGTCACCAGCACCTACTTTACCAGAAAGGAAGTCTAATGCACCCGTCTCATAGTTGAGCACGCGAGACTGAAACTCACTGATAGTAGCAAGACCCGCCGGAGTAGGTGAGCTATCAAATGCTAAAGCAGCAAAACTCTTTCCTTGTTGGTTAGGGTCCTTTTGATAAATGGGATCCTCGTCTGCGTCCAAAGCGATGGGTCGGAAGTAGGTAAGCTCTCCTTCTTCTGCACCTAATGCGATGAGTTTTTCACGTACAAACTCAGCGTATCCATTGAGCACTTCTTTTAGTCGTGCGCCATGTCCTTCTCCACCTTCTTCTTCAGGCATCATATAGTGACCTACCTTATCGTAATCGGTCTTACCTTTTAGGTGACGAGCATCTCCTTTATATTCTGGCTGATGCCCTTCTTCGTAACCTCCAGTTAGGTCGACTAATGTAGCCTTTAGCTCACTAAGTTCTGTGATGACACGTGCAGCTTCGGCGCGGATTTCCTGAGCAACCTCTACTACTTTCGCATCTTCAGGCCTGTTTCCTGTATCGTCAACAGTCTTTACAATACTCTCAAGAATTTGAGTATTTCTCTCTTCGGATTCCTTGTTGGCTCTAACTAGAGAGTCATCAAGGAATACGAATTTATCGATCACGGTAGTGGAGACGTTTAGTGCTAACAGTGCTGTTAGTACTAAGTACATCATCCCAATAAGTTTCTGCCGTGGTGTTTCTTTTCCTCCAGCCATATGTTGATTATTTAAGCTTTAAAGTGGAAAATTAACCTTGCTTCATTGCACTCAGCATATTGCCGTAAACTTTGTTTAGGGAAGCAATATTTGTTGTGAGTGAGTTCAACTCTTTCTGGAAGGCTGAAGTTTCTTTACCAGCCTCACCCATGCTTTCCAGGGCTTGAGTCAGGTTAGAATAGAATTTGTTCATAGACTTCACATGACCCTGAGCATCCTTAAGCTCCATCTCATATACAGCATTCAAGGCACCCAAAGATTTGGTCACGTTCTGAACCTGAGTATGATATTCTTTAGTGTCTTTTGATGCTTGTGCCATTGCTGACATAGCTTCCATAGATGATGCGTAAGACTTATTCATTTCTACTAGAGAATTAGAAGCAGTCTTTACATTCTTAGCATACTCGTTAGTCGCGAGTGCAGCATCACCTAATTGAGACATCTTTTTGGCCGAATCAGCCAGATTTCTCATGCCATCACCTAAACTCTTTATCAATTCAGGTCCTACTTTGGCATCTGCCAGCATTTTATCCATACCTGCACTAACACCAGAATTGTTTCCTGAAGTCACCTTTCTGGGAGCGGCAGGAGGACCATCATAATCATCCGCCAATTCAGGATATACTTTAGACCAGTCAATTTCTCTGTGCTTAGGCTCAAAAGAACTTAAGAAGAATATCACTGCCTCTGTGGTCAAACCAATTACCAGCATGGCAGTAGCTCCTGGCCAGTGAGAAATTTTAAACATCGCCCCTACAATTACGATAGCTGCTCCAATACCATAGATTTTGGGCATTATTGTACTAAAGAGAAGCTCTTGGAATCCGCCTTTTTTGCTCATTTTCTTGTAATATTTAGGTTAGTAATTTAAGTCCCTGTTGTTCATTAAAATTCGTATCCGGATGAACGACCCAGATAAGTCATTGCACATCTAAAACCAATAGAAGATCTGGCTGTGTCTCTATGCTCGTAAGACCTGGTACCAGTCTCCAAATAGTACGCGATATCTTTCCAAGACCCGCCTCGTACAATTTTGTAATCAATTCTGTCATCATAATAGGTTGGGTTCAAATCCCATACCAATGGCATTGCTGATGGGTTGTAAGCATCTTCACACCACTCTGCCACATTACCAGCCATATCAAACAGGCCGTAATCGTTAGAGAAATAAGTCCCTACTGCCGCTGTGTATGCAAAACCATCATCGAAGTAGTTACCTCTGCCCGGCTTGAAGTTAGCCAGCAGACAACCTCTTTGGTTTCTGATGTAGGGGTTACCCCATGGGTACTTGGCCATATCTCTACCCCCACGAGCTGCATATTCCCACTCTGCTTCTGAAGGCAGTCTAAAGTTTGGCATGATAGGCATGCCAACGCTCTGACGGTACTCATTGAGATGCTGGGTTCTCCAAGTACAGAAGTACTGTGCTGCATTCCAATCTACCCCTACTACAGGATAATCATCAAATGCAGGGTGAGACCAGTAGTAAACTACAAGTGGATCTCCCATGTGGTGAGTAAAGTCACGTGTCCAAACAGCTGTATCTGGCATCAGGTCAGCGATAGAATACCCTGCTGGGAGATCTACTTCTGAGCCTTCAGTAATTGCCTGAGTGAATTGTCTGTACTCGTTGTTAGTGATTTCGGTATCATCCATGAAGAACGCACCAATAGTAACCTGTTTATTCAGGTTGATTTGTGTAGCTGCCACATCCTCATCGGCTTGTCCCATGTGGAACGTACCGGCAGGAACAGCTACCATACCATACGGCCGGGTCATCTCCCAACCCTGGCGATCCATTACGCCTATCAGCTCTCCGTTATCCGAAGAACCACCTCCGAATAAGCCACAACTTTGTGACAACAAACCAAGAGCGAATACGGCTAAAGTCGAAAACTTTATAACACGCATATTATTCATAACACCTTATTTGAACTTGCAAGTATGTAAATTAAACAAACTTTATCAAAAAATATTGTGACTTAGTCAGCCTAAATATATAACCTTAATTGAAATCAACCCAAGAATTGTCTTCAAATAATGGTTTTTTTAGATAGACCGGTTTCAAAGGCACATGGACAAAAACCTAGAAACTGAACCTCGGAGTTTTGACTACTTTTTTCCCGCCAAATACTAGTTCAGGAAGATCATAGCGCAAAAATAACTCATGTGAAGTAGCAGCTTTGGCCGTTCGATTTTGAATGACATAGTCGAAAGAATACCCGGCCCGAAGGCGGTTGTCCAGCAAACTATATCCCAAAAATAAAATTATTGATTCTTCATATCTATAGGAGATGCCTGTCCAGGCCTTTCCTTTTAAAGTAACTATAGCCCCAATATCAAAAGTATAGCTTCCAAGGTTGGTACGTGCCAATACAGTAGGAGTCAAGCCTATTTCATCGGACAGGGAAAAGCTTTTTCCTGCATGAGCGTAGTAGTGGATGGCCTGTTTATTAGTAAGGCTATCCTGTCCAAAATCAAAACCTGGTCTCAGCAGATTAGTAGCGCCCACACCCACAAAAAAATCATTTTTGTTTTCGTAGAATGCTCCAGCTGACAAGTTGGGCTGTATCTGTGTTTCTCTGCTACCAATGTTTAATGGATCAGATGCATCATTGAATCTTAGCTGATCAAAGCGAAGCGTTTGTGAGTAGATAGCAGGAGCTAACCCCAGTATCCAGGTACTTTTGGGTCGCTCTATGGTGTAGGAGACTGGCAGCTGTACCTGCACATTATTAAGTGCTCCTAATTGGTCGTTACTCGCTACGAGACCTACAGATGACACGAAAAAGTTGCGAATAGGTACTACGGCAGTGAGTTGCTGGGATGATGGAGCACCCCCATTGCCATCAAAGGTGGTGCCGTAGCCCAGCCACTGAGTTCGGTGCTGTGCTGCGACAAATCCCGTAGACTCACTTCCTGCCCACGCAGGATTAAAGTGAGTAGGGTTGAACATGTAGTGGCCGAAAAAAATATCGTTCTGAGCAAATGTTTGCCAGCTAAGCGAACTCATTAAAATCAACAGCCACCACTTTCTCATAAGGGAATCTTTTGATGCTTATCGTCTATAACAAAAATACCCTTATTTGTATGCTCTACTAAAGATTGTTGGCTTTTTTTATGTACATCTCCAATGCTCCTGTCATACTAGGGGCATTTGGGAGTGGTGCCTGTATATCTAAAATTAGGCCAGCATCCTTCACTGCTTTGGCTGTGGTAGGCCCAAAAGCAGCAATCCGCGTTTTGTTTTGTTTGAAATCAGGGAAGTTGTCAAACAATGATTTGATCCCAGAAGGGCTGAAAAATGCCAGGATATCGTAGTAGACGTTTTCCAAATCTGAAAGATCGCTAGCTACTGTTCGGTAGATGATCGCTTCAGAATATTCACATCCGTTTTCTTTCAGAAAATTAGGAATATCATCCTTTCGTATATCTGAACACGGAAAAAGGAATTTTTCTTTTTTGTGTTTTTTTATTACCTCCAAAAGATCTGCTGCGGTACGCTCTCCTGTGAAAATTTTGCGCTTCCTAATCACGATATACTTCTGCAAGTAATTTGCAGTTTGCTCCGAAATACAGAAATACTTCATATCTGTAGGGATCTCTACTTTATTCTCCGATGCTAGTCGGAAAAAGTGATCCACCGCATTTCTACTTGTGAAGATCACTGCTGTATGATCGAGGATATTTACCTTCTGCTTTCTAAACTCCTTGGCATCCACCGGGTCTATCTCAATAAACTGGCGAAAGTCAATCTTAAGATTATACTTTTCAGCAAGCTTATGATACGGGGAGTTTTGATTAGATGGTTCTGGCTGCGAGACGAGTATCGATGATACTTTGTTGAGCCTTTCTTTGTCGGTTACTAACAATTCTTCACTCATTCCTATCTAAAATACTTTTTCGAGGTATTACCTGTTTGCAACTACCGGACTAACCAAGTGATCAGTAAATATCCGGGCAAAAATTCGGTGGTGCAAAGGTAGGCAATTATCATCAGTTTTCTATGAGAAAGAATTTTATCCAATTTGAAAAACAATCCCAGTACAAAAACTCCCAATGCCAAAACGAGCAAAATGACAACCGATATCTTCATGAATTCTGAGGTCTGAGCAAACAACGTAAAGTCTACCAGGGACAAGCCCAGCGCAATAGATCCAATAAGGATAAAAAAGCGAATCATATCCTGCCCCTGAATATTAGGAATGTGACTGAAGTTAAATATTAATGCCAGGAGCTGATACAGTCCGAACTTGATGATGATCGCAATGGCGATCAGCCCAGAAAACATCAACCAGTCAAAGGTGTGAACCCAAAACCCATGATCACCCCAAAAAAGTACAGGAGCACGATTGATATAAATGGTAACGGTAGCAAGGAGTACGGACAGGAACCCTATCGCGTATAAATTGTCTAGATTGAAAAAGCTGTCATAGGATGATTCATCACTAAGGCTTCGCACTTTGGAAGCTAGCGGATTTTGAAACGACTGACTAAATGCCACTGGGAAAAAGCGACGAAATAGCCCCATTAAAATGAGAATGATAGTGATTTTAAGGGTAAAAACTTCTTTTAAAACATCATCTCTGGATGCTGTTTTGAGTAATGGACCGCTGGTTTGCAATACATCTAACAAATGACTTTTTACATGGTGTGCAAAACCTGGGCTTCCATACAAAACAATAAGGCGACTATTCGTTGGCCCTTCAAAAAGCAAATCTGTAGCCCAATACATATTTCCGCTAAATGCTGAATAAAATAATTGATCATTGATCCATATGTCAACGGGAAATTTTGAACTTAAAAAAAGTTGCCTGGAAACATCAGGAACCTCAAAGGCCAGTACTTCGGCAGATAGCACCCCCTTACTACTTGGCTCTCCATTGGGCTGTATGGTATACCATCCATGGCTTAAGTCCTGAAAAACAAGCGTATCTGTTTGCCCAAACAACGTGCTCGAGAGGAACAGAATTACGAACCCAAAAAATATTTTAAAATTTTGAAATATATCCAATGTGAACTTTGACTGAAGATGGATCTATGGGGACATTTTTAGCCATGCCCACGGCCATGGCAAATGTAAACAAGCCTGACGAAGTATCTAAAGTAAGGCCAACTCCAACTCCTCTGGGAAATGACAAGCGCTCCTTTTGGTCTAGTAATGCCTGATCGTAAAACGCCATAAAGTATGACTCATTCTCGAAATATTGCCTTATTTCCATACGGCTAAGCACATAGGCTTCAGCAAAATAAAATTTTTCATTGAAGCCTCGAAGCGACCTCAATCCACCTATGCGAAACATTTCATTGGTCAGCAGCTGGCTAGTTTGCATCCATCGGCCTGCGATATCATGCACCAGCGCAGTACGTCTGCTACGCAACTGATACTTAAATCCAAAAATGGCCTGAAAATGAGAGGTTTTTAAGTCTATCCCTTCATAAACCTCTTCGTCTAATGCCGGGTTTACTTCTATGTTTTTGGAGCCCACTGCCAATCCTACCTGATACCCCCACCTACTAAAGAGGTTAAAGGGCTGATCATAAGAAAGGCTTTGGAGTCTAAAGCCGTACAGTTTTCTGTTAAAATCAGCAAAGCCTTGCCTCACAGCAGATGCGTCTGGCTTGATTAGGCTACCTGCAGTGCGCGTAAAATCTACATAAAGCCGCTGCAACCCCAACCCCACGTCCGCTTCTACCTGCCAGTTTTGATTGAGAAATGTGGTGTCTTGTTTTAACAATAAAAAGTCAACACCTACAGTAACCGGAGACTGAAAAAGAAAAGGGTGGTCATAGCCAAGCTCTAAATTTTGAGACTGATCAGCGAATCGATTCCAACTAAAGCCTAAAGATTTCCCTGATTTGAACAGGTTTCCTAATTGTAAATCTAAAAAACCTGTAATACCCAGGCTTTCACCCGCCGACTGGCGAGGCAAAAGCCCAACCACGCCCTCAAAGCTGTTTTGCCTGGTAGGTTTTAGGTCTACATAAACAGTCGCCTTTCCATTTACAAATGATACATCTAGTGGACCATTGAGTTCTGCCGCTGGCAGTTGTGAAAGCTTTGCTGCCGCTTTTTGATAGCTAGATTCATTATACGGACCCCCTTTTGGCATGTCCATAACCACTCTCAGGTACGATCTGCTGTAAACCGAAGGATCGCTAAGGACCAACGAATCAAATGCTATATAGGGCCCGGGAAACAGAGTGGCATGCAAGCTATAGCCTGTATCTACAATTTCGATTGAATCGTTTTGGAGGCTCACAAAGGGGTATCCATTGTCTGCATAGCTCTTTATTTTCCTGGAGACATACTGCCGAAAATTCCCTGAAACCCGTTCCTTAGTATATTCTGCTTCGAAGGGATTATATACTGACACAGTCAGTGTTTTTAGGTCATAGTTCTGACCTGTATGAAAAAACACCGAATCAGCACTTTGGCGAGCAATCGCCGAATACAAATACCCTTCCATCCACAGGGACGATAGTTGTTTTTGGATTATTTGCTTGCGATCAGCCGTATGCTGGTAGGTTTGCGTTTTGACCTGATCGCCAACGACCAACACGAGTGTGTCCGGCTGAGCACCGACAAACGATGCGCAAATGAGCAATGCGATATAAAATGCACTCTTCTTCAAGTGTGTGTGTTTAGCGTGTAGTTTTGCAAATTAAAACAAAGACTTTGGCCGGCATCTACCTACATATACCCTTCTGCAAACAGGCTTGTCATTATTGCAACTTTCACTTTAGCACCCAACTAAACTACAAAAGTGAGATGATAGCTGCCCTTTGCCAGGAGGTGGAGATCAGGCACGGTGAAATTTCCGAGCCTATTACATCCATATATTTTGGTGGAGGTACGCCCTCGCTACTAGCTGCAAACGAGCTTGAGGCCATATTCAGTGCCTTGCGTTCGTACTTTGAGATAGCACCCAAAGCAGAGATCACACTGGAAGCCAACCCCGATGATCTAGACCAGGAAAAGCTGAGCATGCTAAAAGAATCAGGCATCAACCGGCTGAGCATTGGAATTCAGTCATTTGATGACGATAGCCTGAAGTACTGCAATCGTGCACATGACTCCAGTGAGGCTGCCTCTTGTCTTAAGCTCGCCAAAGATGCCGGGTTTACAAACATTTCGGCTGACCTGATGTACGCACTACCGGGCACTGACCTGGATCATTGGGCAAAAGACCTGCAGCGATTGTTGCTCTTTTCTCCCAGACATATTTCATTATATGGCCTTACTATAGAAGAGCGCACCGTTTTTGGAAAGTGGCAGACTCTGGGCAAACTTGATGAAGTGCCGGAAGTAAAAGCCGCAGACCAGTACAGGCTGGCTATAGAAGTGCTTTCAAATGCAGGTTACGACCATTATGAAGTTTCCAACTTTGCCAAGCCCGGCTATCACTCTCGGCACAATACCAGCTACTGGCAAGGTGCCCCGTATCTGGGAATAGGTCCCGGGGCGCACTCCTATAATGGCAAAGCACGCGGCGCCAACATTAGCAATAATCAGACCTACATGCGTGCGATACGCTCCGATCAGCTACCGATAGAATGGGAGCAACTTTCTGATCTGGACAAGCTGAATGAATATTTGTTTACAGGCCTGCGAACCAACAAGGGAATAGACCTGAACATAATCAAAGAGCAATTTGGCAAACATCTGTATGATGACTATAAGGCGTTGCTGTCAGACTTTGCTACGCGCGGATTACTCACAAAAACCAATAACAATATCCGGTTGACGTCAGAAGGATTCATGATCGCTGACGAAATTACCTGGAGACTCTTCTATGACACCTAGAATTATTTACTTTTATTGACGGGATGGAAAAAGAACTGAAAAAAGCCAATATGTTGCTCAAGTCTCTCGTCTTGCACTACCACGGACTAGATGAGGAAGAAGAAAAAATACTAGAGCAAGCAGCTGATGATCTGGATGGACATGCGGAGCTAGCATGGGCTAATAAGTTTATTTCCGATGACTACATGTCTGCCTATGATCGAGCCAAAGAGTTTTTTAGTAAAACCATAGGCAAAGCACCGGAACGCGTACGACTAAGGCTGCTGCGAGAAGTATGGGAAGACAACAACCAGAAAGGCTATGTTACGGAAATGGAGACAATGGCCATGATCAATCTCGCTAAAGACTGGGGAATAGAAAAGGAGTTTGTCAGCGCTATACAAACCTAAAGACTCATTTTTTCTTTGAACCGGGAAGCCTGTCTTCTACTCACTTCGATCTTTTCTCCTCCTCTCAGCTGCACCAGCAGACCTCCATTGAACCAGGTGTCGATATTTTCTACCCAACCCAGATTGATGATATGCTTGCGACTCGCCCTAAAAAATGTGCGGTCATCCAGGCGCTCGTCGAGGGCATTGAGTGATTTGTGAATCATGGGTTTATTACCGCCAAAATAGACTTTGATATAGTTGCCATCAGACTCAAATAGCCTAACATCGGCAAGTTTTACAAACCAGCACTTATCTCCATCTTTCACAAAAACCTGATCCTCTTTACCCAGCGTACGTTTTTCTATCTCAGCAGTTGGCGGGGTTTCTTCCACCTTCAGCTTGTTGATCGCTTCTTCCAGCCTTTCTGGCTGGATGGGTTTGAGCAAGTAGTCCAGAGCATTCACTTCAAATGCCTTGAGTGCAAACTCATCATAGGCAGTAGTAAAGATAACCTTCGGTACGGCATCTAGTGATTCTAGCAGGTCAAAGCCCGTTTTGCCAGGCATCTGGATATCCAAAAAGATTAACTCCGGCTTTAATTTCGCGATTTGCTCCTGAGCATCTTCCACATCCGTAGCCTCTCCTACAATTTCTATTTGCTGAAATGGTTTCAGTAAATTGATCAGTTCTTTGCGTGCAAGTCTCTCGTCATCTACTATAAGTGTCTTCATAAAGATTTTGGTACAGATATTTGGGTTAGTACGGTATTTTTAGATTCATTGTTTATCAAGAAAGTAGCCTGATCGCCATAAATTAGCTCCAGTCGTTTTTTGGTATTGCTCAATCCGAAGCCTGTATTGCTGGCTAATTGCCCGTTCAGGTATTGACCAGTATTTCGAATCTGGATGATCAGACTATCCTCATTTACTTCAGAGCTTACCTTGATTATCCCTCCTGTTTTTAAGGTAGCAATCCCGTGCTTTATACCATTTTCTACCAGTGTTTGGATCATCAGCGGTGGGATGAGATGTCTCATGCTTTCCGGATCTATGTCAAACTCGGTGTGTAGCCGCTCTTCGTAGCGAATGCTCTCCAGCGCCAGATAGTCTTTGACCATAGCCAACTCTTCGGATAAGGTGACCATCCGCTGACGGTCTATTGTCAGTGAATTTCGTAAAATATTGGATAACTGCGTAATCGCATTCTTGGATTTTACGGGATTTTCATCCACGAGCGCCCTGATGCTGTTTAGTGCATTGAAAATAAAGTGTGGGTTGAGCTGGGACCTTAGGTTTCTCAGCTCAATCTCTTTAGCAGCAGCTTCGTACTTAAGGCTTTTGTTATACCGCTCGAAATAGTGAAACGTAAAGTAGATCATCGCCCAAATGAAATAAATGATCATCGGGCCGAAAACATTCAAAACGATAGTCAGCGGCAGAAAATCACGCACAGTGAGCTCATTGCTGAGTAGCGAATACCCTAGAAGAAATGCATAATTGAACACGCTGAGGCCAAAAATGATAAGCAGCAGTCGGGGTATCAGCTTCACCCAGTTCAGTGCCAGCCAGCCATTTTTAATGACTATGAATCTGAGCAGATGGGTAGACCCAATATAAAAAAGCACTTGCAGAGCTTCCCCTACAAAGTGAGTCATGTCTGGCTGCTGGGCTATGGCATATAGGAATATTTGCAAGAAGCCATAAAAAGACCACCCACCAATTTGACAAACCCAATATATCCTGCGCTTATTCATATGAGAAGTAAAATAGCTGCTAACCTAAGGCCAAATCAAATAAACTTTTCGATTTGCCCGTGATCAGTGGCTACTATTTTTGACGAGCGGTGGCTTCTAGTTCTTCTTTTAGAAACTTACCTGTATGGCTTTTAGGGTTTGCAGCCAGATCTTCCGGTGTGCCCATGCCCACTATCTGGCCTCCTTTTTCGCCCCCTTCAGGACCAAGATCTACGAGGTAATCTGCCACTTTGATCACATCCAGATTATGCTCGATGATCAATACGGTATTACCCTTGCCTACCAGCTTGTGCACTACCTCCAGCAAGTGTTGTATATCCTGAAAGTGCAATCCTGTGGTAGGCTCATCAAGTATGTAGAATGTTTTACCAGTATCTCTTTTGCTAAGCTCGGTGGCAAGTTTTACCCGCTGGGCTTCTCCTCCCGAAAGTGTGGTAGCATGCTGTCCCAATGAAATATACCCAAGACCTACTTCATTGAGCGTTTCTATTTTCTTGAGAATTTTTGGCTGGTTGGCAAAGAAATCTACCGCTTGCTCCACGGTCATGTCCAGTACATCCGATATCGACTTGCCCTTGAAGCGAACCTCGAGGGTTTCCCTGTTATATCGTTTCCCTTTGCATGTTTCACACGGCACGTGTACATCAGGAAGAAAATCCATCTCGATCACGCGCATGCCTCCTCCCTGACAGGTTTCGCATCGCCCACCCTTTACGTTGAAGGAAAAGCGCCCAGGTTTATACCCTCGTATCTTGGACTCTGGCAACTCCGCAAAAAGCGCCCTTATATCCGTAAATACGCCGGTGTATGTGGCCGGATTCGACCGTGGTGTTCGGCCAATTGGGGACTGGTCTACTTCAATTACTTTATCAATATGCTCCAGTCCGGTTACCTTTTTGTATGGGAGCGGCTCTGTACGTGATTTGTAGAAATGACGCCTGAGCACCGGGTAAAGTGTCTCGTGAATAAGTGAAGACTTCCCACTACCACTTACACCTGTCACACACACTTTGCAACCGAGTGGGATTTTTAAATCTACATTTTTCAGATTGTGTCCGGTAGCTCCTTTTAGTTCCAAAAAGTTGCCTGATCCAGTTCTGCGTTCTGCTGGCACAGGTATAGATCGCTCTCCATTGAGATAGTCTGCCGTGATCGACTTGTTTTTTACAAACTGTGCAGGAGGCTCTGCCGCCATGATCTGTCCTCCATGAATACCTGCGCCAGGCCCGATATCTACTATGAAGTCCGACTCCAACATCATGTCTTTGTCATGCTCCACCACGATCACCGTATTGCCCAGATCACGTAAGTCCTTGAGTGCTTCTATCAGTTTTACATTATCCCGCTGGTGCAGGCCTATACTGGGCTCATCCAGGATGTAGAGTACATTGACCAGCTGGGTGCCAATCTGGGTGGCCAGCCGTATACGCTGTGCTTCTCCACCAGACAGTGTCCTCAGAGGTCTATTGAGGTTTAAATAGTCCAGCCCTACATCTAGCAAGAAGCCGATACGCTTACGCAGTTCTTTAAGTATCTCTGCGGCTATGACATTCTGACGTTCACTGAGCCGCTGCTCCAATCCTTCAAACCACTGAGCGAGCCTGTTTACATTCATCTCGGCCAGCTCTCCAATGTGTTTGTCATCGATTTTGAAATGCAGGGACTCCTTTTTGAGGCGATAGCCATCACAATCAGGACAAGTGGTAATGTCTGTAAACTCCTCTACCCACTGGCGTATTTTTTCGCTTCCTGAATCTTTATGGTTTTCCAAAAATTTGATGATCCCTTCAAACTTGGTATTCCAGTCCGTACCGGGATACTTCACGGAGCTTACTGCCACCGGCACGCTATCGCCATGCAGTAGTAGGTCCAGTGTTTTTTCTGGTATGTCTTTGATAGGAGTAGTGAGGCTTGCTTTGTTTCGCTTGAGTATAGCCTCTACTTTTTTGAAGATCCAGATATCTCGGTACTCTCCCAAGGGAGCTATACCCCCACGACTAATGGAGAGACTGGGGTCTGGAATGACCGAATCTTTGGAGATTTCTTCTACCTGGCCCAGTCCATTGCACGTAGGGCAAGCCCCATACGGGGAATTAAAAGAAAAAGTATTAGGCGCTGGCTCATCATAGGATATTCCGGACTCCGGATCCATCAAGAATTTAGAAAAATGAGCAGTTTCGCCCTTGTCGTCCTGCACCATCAGTATGCCGTTGGCATGCTTGAAGGCGGCCTGCACAGATTGCCGGATTCGCTTTTCGTCTTTCTTTTGGACGATCACCCGATCCACTACTATTTCGATATCGTGGGTCTTGTACCGGTCTACCTGCATCTTTGGCACGAGCTCTTGTATCTCCCCGTTGACACGGACTTTGGTAAAGCCCATTTTTCTGATCTGTACAAAAAGCTCCCGATAGTGACCTTTTCGGCCTTTTACCACCGGCGCCAGAATGATGAGCTTCTGACTATCGTAGGTTTTCAGGATATGTTCTACGATCTGGTCTTCGGTCTGCTTGACCATTTTTTTGCCTGTCACATAAGAGTAAGCTTCACCAGCCCTGGCAAAAAGCAGACGCAAGAAATCATAAACTTCTGTGACCGTACCCACCGTAGATCGTGGATTACGAGAGGTAGTCTTTTGCTCTATGGAGATCACCGGACTAAGACCGTTAATTTTGTCTACGTCTGGTCGCTCCATGTCGCCAATAAAAGCACGCGCATAGGCCGAAAAGCTCTCCATATACCTGCGCTGCCCTTCAGCATAGATGGTGTCAAACGCCAGCGAAGATTTACCGCTACCGCTGATCCCTGTGATCACAACCAGTTGGTTTCTGGGTATGGACAGGCTCACCTCCTTTAGGTTGTGCTCCCGAGCCCCATAGATCTCAATAGACTGATGATCGATATCCGGGCGTGTTTCTGAAGTAGGGTGTGGCTGAGCTGTTTCGGCTTGTGCAGAATTCATGTATGTGCTTTAGAAATCAGATTAGAAGTTTGGACTCAATAGGTACTTGCTGTAGAACTCATCAATAACCGCTACGGCCTCTTCTGCTGTGTCTACCAGGCTGTAAAGTTCCAGGTCTTCTTTATTTATGTTGTTGGCAGCTGTCAGTAGAGTACCTTCTATCCAATCGATAAGTCCTCCCCAGTATTCTCTGCCTACTAACACAATTGGGAACCTGCCGATCTTTTTTGTTTGGATTAGTGTAAGCGCCTCGAAAAGCTCATCGAGTGTACCAAAACCACCGGGCATTACGATAAATCCCTGTGAGTATTTGACAAACATCACCTTACGAACAAAGAAGTAGTCAAAATTAATGAGTTTGTCTCTGTCTATGTAGATATTATCAAATTGTTCGAAGGGCAGATCGATGTTTAGTCCTACTGATTTACCACCCTGATCATGAGCCCCTTTGTTTCCGGCCTCCATGATACCAGGGCCTCCACCAGTGATCACACCATATCCATGGCGAACGAGCTTGGCAGCTATCTGCTCTGCCATTTTATAGTACTTGTGATCACCCCGGGTTCGAGCCGAACCAAATATAGATACGCAAGGACCAATTTTGGCGAGCTTTTCAAAGCCATCGACAAACTCCGACATCACTTTGAAAATAACCCAAGAGTCCGAAATTTTTATTTCGTTCCAGTCCCGATCCTTGAAGGCCTGAATGATTTTCTCTTCCTCCTCTTTTGTAACTTCTTTCGCTTTTTCTGTCATGTTGTTAATTAAATAGGTTTTCTAAAAAATGGGGTGTCTATTTTGCTGTCAGCAAATCATTTACGGCTGACTCTACGTTGGTAAATTTAAACTGATAACCCTGACTTTGTATTTTTTCACAGGAAACCCGGTTTCCTCCGAGAACAATTTGTGCCATTTCGCCGAGCATAAGTCTCATCACAAAGGCAGGGACATTGGGTAAAAACATCGGTCTGCCTGTGGCTTTGGCCAGTGATTTTGTCAGAGCCTCATTAGTTACGGGATTTGGGGCTGTTGCGTTGTATGTTCCTGTCAATTGTTGCTCCAAAACATACTTAAAAATCTGACATAAGTCCTCAATGTGAATCCAACTCATGTACTGCGTGCCTCGTCCCAATGGGGCGCCTACATAGGCTTTTACGGGCTTGAGTACCTCTACCATGGCACCGCCTTTTTCACTTAGCACCACACCGATGCGTACTTTGGCCACCTGGGTGATGTCTTGAAAATGGTCTGCAGCAGCTTCCCATTTTTCTACGACTTCTGCTAAAAAATCCGACCCATGTGGTGCTTCCTCGTCTACTATCTGATCGCCGGTATCTGCTCCATAGATGCCGATAGCACTAGCCGAAATAAATTGCTGAAGCCCAACATCGAGTTCTGCCACTTTTTGCCGTAAAAGCTCAGTAGACTCCACCCGGCTATCCACGATTACTTTTTTCCGTGCTGGCGACCATTTTTTATCCGCCACTCCAGCGCCAGCCAGGTGAATGATGTGAGTGACACCTTCCAGAGCCAGTGGGTCAATATGGCGGGCTGCGATATCCCATTCAAATGTAGGAAATTGTTCCTTACCTGTAACTGATCTACTCAGGTGTCGTACATCATATCCAGATGCAGCAAGCATCTGACTAAGATGAGACCCTACCAGTCCACTTCCGCCCGTGATTAATATCTTTGTCATAGAGTGTAGCGTTGCACGAACTAATAAACATATGTCTGGCCGAATCCTCCTTGTATTCTTGCATTTTTTTTGGTTGTTTCCTCTGTGTGCCCAGCAATTCACGCCGAACATCTATGAAGAAACGCTTACATTGGCCGGGCAGTCACGAAAGGGATACATTACAGATTTTCCTTTTGGTGCAAAAGAAATAGCAAAAGAATGGTGGCGCTTTTCGAAGGACTTTGGGCGGCCGCTCAATATGCGCAGCTACTATGAGATCACCATCCCCAGTGATATTCACCAAGGCACCGTGGAGATTACCCTATATTCAAAAACACTGCGCAAAGGGTCTGGAAGTCAATTTTTCCTGACATTAAAAACCGAGAAAATCCCAAAGCAAAAACACGCCGACTATATGAGTCAGGTGAAACAGGTCATGCAAAATTTTAAGCAAACGGTGTATTTGCAAAAGCTCGAAGCAGGCCTGGAAAAATTGGAGAAGAAAGCAGCCAAAGCAAGTAAACGTGTAGAAAAATCTGAAGGGCGACTCAGAACACGCAGGGTAGGCGAGCTGGAAAAGCTGCGCGAAGACATTCAGGAATATCGCTCGCTCATCAAAAATATCTACACGGCTTATTAGAACAAACCAGCAATACTATAGAAACTCCAAAGGCCCCTCATAGAGGAGCCTTTGGTTAGTCAATGTAATATGAAGAGGTTACTGTATTAAGAAATAGTAACCAACAGGAGAAAGTTCATTCCAGGGTGGATAAAAAGTCGGAAAGCAGATATTTTTAAGCAAAAAAACTAATGTCTAGAGGTACATTTTTGGCTTTATCCTTTCTTATATCCTTGGCAGCGTGCCAAAAGAATCCTAACAACACTGAAAGTAAAACGTCATGCACTCATTATGATCAGGTAGATAAAGAGATGCTGGACCTAATCAACAAAATCGAACAGAAGTATGCGGGTGAAAAACGCTTTATAGACCGGCTTACTGAAGCTCAAGTTTATTGGGTACAATACCGGGATCGGCAAGTTAGAGCTCTTTTCCCTCGAGACGTCAAAGACTACAAAAAGGAGCACGGTGAAAGCTACTTTGTATGTAAATGCGACGAGCTAATCCGGCTAACCAATCTTCGGATAGCAGAGCTCAACCGATGGATGGAAGGGTCATCAGATTGCCCTAATTCCATCCGCTAGATTCACAACAGGTACAACTAAAAAGGCCACTCCATTGACATGTAGTGGCCTTTTTAGTTAATGTAGTTTTATTCTTAAAAGTTGTAGCTGAAGCTCAAGCTAAACTCTCTTCCGGGGCTCAATCTACTGAACAATTCGTCTTTTGCATTGTAAGCCTTATAAACGAACTCTTTGTCATCATTCAGGATGTTATCTACTCCGAATCCAACTTTCATATGATCTCTAGCTCCAAGCGTGTAGGAAGCGTTGAAGTTCAAAGCATGAAAAGGTACGGTGTATACATCTGGGATGTTGGCTATACCCACGTAAGTAAGTGTTTCAGATTGCATATTGTAGAAAAGCCCGGCTTCTAGGCCATTGTTTCTTCCAGCATAAGACAATCCTGCATTTACAATCAATGGAGACTGACCAGCCATGTTACGCTCGTTTTCGATGACCTGACCTTCTCTGGCAATATTCACTCTTGAGTTATACTCCGAAGGGCTCATTTCAATTTTAGAATCTACAATCGTTACATTGGCATTTACTGAGAATACGTCCAACTGAGGCGCAATGAATCCGAAATTTTGACGTGCCTCTAACTCTACTCCTAGCACCGTACCATTACCTACGTTTCTAGGCTGGAAGCTGTTCGGTGCCTGCACGAACTGTACAATCTCTATAGGTGCATCAAATGACTTATAGAATCCACTTACCGATACAGTTTGACCTCTTTTCTGGAAGAGCTCCCATCTGAGGTCAAAGTTATTGATACGTGTAGCCTGCAGATTACCATCCCAAATTACCGCTCTATTCGGGTCATTTACATCTATATCCTGAGCAAAGCCTCCAATAAACGTACGTCCAGAGATAGGATCTACGATATTGGCAAAAGAAGACTCTCTAAACGAAGGCCTTGCTATTGTGCTAGAGTAAGAAGCTCTCAAATTTTGTGTCTCACTCAAGGCATAAATAAGATTTACTGACGGGAAGAAATCCAAATCATCGATCACTGCCTCATTGATGTAAGTAAGACCTTGCTGGTTTGATCCAGTGTAAGTTTGGTAGTATTTCTCCATTCTTACTCCAAGTATTGACTTTAGCTTCGGCTGGATCGAAAACTCGTTTGATACAAACGCAGCATAGTTATTTACGCTTGCGTCATACAGGTTCGGGTTATTAGGTATGAAGCCTGGATCGTAGGTGGTACCTTGATCTTCGTTTTCATTTGTTGGCCAAAGGTTTTCTTCAGCAAACAAATCATCTGGGTTCCCACTCAGGTTAGTCCCTGGTCTCGGAATGATCTGAAATCCCTGAATCTCGTAGTTTCGATTTTTGTAGGTATGACCAACTCCGAATTTCAATTTAGCGTCTCTGTCAAACAACTCATATTCTTTCGTTGCCTGAGCTTTAGATGACAAGTTTTTCTCATCCAGAAATCTCCAGATTCGCTCAGGGATTCCAGACTCTGTGCCGATGGAGTACCCTCCATTATCTGTACGAAACCTTGTGAAGCGGATGTCCGGATCTTCTATTTTTGAAAACGTAGGAGAGAAGCTCACATCATATTGCCAGGTCTTATCCTCTGTATAAAAGGTACCACTCAAAAGTCCATTGGTCATAGACCGCTGGCTATATTCAATATTGTGCTGGATGGCTTCAAAGTTGGAGCCCAGATCAGATCCTACATAATCGAAAATACCTGCCTTTGACTGGCCATTTTGAAGGTGTAAAAGATTGAACTTGTACTTCGCATTTTTCGTCTTCAAAGCAAGACCCGCAAGTCCGCCTAGTAGCACTTCACTTTCACCAAAGTTTCCTTTTTGGTACTCCAACCTATCCAATTCAAATACACTTTGATCTCCTTCTATGCCGTATCTAGAGTAGATGGCATCTTTGTAAAAATTGGTTTTGTATTTATAGGATAGAGCTACGTTATAACCCAATGTATATTTATCAAAGCTTTTCTGATTACCGGCTGAAAAGCCAAGACTATAGTCCATAAAATTAGTCGTAGGACGTGCTGCCAGATTTTTATTAAAGTTTTCCAGAATATTTCTATACTGCTGGCCTTCGGTGCTTGAGGCATTGCCTACTACTTCCGTAAACAAAGGAATATTTTCGCTCCGACCCGTAGGAATAGCTCTGTCGCCATTATCAAAACCGAGCCAATCTGTTCCTCCTTTTTCTGAAGACAGGTAATCACTCTGAAAGTGCATGGATGGGTTGTAGCTGATTCCAGCTGACACGCTCATCGTCTTTTCTTCTGGAAAATCTTTGGTTTCCACGTTTACCACACCACCTGTAAAGTCCGCAGGAAGGTCCGCGGTAAACGACTTCATCACTACAATGCTGTTTACCACATTCGTAGGAAAGATATCCATCTGAAGTGTATTACGGTTAGGGTCAAGGCCCGGTACATCCATGCCATTTAGGATAGACTTGGTATAGCGATCACCCAACCCTCTTACGTATACATACTTGCCGTCTTGCACTGACACTCCTGTCACACGCTTCACAGCTGCGGCGGCATTGCCATCACCCATTTTTCGGAAGCTCTGGCTTGAGATTCCGTCCAATACGTTGGTAGACTTACGTTTTACTGTTAATAGAGCAGCTTCAGAATTTCGAATCACTTCGGCAGTAACGACAACTGCCTCTAATTCTTCTACCGACTCTTTCATACGGATACCGTCGATAACAGTAGCCTCGCCAGGAGCAACATTTACTCCTGTAATTGTAATTGTATTGAATGACACGAATGAAATATTCAAGTCATAAGTTCCAGGCTCGATAGAGATCTGAAATGCTCCATCGAAATCTGTAACAGCACCTTTAGTGGTACCCTGTATCAACACTGTCACCCCGATGAGTTCTTCTCCTGAAGCATCATCGATTACCTTCCCTCTAATAAATCCATTCTGTGCCGAAAGCACAGTGGAAATACACACTAAAAGAAGCGTCAAAAAAGAATATTTCAAACGCATAAAATTAATAATTAGTAAATATGAAAACGTCTTGTATAAAAAATGCCCGCGGGAGAAAAACCCGCGAGCTGGATAATATTATGTACTTTATTATGTGTTTTACCCTGATTTAGAAATCAGAAAGTTCACCACTTGCATCAGCCCAGGTCCATCCTGAGAATGCTGATTTGTCAGCACCTACAGTTGCAGTAGTCACTACCTGGTTAGTAGCATCTAGCTGAGCTCTTGAGAATGCATCCTTAGCGTCAGACTTGTCTACAAAGATGTCTGCTACTGAAAGGTTACCCTCAGAAAGGTGGCTTACATCAAACTGAAGGCCAGTCATGATGATTTTACCATCTACATAGTTAGTAGCCACACCTTCATTGTCAAGCTCCACATCAGAGTCTGCAGAGAAATTGAAGAAATAGCTGTCAGCGATTTTAGCTCTTACGTTTGAGCGGAAGTCGATGTACTCTCCTCCACCTTCACCATCATCGTTCCAGCCTTTAAGGGAACCATTTTTCAAAGTGAACATGGCGTCAGTAGCATCACCTTCTGGACCGTCAAGCTCCATAGCGTGATCAGTTTGGTCACCACCAATGAAGATGAAGTTGTCAATTGTTCCTTTGTAATCCTGATCCATATCGTAAGCATCGTCACCTACGTTCCATACGATCGCATTAGAAACATCAACACTTCCACCGAAGCACTCGATTCCGTCATCCTGGTTTGCAACTACTTCTACGTGGCTTATTAAAGTTTTAGAACCTACACCACCAAGTGTCAATCCGTTGATCTCGTTACCTTCTCCGATGTTTGATCCACCGTGACGAATAGAGATATAAGTGATTTCGCCAGAGTAGTCATCTTCTACAGTACCACCATAAAGACCTCTAGTGTCATCAGCAGGAATACCTTCGATTTGGAATGATTCTACATTACCTTTAAATGAACCAGAAGCATTACCCAGGATGATCACACCACCCCAAAGTCCTACCAAATCATTAGAAAGATTAGGGCTTGCAACTTGACCCAAAGTAATCTTGTCAGCAACAGAAGTAAAGATAATCGGCTTGGTAGCAGTACCTTTAGCCATCAATTTTCCTCCTCTTGCTACTATAAGAGCGGTAGCGTTAGCACCAGATCCAGCTTCACCTTTTACAATTGTTCCAGGCTCAATCGTCAAAGTAGCTCCAGATTCTACTACAATACGCGACTGAAGGATATAAATAGAGTCTGAAGACCAGGTAGTGTTGGACGTGATGTCGCTATTTACAGCTACACCAATGCCGCCTTCCAGCACTTCTTTTTCTTCGATAACCGTGCCCCCATCTTCTTCACATGCCGTGAAGGTAAGAGCTGCTGATAGCGTAACAGCTAAAGCAAGTAACTTTCTCATAATTGTCGTTTTAGATTCGTTTTTCAAGTGATTAGTTCAATCAATTACGAGTGCAAAGGTGTCTGCCCAATGTTAACTACCATCACTTGCGCTGTTACGATATCATTAAACTGAGAATAGGTTCTTTAACTAGTCATTACCATTGTTAAGAAAATGTGAAGCATAAAAAAGGGTGCTCTGTGGCACCCTCTAAAAGTCTGTTTAGTGTGTCTTACTTGGATATCTGTACCTTGTTAAGGATAGATTGGATGATCTGATGAGTAGTGATTCCATCTGCTTCGGCTTCATAGTTGAGCAATATTCTATGGTTCATCACGTCAGGAGCAATCTCCTTAATATCTTCTGGCAGCACATAATCACGCTCATTAAAAAAGGCAATTGCCTTGGCTGCCAGATTCAGGTTGATAGATGCTCGTGGTGACGCTCCAAATTGGATGTACTGTGCTTCGTCATTTAACCCATAGGCTTTTGGGTCTCGTGTGGCGAAAACCAACTCTATGATATAACGCTCCAGGGAATCGGAGATGCTCACCTGATTGATTTCCTGACGGATCGAAAAAATATCCTCTTTAGAAAGCATCGTTTCCACTTCAGACTTAAACGTCATATTGGCCATCCGGCGCATCACTTCCAACTCTTCCTCTTTGGTAGGGTAGTCCACGTGCACTTTGAGCATGAAACGATCTACCTGTGCCTCAGGTAGTGGGTAGGTTCCTTCCTGGTCTACCGGGTTTTGGGTAGCCAGCACCAAAAACGGACGGTCTAGCTCAAAGGTGGTTTCTCCAATCGTCACCGTCTTTTCCTGCATAGCCTCTAGCAATGCCGACTGCACCTTGGCAGGAGATCGGTTGACCTCATCGGCCAGTATAAGATTGGCAAATATGGGACCCTTTTTCACTTCAAAATCAGCTTTCTGCTGGTTGTAGATCATGGTACCAATGAGATCCGCTGGCAATAAGTCAGGGGTAAACTGGATTCTCTTAAAGTCCAAATGCAACACATTGGATAGTGTATTTACCGTAAGGGTCTTAGCCAGACCAGGCACACCTTCCAGTAGGATGTGTCCTTGCGTAAACAAGCCGATCAAAAGGCGATTTACCATATACTCCTGGCCTACCACCACTTTTCCTACCTCGGAGATCACCTGCTTTATTTTCGCCTGATGTTCTTTTTTGAGATCCTGACCTATTTGCTCCATGTCTGCTTTTTTGTTTTAAAGGGTTTTTTCTGCGAATGCAAAAATAACCGGCTTTGGCTAAACAGAAAACGCCCTGCAAGCAGGGCGCGCACGTTATACATACGTGAGTTCTTAAAAGATGTTAATTGTCAGTACTTGATCAGTGGACAGGATACCATCTGCGCTTTAGCCAAAAGGCCACCCTAACAAGAGCAATTAGCGCAGGCACCTCTACCAACGGACCTATAACTCCCACAAAAGCCTGACCGGAATGTAAACCAAATACACCGATAGCCACAGCTATGGCCAACTCAAAATTGTTGCCAGCAGCTGTAAATGCGATGGCTGCATTTTTGTCATAGTCAGCACCAGAAATCCTGGAAATAATAAAGCCCACTAAAAACATCACTACAAAATAGATGGACAATGGAATAGCTACTAATAGCACATCTCCAGGAATCTGAACGATCAAGTCGCCTTTTAGGCTAAACATCAATACGATAGTGAACAATAAAGCGATCAGCGTAATAGGAGATATCGCCGGGATAAACACTTCATTGTACCAGACTTCTCCTTTCATCTTTGTCAGCACAGCTCTGCTCAGTATTCCGGCAATGAAAGGAATTCCCAGATAAATCATTACGCTTTCGGCTACCAGGGCTATAGGGATATCTATAATAGCTCCTTCCATACCAAAATAAGGAGGAAGTACCGTAATAAACAGCCAGGCATAAAAGCTGTAACCAATCACCTGAAAGATACTGTTGAGCGCTACGAGTCCGGCACCATAGGTACGATGGCCATCAGCCAGATCGTTCCAAACCAGCACCATAGCTATACAGCGTGCCAGCCCTATCAGGATCAGCCCCACCATATATTCGGGGTGATCTCGTAAAAAGATAATGGCCAGTGCAAACATGAGCACAGGACCTATCACCCAGTTGAGCAATAGTGATACAGAAAGCAATTTCACATCCGCAAACACTTGCGGTAGCAAACGGTAATCCACTTTTGCCAATGGCGGATACATCATCAGTATGAGCCCCGTGGCCAGCAGAAAGTTGGTATTTCCCGTGCTCAAACTTGAGATAGAACCTGCCACCTGGGGAAATACCGCCCCGATAGCTACCCCCAATACCATGGCCAACCCAATCCAAAGCGTAAGGTATCGGTCTAAAAAACTTAACTTTTTTGTACTCATTGTTTATTGGACACTTTTTGAAATGCGTAAAAAAGCTCACTGGCAATCTGCAGGCATCGCTCTGCATAGCGCTCTTGTTCTTGTGGCGTATCATCTGCTTCCTTGGGATCATTGTATAAGAGCCTGATGCGCTGACTTGCGCCTGGCACAAACGGACAAGCCTCATCAGCGTCTGAGCACGTCATCACAGCTGCAAAGTCTGCGGTAGGGTTTGCCTCATCATCAAATCGCTTACTAAAGGCCTCTAATTTAAGTGTGTCTCCTGCAGTGACAATATATCTTGGGTTTTCACCCCCGGGGTTTTCTATACCAAAGCCTGCCTGCTCCACTGCTCTCACTGCCCGAGGGTTGAAAGCGGTAGCCTCTGTTCCTCCTGAATAGGTCTCAACCTGAATACCATAATACGCCGCAGCGGTACTCGCCCAGATCTGAGAAAGATGGCTTCTTCTGGAATTGTGCGTACAGATAAATACAAGCCTGGGTGGATTTGCAGTAGCAAGCTCTTGTTTCAAATAGGCGATCAGCGGCTCTAGTGCTGCCTTACGCTCAGGTGTCAGCCGTAGTGTTGCAGGCAATACCTGCTCATCGATGTACTGAAGTAGTGTGGGATTAAGCTTCATTTTAGATTTCAGCAATGTTTGGAATTGCAAAGACAATAAAAAAATACCACAATAATGCATTATTGCATTATTGCGATATTAAGAAGTAAAAAATAATTAGCAACATGCTGCACTCTCAGGCCTCTGGTCATTCACCTCTACATCCTCAATGAGATGATAGACTTCCCACTCGTAACCATCGGGATCGGATATCCAAAACTTGTCTTGCCGGGCATAGCAGCAATTGGTGCTTTCTTCTTCCAGACCTAATGTCAGTTCTTTTTGAATAGCAGCCTTTCGTTCTTTCAATATTTCAGCATTCATCACTTTTAGCCCGAGATGGCCAAAGTCTTTTTGAACCCTCTGTGGCACTTGCAAAAAAGTGATGATTAAGCCTGGGTTGTCAAGCTCAAACTTGAGGTAGTCTGGTTTCTCTTTTACCGGTTGTGCATCAAAAAGTCGTTGATAAAAAGCTTTGGTTTTTGAAATGTCAGAAACGTGAATAGCTACATGAAATTTAAGTTGTTGATCTGTCATGATAATTAGGTTTTGTTTACATCGCTATATTACGATGTTTTTCATCGTAATGTTACGATATATCAAAAAATAAAATAAAAAACCCTGACGTTTCCGTCAGGGCCCCAACCAGCTATAGACAAGACCGAGCATTCGCATCGGGCTTATTTTAAATGTCTAAATGATTTTTATACTTTAAGTGTAAGAGTTTGTCAGTGATGATTCCACTCTGGCGGTGTTGAGTTGATTCACAATTTTCTTTATGATGGGCATTTCAGCATCTGTCATTTCATAGAGCACTTCCATCTCCTCTCCTGTGAGCGACTCGGCTACTTTGAGGTCCATTTCTGATCCAAACGTGTATTGACCAGTCTGTGCGCTATACCATATCAATTGTTCCATTATCCAATTTTAAAATTGCTAATCATCCATTTATCAAAATGAATATTGCTTCATTTGTCATTTGGCAGAACTAAGATCTTGCAAAGGCAGATTTTAATCCTGCCAAAGAACATTAAAATCCTGCCAATCGGGGATAAACCTTCAAATGGCAGAATTTTCACTAGTTTTGTCAGTCGAAAACGATCACCACACTGTCAACTTAATTCTGTTCAACTCACTGTAGACAGTTACACCTTATGTGGACATCAAGTTTCGGGAATAGCCTGTGGGGACTTTTATTTCTTCTCGCTGTTCCATTGTATACTTCAGCGCAGTACTTTTCGGCTACCGTCTATAAGGACGAATCTGGCATGCCCTCAAATCGCATTTTTGACATGTGTCAAACTGCCACTGGAGAAATGTGGATGCTGACAGAAGCTGGACTCGTAGCCTATGACGGCCTACATTGGCATACCTTTCATGACTCTTTAGACTTGCCTATTCATGGCAATGTCCGGCTCAAAGCACTTCCCGAGAGTTCTGTAATTCTTACCGGCCTGGATAAAAACGGACTGTCCATTCGATATTTCAAACATGGGATCTGGTCAGAAATACCATTGCCCAATTCTATAGGAGCAGGAGATATTCATTTCCAATATCGTATAGCAATTTCATTGGACCCTTCAGGGTCCTTTCGTATTGCACTGGGTACCTCCTCCAGGCTCATAATCTACGACGGGGAATCCTGGAGTACCACTAGCTTCAAAAATGGCCTTAGTGACCTTGTGATTGAGCAATTGGCATTTATGGGTGAATCTATTCTAGCGGCTACTTCAGAAGGGCTGTTTCGGTTTCATAAAGGAAATCTCACCCAAATGCACCATAAGCCGGGAGTGAAAGCCATGCTCCCAGACCTGGAGAACTTTCGAATATTCCTAATGGGAGCAGATTGGCTAGGCCACTTCAACACTTCTCAAGACAGCCTCCATCTTTATTTTGATAACCAACCCATAGGTTTGAAAGAACCTGCTGCCAACTCAAACCTTCTTTTGCACCAAAATAAACTATACTATAGCTACAACTCTGTACTCACACAATATGACCTAAAAGAAGGAACAAAGACACCGATCATCACCCGGCTTTTTGACAAAGACCACACCTGCATCAGGGCGCTGTTTGACCATGAAAAAAACCTCTGGGTGGCCACCTTGCGTGGAGCCTTCAAAGTAAACAACCTAAATATTTACAGCTATAATGGCTTCCAACTACTAGAAAACGAAGTAACTGCTATCTATGAAGCATCCGATGGCCGCATATTTTTAGGGAGCAACAATGGGTTTAACATCCTGGATCCAGATGGTCATATCTCTAAACACGTCTTTGCTCAAAAATATTTAAACCCACGGATCATGGACATTGTAGCCTACCGGGGTACCATTTATATGGCAGCCAATGAAGCTGGAATAGTATCTATTCTGCCAGACGGAACTCTTCAGCACTACCATCCAGCAGGCAGCAACACCCGGGTCATTGACCTACACGTGTATGATGACCAACTTTTTGCGCTCTCTCGTGGACAACTCTACTCCTATAACAATGGCAAATGGGTGAAATCTTCATATCCGCGTGTGATCACCTCAGGGTCAGTACGCAAACTGGTATTGGATCAAAACCGGGCAATGCTACTCTCTCAAACTGGCGTTTATGATTTTGATCAGAAAATGACGATCGTGGATGATGAACTGTCGGGCAATAATATTTACAACGAAATCTTCTATCAGGGTAAAACCTTACTAGGCACCACAGATGGGATTCGTGAAATCGCCGGGGATCAACTCACTGCTTCGAAAACCTATAAGCTACCCGCATCCTGTGCAGTATATGCCTTTTTGGAAGATCGAGATGGCAAACTCTGGGCAGGCACTAATCAGGGAATTTTTCACCTGGACGAGAATGGATATCAACAAATGTCTACTAAACACGGACTTGTGGGCAATGAAATCAATCGCAATGCCTTTCGGCTACTTTCTAATGGGCAGATGGCCATCGGCACAGATCAGGGGGTTTCCTTTTTCGACCCTGTCACTCCCAAGGTGCCAACACCTCAGGTGACCATATCGCATTATCAGGTAAACGGAACAAATTCAGACCAAAACTCGCTTGGGTACGACCAAAACAATATTCGATTTCACTACAAAGCTGTTTCGTATTATGACGAATTTCGCATAGAGTATCGATTCAGACTATTGGGGCTAGAAACTGAGTGGCAGCGAGTCCCATACCACAGCCAGCGTAGCGTACTCTACGGTAAACTAGAGCCGGGGTCTTACCAACTCGAAGTTCAGGCTCGCATCAAAGGCCAGGAGTGGGGTGCATCAGCATATAGCCAAACACTAACGATCGCACCAGCCTTTTGGGATACCATTTGGTTTGAGGTGCTGCTAGGTGTGGTGGCCGCCCTGATCCTTTATATGTTCATCAGGTTTAGGAGCAAACAACTCAAACTGAGAAACAAGCTACTCCGAACTAAGGTAGAAGAAAAAACCAGCGAACTACATCGCCAAAACCAGGAACTTGTACAGGCCATCCAGGAGCTAAAAGCAGCTCAGGGGCAGCTCATTCAGTCAGAAAAGCTAGCCTCTATGGGACACCTTACCGCTGGAATCGCCCACGAACTCAACAACCCCCTCAACTACATCAGAGGCGGAGCAGAATGCATTCTAAAAAACCTGGAAGAACTGAACGGGCTAGCCAATGGATTGTCTGCAAATGGTCAGCTCGAAGAATATCGTGAAATATTGGATGAAAGCCGGGAGCTAGCACATGCTATCGTCTCGGGAGCTAATAAGAGTACAAGCATTGTAAAAAGCCTGAGTGCCTTTTCGGCTGACTCACAAAACTTTTATTCGTTTATAGTACTGGAAAAAGAAATCGAAAATGCCCTGACACTCCTCAATAACCAAATAGGGTTTCGGGTAACCGTCAATAAAATGCTGGCCAACATACCTCCAGTAGAATGCTATCAGGCCAAAATCAACCAAACCATTGTCAACGTCCTACTCAACGCACTGCAGGCCATCGAAGACAAGGGTGAAATTACCATAAGACTTTTTCGAAAAGACCTACATCACATTTCCCTGGAAATCACCGATAATGGAGAAGGCTTGAATGCCTCAGATGCTGAGAAAGTGTTTGAACCCTTTTTTACCACCAAAGACAACAACCCCGGGCTTGGACTTACCATTGCCCGGTCTATAGTACAGGAGCATAAGGGGGAGATCACCTTTGAGTCAACTCCTAATGTGGCAACAAAAGTGTGTATCACACTGCCTATCAATCAAACCTTTCATCCGGAATTGGAGGAATAAGGTTTTTAATAATAAACTGCTACAAACAAAAAAAGCAGCTCAAAAATGAACTGCTTTTCTGTACCTCGGATGGGACTTGAACCCATACGACCGCAATGGTCACAGGATTTTAAGTCCTGCGTGTCTACCAATTCCACCACCGAGGCATTCATCTGCATTGCAGATGTTGGCTATTGGTAAGCCAAATTTTTAAGACACAAGTGCCTTTAAACAAATAAGTCCTGCTGCGACAGCTGTCGGGCAGGACTTCTGAGCGGGAGACGGGATTCGAACCCGCGACCCCAACCTTGGCAAGGTTGTGCTCTACCAGCTGAGCTACTCTCGCTTGTAATTTGTAAAACCATATTTTCAAGTTTTACTCCCTTCCGTTTGAATGGGACTGCAAATCTAAATGAACCCTTTTATTTTACAAGAACTGTGCTAAGATTTTTTTATTTTTTTAAATGCCTCCAAGTACAATGGTGGTCTACGAACTTATACCACTATATATCCCAGCTGCTACCATAGACATTAGCACAATATAAACCAGAGTAGCTAACAGGTATGAGGTAATATATTTCAAAAAAGCTATTACAGTGTATTGACCTATCCATGTGGCCACCAGCCAGATGTAATAACTCATAGAGAAGCCAAAAAGAAGCCCCAGCATCCAATTAGCACCAAAAGTACTCGCCAGCCAAAGCCAAAAAAGTGTTAGCAGATTCGCCGCACAGATGTTAAACGTCTGCATCACGATATGCTCCGCATAATTGTATCCAGCCTTTCGGTGAAAGAGGTATGAAAAAAGCGCGTAGACCGGAATGCCTGCCCAAAGAAACAGATTGTACCAATCGATCACCAGGCGCTGGACCTTCTCTACAGCCTCCTCATTGCCCGTATCCAGGCTAGCACTTATCCAAAAATCCTCCAGGCCAGTGATCCCCATTAGAAACAAGCATACCGCCGTAGTGACCAACAACAACCTAAAGACATTGAACACTTTCACTCTACCCTCACCCAAATAAAAGCTGACCAGATATCCGGGCCTGGTGAAAAGCAGCCTAAGTGTGAATAGTAGTCCATGATCCAAATCAAATGCACTGATCATGTCTCTGATGGTTGAGGCAAAAGTGATCCGCTTTACCTCCCGCTCTTGCTTGATGGTGATGGGGTATACAGGACGTTGCTTATTCATCCGTCAAAAATAGAAGAAAACAACTTTTCTGAAGCTTCAACCCTCTCAATTTAAACTCAGCATTAAATTCTGATTATCCTTTTAGAATATCATTACGGCAGTCAAAGCGTCGAGCTATTTTCGATGATTTAAGCACTATCAGACGAACATGTCACTTCTGGAAAAATACCGCTTATCCTGGCCCATCTTACTATTAATGGCATGGGGGATGATGCGCTGCGGATCAAAAACTTCAGATCAAGACTCATTTTCTAATAGGCCAGATATAGAAAGCTTATTACTTATTGCCGGACAAAACCAGAGCCTCCACCCGGACACTGCATTACTACTTGCCAGGCATGCGCACACCCTTTCAGTAAATGAAAAGTACGAACCCGGCATTGCCAGGTCCAGCTTGCTACTGGGAAACCTGCTCTATGAAATGGGCCGACTAAGCCTGTCTACCAGGCATTTGAAAAAAGCTTCGAGGATTTTTGAAAAATATCAGCTTAACCCTGAGTTGGCAAAGACCGAAAAGCTACTTGGCAGAGTGTACCAGCGCTCCGGAAACTATGCTACAGCACATCAATACTTACTCAAAGCTCATGGGCGATATACAGAACTGCATGACCAGCCGGGTATGGCTGCTATGGAAGGCGAGCTAGGCCACTACTACGAAAAGATTCAATTGTATGATAGTGCGCTTTACTTTCAGCAACGAGCTCTAAAAAGCTACCTCACATTAGGGGATTCTGCAGGCATTGCTCAGATTCATGACCACATTGGTAGTATCTACGAAGACCTCACAAACTTCGACCTTGCACTTACTCATTTTGAAATAGCTCACCTTCTCAATACAAAGTCAGGAAACCAATCTGCTGCTCTAGCTAACCTCAACAATATTGGAGACTGCTATCGCAAAATGAATGAACATGAAACGGCACTTAGGTATGCACAAAAAACATTGCAACAGGCTGAACGCCTCCATCTGGATTATCAAATAAAAAGTGCATGTCGTGACCTGTCTAAAATCTATGCAGCAATAGGCTACCACAAAGAAGCACTACACTACCTCAACCGTAGTTATGAACTAACAAGTAAGCTGTTTACCCAGGAAATAGCCCAAGAAATAGCCAATACTGAATCCATCTATGAACTTGACCAAAAACAGCAGCGCATACATCTGCTTGAAAAGGAGCGCCAGTTTAACAGACTTCTTACATTCTTAACCACTATTGGCGCGATAGGCTTTGGACTGTTGGGGTCACTAATATTTTATCAGCAGCGGACCAAAAATGAGAAAAAACGCAAACTGCTGGAAACTGCCAATGAGCTAAACGCCGCGGAGGTAAAAAACTTTCAGCTTACAGAACAAAAGCTCCGCGCAGACCTGGAAAATCAACGCCTACAAGAAGAACGTTTGCAAAGAGAACTGGAACTCAAAAGCAAGTCGCTCACCAAAAGCGCCTTGCACATGATTCAAAAGAACGAGTTTTTGCAGGAAATGCGCCAGAAACTAAAGGACGTCCGAAAGACTCCTCCTGAAAACATGGATCTAAAGCTTAAAAAGCTCATCAAGTCCATAGATTACAACTTTACAATGGATGATGATTGGCAGGAGTTCGAAATGGTATTTCAGCAGGTACATTCAGCGTTTTTTGTGAGGCTAAAACAGCTCTACCCAAACCTCAGTCCCGCAGAAGTAAGACTCTGCGCCATGATTAGACTAAACCTTCACTCCAAAGACATGGCTGCCATCATGGGCATCTCACCAGACAGTCTGCGAATAGCCCGGTATCGCCTCCGAAAATCCCTGGGACTAAAAAAAGGAGCCAACCTCTACGCCTTCATTATCAATATAGGCTAATTAACTCTTTAGTAACACACAACCAATTGATTTTAAGAAGCTTACAATCTCTTGTTGCTTTTTTGTTGATCTATAAACCACAACATGTTGACGTTTTGCTGAGGGTCATTTCACACCCACTTAACATGCCACCACTAACCTTGGGTCATCAAACAAACCAATTGATCACTTCTTATGAAAAAACTATTACTTCTTACATTGATTCTCTCATCATTGGTATTTGTGGCAAAGGCACAAAATACCCTGAAAGGAAGAGTATTGGATGAAAACGGACTGGGTCTTCCCGGTGCTACCATCCAGTTAGCAGATCTGGAAAACACGGGAACCGTTTCGGACGCAGACGGGTACTACTTACTCAGCAATGTACCAGAAGGTACCCATCAGCTCAAAGTATCGTTTATCGGCTATGGCCCTGTGACTCGACCTGTTACTTTAAATCAGGAAATAACTTCTGTAGAGCTGACCATGCAGCCAGGAGTGGTACTGGAAGAAGGCGTATTGGTCTTGGGAGACAGACTAAAAGGCCAGGCCAAAGCACTCAATCAACAACGCACCAACCAAAACATTACCAATGTAGTCGCGGCTGATCAAATCGGGAGGTTTCCAGATGCTAACATCGGTGACGCCATGAAACGAATACCCGGCATCACCATGCAAGGAGATCAGGGAGAAGCACGAAACATCGTCATCAGAGGCCTGGCACCACAGCTCAACTCTGTAATGATCAATGGAAACAGGATACCTTCTGCCGAGGGTGACAACCGCAACATTCAGATGGACCTCATACCTGCAGATATGATTCAGACTATAGAGGTCAACAAAGCTATCACTCCAGATATGGATGCAGACGCTATCGGCGGTTCTGTAAATCTGGTTACCCGATCTAACCCGTCTGGTGAGCGAATTTCCGCTACGTTGGCCAGTGGTTACAATGCACTATCTGAAAAGCCAATCTGGACAGGAGGGCTGATCTACGGCAATCGTTTCTTTAACGACAGACTCGGGGCTGTTGTGAACGTATCTTATAACGACCACAAATTTGGCTCTGACAATATAGAGGCTGAATGGACGGAAGGTGATGAGGTAGACGCCTACATAGAAGAGTTTCAAATTCGTACTTATGAAGTACAGCGTACCCGTCGCAGTGCGTCTATCAACCTGGATTACAAACTCAATGATCGCCACAGCGTATTTTTCAATAGTATGTACAACTGGCGGGACGACTGGGAAAACCGCTATGTACTTGTACTCGCCGACATAGAAGAGCCCGATGCTAATGGTGTATCCTTTGTGCCAACACTCGAGCGCGAAACGAAAGGTGGCCTGGGCAGTAACCGCATCGACAATCGAAGACTGGAAGATCAGCGTGTGCGCACATTTTCTGTGGGTGGAAATCACCTGCTCGGTAACGCCTCGCTTACCTGGATGGGAGCATGGTCTCAGGCATCAGAAAAGCGCCCAAATGAACGATATGCTGTATTTGTAGCAGAGCCCGAAATAGAAGTGGATGGTGAAGATGAACCTCAGGGAATGCTTTTCTATCAAGACCTGTCAAATCCTCGTAAACCAAAATTCACTGTTGCACCAGCCAGCGGATCGGCCCTGAGCGGCAATGACCCACAGATCCAAAGCTTGGAGTTGTTTGAACTCGATGAACTAACCGAAGAACATCAGTTTACTCAGGAAACCGACATTAATGGACGTATAGATCTGAAGATACCTATTCCTAAAAAAGGATATATCAAAGTTGGAACACGCCTGCGTCATAAAGAAAAGGAGCGCGACAACCAGTTTTATGAATACAGCTTTTTCAATGATGAATTTGAAACGCTGAACAGCGTGCCATTACTCCAAAAAACAGATGATAATTTCTTGCCAGGTGATTATGCGGCTGGTTCATACGCCTCGAACAAATGGCTGGGTGGACTGGATCTAACCAACACTGCCAGATTTGAAGAAGAAGATAAACCCGATGAATACCTGGCTGAAAACTACACCGCTCAGGAGTCCATCATAGCTGGCTATGTAATGAGTGAATATGCCCTCAGCCCTTCTCTAACAGCTACCGCAGGTGTACGTCTGGAAGCTACCTCGCTCAAATACACGGGCAACGAAGTAGAAAACGAAGAAGATTTTGTGCAGTCTATTTCCAATTCGGATAGCTATGTAAATCTACTGCCAGGGGTACATTTCAAATATGACGCCAACGAAAACCTAATCGTGCGTGCTGCCTGGACCAACTCTCTGGCAAGGCCTAACTACTTTGACCTGGTACCTTATGTAGACAACAGGGTGGAGGACGAAGAGCTTTTCCTGGGCAACCCGGAGCTACAGCCCACCACGTCTATGAACTTTGACCTGATGGTGGAAAACTACTACAAAAGTGTAGGCCTCATCTCTGCAGGATATTTTCACAAGCAAGTTGATGGATTCATCTACACCTCCTATTCTGAAAACAATGATGGTTTTGAGGTATATCAACCTAAAAATGGTGGTACCGGCACCATCCACGGAGTGGAAGCATCTGTTCAGCGACAGTTAGACTTTTTACCAGGCGCACTCAAAGGTCTCGGCGTATACATCAACTATACCTATACCTCCTCCACTGCGGATGGAGTGGCCAATGAAGACGGTGAACTTCGTGATGATTTGGGCCTTCCAGGCACTGCAAAACACCTATTTAATACTTCATTGTCGTTTGAAAACAAAAACCTGATCGTGCGAGCGTCACTCAACTACTCGGGTGACTATGTAGACGAAGTGGGTGGTGAAGCCTTTAGTGACAGGTATTACGACAAGCAAATGTTTCTGGATGTAAACGCTTCCTATGCGTTCACCAAAAACTGGAGAGTGTTTGCAGAGGCGAACAACCTGACAAACCAGCCTCTACGGTATTACCAGGGATCCAGAGATCGTACCATGCAGCTGGAGTACTACAATATGCGCTTCAATGCTGGTTTAAAATTTGATTTGTTCAATTAATCAATTGGGGCACGGTAGCGGCCATGCCTCCATTTTTTTATTCTATCAGGTACTGCGCCTGTTATAAATCACATTGCAATCACACATGAAATGAGCATGTTGCTCAACCCAAATATTGATCGGACCGCCGAAGCGGAAACACCAACCTCAATGATCAAACCTGGGAGACCAACCGTTCGTTTCACAACTTTGAACACATGAAAATATATCCAATTTTTGCGCTAGCTTTAGCAACTTTATCCTGCTCAGCTCCTGCTCATAAGCAAGATGAAATCAAGCCTCAATACATCACTGATCAGGTACTACACGATAGTGACGACCCAGCCATTTGGGTACACCCGACGGACCCCTCTCAGAGCCTCATTCTGGGTACTGATAAGCACGAAACGGAAGGTGGACTTTACGCTTTTGACCTGAAGGGAAAAATGAACCCCGAATGGAAAGCCTTTCCACTCAAAAGACCGAATAATGTAGACATTGCGTATGGGTTCCAATTGGACTCAACAAATAGAATAGACGTGGCAGTGTGCTCCGAACGCGGAGCAGGGGGTATCAGAGTATTTAAACTTCCTGAACTCACTCCTATAGATGGAGGAGGACTGTCGGTGTTTGAAGACACCCCTGAATACAATCAGGTAATGGGTGTGGCTCTATATAAAAACCCTCAGACTGAAGAGCTTTTTGCTATTGCCAGCCGCAAAGCAGCACCTGAAGGTGAACCTTACCTCTACCAATACCAGCTCATAGCAGATAGTGGAAAAGTTCGTCATGAGCTAGTACGAAAGTTTGGTGCCTACAGTGGAACCAAAGAAATTGAAGCTATTGCTGTGGACGCAGCCTTAGGTTATATATACTATTCTGACGAGCACTTTGGTGTGCGAAAATACTATGCAGACCCTGAGCGTGGTAATGAAGAGTTGAGTGTTTTTGGTACGGAAGGTTTTGCAGATGACCGGGAAGGTATTTCCATATACAAAACAGGGCCTGATACTGGTTATCTATTGGTTTCGGACCAGGGAGCTCATCAGTTTAGAGTATACAGCCGCTCAGGAACTACAGAAAACCCCCATTTGCATACTGAGGTGGCAATATTGCCTGTCACAGCACAGTCTAGTGACGGATCAGAAGTGGTGGCAGATAGCTTAAACCCGGACTTCCCAAAAGGACTTTTTGTGGCCATGTCTGATAATAAAACCTTTGAAATTTACGATTGGCGAGACCTGGCTGAGCGATTAAAATAGTCTTGCCAACAATACGAAAACAAAAAACCCACGACCGATGGTCGTGGGTTTTGCTTTTACACCTGTTTTTAATTTCTGCTTTTTAGCACCTTCCGTATGCCATAGGCTCCTCCAGCTGCTAGCAGCAAGCTCAGCCCACCATCTATCGGAGTTTTAGGTGGTGCACCCTGCGCCATCAGCGGCAGGGTACATAGCACCATCAGCATTATCAGTATTCCTGTTGGTTTTACTATTGTCTTCATCTTTCTAGGCGTTTAGTCAATGATTAGTTTGCGGGTATGCGTAGAGCCATCCACTAGCTGAATATGAACGAGGTAGACCCCTTCCACTTTCGGCGCAGCAAACGAATACTCCGTATGATCGATGTGATTCATCTCCGTAGATTTACCCATCAGATCGATCAGCGTGATGGAAGTAATGTATTTACGAGATGATACCCGGATGTCCGATGCCTCGCGGCTGACCACTACTTTGTTGAGTAGGGTAGCTGTGTGCAACACATCCAGTTTGCGTAATGCCAGGCTAAACCTACGATCATTGGCATTGTCATCGAGGTACACATATACTGACTGACTCTGGATCGGATATTCCGTATTTTTAGCCTTATCTACCAGTATCACTTCATACCCGTCTGGCACCTGCGATTCGGCTTTCAGCTCCAGGGTCACATAGCCACTACCATCGCGCTTATACCCCACCGGAATGATCACCTCGTCGGCCAGGGGAACTCCCTGAATGGCGTACGGCACCTTCTCAAGTACAGAATAGAACTGATGCCCTGTTGCCGTCATGATCTTAGGTGCGTCATAGAAATGATCCCGACCCAAGGTGGCGTCTTCAGGGAAACCAATGAGTGTTTCGCTGTAGCGACCTGCTCCATCCGTCATCCCTACCCAGACTTTAGCCATTTGCTTTTTGTCCTGTCTGAAATAGGAAGCGTCCTGATTGTATCCGGTATTTCGCATGGCTTCAGTAAAGACCACATTGGCAGGTGTAGTGGCATTCGCCAAACGCTTCGCAAAGAAGCCTTGCCCAGTCAATACGTGCCCATTGAAACGATTGCCACGTGGATTGTTTGAAATCTCACCTACAGCGTTCATGGTCATGTAGTCAGAGTTGCTTCCACGCTCTCCGGTATTTGGGTCGTCCCAAAGGCTAATGTGGCCCTCGATGACTGTCTGGTTGGCGGTTAAGAATGCATCCACATCTATGGACGTACCATATGGGTTGGCCAATAAATGCCAGCCCGCATTGGTGCTATCTGCAGCCTCCGGTGTGTAGGTCAGGTTTTCCACCGTGATGGTACCCACATTTGGATTCCCTTCGAATACCAGCTGCTGTGTATTAGCCGATGCATACCCATGTCCTGGCACGAGTTCTTTATCCGCATAGTTGATCCAGCGCTTGAGCCCTTCGGTATTGCCAGCCTCATATGGGTTCACTTCTTTGTACCCCCAGGTGATGCCTGCAATGGACCCTTTGATATCCGCTGACTGCTGTACCGGGCTACCCATCATCGAATAAGCGGCCGTTTCGTGACGCATATTTCGCTGGAAGGTAATGTCATTACCCGTGTAGGTTTGTCCTTCATAGCTAAGGAAATCTGACCCTGACTGAAGCGTGATAGAGCCATTGTTGCTGATGTTACCCGCGATTTCCAGTACGCCATTTTCTGGCACCGTAATCACGCCTCCATCGGCTATTTTCAAGTCTTTCACGCGAAGCTCGGTAGTCACTTCATAGCTTCCTGCAATCACCACATCATCGGTAGTGCCAGGAGCACCATTGACCCATTCACCATTTTTGTAACATTTGCCTTCCAGCAAAGTAAGGTTGAGCGTCACAATGCTGTCGCATCCCATGGTATTTTGGTAAGTAACCTGATAGCTTCCGCTAGTGGTAAATTCCGTGCCATCGAACGTATAACTATGACACGTTTCTACATCAAACGAGCTGTACTCCGGATCGCTCTCCGGATTGACTGTCAGGTGAAGATTGATGGTGGAATCACATCCCGCTGTGTTTTCAATCACACGCTGATAGTCTCCACTCGTCTCATAGGTAGATCCATACCAGGTAAACGGACCACACGAAACCGCTGTGGTATCTGACGAAGTAGGCTCGTTGATCGTCAGGTGAAGCGTGACGGTAGAGTCACAGCCTGCCGAATTGGTGAGCAAATGCTCATAATCTCCACTTGCGGTGTATTCCGTACCGTACCAGTCGAAGCTGCTACATGCTACCGCCGTAGTATCTCCAAATGTAGCCTCATTGATGGTGAGGTGTAGCGTGATGGTAGAATCACAACCCGCACTATTGGTGATGATACGATTGTATTCTCCTGAGGCGGAATAGGTATTTCCATACCAGTCAAAAGACTTACAAGCCACAGCGGTGGTATCGCTTACAGAAGACTCCAGTATCGTCAACTGCACGGTGACCGTAGAGTCACAACCCGCAGCTGAAGAAAGTGTCTGCATATACGATCCACTAGATGTGTAGCTGGACGCATTCCATTCATAAGCATCACATGCTGTGATGGCTGTATCATACGTCACACTGTGGTGGATGGTAAGATCCAAAGTCACCAGCGAGTCACAACCGTACAATGTCTTTCCAGTCCAGGTTGGTGTATTGGTAGATGCTGTGTAGGTCGTACCTTTCCAGGTATAGCTGTCACATGCTTCTACCACATGAGTATGCTCCGGCTCTGGGAAGATGGTCAGGTTGAGCCTGGCTACTGAATCACAGCCCAAACTGGAGGTCAGTGTATCGTAATAGGTCCCGGTCTCAAAATAGGTGTTTCCATTCCAAAGGTAATCTCCACAACGTGCCACCGTACGTGATGAGGTCGTTTGGCCAATGTTGACAGTTATGGCATCCCCCACCTGCACATCGCAGGTGTTGGACGCACTGCCTACAGTCTGGGACTTATTACCTATTATTCTAAACACCTCGGTATGTGCTAATCCGCCTGTGGTCATCGTCAGCTCAGATCCAGTACCACTGGTAGGCCCGGCGAAGACCGAGTCTTCATTGTTTACCAATCGGTAATCCACTCCAGATTCGGTAGTAGCTAAACTGAAGGTAATCTCCTCACCAGGGCAAGTGTTGGTGGTACTTACAGAGATGTCTGAGTCTGCCACATCAATGATTGTGAGGTTTAGGTAAATGGCACTATCACAGTACACTCCACTTTCCTTATTAAACAGAATGGCTGGATCACTTTCCGTATAAGTCATGCCATCGATCCAGGTATATGAACCACAGGTCACCACAGTATCATATCGGGATGGTGCGGCTTCTACCGTGACAGTGACATACTCGCGTGCAGAGGAGCACCCTTCACCTTCACCCTCAATAGCCGCTCGTACTTCAAATTGGTGTGTACCCACTTCAAGCTCTCCAGTGTACGCGACTGTATCGCGAGATATGGTACTGTAAGTGGTTGAATTCATCCAGAGAATGTCATTGCCGATGAATTTGCCAGTCAAGCGAACGTTCTGTGGACCGCAGACTGTGGTGTCCGGCGTAATGGATACTACCTTAGGAACAATGGCTGGAATTATGATTTGCACACGTTCTTCCGATTCGCAATTGCTGCTGTACGCCGAAGCATAGAGTGTATCGGTACCTGTAAATGCAAAATCAGACAATCCACCGTATCGATTTATAGGCTCACCTCCAGTAGGTGTCTCGTACAAATAATAGTCATCCGCTTCAGGGTTAAGGTCGATATTAAAGTTGATATCGCTATAGCTCGCGTCACCTCCTGCACATGTAGTATCCGCAGATGCAGACAAGATTTTAGGTGCTCCATTGACGTCAATTTCTACCGGATATCGGTCACAGCTACCACCGACTCCTGCATAGAGCACAGTATCGTTTGGCAGGAAGATGGTAAAAGGACTTCCTGAACCGATGGTGTCTCCATCCATTTCCGAAGCATACCAATAGACCGTACCATATGAAACCTCAGCATTTAGGGTAACTGTATCGCCAATGCATGAAACTTGCGGAGATCCACCTCCACCTGGTTCACCAAATCCTCCTTCACCAGGGAAAAATCCACCTTCTTCTTCACCTCCACCAGAACTGGTAGGCCATTCCTCATCCATACTGACGATGTATGGCATGTCCTCTCTTACATGAATAGTAAAAGGCTCCAGGAAGTTTATGGTAGAGTCCCGCTCCACACAATAGCCAGTCCTTAATAGCTGAGGTTTGATGTTCGCAGCCTGGTTTTTGATGATAGCATTTGGTCCACGTTGGGAAGTAAATTCGCGTGTTTGCAAATCCATCTCCTCAAAATTGGTATAAACCAGAAGCCCTTGCTCATCGCCTGTCAAACACTGATCATGTAACGAATCAATTTCTGTGGCAGAGCGCTCGTGATCCCAGATTCTAAATTCGTCCAGGCCAGCAAAGCCAGACACCTCACTCAACGTACGTGTCAACCCAACCCGGAGGCTAGATCTTTCATTGTTGATGTTTCCGGTGACAGCAGAATCCAAAGAGGCAGCAAGGACACCATTGTAGTAAATCTTAAGCCCTTGTGGACTGGCTGTAGCCGCCACGTGTACCCATGGAGAGTGCGTGGTAGGGAATGCAGGGAAGGTAAGCTGGCGGGCTGTGTCTCCATTAGCCACCAGGAAGTAGCCATTGTTCCACTCAAAATTCCGCTCATTAGCTGGCTCGTATCCTCCGGTAGCATTGTTGTACTGCATACCCAGTGTACTAGAAGGATTAAAACTATAACTACCGCGTACCCAGGCTTCTACAGTAAATTCATCTGTATAATTCAGTTGAACTGTGTCGTAGCTCAGGTGTTCTCTGGTATCATGACCTCCAATTGCAAAATTTGCCGCATCCAATACTTCATCCACAACCTTAATCTTGTAGGTTTTGGTCTCAGTTGGATACATGTAAAAGTCTGTTCCCGCGTAAAAATTCGAGTACCTGCTTGAGGGAGCAAAATGACCATCTTCACCTTTTTCAAAAAGTCGATGTTTCACTCCATAAAGAGCCGAATCGATTGAAATTAATGCCTGGTCCATGTAACAGACCGTATCCGGATAGCTTACCGTATAATTGTAGAAATCTTCATCATTGACAAAAACGTGGGAAATCAACGTATCTGAGAAACATCCCTCGTTTTCAGCATAGGTGAAATAATAGTCATCTCGAGCTGCATATTCCAGCTCAAACTGAGCTCCTAGCCCTAAAAATGTGCTGTCAAGTGAGTTTAACCAGTATACCTGACCTGCTGTCGTTTCTGCCTGTAGTGTTAAAGTTCCTGCGCCATTTTTGGCCTGATCAACAGTGCTCACTTTAGGTACTTCGTGGACAGTCACGGTCTTCGTACCTGAAGCAATAAAATCGCATCCTTGCTCTATGCCCACACTTCGGTAGATCTTTTCGGAAGGCACACTGGTATCCGGGGTATAAGTAGCCGCATTAGCAGCCCCCTGAATATTCTTCCAGTTGGTTTTTCTAAACAGTCTGTCATTACCGTTTTTGATTACCAACTCACCTGAAAGTGAGTACAAAGAAACAGCAAACGTATTGGCTAATGTACCTTCATCTTCCCATACCGATCCATTGAAACTGTAAACTTTCATTTCAGTATTTGAAGACGCCACAGCGTAAAGCTTACTTCCTACTGATTTGATGTCCAACACATTGATTGCTTCTGTACCCAGACCTGAGCTCACGTCTGACCAGGAATCATTTCCAAGGTATTTGGAAACCTTCATATTTCCAGAAGCCGCTTTGAAAGCCACATAAATGTCTCCATTCCAGGATGCCAGCATAAAAGTGGAACTGTTGGATGTAGGATCAGTATTTAGCGTATCTACCGAAGTGATGTACCCCTCACTATCATGGTTTACCCACCTCAGCTGGTTCTGTGATTCATGCCGGATGATCAGTAAGTTTTTACTACTCTTGATGGTCAGATCATTTCCATTGGTAGCTTTATGAATTCTCTCTTCAGCTTCAAATAGGAAGTTGACATTTAATCCTTGACGTGCTGCATAGATTCCACCATCATACCTTGCACCAAACAAGAATCCATCATTCAAAGAAATGGAGTTGAAGTAATTGTCTCCATGGGATTGGAATGGATCATATTCTGCTGTAGGCACATGCCAGTCATTTGTATGTTTGGCCCATTTGTAGGCTTTGAGCTGGTCTCCTGTAGAAAAAACAATGTATAAATCACCATCAGGATAGGCATCCAATTGATATAACTGATCTCGCGGAGACCATGCATTTGGAGTAACAGACAGGCGCTTCAGTGCGGGTTCCCATTTGTCGGTGATGGTATTGAGCTTTGCAAAAAACAAATCTGAAGTGCCAGATTTTTTGTAGACGGTGTAAAGTCCTTCGAGATCGCCAGTCTTTACCAGAAAGAGTCTATGCCCATACGAACCTTTGATCATCTCTACACCGGAAGTACAGCTGTAGTAATCCCAGATACCAATGGAGTCATTGACATCTTTCATCTGCCAGATAAAATCGACCGGATTATCCGGGTCGCTGAATGGAGAAGTAAGCTGTAGTGGCTCACCGGCACACACCTCAAACGTTTCATTTAAGTCGTTAAACTTCAGTGCCGATGACTTAATCTTGGCCAGCACCTTCACACTGATTTCGTTTCCTGAGGTATCCGAAGCGGTGAGGGAGAGTTCTCTGGTGCCTACATCTTCGCAATCGAATGTAGTTTGTGAAGCAGTAACAGACTGAACTTTACAGTTATCCACAAAATAGCTTGTCAGCACTGAATCTGACAGGGTTACCGTATTCGAAGCAGGTAAGTCGATGTAAACGACCTGATTTAACAGTCTGGGAGCTATTTGATCAATGATGGTAATATTTGCCGTACAGGAAATCGTATCACCCGCTGAATTGACACTTGAAATCGTCACCTGGTTCACGCCCAGGTCCGAACAATCAAATTCAGTTTGACTCAACGTAATGTTCGAAACAGAGAAGCATGAGTTGATGATGTCATCAGCAATCAGCTGGGCTTTGCCATAGGCGTTGAGCGCCAACGTGGTGTCCATACATGCTAGCTCGGTTTCAAAGTCATCGATCACCACGAGCTGCTGCGTACAGGACACCTCATTCCCGTTGTTGAGGTTTTTCAGTGTGTACATCACCTCATGGGTGCCCACCGGATACGAAGTGAATGCATTGGTACTAAAGTACAAAGAAGGGTTCTCGGTGAATACAGGCTGCTCTATTACTGCACTGAGGTCTGCATTTGGTGCTGAGAAATTCTTTATCGTAAAATAGCCTTCGGCCACACCACCTTCTGTCAGCCCGATGAAAATTCGGTCCCCCTCAACTACCGTTTGCGAAAAGCTTCCAGTTTGAATCGCCTTACTCGCTACATCAAACCCTGCGGGTGTGTTCTGAGAGTACTTGAACCTATCGTAATCGTTTTTGATGATAAAAGGCCTGAAATACTCTCCACTTTGGCTTTGGTATTGCCAATCGAATGATACCGTACCGTCGCAATTGATAGGAATCTCCACGTACATATCATTGAAGGAAATACCCCTGCTTATGGAGACAAAAGTGATAGAGTCTGGAGCGAGCTCTTTTCGCAATCTAATTTTATCATTTATGCCTTTTACATTAAGCTTAGATACGCCGAATGGACCGGTAAAACCAGTAACAGTAGTGCACGCACCTGCTACATCTACCAGACATGAAGCTACATCCGAGCGATGCAGTGTATCTGCCGGAGGACAAGTCATCACCGGAGTGGTGGCATCCTGTACTTCTACCACAAAGACACATTCTGACATATTGCCACTGGTCTCCACATAGGTCAAGGTGATGTAATTCACGCCGTTATTGAGATTAAGCGTGACTGAGTCATCATATGCTAAGCTCGGGTAACCCTCCAGTGCCACCTCTCCAAGCGCAATGGTCTGGTTAGAATTATAGGTGACCGACTGAGAAGCTTCCGATGATAAAAACGTGGCGCCTTTCACAACATATCCCCAATACCCACCGGCTGCCAAAGCTTTCTTCGGAGCCAGGGTGTATTGGTAGGTATAGTTTATGTCATCGGTGTTTTCCACAACCACACTTTTAGGACACGCTATTTTTGTCACAGAGTCTCTTACCTGTACCGTATGATGGTAGGTGTAGGTCTTGGTTCCATAGTCTTTTTCATGGTAGCCCAAATGCACCGTTCTGAAATAGGTTTGATTGGTGGCAGGACCTACCTTCAATGGGATATTAGCTCCTGAGTTTTGAGAAATAGAGTCTTGCTCATAAAGAATAGTACCCTGATAGGCATCACGTACTTCGTAGTACCACATGTAATCAACCTGATCACAAACAACACTCACAGGACTTTCAATTGGAAACTCCAGCACTTCTCCATCAAAGTTTCCTTCGATCACACTTACGTTTAGCTCTTCTGCCACCACTGAAGGAGCCGGGGAGCTTTGTACATAAAGATCCACCTTATAAGACACCTCATTGGTGTTGCCTGATTTGTCAACAGACCAGATTCTCACATTGGTGATGCCGGGATTGAAGAATTCGGTCTCATTCCACACATTGGCATCAAAAGCCGGGCGCCCCTGCAGCGTAACAGTGCGCTCTGTGGCACCTGTAAGCTCGTATGTCCAAGTAGTGTGGGTTCCGTTTTTGAATGGATTGGTGATCTCAAAATCCCTGGTACACGCACCATTCAGTGATGGTAAAGCCAACTGCACGTCTGAAGGTGTGGATATCAATACCGGAGGAATAGTATCTACCACTACCAATACCTGCTCACAAGTGTAGGTCTGCCCCAGGTACTCTGTAGTTCGGTTGATTTGGCTGATACCAGGCGCAAAATCTCTAAGTATTGACCCGCCAGATACCGCATTGTCATTGTATGCTGAAGAACCTGCGGACTTGAAAGACCAGGTGAGTTGGTCGCTACAGACTGAGGACAATACTGGGTCTACCTGATATTTGAAATCAAGCGCGTCTGCTGGTACAGATAAATAAACGGTATCCTCGCATACAGCCGGTTGTGAATATTCATTGACCGTAACCGTGCCTACTGCAAAGCGTTCAGCTCCATCAAGCGTGTAATACACCGTATCTGCTATGGTTTGATTTACATCCTCACAAGAAAATGCGTATTTGGTCACATAGGCATTGCTTATGCTACAAATGCCGTCTGCACCATTCTCCAATAAATCCTCTGGAGTCACATACGCCACTCCTTTTTTCGGATCCAAATCCACACGTATGTCTCGTGCTACTGGCTCGTCAGGAGAAGCAAATTTTATGGTCCGTTCGAAATCCGTGTAATTTCCTGAGATATCGTATATCCGCACAGTGACCGGGTGCTCCTGTCCAGCATCAGCACAATCAAAAGGTATTTTTCTCACCCAAGCTCCATTCTGATAAAAAGGAGTGGAGTATTCATAATGACTGATTTTGACGTTATCCTTTCCTTTGGCTAATAAATGGTCAGAGCCCTCGATATGGGTTTTTATGAAAGAACCTTCAGCTCCCGGAACCTTGAAAGTGAAAGGGATCAGAATAGGATTTCCTCGAAATACCCAGTCAGGGTCAAGTTCTGGTTTTATAGTATCTATTACATGCAAGGTAGATTTCCCATGAGCCGGAATGTCAGCCAAGCCAGCAGATGTCCACTCCAGCTCGTAAGTACCTACACCGCCGACTCCATTGGTAAAGTCAAACACCTTTCCGTAGGGCGTCTTATACGAAGATAAAACCACCTCCGGGTTGCAAGTTCCGGTAATCCCTGGTTTGGTCAGCTCCTCCAGGGGGACTGCCCGTTCATGGGGCTTGAGGTAGTAAGTCTGCTCATGTCCTTCGGCTATTTCAGGGGTAGGTATCGAGATTTTGATTTTGACCTCCCCTTGGTCATAACTATTCGTTTCCTGATCGTAGACCCGAAAGTTCCACATGTATTCTCCCACGTCAGCGCAGATGAATCTCCCACTAGAGTGACCTTCTCTGCGATTTGGCCGGGACAGGCTAAAACTGAGCCCTTCTGGTCCACCACAATAATTTTCAGAGCCAGCATCAAATACTTCTTTGAGGTCTACATCTAAAAAGCCGTTTTCATTCAACTGAAAAGACTGAGGCCAATTTTTGTATTTCAACTTAACAGGCTTGGGTTTATCCCTTGTGTATTCAATATAAACTCGATCCCATACAGGAGAACCATTTATAGGATATTTACGGAATGCCACGACTCCTCTATACGTGCCCAAAGACATAGCAGAATCATTAGGAGTAAGCCTGACGGACATTGCCTCTCCCGGAAGCAGGATGTTGTCATTGTCACGATCCCCCACGGTCATTATGAGATCTTTATCAGGGTATGAGTCGTCTGAAACATGAATTCGCTGCAGTTCTGGGTGAAGTTCAATAGACTCATTGCTTTCGTTAATTACTTCAAGCAGTTTCGATTTGGGATAAGGCAAATCTGAGGGACACTCCATGCTGCCCTGAAATCCAAACTTCGCCGTTCGGCCCATTCCATCTCCAGGATAATGCACATAATTGGGACCTCCAAATAGATACCCATCCTCAATTATGTAAATATTTGAACCGGATACCACTTGGACATCATCTATACCTATAAAAGACCCATTCCAACCAACCTGATTTTGTGTAGCAACCTCATAGGCATCAAGCCCCAGTGTAGCAGCCTGGTAAATTTTGCCGATAGGAGCTTTTTTCATCTGGCTCTCCAATCCATCAATCGCTATATCCTTGGCTTTTTCCAGTGCCGCCATTGCCAGTGCCTCTTCCAGTGGAGGCAATTTCTTCCTCACACGACAGTTTGCATAGCCTCCATTGTCGTATCGATACCAGAAGGCAATATGAACGTTGTGCAGCTGGCCTTTAGGCAGCCCCACAATGGGAACTTCGATATTAGTCCAGTTGGTAGGATAACCATCTACCGTCAAGCCATCATTGATTACCTTCAGTAGAATCCCAAAATCACCAGTAGCATCCACGGCTCTGCCCAAGGTTGGCCCATCGTCATCGGCTATGGCTAGTCTAATCTCTAGTCTGTTGGGACGATTGCAGCTGGTTACACCTTGTAGGTTGAAGTCTGCAAGGTCTGCGATACGATTTTTCATACTCACACTGAGTGCCTTCGTTCGAAATTTTAGAACATCACCATGTTTGACATCCTTTATCACTGGTGACACCAACCATTTACTGATTTGCGCACCGTCCCTGTCAGCTTCCGTATAGCCAACAGACGCATAGTTATAGTCCCATTGAAAATACCCCATCAGGTATTCCGAAAAGGGCAGAAATCGCATGAGAAGATTGTAAGCAAAAAATTGAGCCAACTCTCCAGGGATATCACTATCGCTTTCTGGTCCAATATACCCTTCCGCGAGCCCGGAAGTGGCCCAGTGGTTGTTATAAGCGGCAGGGGGATAGGTATTGTTCTGGATATACCATCCTCTCATATCGTTGCGGGTGAACGTCTCGTGAAATTTTTGAGCAGACAACCCAATGGTAGTGGCTATCAGTAAACAGGTCAGGATAAATTTTTTCATGGCAGTAATATGTCTAGCGGTTGTAAAAGAAAAGCACCCTGCCGGCTGATCGCAGCGGCAGGGAAATATCCAACATAGTGGATAATTGAGCGGTTGAGTGATTAAAACAGTTAATCATTATCATAATAGAACTATTCCAAGGTGGAATTACACTCAGGAAATATAGTTGGGAAATGGTGCCGAGACTAAAAAATGTTGAGTTTGACCAGTTTTTGTATGAGTTTGACACAGATCATGGCCAGATTTACCGATTATCACCCAAAACAACCTCGCACCCGGCATCCGTGCCGCTCGATTTTGGTCACTAAATAGCCCATAAAAGTGTCGATGCTTGATGCCGTCTGACAAGCTAAACCCTGCACTCGGTATATAGATAATTACACCTCCTGGAGACTTGCAAGGTTTAGCTATCCAAAAGCTTTCTGAAGGTGCTAATCATTTTTTCATCTGTCACTTTCGTGCAGTATTCCGCATCTTGCAAAGCTCCCATATGGATATTGGCGTTGCGGTATTTCATTTGGCTGTCTACGATTTTTCTGCCACTTACATGTGCTTCGCTTGCTCCCGTACGCTGCAGAAGCTCCCTGATATTGTAATCACGCACACCACCTCCCGGCAGGATAGCTATTCGGCCCTGCGCATGGCTCACGATGTTGGCCAGCGTTACCGCCCCCTCTATCACATCGGGTGCCAGGCCAGAGGTAAGCACCCGATCTACCCCCAGGTCAATCAGGTCTTCCAGGGCTTTTTTCCAATCTTGTACCATGTCAAACGCCCGGTGAAAAGTTACGTTTAGAGGCCTTGATTGACCAATCAAATCAGCTAGCACGAGTTTGTCTACTTCAGCATCTGCGGTCAGGCAGCCAAAAACCAACCCATCGGCTCCCAGATCTTTGGCCATCTGGATATCACGCTTCATGACGTCTAGCTCCTCTGGGGTATAAAGAAAGTCACCTCCTCTGGGCCGAATCATCACCTGCAGGTCAATCGTAATAGCACTGCGAACCGCCTGGATCATGCCGGCGCTGGGAGTGGTGCCGCCTTCTACCAGGTTGGCGCAAAGCTCTACACGATCTGCTCTTCCTTTTTCTGCAGCCACGGCCGATGCTACCGAATCAATACATACTTCTAACAGTCTTTTGGTCATAAGAAAGCCCTTTGCTCCATATTAGATTAAACCGAAATATCAACACAAACATACTAGTAATCCGCAGCTGCTAAGGTATTGGTCTAAGTCTATAGCATAAAAAAAGGCTGCCCATCCCGGACAGCCCCTCAAAACTGTAGATACAGTTTTGCCGCCTCAGTTATTGTTTGATGAGCTTGCGGATAGCTGTGCCCGATCCACTTCGAATCTCCATGAAGTAGATATTGGCTTTGAGGCTTTCCACATTTAGCTCGGTCTGGTCTGTGAAGTTTTGCTCCTGCACTACTACACCACGTACATCCATCAGTCTGAGAGTAGCCGCTCCCTGTACCGTTACCTTAACGAATGTTGTAGCAGGGTTTGGATAGACCTCCAAAGCAATCTCATCCGCTGCACCCAGTATTTCTTCTACCACGAAGGAGATACCTTCCTCACTCACAGCAGCAGAGATTTCTAGTGGTGTACCTTCCTCATCCATGGTGAAGGAGGAGCCTTCGAGATCCGCCTCGATTCCAGTTAATGCCAATTCCAGGCGATAATCACCAGCAGGTATGCCTGTAATTTCAAAGTCTCCATTGGCATCTGTAGTGACGGTAGTCATGAGCTGCTCATCAGAGGTGCGGATCAGCGATACCCCCACATCTTGAATGCCTTCACCTTCCAAAATCCTCCCGGTCACTATACGACCGCCACCACTTGTTGACCTTACCACTCTTCCCGAAACGCTTCCTTTTCCGGTCATTTGACTGGCTCCTTTAGGCACCATCTGAATCTGCATGTTCGGAAAGTCATAAGATACTGCCAGCGATTGTAGGAAATTTGCAGTATTACCGAAGTAAGTAGTTTGATAGTTAGCATCCTGAGACACTATGAAAACCGTATGCAAACCAACTGGCACCTCGATAAAAAACTCTCCTTGTGAGTTGAGTGAGGCTGTAAATGATTTAGGTTGACCGTTAACAATGGAGCTGATTGACACAGATCCAGCAGTAAAAGGGGTTCCCTGGTCATTCACCACTACAGTACCTGCAAGGGTAATATTCCCTTCTTTCTCTAATGTCCAATTGTGGTACGGATAAGCCAACGGCGTATGCCTCCATACGGTGCCACTTGCTTGGGATATGTCCCAACCTGCATCCTTGAACGTTTCGTGTGTTCGTAGTTCGGTTTGAGTTTTAAGTTCAGCTTCATTATGAGGTTCTTCATCACCAGTTATCGATAGCATAAAACTTCCGATGGATGACCCACGCTTTGCACCGATACTCATTTCTGGCGGTCGAGTTATAGAATAACAATTTTTAATTAGTCCTTCCGTACTATTTCCGACCATTACAGAACCCAAATTGCCTGTTAATGAACTCCATGAATAGCAATCTAATATTTCGCCTTTATTGCTATCAACCAATGGACCGCCAGTCGCAGTTACTATACTGCCTATCGAAAAAGAACTTTTTATTTTACCACTTGCATAGTTGATGGAGATTAATCCTCCTGAATATGAACCCTCGACATGCGAAGATGAGTAAGAGTTTTCAATAAGGCCGTGATTAAGGGACACTAAACCAGCAGAGTAACTCTCGTAATATCTTATCCATCCCAAGTTTACACCTAACTGCCCTAATGCCTTAATACTACCTGATGTAAACGCAGTTTTAACCTTTCCGGTCTCTCGATTAATACTAACAATCCCTCCAACGTGGGCATCTTCTCTGCTTGAACTTCCGTACAAGTTCATAGAACTCGAGGAGCCCTCGATTACACCGCTATTAGAACTTGCAATTCCACCTATATGAATTATACCAGAATCACTTGTATAAACATTAATTGTACCATCAGTCGATGAGTTATAAACCTTTGCATTTGTGCTTGAAATTCTACTCACGATTCCTCCGACATCACAATGAGTATCCTTACCCGAAACCGAAATATCCGCATATACGTCACATTGATTAATTAGACCACTTCCATCCAATTCTAAAACCAAGGCTCCCAACCCATTTAAGGGGTTACTTTCTGATACTCTGATATTTCCTTTAAAACTGACTCCTTCAACCAAGCCCAAACACCTTTTGGCTAAAACTCCAAATTCTCCTTCTATGTTGGAATAATTATTTGATATGGTCAGGTTAATAACTTGTGCTTCTGATTCAATTGTTCCAATTAAGGATCTGGATAAAGCAAAGCCAGTACCCTCATCCCGCACAACAAAATTTGCCAGCTCAAATCCACCTCCATTATAACTACCACTGAATGTGGTTATGGGAACAAATGTCTCACCTTTAAAATCTATGTTAGCGGTCTGAGCGAAAACTTTACCCCAATCTTTTGATCGCTTAGTGAGCAATATAAAATCTGCCTTATTGGCTATTTGGTAAGGACTAGCAGTTGTTCCCTCGCCTCCACTATACAATCTAACAGCATCAATACTTTTAGAAAACGCCTGATTGCCATTACCGGCTAAATCAGTGAAAGCATTTTCATTAATACTTAAACTGACGATACCAGATTGAGCAGGAGTAACAGTTACCCTAAAGGTAGTAGCACTTTCGCTTACAAAATCACTTTTCGAGGCATTGGTCACCTGGATATCCTCCAATGCGAAACCTGTAACGTCCTCGTTCGTAACTATCATGATTGTTACTGGATCAAGTACATAAACTTCAGCAGGAGCATCCTGTAAAGTAATTGTCGGACGCTCGGTATCGAATTTCACATTTTTGGTAGTAGCTGTTGCCACCGTATTTCCAGCAAGATCTGTATAGTCCTTCACTGCAATGCTCACATCTCCAGCTGAAGCTGGTGTTACCTGCGCACTATACATGTTGCCACTTGCAGTGATCGCTCCCAGTGTTCCATTTCCTATCGTCACATTCGTCGCATCCAAGGAAGCCACGGGCTCATCAAACGAGAAGGAAACGGTGAATGGATCCGTGCTATTCACGGCCACCGGCGCATCTATGGTCAGTACAGGAGCCTTACCGTCATATTTCAGCTTGAAAGTCTCCGACAGGGTGCTTTCATTGCCAGCAAGATCGGCAAAAAAGCCCTGCCCCACACCGAATGAAAGGGTCACCTCTGAATCGATGGCTACCGGCGTAAAGTCTGCAGTATATACTATACTGTCTTCAGTAGCTAGCTCATTCATATTAAAGCCCGGGGCTGATAATATAAAGCCTCCTCGTTTTGTCACTTTTTCACTGAAAGTGAGCGTGAGTGGAATAGGACTTGCATTGGTAGGATCATTTGCCGTAGAGGAGATCACCACTGTAGGGGCTACATTGTCAATAGCCACTGTAAAGTTCTTGGCCGCATTCGTATTGCCTGCGGCATCAGTGACCACACCTGCTGCCACCGTGATCACAACCTGCTCCACGCCTTCATTTGGAGTAACCTCTAACCCATAATCCATTTGTCCATCGGAGTCCCAGTCTTCAGCCTGAAACTGAAAGGTACCGCCTACTACAGTAAAATGCTCTTCAGCAAGTGTGACATTTTTATATTCACTAAATCTGATAAACCCTCCGAATACTCCTGAAGCCGATACTATGGGCTGATTGGTAAAGCCTACAAAGCGAACTACTGGTGCTACATCATCAAAAACAGTGATTGCCTGAGCGCTTTCAGTATTGAGGTTTCCACCTGCATCAGCTACTTTTCCTGCTTCTAGGGCAACACTTACTTCATAGCCCGTGTTGGCAGCATCTGCCGGAGCTTCAGGTGTGATTTCTGCCGTATAAGTGATGTTGTCCGTAGACGTCAGGCTAGCCACGCTTCCTCCTGTAATGGTCAAACTGTCAGCCACCAAATCGATTGCTTCACTGAACGTGATGGTCGCTACCAGTGGGCTTACATTCGTCGTGTCTGTTGTAAACGAAACCTCCGCACTCGGAGCAGTGACATCATAAATGAAGCTCAAGATGTCAGAGGCAGCAGCATTTAGGTTCCCCAGCACGTCTTCCACACTGTCTTTTGGCAACTGCACGGTGACGGTTCCTTCTGCTACTGGCACTACATTGAAGGTATAGCTGAGGCTATCAAAATCAGTCGCCAAGGCTTCGATGGTGGCATTGGTCACGGCAAAATCCGATGCCTCCAGACCTCTGGTCTTTTCATCAAAAGTGATCACCATAGGAATGGTGGCGGCATTTGTAGCTCCAGTTGCCTCGAAAGCGGTAATCTGAGGACCCGTCACATCGTAGGTGATGGTGACGGTTCCTGCCTTGTTGGGATTGCCAGCCCGGTCAAAGGCTACTCCAGCAGGGATATCTATGACTATTTCTTTGTTGACATCTGGATTGTCCAGGTCAATGCTTAGGAAGTAAGATGCTTCGTTTTGTGCAGGTGACATAGCCGTAGAGATTGTGTCCCCTGTAATGGTAATATCTGATCGGGTAAAGCCCTCCATCTCCTGATAGATTCCCCCGAGCACTTCAAAACCATCTGCAAAAATGACCTTAACAATCAAAGGCTCCACATTGACGGGTTGGTCAAAGCCTACAGGCTCCGAATATAGCCCATTAGCGAAAAACACATCCGGGTCGGTGAGGTCTATATCTAAAAACCCTGAAACCGTATCACTTTTATTTTCCGTTGCATCTGTGGCAAAGGCTTTTACCGTGTATTCTGCTTCGGCCAAATCTGCTGCAAGCGAACCTGCCGCCACAGACCAGAAGCCATTGCCACCATTGGTAGCACTCAACACTTGCTCATTCACAATCACTTTGACGGTAGCCTCCGGATCATCGATGGTTCCTGTCAGCGCAGGGTTTTGATTATTCGTGAAAATAGAGTCCACAGTGACTGTCGGTGGAGTCTCATCATCAAACAGCAAAGTAATGACTCCAGTGCCGAGGTTCGCATTTCCGGCAAGGTCAGTGACTACTCCAGCAGCAACCTCTAAGGTAATATCCTCTGTGCCGGTTGGCGTGATCTTAAACAAATAAGAGTGGGGAATCCCTTCAAAAGGAGCCAAATCGCTTGCCGTTGCATTGGTCAGGGTAAGGTCTGAAAGCTCGAACCCAACCACCTCTTCAGAACTATTAAAACCATCATCTGTGAACGCAATAACTGCATCCACACCACGAGCAGGAATCTTTTGGGGTATCTCCATTCCTGGCGTGGGAGCAGCCACATCGTAGCTCACACTAACAGTTGTCGCAGCAGTATTGGCATTACCTGCAGCGTCCGTTACCCCGCCAGCAGCTACATCAATAGAGATGTCTCCCTGACCATCAGCGGTGATGTCTGCTGTAAACGTACTGTCATTTACGGTCTGGACGTTTGCCAGTGTAGCATTTGTAAGTGTAATATCTGCACTCTCAAATACAGATACCACTTCACTAAACGCAAAGGTCACGGTGAAAGCCGCATCATTAATCGCTGTGGGTGCATTTTCTATAGCTACAGTGGGTGCCGTGATGTCATAGTTGATGATCAATGAATTAGAAGCTTCATTGGCGTTCCCGTTCAGGTCTCGAGCTACGGCAGCCGCTATTGCTGTCGTCACATCCCCTTCAGCTGAAGGGACCACATCAAAGGTGTATTCAGAACCACTTACGGCTGCAAAATTGCTTTTGGTGCCATTGGTCACGGTCACATCATCCAGTACAAACCCGGTAACGTCTTCGCTAAAGGTAACGGTCATGGGGAATGTGCCTGCATTGGTGGTATCTGCCACTGAAGATGTAATACTCACTGTCGGAGCAGTAGCATCTGGCACTTTTTGCTCATACACCTGAGCAAACCCAGTGGCCATGGATCCATAAGAAGGCGCGCCTGCTGCTACGATTTCTCCCGCACCAGCAATAGCCACTGAAGTACCAAAACCTGTGGGCGTAGGACCCGCTATGGAATCCAACACTTTCACCCAGGCATCTACCCCATTCCATTCATGGATTTCTACACGCCCATTAGGGGAGATGTCTGTTACAGTGGTAGGTGCACCTATGATTACACGTGACCCATCAGCGGATATTCCTACGGCCTTACCAAACTCATCAGCCTCAATTAGTGCGCCTTCACCTGTCAATGAAGGAATGCTGTCTCCAAGCATCTGCCAGGTACCGGCATTGTATTCATATACTTTCACGTACCCGTAATAAGGATCAAATCCATAAAAATCCTGAGGTGCTCCTGCAACTACCCGCTCCATGTCGGCGCTTACAGCTACAGATTGACCTAAAACATCATGAGGTGCACCAATGATCTCTTGGGCACCGGACCAGCTTCCACCCCAGCTTCCATCAGCATATCTAAAAATTTGAATTCTTCCAGCATTGTCAAAAGAGCTTGTCACCGACTCATAGGCTGGTGAGCCCACGACGAGCACACTGTCTGTAGCTGATACTTCCAGGCTTACTGTGGTACCTAAAGTTTCTGACTGAGAAGCTACTATATCGGTACCTATCTGGACCCATGCCGAGCCAGACCACTTGTAAACTCTGGTAGCTCCTGCAGTACTATTATATCCCGGCGCACCCACTGCCATCACTTGTCCATCGGCTGAAAGGCTCACTGAGTTCCCAAAATTCTCACTGTTAGAACTAGCATTGAGTGTACTCCCTTTTTGCACCCAGGCCCCTCCACTGAGTTCAAAAACTTTGACATACCCAGATGGAGCAAAGTCATCGTAGTGCAGATCACTAGTGTTAGCACCTACGGCTAATACCGTACCATCAGCGCTAAGGCTTACCGAAAAGCCAAAAGAATCACTGGTGTTGTCACCAATAAGGTCCGAACCTACTTGCGTCCAGCTCAAGCCAGACTTCTGATAAACGCGTACCAAACCCATGCTGGAATTGGCACTGGATGCCCCTAAAGCCATCACCGTCCCATCCGAAGACAGACTGATGGAGGTGCCGAGCCCTTCATTGTCAGCCCCTATAAAATCAGTTCCTATCTGCACCCATTGCTCTTGAGCGGAAAGGACAGTAGCTACTCCGATCAGCAGTGCGGAGAGATAATACTTCATTGTTTTCATCGTAGTGAGCAAGCGCTCTGATAGTCGTTGGGAAACTCTCATATTAGGCAGAAATTAAAATCGAAAAATTGAATGACCTGAATAGAATAATTCTAAGTAATAGTTTCACTGGATAAATATAGATGCTGTGCCAGCCCACCACGAAAAAATGTTGAGTTTGACCAGTTTTTGTATGAGTTTGACATGATTCAGGTCTCGTCAACTTATATTTAGGCTCTAGCCACCAGTATAACCGTACCGTTTTCAGCACCAACCTGATGAAACCAATCTTTGTTATTTTTATCATGCTCCTTTGGAGTGTTCGTGTGATTGGCCAGTCTTTACCGCCCTGGAAACCACTTCCGATCCCTGATACCTTGGTGGCCTATCAGCGCACTGCTCCTGTGATTGCTGATACGATAGCGCGGAGCTCTCATTCCTCCCGTGTAAAAGAGGTATACTTTCCAGCTAAGTTTAGCTTCCACGGGACTACCCGCCCAGAGAAAAAAGACATAGACTTTACCAGCTACAAGCTGGAGATGGATGAGCGAATCAAACTACCCGGTGGAATGGCCTTCAAGGATGTTGCTACCAAAAACATCAAGTACCTCGATAAATACCATGGATTACCCAGCAACGAAGTAACATCCATCGCCAAAGCTGCCGATGGACGTATATTTCTGGGTTTGGACAAGGCGTTGGTACTGTACAATGGTGTGGAGCTTGAAGTGTACAAAGGAATCGAGCAGTTTCCCCTTCAGCAAATCCGAAGCCTTTTCCTGGACACTAACGACAGACTATGGATCAGCACAGAACGCGGATGCGCTTACATTTATAAACAAAACCTTTATGTGCCTAACAAAGGAGAATTTGGACCTACGCACTTGAAAGGATTCAATGAAAACATAAAAACAGGGGAGCTCTTTGTGTTTACCATTTACAACGGTTTTTTTATTTGGAAAGCGGGCACCTGGCACCAGTATTTCGATTCGCTTCCCGTAAAGTCTGTGAGCTCTGTCATCCGCAGTACGGACAAAAAGCTCTGGGTAGTACATAGCCATGATGGTATTTCCTACATCCAAAATGACAGCCTGTTTTTCTACAACCGGAAAGGGGTATTTGACACGCCTCGAACAGCATTTGAATATGGGGGTGAAATCTATTTTGGGCACTTTACCGGAGATCTGCTGAAATACAGAAACGATTCACTCTTCTACGTAAAGGTGGACGAGTCGTCCAATCATAAAAATTACTCCTTTGCGGCAAACTCCCATGGACTATGGATGAGCGACTATGGCCAGGGTGTAAGGCTACTCAAAACGAATGGCGAACTCATGACTTTTACCATAGAAGACGGGTTGGCTCATAGAGTGTCCTATGCCTTGCTGGCAGACGATTTTGAGAATATATGGGTATGTGATCCCTTCAAAGGACTATCGCGCATAGATCAACAGCTTTTTTACAAGCTAAAAAAACCAATCCAACCTGTAGTAAGCCAGATGGTACCTCATGACCAGAACATGTGGTATTTCACCGGGGGCAATGGGTTTTATCAGGAAACGCCGCATCACTACATCAAATACTCAGGAGCAGGCAACCATTGTGAAAGTGGAATCCCAATGAACGAGGATAGCGTCTGGATATCTAGCGCCGACCATGGGCTCACCCTCATGAGTAACAATCGATACACCTTTTACACGATGGTAGAAGATGTGGAGCTGGATTCTACGATCTATACCATCCAGCTAGACAAAGACCGAAATATCTGGGGACTAAATATCTCCAATCAGCTCTACCGCTTCAAAGCAGGCACCTTTTATTCCTTTGAGAATCAATGGAAAAACATGAATTTTGTGAAGCTCGTCAAAACTCGAAGCGGCATCCTATACGTGCTCACTGCCAATCAGGGCGTGCTTGCCATCAATGGGAGAAAATACCGTCATCTCAGCACCCAAAACATCCTTGCGTCCAATAAAATCAAACATGTGTTTGAAGATGTCCAATCGAGGCTTTGGTACTGTAGCGACATGGCTATCCAGATGGTGGACTCGACGGGCAGAAGCTCAGAGCTAAAAATCTCCGAAGGCCCCAATGACATCCATGACATCCTTCAACTAACGGACAGCACCTACCTGCTTGTATGTGATGCAGGCCTCATATACATGAAAGAAGATTCCGATAGAAGCTTTTCGCAGCGCCTGTACCACAAGTCCCATGGGCTTAATTTGGTAGGAAACTCCTGTATCAGCCAATCTGCCGCCGGTGAGGTCATCATCAGTGGTGGCGACCACCTGCTCACGTTTGATCCTTATTTTCTTAAGCATAAAGTGACTGCACCGAAGCTAAGTTTGAACCGTATAGTGAGTAATGACTCGGTGCTTGTAGCCGGCAACCTGCAGGTGGACCAGCAAACACCGCTAAAGTTTGTGTTTAACAACATCAGCTGGGGAAGCGAAAGCCTTCTGTATTATAACCTAAGCAGCAGCAGGTTTGACTCAGACAAGTGGAATAAAATCGCATCGAACAGCCTACAGTTTAATGGACTGAGCCACGGAGATTACGAGCTCAGAGTCTATGCTACCACTCAAGACGAGGCTCAAAGCGAACCGCTAACTTTCAATTTTCGGGTTTTACCCTATTGGTATCAAACCTCGTGGTTTTATGGCCTTTGCACCGTTTTAGTAGCCAGTAGCATCTTATGCTACCTGGTCTACCGGGAGCGACAAAACAATCAAGCCAAACAAAGGCTGCAACAACTGGTGAGCCAACGAACCCGGCAGCTGGAAGAGGAAAAAACCCAGGTGGTAAAGCAGCTCTATGAGAAAGAACTTTTGCGCCAGGAAGTGCATCATCGAGTAAAAAACAATCTCACCTTTCTCAAAAGCCTCCTGTACTTACGCGCCAGCGCTTCCACCAATGAAGAGGTGAAAATGATCATGAACGAATGCCAGGCCCGAATAGAAACCATGGCTCTGGTGCACCAAAACCTCTATGATGTAGAAAACACCAGTGAGGTAGATTTTGCCGCTTTTATCAAAGAGCTATTCGTAGAGCTACACACGCTTTTTGACACCAATGAGTCCGTGAATATAAATGTAGCCGCTCGAGATTTACGCCTGGACATGAAGTTGTCTATTTTCATTGGACTAATTTTGAACGAACTCATTACCAATTCTTTCAAATATGCATTTAACGAGGATTCCAAAGGAGAAATAACCGTCAGTGCAAGAGAGGAAAATGGAAATGTATATATTGAATACGAAGATAGCGGTGAGGGAATGGAAAGCTTTCTGGCAGAGGAGGCTTCAGGTTTTGGGTTTAAAATCATCAACATTCTAGTCCGTCAAACGGATGCTACGCTAGTGTATAAAAACAAGAAATTTCTGCTAACGATTCCGAAATGAGGGAGACATTCAAACTACTCATAATTGAAGACGAGCTCATGATAGCCGAGATGATCAAAGAAATGGTCACCGAACTGGGCTATGAAGTGTTGGCCATAGCCAAAAACTATAAGGAGGCCACTACTCAGCTAAAACACCATGCAGACACGCTTGACATGATCATCCTGGACATCAACCTCAACGACGAAAAAAACGGAATAGATCTGGGACGAATGCTCCATGAGGCCTACGAAATCCCATTTATCTACCTGACATCATACTCCGACAGTATCACCATCAAAAAAGCTGCCCAGACCAAGCCAGCAGCTTATTTGCTCAAACCATTCAACAAGGGAGATCTTTTTGCAACCATAGAAATCATCCGATCTCGCAAAGCCAACACTGATCAAACCATCCTGGTACGCGAGCATGATATGAGCGTAAAAGTGGCTATCCGTGACATCTGCTTCGTAAAGTCCGACAATGTTTACCTGGAGATCTATACCTCTGCAAGAAAGTATGTTACCCGGAGCTCGCTGGAAAAATTTCTAGAGGAAACCAACCACCCTAACTTTGTGCGGGTACACCGCTCGTATGTGGTCAACCTAAACATGGTTCAGGCCATTAGTGGCCAAAACCTTTTGGTCAATGAAGTAAAAGTACCGGTATCACGAAAGCATAAACATGAGCTTTCGGAACTTTTTGATAGCGAAGGATAGTCAGTAATCCAACTGAATCAATTGGTGGTTTTGTCCGATATTTGTTACCATCGGATTTACCCAACAGCTAATTTTTCCGAAATGAACGATAGAGCAGGTTATCAAATACTGGTAGTGGATGACGAGGAGGCCATCGGAGCCATGTGCTCCAGCCTGCTAAATGAGCTTGGATATGCCGTAGTGGGTATTGCCGCATCTTACGATCAGGCAGTACGGGCTATCGACGAAAAACAGCCAGATCTGGTCATCCTGGACATAGATCTGGGTGATAGTAAAAATGGGATAGACCTGGCTGATCACATCAACGAAACAACAAAAACACCTTTTCTATACCTCAGTAGCTATGCAGACATCAGTACGGTAAGCAAGGCTGCCAAAACGATTCCTCAGGCTTATTTGATCAAGCCATTCACCAAGGAGGATTTGTTCACCACCATTGAGATCGTTCGAAACAAAAACAAAACAGACCAAACCATCCAGATAAGCTCGGGCACTTCTACCATCAAGATCTCAGCAAATGATGTTTCGCTAATCAAATCGGACAATAACTACATCGAAATTTTCGAGAATGGCAAACGGCACATTGTACGGAGCTCACTAGATGCTTTTCTAAAAGAGCAGGAGTATGACAACTTTGTGAGGATTCACCGATCCTATGCCATCAACTTACTCAAAGTAGACTCTTTTAGCCGACAACACGTAATCGTCGGTAATCACAAATGCCCCATTTCGAGAAGCTATAAGCAGGAGTTGATGCAGCGTTTTAGCTAGTCGACTCCATTTTCGAAAATGCTATAATGATGGTAGTGCCTTCTCCTGAAGCACTCGACACGTCTACCGATCCTTTGTTTAGCTTCACAAAATCGTGAACCAGTTTGAGCCCCAGGCCTGTGCCTTTCTCCCCGTGAGTTCCGGTGGTGCGTTTTGACTCATTCATATCGAAAATACTTTTCAGCCTTTCTTCGGATATCCCAACACCAGTGTCCTGAACTTTGATAAATACGTCTTCCGACTCTTCATAGGTAAACACCTTAATACTGCCTCCGGCATTGGTAAACTTGATGGCGTTGCTCAGTAAGTTGCGAATGACGATTTCCATGCTGCCCTTATCTATATGGACCCTCAGGTCAGCAGAGATATTGGCTTCATACTGCAGGTCTATCTGCTTTGCCTGTGCATACGGTTCATAGAGGCACACCACGTTTTCTATTATTTCATCTAAGTACTCAGGCTGTAGCTCTATTTTCTTTCGGTTGGACTCCAGCAAACCCCAATCGAGTACATTATCCAGTAGCTCCACAAAATTTTGATACATGGTGTCAAACTCTGTAAACGCCGCTTGTACCTCACCATCATGAGTACCCAGTTTTTGTTTGATCTGGTATACCACTGCAAACAATTTCGTGAGCGGTGAACGCAAGTCATGCCCCACTACAGAGTAAAATTTGCTTTTTAGGTCATTGAGCTTTTGCAGCTCAAATGCCTGAAGCTCTATTTCTTCTTTCTGATTGTTGAGCTGGGCGTTTACATCTTGTAGGCTTTCGTTAGATGCTTTCAAATCTGCTGTTCGGCTGGCTACGGTCTCCTCCAGTTCTTTTTTCTGGCGCATTAGCTTCTTTGTACGCCACGAAGTGTAGCTATAACCTGCCAACACCAGCAATCCAAAATATATCAAATATGCCCACCACGTCTGATACCATGGCGGCAGGATGGTAAATTCCAACGCGGCTTCTTCACTCCAGCGGTCTGTTTTTCCGCTAGCACGTACTTTAAATGTATACCTACCGGGAGGTATGTTGCGATAGTCAGCCTTCGTATCCGGAGAAGGGGCCGTCCAGGCAGTGTTGAGCCCTTCCAGCTTATAACTATACCGCAGATCATGAGCGGCCTCCCAGTCTATAGCTGAGTAGTAAAATGTCAGGTGATTTTGCTTGTAAGCTATTTCCGGATTTTCGGGATAATTTTCAAACGGTGCAATACTCGCAAAACGGAGCCCACTTGTAGCTCCTTCATTTAGCTTTCTGAAGTTCGTATACTCTCCGTTGATATCCAGCTGGCGGATATGGATGGTTGGCGCTCCAGAAGGCATGCTGAATCGGTTTAGATCCAAAACCGTAAGCCCTTTTCCACTACCCAGCCACAAAAGGTTCCTGCGATCCAGACAGATGCTATTCGCAAAAAAATCAACCCCCTTAAGTCCATCTCCCTGGGCATACTTGATGAAAGCATATTGATCCTCTGCAGTGGACACGAGCTGGTTTAAACCATTTTCTGTTGACACCCAGATATTTTGATCTCTATCCTCTCGCATAGCCCAAACCAAATTTTCGGACAGTCCTTCTTCCTCGGTAAAGTATCGAAACTCCTTGCCATCATATTTGCAAAGCCCGGCACCGCCCGACCCAAACCACCAGTGCCCGTTTCGGTCTTTGGTAATTGACCCTACTGGTGCTAATTCAAAACCCTCCTGCTGCGTATAGTTGGTAAATGTTTTTCCATCAAATACACTCAAACCACCATCCGTACCAATCCAAAGCATGTTGTTCCCATCACAGAAAATGTCATTGACTACATTATGACTCAGACCGTGCTGTTGTGTATATCGGTGAAAGTCTCGACCATCGTATTTTACCAGTCCGGCACCATCCGTACCAAACCATACATTACCATCGGCATCTTCGCTGATACATCCGATGTATTCCTTGCCCAGACCATCATTGGTATCAAATTTTTCAAAGGTCTGCCCATCAAACCTGCCCAGACCATTGTAGGTAGTACCCACCCACAAGTCTCCGTTGCTATGCACCAGCAATGAAGAAATGGAATTGCCAGCAAGGCCATCGTCCATGGTATAGTTGTGAAAATTCTGACCGTCATAGCGGTGAAGCCCGCCTCCATCTGACCCAATCCAAATATTGCCTTCATGGTCTTCTTCAATGGCATGTATATAGCTATTTGCCAAACCATTTACATCACTGTAATGCTTAAAGCTATTAGGTGCCAGTGTGCTCACACCGCCTCCATTAGTGCCAAACCACAGATGCCCCGCACGGTCTATGCAAGAGCCATACACATCTACATACAAGCCTTCCTGCAGTCCATAGTTGATCAGTTGATTTCCTCGGATAAGGTTGGTGCCACCACCATCTGTACTCAGCCAGATGTTGCCATGAGCGTCTTCCTCTATGCATCGGACCACATTGTGATTGAGGCCCACATCAGTGGTATAATGGGTAAACGAGGCTCCATCAAACCGATTGGCACCTCCACCATTGGTACCTAGCCAAAGCTGACCCGATGCATCTTCCAATAACGCAACTACCCTGTTGTTGCTCAGCCCATCGTTCTCGGTGTACTGCGTAAAAACCTCCCCGTCAAAGCGGATTAAGCCTTCCTCAGTTCCTAACCAAAAAACACCTTCTGCATCTATATGAATGGCATTCACGGAGCTATTCATCAAGCCTTCAGCTTCGGTATAGTGGTAAAACGATTCCCCGTCAAACTTTGTAAGACCAGCATCAGTACCGATCCAAATGGCTCCATTACGGTCTTCAGCCAGAGATAAAACGTTTTCGTGAAGCATGCCATCAGCCTCGGTGAGATGTGAAAACCCATGCCCATCATACTTGATCAGGCCATAGCCCAGGGTTCCAAACCAGATGTTGCCATAGGAATCTTCCAACATACACCAGCCCATAGCTATGCCTGGTGACTCAGTAAAATGCGTAAACGTTACCCCATCGTATCGGCTAAAACCTACCTGATGCCCAAACCACAAGCTACCGGATCGGTCCTCCAGCACAGAATACACATAAGATGAAGCCATTCCCTGATCTACATCCAGGTACCGAATGTTTTCTGTTGCATCGTCTCTAAACCGTGGCCTGTGGGCTTCCTCTCTGAGAATAGGTCCGGCATCCAATGTCTGCATATGAGCAGGAATGGTGACGCCAGTCTTTACGGTATCACCGGTTCCATTCACCATAAAATGTGGTGGTCCTGCTGCATTCCAAAGCTTCAATGGCACTCTTGTAAGCGCTTTATTATCAACAGGCCATTGCTGCAGATTGGTCAGGCGGTGCACATTTGGGTGCGCTGGATAGGGCGTTTTCCCTTTACTGGAATCAAAAAGTACAGCCTGGCGTTTTACATCTCTGGTGATATAAGGAGCCTTCGAAAGACTATCAACTCTTGGATTTACCACGGCACTTTCTGACTTGGAAGGCCTTTCCTTCTCGTTTGGAACATCCACATCACCCGATTGCTGACAAGCAAACATTGGTGCCAGCAACACCAGGACATACCTAACCACTTTCTTCATTCCGCTTAAAAAATTAATCAATGGTTAAGATATGGCTATTGGTTCATTTAGAACAAATTCCATGCTGAGAATAAGCTTCACTTTAAACATATCAGGCCGCGACAGTACCTCTTGAATTCACTTTCCAAATCATATTTCTCACAACGCTGCTTTAACTGCATGCTTATCCTCCGTATTGACCGGTTCATCGACATATTTTCCTGCTCGTAGGATATCAACCCAAACGATATTTGTTTTAAAGGGAATGTTACTAAATTGTTAACAAGAAAGAACGACCAACAACCAAACCTTACCAGAAAATGTATCAACCAAACCGTATAGCACAAGATCACGAACTAATCCTTGCAGACTTTTCTGAAGACGAACTAAAAATGGGCCTGGAATGCTCTCTGAAGGTAAAACATCATCTGGAGAAACAGGTGAGAGATTTTTCCAAAGTGAAGTATATGAATAACCTCGATGCCTTAGAGGCTATTATCACCAAATACGAAATTGCGCTGGCTCAATACAAAATGGCTCAATAATCGAGGTAATTAATTTAGAAAATTAACATACAATTAAATCCAGGAACTGGGTTTCATTCGTAAATATTGGGAAAAGCTTTTCCCAATATTTCAATGCATATGACACCCAACACCTGCGACACTTCCACCCAACCCGAGCAATTCGAAGCACTAGAATGTGCACTAAAGATCCACAATCACTTAATGGATCAGCTCATCAGGCGACCCTCTCAGTCTTTATCACGCCACGTGCGCAACCTCCAATGCCATATCGAGGAGCTCGAACTCGAACTCAACCTAACAAAGATCACAGACAGTTCTGGTAAACCAATCCATCAGATGTTTGAAGATGCAGATACCCCTTGAATTCTTGGGAAATTTCTCACAAAAACCCTCCCCAGGTGTTAATGTCCTAAACGAACATGACATTGAAGCACCTAACAAAATACAAAGACCTCCTGTGGTTTCTATGGAAACATGGCGACCAATCACTCCTCAGCAGCTCAGGCATCCTTTCGGAAATTCCGGATGCCCAACCCAGCGAACAGCCCACTGACCTGGACGAAGACCAACTCATCAAAGACATAGCAGACCTGGGACCAGCGTTCATCAAACTGGGCCAACTACTCTCCACCCGGCCCGACTTGCTACCTCCTCCATACATTGAGGCCCTCTCAAAATTGCAAGACAACCTGAAGCCTTTCCCCTACAGCCAGGTGGAGTCCATTGTAGAAAGTGAACTTGGAGTACGCATATCCAAAGCTTTTGGCCAGTTTGACCCTCAACAAATGGCTGCAGCCTCACTGGGGCAGGTACACCGTGCCTCTTTGCGAGATGGTCGACCAGTGGTGGTAAAAATCCAACGCCCCGGCATACGCAAGCAGGTAATGGAAGAACTGGAAGCCATAGAACAAGCGTCTGCGTTCATCGAAAACAACACTACACTGGGTAAAAAATACCAGCTCAACCGCCTCTTTCTTCATTTCAGACAAACCCTCATTCGGGAGCTCAACTACCTCAAAGAAGCTGAGCATATGAACCTGCTGGAGCAAAACCTGTCTGAATTTAAGCGCATACTCATCCCCCAGTCGGTAGCTGACTACACCACAGATAAGGTGCTCACCATGGAGTTTATCGATGGATGCAACATTTCTAAAATATCCCCACTTCGAAAGCTCGAAATAGACGGAGAAGCTATCTGCGACGAACTCTTCCGCAGTTACCTCAAACAAATCGTGGTGGACGGCTTTATCCACGCAGATCCTCACCCGGGCAATGTGCATCTCACCGAAGACAACAGGATAGCGCTGCTGGACATGGGCATGGTAGCGCATCTTTCAGACGACCTGCGCAAAAATTACTTGAAACTCATTCTAAACATCAGTGAAAACAAAGCCGGAGAAACGCTAGACATACTCATGCGCATGAGCTCTGCAGGGGAGGAAGCCGATCCCGACCGCTTCAAGCAGGAGATGACCACCCTGATTCAGGAAAACCAACATGCTTCCATCAAAGACATAGACACTGGTCAGGTGCTTTTTCGCATGATACAGACTGCTGCCACTTGTGGATATCAGCTACCCATGGAGCTTAGCACCATCGGCAAAGCCTTGCTCAATCTGGACCTGGTCGCCCACACGCTAGCCCCCGACTTTGATCCCAATGCGGCCATTCGCAAAAACGCCATGTCGCTGATGAATAAGATCATGCTCAAGGAGCTGGCACCACAAAACTTCTTTTCTACCCTACTGGAGGGAAAAGAGCTCATTGAAAAGCTACCCGAGCGGCTCAACAAGCTCATGGACCGGGCGGCTAACAATGAGCTGAAGATAGGGGTAGATGCCTTTGACGAAAAACGCATGATGAAAGGTTTCCAAAAGGTAGCCAACCGGATTACGCTGGGTCTAATACTAGCATCTTTGGTGATCGGCTCATCCCTTTTGATGCGTATCCAAACCGACTTCCAGTTGTTCGGCTATCCGGGCTTTGCCATCATCAGCTTCATCATAGCAGCTGTAGGCGCCATTGGGCTGGCAGTACACATCTTCTTTTATGATGAGTCCTAGCTTTTGCCTTTGAGGAGCTCCTTCATCTCATTGACTTTGAGAAGTGCCTCTACCGGAGAAATGGTGTTGACATCTACTTCACGCAGCATTTTGAGCACCTGCTCAAAGCGCGGGTCAGACTCAAACAAGTTGAGCTGAAACTGGCTGCTAGGCACCTCGGCCAGTTTTTCCTTTTCATTTTCTGAAAGCTTGTCAGCCTCCAGGTGCTTCAGGATGGTATTGGCACGAATCACCACCTGATTGGGCATCCCTGCGAGCTGGGCGACATGGATACCAAAACTATGCTCACTGCCACCCTCCTGGAGCTTCCGAATAAAGATGATCTTGTTGTCCAGCTCTTTTACCGCCACGTTGTAGTTTTTCACCCGTGGCAGGTCGTTGGTCAGCTCATTGAGCTCGTGGTAGTGCGTAGCAAAAAGTGTCTTGGCTTTGTACTGCGGGTGGTTGTGTAAAAACTCCACAATGGACCAGGCAATGGAAATACCATCATACGTAGAAGTACCCCGGCCGATCTCATCCATCAGCACCAGTGATCGGCTACTTAGGTTGTTGAGAATGCTGGCAGTCTCGGTCATCTCCACCATAAAGGTAGACTCCCCGCGCGAAAGGTTATCTGACGCACCCACTCGGGTGAATACTTTGTCGATAAGCCCCACACGTGCGTAGCCAGCAGGCACAAACGACCCCATCTGGGCCATCAGTACAATCAAAGCAGTCTGACGCAGCAATGCCGACTTACCGGCCATGTTGGGACCAGTGATGATCATTACCTGCTGCGACTCATCGTCGAGGTACACATCGTTGGGGATGTAATCCTCCTCTGGAGGCATGTTTTGTTCGATCACCGGGTGACGGCCGGCTTTGATATCCAGGGCATGATCCTCGGCGATGGTCGGCCGAATGTACTTGTTGCGCCTGGCCAGGAAGGTAAATGAGGTAAGGCAATCGAGGGTGGCAATGGCGCGGGCATTTTGCTGTATCAACTCGATGTATTCTGCAGCAAACGAAACCAGCTCCTGGTAAAGCCTGTTTTCAATGACAAAAATCTGACTTTCGGCATTGAGTATCTTCTCTTCGTACACTTTGAGCTCCTCAGTAATGTAGCGCTCCGCATTCACCAGGGTTTGCTTTCTGATCCACTCTTCCGGCACCTTGTCTTTGTGTGCATTGGTGACTTCCAGGTAGTAGCCAAAGACTTTGTTGTAAGCGATCTTCAGCGAGGTAATGCCTGTGCGCTCCATCTCCCGCTCCTGGATGCCCTTCAGGTAATCCTTGCCAGAAAATGCCAGCTTGCGTAGCTCATCCAACTCTTCGTTTACACCATCTTGTATAATGTTTCCCTGTGTAGCGTTGATGGGAGCATCGTCCTTTAGTGCAGTTTCGATGTTTGAAAGCAGCGTCTCACACTCATTGAGCTGATCGAGGTATTGCCCGAAGACCGGGTTTTCAGATTTCTTCAGCTCATCACGGATGGGCTTGATTTGCTTAAGGCTTTTTTTGAGCTGCACCATTTCGCGAGGGTTGATGCGGCCTGTGGCTACTTTAGAGATGAGGCGCTCCAGATCCCCAATTTGCTTGAGGTATGCACACACCTCGTTGAATATTTCTTCTTCGTGAGTGAAAGCCTCTACTGTAGACAGCCTGCGCTCAATCTGATCCTTATCTTTTAGCGGCAGCACCATCCACTTGCGTAGAAGCCTGCTCCCCATAGGCGTCTGCGTATGATCCATGATGTCGATCAGTGCAGTGCCGTCCGCTTGCGACGGGTGGATGAGCTCCAGGTTGCGTATGGTAAACTTATCGAGCCAGACATATTGCTGCTCATCAATGCGCGAAAGCTGCCCGATGTGTTTGACTTCTTTGTGTTCGGTTTCTTCCAGGTAGAAAAGAATGGCTCCGGCAGCAATGATCCCCGACTTCATATCTTCCACGCCGTATCCTTTCAGGTTTGGCGTATTGAAATGACGAGTGAGTTTTTCATAGCCATACTCCTGACTAAAGATCCAGTCTTCCAGGTGAAAGTTGATGTAATCACCATACACCTTGTCAAAGCGCTCTTTTTCTGACTTGGAGTATAAAATTTCAGATGGCTGAAAACCCTGGATGAGTTTTTCTACATACTCAGGCACACCCTGAGCCACCAAAAACTCGCCGGTAGAAAGGTCCAGAAATGACACTCCACAGGCCTTTTCGTCATAGTGTATGGAAGCCAAAAAGTTGTTGCGCTTTTGCTCCAGCACATTGTCATTGAGGGATAGGCCTGGGGTAACTAGCTCGGTAACTCCGCGCTTCACAATGCCCTTTACCGACTTGGGGTCTTCCAGCTGGTCACAGATAGCCACACGGTTGCCAGCACGCACCAGGCGTGGCAGGTAAGCATCCAGCGAGTGGTGCGGAAATCCCGCCAGCTCAATGTGTGATGCCGAGCCGTTGGCACGCTTGGTGAGCACGATATCCAGCACTTTGCTGGCTTTCACTGCATCCTCGCCAAAAGTCTCATAAAAATCTCCTACTCTGAACAACAACAACGCCCCCGGGTACTTCGCCTTGATGGCGTTGTATTGTTTCATCAGTGGGGTTTCAGAACTTTTTTTGGATTTCGCCATCCTGTGGATTGGTGGTAAGTTTGGAGTTGAATTCGAACAGCAATATTAAGGAAAGACAAGCGCATGAGAAAACTAAAAAATGAGGAGTTGGGCAGAATGGATCCTGAAGAATTTAAAGATGCCAATAAAGTAAATGCCTGCATTATTTTAGATGACATCCGCAGTATGAACAACATTGGCAGTGCATTTCGTACTTCCGATGCTTTCCGTATTGAAAAAATTCACCTTTGTGGCATCACAGCAAAGCCACCTCACAGAGACATCAACAAAACGGCCCTGGGCGCTACAGATACGGTGGACTGGGAATACCACGAAGATATCCTGAGCCTTACGGAAAAGCTCCGCTCCGAAGGGTATGAAATCGTAGCAGTGGAGCAGGCCGATCAAAGCGTCTCATTGCTGGACTTTCAGCCTCAACCAATCCAAAAATATGCCTTTGTTTTTGGCAATGAGGTTTTTGGGGTAAATGATCAGGTAGTGAGCCAGGCAGACACGGTACTGGAAATACCCCAATATGGTACTAAGCACTCTCTGAATATATCTGTAAGCCTCGGCATAGTGGTATGGGACTATGTGAGCAAAGTAAAGTGCCTATAGCCTAAGCTACAGCCCCACCAGCAAGCCGACTGCAAAAATGAGTCCTCCGGGACGCAAAACCTGTAGCAGGGCCTTTTCGCTGGCATTTGGCTGATAGGATCCTTTAACCCGATAAAACTCCTCGCCACCAATAGGCACGGCATATCCTGACTCAATAAAGAACATGAGATGATCCTTAATCGTCCAGTTTCGGTTAATCGTAAAATTGAGAGTGCCTACCTGCAGGTATTCCAAATGTGCTTCGTTTACATTGCCATTTTGATCGGTAAATTCCAAGTGAATGTCTTCAATGCCCGGGCAGTGCGAGTAGCCCAACCCATACCCCCAGCCTTTCTTCTGATAACGTTGGTATTTCATCCCTATGCTCAACTTGCCTCCCCAGGAGCCAAAACCAAACCCTGCTCTCATACCAACCTGAGAGCTGAGTGGAAGCTGAAAGCCTATGCCCAGCAGACCGGAGTGGTTGTCGATACCAGAGCTTAAGTCCAGGTAAAAATCAGAGTGATCGTCTACCTGGTGATTAGGAATATATTGCCCCCAAACAGTGAGTGTAAGGGCCAACAGGATGGCTGAGAAAAAATTGCGCATAGCAATCATGAGGATGGTGAAGTGCGAATATCCGAAAAAAACTAAGAACACCACCCAAAACACGGCATCTTCACCAGGAAAATACCCTTGTTTTGAGTGGTGCTCTCCACACTAGTTTTTTGGCATCATCAGAAACTGATAGCTGGAAGGCTCAGCGGGAATCTGATACTGTGGATGAGGCTGTGCTCCCCAGCTCGTATCTCCTCCTACACCCATTTGTGCCTTATCCAGGTTGAGGTTGACCAATGCGCGTGGCTTCACGTCGGTGGTGTGGCGTTGTGCTTTTTTAGCTCCGGCATCAAAATCAGAAATCGTATTGTGCAGTGCACTAAAGCCTAGTGCCTCATTTACCGCTGTAAAACGAATGCCCAGACCTTGCTGATTCGTGACTGTCACCCAACGTGTATCGGTACGGTAGCCGTTTTCCTGAGGGCGCACATACGGGTGGTATAGATCAGCAGCTGTGGCCTGGTATACACCCAAAAACGATCCGGTATTGCGGTCTTGATAGTTTTCGTGGGGGCCTCTACCATACCATTTCACCTGATTATAGGCCTCTTTTACCGAAAAATTGACGCCAAATCGAGGCATGCCGGGAAGGTCATCGCCCAGGCTGATTAGATCAGCGGTCACGAGAATTTTACCTTCAGGTGAGATTTCATAGGTCATTGCCATATCACCAGACACATCCGGCAGCTCATATACTACCTTCACCAGTACATTGGTATTTTTCACTTTACCACTTGCCGGCTTGTCGGCAGCTGTGGCCTTGATGGACACGAGCTGCTGGTTTTCGCTAGCCTGCTTCCACACCTTGCGCTTCCACTGCATCCCAAATCCATAATCATTGTCAGTAGGCGCACGCCAAAAGTTAGGTTTCAGCGGGCTAATCAGTACATTCCCAAATCCATAGTCTAGCTTTTCCAGGTAACCTGATTTCTGGTCAAAGGAAACTGTAACCTCCTCAGAGGATACAATAAGTGCTTGGGTGTCCTCCGTCACAGTAAGTTTCCCTTTTTGCGTCCCCAGCTCTTTCGGGAAATTATATGCTGTGAGCACAAACTCTTCACGGGCCACATCGTGACCTTTCGGCACAAGAGGAGCTGCACTGATCGTTCGTGCCTTTACTTGTAGGATGTATTCCTTCTGGTCCGAAAGCGCAGGAATAGGTAGCTGCACATCCGCTTCAGCATGAGGCGCTACGTCCAGTCGATCCAGCGCTCCATCCAGAACAACTTCGCCGTTTTCTAGCAGTGCCCACTCAAAGGCAAATGCAGACAAATTGGTAAAATCATAGCCGTTGTAGATAGTGAGCTTTCCCTTTTCATACGCTTTAAACTTCACATATTGGTAAACTTTCTTCACCTCCAGGAGCGCAGGGTGGATTTTCCGATCAGGAAATACCAGGCCATTGATACAGAAATTGGCATCATTTTGTAAGTCCTGACCGCCAAGATCTCCGCCATAAGCCCAGTAGGTCTCCCCATTGGCTGTTTTGGCTTCCAAGCCCTGGTCTACCCAATCCCATATGAAACCTCCCTGAAAAAACGGGTATTGCTCCATCAGGTCCCAGTAGTCCTGCAAGTTGCCCACACTATTGCCCATGGCATGGGCGTATTCGCACTGAATGTATGGCTTGGTGGGATTTGAAGCAGCATATTCACGCATGTGCTCAAGTCGAGCATACATAGGAGCAATGATATCCGTATTCCAATCCTTAGTTGCACCTTCATACTGCACCAGACGCGTGGCATCATGATCTTTTAACCAACGATAGGTTGCCTTAAAGTTTTCTCCATTGCCCGCTTCATTTCCCAGTGACCAAATGATTATGGAAGGGTGATTTTTGTCACGCTCGTACATTCTGCGGGTACGGTCTATATGCGCTGCTTTCCAGTCCTCACGATATGCCGGGTGTGGTACCGTGTCAAATTTGCCCTGGTTGGTGGTACCCATGCCGTGCGTTTCTATGTTGGCCTCATCGATTACATAAAAGCCATACTTGTCTGCCAGGTCATAAAAGTGCGAATCCTTAGGGTAATGGCTTGTGCGAATAGCGTTGAGGTTGTGCTGCTTCATGATGCGCATGTCCAATTCGGTAAGTTCTTCACTCACCACATGACCTTTTTCCGGATCGTGATCATGGAGGTTGGCACCTTTCAGGTAGATAGGTACTCCATTAACCAGGAGCTGCGCATCTTTGATTTCCACCTCCCGAAAGCCTACCTGCGTAGTGATAAAGTCTTGTACATTGCCTGAGGCATCCTTTACAGCTATTTCCAACGTATACAGGTTGGGCTGCTCTGCCGACCATTTCTTCACCTCTTTGATCAGCGCTGTGACCATGCCTTCGGCCTGATCCTCGGCAGGTACTTCTATGCTCACATTTTCATCTACCAATACCTCCTCGGCATCCTTTAGGACTACCTGAGCATTTAGTTTGCTATCTGAGTCGGACTTGTTCCATGCGGTTAGGTTGAGTGCAAACTCACCATCCTCATAGGTAGCATCAAGGCCTGAAATCACCTTGAAATCCCACAAAGCAACCTCATCAGTGGCATAGAGGTAAACGTCTCTATCAAACCCACTCAGCCGCCAAAAATCCTGATCTTCGATGTAACTGGCGTCTGACCAACGGTACATTTCTATGGCGATATCGTTGGTGCCAGCCTGAAGGTAGTCCGTCAGGTCAAATTCCGCTGGAAGTTTACTGCCTTCGCTATATCCAACCTGCTCGCCATTTACCCATACATACAGTGCACTGCGTGCTGCTCCGATGTGCAGATAAACTTCTTTACCGTCCCAGCTTTCGGGCAACTCAAAGGTGCGCTTATAGCTACCCACCGGGTTGTAGTCTGAATCTACAAAAGGAGGATTTTTAGGAAATGGGTAAGTGACATTGGTGTAAATCGGAATGCCATAGCCCTGGAGCTCCCAGTTTCCCGGCACCTCTATAGTACCCCACGAGGAGACATTGAAATCAGGTTGATAAAAATCCTTTGGCCGCTGCTCGGGTGTCTTCTCCCAGTTGAATTTCCAGGTGCCGTTTAATGAAAAGTAGTTGGCGGATTGCTGCCAACTGGCATTGGCCTCCGCTGCATTCGCATAATGATAAAAATAGGTGTGAGGCTCCAGCTTATTGATTGCAAAGACCTCTGGATCTTGCCATGGAAGCTGCTGCGCCATGCAGACAAGCGAACATAACAATCCTACTGAAATGGATAATAGGGATTTCATACGTGTAGCGTTTTTAAAAAATAGATACCCAACAGGGTACCGTGAATTCCGTTGATCGTAAATGTATGAACATCCGTAAATATTACGCTAATAAGTTTCGGCGAGAAAAGGTAAAGGAATGATCTACCCCCCTCTATGGCGAATAGTACCCCGCTATAATTTGAGGTTTAGACCGATATTAAATTACCAGTTGTGCCCGGATGCTTCCAACATTAAAACTGAAACTCCAGGCCAAGATAGAAATTCCTTGGCTTGGCAGGAATTATTCCAGGACCGGGGTATCCTGCAGCCCGGCGCGTAAAATACTGCTCATCGGTCAGGTTATTGATGCCGGCCTCCAGTGTAAGAAACTTATAGGTATAGTTGGTAGAGATATCCATCACAAAATAGGAGGGGATGGTACCTTCTACAGCTGTAGGCACAGGTGGGTTGTTATCGGTATTGGATGCGTCAGAGTAGTGCTCCCGTACATAGGTATACATGTAGGAGAGCCCAAAGCGATTGCGTTTGTACGTGATACCGGTTTTGATATTGACCGGTGGCACCAGCTCTACTTCATTGCCTTGTATGCCAGGCTCAGCATTACTCAGGTAGCGTGAGTAGATCGCTGCAAAGTTGATAAAAGCGGTAAGTGTCTGTTTGTCTGGGTCGAGGGGTGTTTGAAACAACTCTATCAGGTCGCCTTCCAGATAGGATTCCAAACCGAAAATGGCTGCATCAGCTACATTGGTACGAAAGCGGAAGGTACGGTCTACCAGGTAATTGAACCTGGGATCTGGCTCTTTTTTCAGCACACTACCTATGCGGTTTTTGTAAGACAGGTAAAACAGCGAAACGTCATAGCGGAGCTTGCCCTGATTGGCACCTCGCATCCCCAGATCTGCATTAAAACCGCGCTCATCGTCGATGTTTTCATCTACTTTTAGAGAGGGGTTATCCACTCTGATGTCATTGAAATTGATGGCCCGGAAGTTTTGAGATATGTTGCCGTACAACTCCAACAGCTCATGGTGCTTATAACTCATCCCGATGCCCAGCAGTGCAAACGAACGTGGCTTCTGTTTATCTTCGGATACTTTTTCCTCATAGATAATGTTGCCGGCCAGATCTTCACGCCTGTCATAGTAGTAGCCTACTGCATCGGTACGGATGTGCTCAAAACGCACACCTGGGGTCACACTAAACTTGGGCGTGAAGTTGAACACGTTTTCAGCAAATAGGGCGATGTTTTTACTGGGAAACTCAAAATCAGAGTCTTCAGGTTCGCCGGGGTTTTGAAAGCTGAAATTGGGTTCGGCGCCCGCATAGCCTTCGCCTTGCTCACGGAGGGTTTTGCCAAAGTACAGCCGGTTGCCGAGCAACAGCACCGAGCGCTCACCTAATAGTGGATAGTGGTAAATCACCCGAAATTCATTGCCCCAGTTTTGGTAGCGGTCTTTGAGCAAATCTCGTGGCTGCTCCGGATCATCCGGACGGTCTATACGCCCCAGGTTTCCTACGGCATACCTGTTGGCGCCCAGCAAAAAGCTGCGGTTGTTGAATTTGAGCCTGGATGATACGCGGTAGTCCCACTCCATAGCAGTGAGGTCCCAGCCCACATCAAACCAGTTTCTGGCACGCTTAGACTGAGTAGGGTCCTGATAAAATTCACGATCGGTCAATCCTCCGGGCTGCTGCGCCAGGAATTTCATGTGTGTATGCTCCACCTTTACCGACAAAAACGGGTTAAAATTATAAGTAAACGATCCAAAGAAATTGTGCTGATCCTGCTGTGAATTGGGCCTCCAGCCATCACTGGTTTTGTATTGGTAAAAAGTATAATAATTGAGCTTGCCTACAGTGCCTCCCAGGCTATTGAAGCTACTAAAGAGTCCAAATGACCCCACAGTCTGGTTGCTGGTAAGTTCCACTTTTTTGTCTTCTGGGCCTTCTTTAAACTCAAAGTTGAGCATGCCGCCAAACTGCGTACCATACTGGAGGCCTGCAGCACCCCGTACAATCTCGATCCTGCGCAGTGCCTGTACGGGAGGCGTATAGTAGCTTTCGGGGTATCCCAGTGCATCTGCGGATATGTCGTATCCATTTTGGCGCACATTAAAGTTTGAAGTTCGGTTGGGGTTGAGCCCGCGGCCTCCAATGCCCAGGTTGATACCCGCACCATCATTTTCCCAAATATTGAGGCCGGGCACACGTGAGTATACCTGGCGGCCTACGTTGGCAGCCTTGTTGCCTATTACCTCGTCTATGCGGATAACTTCCGTTTTCTTGGCCTCATAGATGGCTGAGCCGGTCACAGACTCCAGCCACCCGATGCCCAGCTCTTCGCCGCGTGCATCCTCTACCATTATTTCGTCCAGCTCCGTGGAGAGCTCCGATAGCACAAAATCGATGCGATGCTTGCTGCCGACAGAAAAAGTAATATCTCTATAGGCTGCCTCGTAGCCCGGCGAAAATGCCACTACTCGATAAGCCCCCGGCTTCACTTTAGCGATTTGGTAAGTACCATCTTCACCTACCATGGCCTTGATGCCAGTGCCATCTACAAAAATAGTCCCTGACAGAGCTTGCCCTCGCTCGTCGGTAAGTATACCAGCAAGCTGCTGTGCCCAGCCTGGAAATACCACCACACACATTACCGCTATCGCCAACGCCCTAATCATATCTGCTTATCCAGGTTTTGTGTCTCCAATCGTTTCTTACTTCTGTCAAATCCACCTTCGGGTCAATAAATTGCCGGTTCGGTCGACCATTCAATGTGACATAAACTTCGGCCGTGATCACAGGATCTGTGAGCCCTTTGGCCTTGTAAATTTCTTCTAGCATATGTGCGTATTGCACAATCATGTCAGGTTGAGTAGCCATCATTTTTTCCTGCTGCTGGGTGAGGTACTCATAGTTTGGCACCAAAAACGCCTTTTCCTGCCCTTTGTCTTTCACATAAAACGAAGCCTGCCCTGCCTTCTCCATCAGCATCACACGCCATGAAAAACGGTAGCCCTCTTCGGTCCAAAACAGGTCACCGGGATACGCCAGGTAACGCATCGGCAACAGAAACTGTACTGCAAAATAACCTATAAAAAGCCATTTTATCGCTGGAGAAACGGCCGCATTGCTTTTGGGGAGAGGGGCTTGCCATCGTGTCCAGTTTTTGAACTGCTGCAACACACGCTGGTGCGACTCTGGAGAGAAGAAGACCGTAGTAATGGCTATCATGATGAAGGGAAACATCCCAATAGGAAATAACCACCAGGTCATCAGGTGAAAGATCACTACCGTGACATAGGCAGGCACCCGGCTTTTTTTCCATGAAAGCCAAAACGGGATGGTAGTATCATAGACCATCCCAAACCAGCTAAAAATATATGCCGTAAGCTTGTAGCGAAACAGCTCACCAATCACAGGCTGATAAACATTGGCCGCCAGCCACATTTTCATGGGCTGCGCACGCAGCAGCCAATCTGAGTTGATTTTAGCAATGCCCGCAAATACATACAGTATGGCCATTTGCAAGCGAAGTACTTGGATGAATATGCGGGGCGCTTCTGCAGTGGGTTTGGTGCGGCCAAACCTCACATCCCATGAGAAATCCTTGTGTGCTGGAATAAAAATCAGCAAAAAGCTGAGCAGGCTTACAAAATAGTAATGGTTCAGGTAGTTGGTCTTATCGAGCAGTTCCACATACGTGAAAAGGAGAAAAAATGCAGTGGTGGCTACCCGATAGTATGCACCTACCATGATCATCGTTGCGGCGAGTAGCATCGCTCCAAACACTACATACATCCCGTCGCCCGGCACTGGTTTCAGTCCTTCGATGAATGGAAAATACAGCTTGGGAGCTATGTACAAATCATAGATCCAACCATTGATCCAAAAGCGCAAAATGGACACTACCATCAGTGCCCCAAATAAAAGCCGAAAGGTTACCAACGGAGCGTTAGTAACCTTTTGAGATAAAGAGTTGCTATATCGTGTTGCCAATGCCAAGCGCATCAGTCCCCATCATTATCCTGATAGGTGATGACTACACCCATGGAGGATGCCATTTCCGTTTTAAACAGTACCACCAACTGTTGCATTTGTGCGAAGAGGTGTTCTACGGCTTCTTTGTTGGACTGAATCTGTGCTGGTAACGGGTCCTGAAGCTGAGCTGCGGCAGACAGCACCACCTGAAACTGCTGATCGATACGGTCCGCCAAATCTTCGTTTTCTGTAGTAGTGGCTTCTATACCTTTGAGGTAATCGTCAAATCCCGTGCCTTCACCACCTGTATAAAGTTGGTAATATGCCTGGAGGTTAGCATTGAGTAGCTCCACAGAATACCCGGCATAATAAGCTTCTACCGCATGCAGTACAGGCTCACCTAACGAGCGAATACCTACCGGGATGCCTACTTTGCCGTCTCGTGTGTTTCGCTCAAAATTTAGATTGAGCGCATTTACCATTTTTGACACTGAGCTTCCCACGTCTACACCAAACGACGACTCACTGGTAAACTGCGCCTGATAATTGTCCCCTTCTGCGCTCCATTCAGCAAGTACGGTGGCACTTACTTCAGCTATTTGAGCAGCCAGGTTGTCCATATATTGTGTGCGATTAGCGGAGAGACTTGCAATCAGCTCTTCATCACTTAAGTCTTCTGAGTAAAGTAAATACCCCAATGCCTGAAACCCACGAGCATCAGCATTGGCAAGGGTACGCAGGTCATAGCTACCTGATGAAATGTTTTGTTCTATCTGACGTGTATCTACCGGATAGATGTTCAGTATGCCTGATAGGTTGTTAGCCTCAGCCGGACCAAACTGAAAGGCAGCACAGTCTTGCCACGCCAGTCTTGCCGCTTTCAGGCTGACTCTGACATCAGTAAGCAAGTCCAGTGTAGGCTCACTGGTAAATGCCTCCATGTCAGACTGTAAAGAGGCCGTTTGCTCTGCCAGGTTTTGATATGCAGGCAATATGAGATCATCAGCAAAGTTTTCTAGCATGGGTCCCTGGTCAAAATCATTCATTTTGCCAAGAATATCTGTGTCGGTATCACAGGCAGTAAAAATGACCGCTACAAAAAGGATGTGTGCTAATGATCTCATAAAGTGCTGCAAAGATGTCTTATTTATATCAAATCTAAATAAGGAATCTATTTGTTTTTAATTGCTTACAATTCGTCTGCAATATCTTTTAGCGAAGGGTAAGTGGCTACTAGTGTAGATTTTGCCTTGTTTAGCCCTTCCACTGTCACCGTCCAGAAGTCTCCATCCGTACCGAAATCTTCCTCCAAGATTACTTCGATTTCAGCTGTAGAGATTTGCTTGTATGGGCTATACTTCAGCGCCAGCACAAATCCATAGCCCTCAGACAGGTGGTGAAAAAGGTTGCCCTGATCGGCATTGTTCAAGTCTGTAATGGATTCATTGATGTAGTGGATCGCTGTAGCAGCAGCCGTGATTTCAAACTGCTCATAGATGATGTCACGCTGGGCATCACGCTCGTCATAGTCTTTGTTTACGATAGCTGTTCTCCCTTTCAAAAAGGCGTCTTTCAAAGCTGTGGCACTACCCAAATAGCTTTCACGCCCGTAGGTATACTTGCCCCAAAACTGGTTGTCACCTTCCGTATCAAACTCAGGGTTAACACCCCAGTAGCCAAAAGCTTCATCCCAGTGATGCTCCATAGCCGTGTAGTTCTTGCCTTCGGACAATTCTTCATTTTCTACATCATTCCCAATCTTAGCGTCTGTGAGGTAGCTGTTGTAAATCTGATGTAGGAATGTAGCACCCATCAAGCCTTTTTCTATGAGCTGGGTATATTCCCACCCTTTTTCATCAACCAGTATTTTGTTGTCTGGGCTTCTGGCAATCAAACCTCCCTGACCTTCGGCTGCATCACCAGCATCTACGCTCACAGTTGCTGCAGAAGAAAGGATGTCTTTGAAAAACTCTACGTCAGCTACAAAGGTCTTATTCTCCAACTGCTTGGTACTTGCGTTGAGTGTAGCATCTTCGAATGGATCGTTTTCGTTGGCAAACATGTTGAGCAGCTTTTGCTCATCAAGTGTAGCTCCCTCATGTGAAGTAGCGATATAGCTCTTTAGCTCTGCCAGCATGTTGAGTCGAGCAGTTTGTCCTGAGTAGTCTACAGAAGACTCTCCATTGCGTGTAAACTCATAAGTAGATGGCACTGCTAGCTGATCATCTTGTGGCTGTGGATCATCACTATCCTCGCAGGAAGCGAAAAGGACCAGTAGAGTGATTGCGAATAAGCTGGTTAGTTTGTTTTGTATTTTCATAAGTGTGAAACTATTATTTGGATCAGTTCTAAATAAGGGCAAAGTTGCATCAGGATGAGTGCCGTATCAATCGCTATAGGTAGGCAAATATTTAGTAGCTAGCACTAGCTATCTATCACTAGAAGTAGTGATTTCATAATTGGGTGTTTAGCTTGTACCCCCTGATTTCTTATTTGTTGGGACATCAGCGCTTCGCAGACCGAATACCACCATCAGCACTATAATTGACGTAATGAGCCAGAAAGCATCTACCACGAACAGTTGAATTTGCTGTGCATGGAAAGTATTCCAAATCCAATTTTGTGTGATGCATCCATTTACCACAGGTACGAGTAGGCCCATCAAACCACCTGAGAGCAAACAGTATCTTGTTGTGAAAAATCGGTTGCCTTTGATGGAAAAAACTACAGACAATAGCAACCATGGAATCATAAAAGCCTTGTATATCAGCAGATAGTGTTCTGGATTTCCCGGGCTTCCGAGCAGCTTTACTACTAAAAACGAAAACGCAGTAACCGGATACATGCTAAGCGAAATGGCCACAAAAATGTTAGCCACCCGGTGGTTTGCTTTACGCTTCCAATCGTCATTGCTTTTCTTATCACGAGCCTCTACCCAGATCAGTACTCCAGAAAGAATCACAAAACAGGTAATTATCCCAAATAAAAAGTAAAGTACTTTCAATGCATAGCCCCCAAAATTGCCATAATGAAGCTGGATCATTAAAGATTGGAAGGCAGAGACAAAGGGCGGCTTATGGAAAGGTTCATGCAGCACCCGCATTTTTTGTAGATGAAAATCATACACTATCTGCCCAAAGCCCAACATTTTGTGTTTCACCTCAGGCGCTACATTTACGATCAGCTGCATGCTGGCATCTCCATAGTTTTGGATTTGGACTTGATCCACTAGTACATGTTCCCAACGCCCAACCAACTCATTCATCAGCTCATTATAGCTAAAATCATAAGGTGTAGGATTGTATTCAAATGGTTTGGGGTCTACGGATACTTCCAATGCCTCAGCTGCCTTATCACTCTGGCCTTCGAAAAAATACTCTCCAGCCATGCCAAGCATCACCGTGCCCCCAATGATCAGGGCGGCGCCTGTCATGGCGTACACAAATTGAAACGGTAACCCAAGAACACCCAGAGCTGTGTGTGCATCGGTCCATATGGTTTTGAGTTTTTTCCCTGGTCTAAACACAAAAAAGTTGGTGACAATCTTCTTCCAATGGATAATCACCCCAGTGACTATGGCAAACAAGAAAAACAATGCCACAAACCCAGACAGCAAATAACCATAAGGGTACGGAATCTGAGCAAAAAAATGAAGCCGGTAAATAAACTCCCCCAGTGTAAAATCTTCAAAGTAGCTATAGCTTTTCTGGGTAACAGGATCGTGATAAAAAAATGCTCTGCGGCGGGCACCAGGAGACACTGATGTATCTGCCGACGGAGAAATATCCACCGTGACTCTGCGCTCTTGATGAATCTGGCTGAGCGTAACAGTACGACCATATAGCTCATGACGTGCCTCCAGGGTATCCATGAGCGCATCAAAGTCTACGGCCATTAGGGTGTGGTGTATGATGGGCTGATCACGCTCCCAGTTGATAATGTCATCACGAAAAAAGCTAATAGACCCGGCAAAAAAAATGACATACAAGGCCACACTAATGACCAGGCCACTTACCGTATGCGTATGAAAGAGGACGTTATAAATGCGTTTGCTCATCTGTGGGTGTCAGTTTAAAGCATAGCAAATAGCAGCCAATACCAATACGCCAAAGAGGTAGATGCCCCAGGCAGTCCAGCCATTCTTAAACAAAAAGGGTACAATGAGTAGGCCACACCACAGCACAAAGCCTGCAAATTTCAGCGTGATCAACACTGGGCCTACGGGTATCCAATGGCCTGCGAGCATAAATAATAAGCTGGTGAGCATATACCCGCCAATAAGTCCAGAAGTGATTTTGGCCAATCGCTGATGAAAAGAAGCGGACAGGTATTTCTTGTTTGCAGGCATATCTATAGGGCCATTTCTAAGCAAAAGGAAACCACATAAAGCACTAGCACCATCCGTCTGGATACCAACCTCAAAGGGGAAATAAGGACCACTAAACTACCCAATACAGAGATGGTCATCACAAAAGCCATACTGCCGGCGCCTACTCCCAGGGCATATACATAAGATAATAGCCCGGAAAACAAGACACAGATACTCACAACTTTCATTTGCTGACGGTAGCTTCTGGCCCAACTTTCCAATTGGTTTTTAGATGTCCCCAGTGCTGCACGATCCGAAGATTGATAAGCCAGCCAAAACCCGAGCAATGATACCAACGAGCTAATCGTAACCATACTAGAGCGTAATAGCATAGGTGGCACAATGCCAAACAAACTCATAATCTTCTCCGCGATATGTACCGGGTACCTGCTCGCTATAAGTCGTCTCTATCGTATAGGTGGTAGCCCAGGGCAGGCGAAAACTAATCGTTCCAGTCTCATCAGATTCCAGCTTTTTTGACCACAGGTCAGCCACAAAAATCGTCACTTCCTGATCTGCAAATGGCTCCCCTTTGAAGTATACCTGAAGGGATACTTCGCTATTTTGCCTCGCTACCTGATCGGTGGTATTTACCAAAGCAAGTCCGTTACTGTTGGTCGGCTGAGTAGCCAATACTTGTTGCCCTACTACCACTTTGGCTGTAGCATGATAATGTGTTTTGAAAATTCCAAAGTCATATTGAGTATAATCGATTACCGGGATCTCGTCATTGTTCATCGTCACCGTGTAGGTGCCCTTTTCTTTAGGGATGAAGCTCCCCACAAATGCATTCTCGCCCGCCTCCACGTCGATATGCTCTTTTTGCCCGGATGGGCTCACCACCCAAAGTTTAAAGTATTTCACTCCGGCAAATGTCTCGCTATTGGGGTCTTCTATGGCACCGTAGGTGTATTCACCAAAGTAGACTTTCACCTGGTGCGACTTGTTGAGCTTGCCTATTTCAGGAGTTTCTATCCAGAGGTAGTGGGCCATACCCAGGTAGCTCATCAGACATAGTAGTAGGGAAAAAAGTAGGGATCGGAAATTCATGGATTTGGATTTTAAACCACCATCACAAGACTGAGCCTTGTGATGGTGGTGAGGAACGATGATTGGGTTATTCTTTTAGCGAAAGGATCGCCTTGGCATAGTTGCCGTCTACAGTGGCACCTTCTACGGCGGTTTCGCTCTGCGTATCTATTTTGTAAATGCCAGCATAGCTGCTATTGCTTACTCCAAGGTATACCGTATTGCCTTCCACCAGATGAGGGGTATTCCATCCACCACCACCTTTTGGTACATTGTCTAGCAGGGTAAAAGTGCCGGCATGCAAGTCCACTATGCCCGTAGAGAGCAGCGGCGAAGTAGAAGTAGGTGCATATGCCGCCCACAGGTAATCAGCATTGGTTTCTTCTTCCTGAAGCACACGCACCACAGCTTTTCCATTTCCGGCATAGATCAGGTCATTGATCTTATACCCTCCGCTGAGTGTCTCAAAATCGATGTAAAATGAATCATCAAAAGCTGTCTCACCGCTACGAATCCTTAGAATGGCCGAGTTATTAGCTGGCACGGGAGCAAACCCACAGGCAAGAGAAGAAGACGAAAATGTGTAAATATCTCCGTTTTCATCCATCTCCAGAGCGTTGTGGCTATAGTACCTGCCAATATTTGCTGCACGCTCATCGGTAATCTCTTTTTCAAAAGTCAAGTCTGGATAACTAAATACAGCTACACGAGCCACATTTGCTGAAGGTGTAGAAAAATTGCCATTGGCATGAATGTGATAATATGAGATAAAAAGCTTATCGTCACGCACCTTCATGTCTGTAGGAAAAGCCAGCAAGCTATCCGCCTCAATGTCACCAAACGTAGTAGAAACAGTTCTGGCAATAGCCATGGACTGCAAATCCACCACAAAGATCTTCTTTGCAGAAAAGCCAGCACGTGGGGAACTTGTAATTAAGAGCGTGTTTTCATCCACGAAATCGTAGGCATACGTTTGTTCATCCAGAAAAAAACTTTCCCCTTTAGCAAGCTGCCCATCTATGAGCTCATAGGCAATAAACTCAGGAGCAGATGTATAGCCAGTAGCTATAATCTTGTTCTTTCCTTGCAGAAAAGTCATCCATACGGGCTGCTCAAAACCATTGTTGACTGGAGAAATTACTCCTTCATCCAACGAACTGGCTATTGCCAACACATCCGATGCAGGGTCGGTAGCAGCTTCTATACCCACGTAATAATTGGCCTGCACCGCAGGAGTGTCAGGACCATCCTCTACACAGCTCCACAGTATCATGCCTAGCATTAGGGCAAGCAGACCATTGAGATATTTCTTTGTGTCTATCATTTGTATGTTCAATTAATAAAGTATCTGAATTTTAAATTGTAAGTCCTGCCAGGTCGGAGCTGAAGGAAGTTGTCATATACTTCAGCATCCCAAAGGTTGGCAATACCAAAAGAGGTATTGTAGCGTCCATTTTTTATGCTATAAACTATGTCCAGGTTAGTGGTCCATTGCTGGGGTACGGTATCTTTTCCCTGGCTGGCCAGATTGGGCCAACGGTAATAGAAAGCACCCACATAGCGCTGAATTATTGAGGCCGACATCTGGTCATGCCCAAAGAAGCCTCCTCTTCGGTATGACACTGTCACATTACCAAACAGGAACGGCTCATTTGGTACCCGAACTTTGTATTGTGAATTGGCTACACCTTCTGCTCCATTTCGCCATTTGTTTAGGTCCCGCTTGTCTAAATAGGTGCCATTGGCAGCAAAGGCCAACCCACTTTTTAGCTGATAGCTCATACCCAGGTCTACTCCGGCAGAGCGCACTATACCATTGTTGATATGGCTGGCTTTGATCCCTTTTACCAGGGGTAAAATAAAGTCCTGCGCATCTCTTACGAATCCATTGACAGACAACATAAAGGGATTGGCTCCGGCACGAGAATAGATAAACCCAAGGTTGTAGTTGTTGCTTTGCTCGGGTAGCAACGAAGGGTTAGGGGTATAATTGAGCCCATCACCAAACAGCTCTATCAACTCAGGAAAGCGTGTGGCATTTTCGTAGCTGGCCTTTAGCTGCCACTCACGTAGCTGCAGAGTGGAGGTGACTCCATAGCCCATATACTGCTTAGTGGCTTCAAATGGCAACACCTCAGAGCCCTGATAGTTGGTTTCGAGGGAGGTTACCCGATACCGGTAATACTTGCTAAAAAAAGTGTTTTTTAGCTTCTGACTAAAAAAACTTTGGGTATAGCTAAAGCCAAATACCTGCTTGGCAACTGTGCTGGGATTGCTAAACTGGGTGTTGTTTTCTGCCTTAAAGCGATCACTTCCTTTCACATTGAGGTGGTTGAGGCTATAGTTGACCGCCACGTTATGATTGGCAGCCAGCGTATATTCAGTATTGAAATTGGCCAGGTAATTGTCCAGGTTTAGATTGAGTAAGGTTTTCCGATTTTCTACCTCACCTATGGCTGTGTTTTCGCGGAGTGTGCGCTCACCAAACCAGTCATACCTGTAGCTGCTGGTATCTATAGAAAGGCTATTTGATGCTACTTTGACCAGGTAGGCCCTAAGACTAAGCCGGTCATTTAGCAAGCCTGATTTTTTATAAGAAAGGTTGGTGATGATTTTTTCCTCCTGAGCGGCCACTTCACCATAGGGGATTTTGGCCTGACCTACGGCATTGGCAGGTTGCTGCAGTTCTTTGTAATTGTCCGAATACATAAGCCCCACCATCAGCTGGTCCGCAAATGATGTGCCTACAAATCCTACCTCAGCCCAGGCCATTTTGGAGGTATAGCCATCATGAAAGCGCTCCACCCACGTGGGTTCACCTTCCTCCTTGCCTGTTTCAAAATTCACCAGGTTTACGGGGACTTCATAGTTGTTGTCAGCCGTATTATAAAAGGACTTTAGTCGTACAGTAAATCCATTTTTGGCATTTCTATGCTGTCCATTTAGTGAAGCGATGTGCGTATTGAATGACCCTACCGAGTAGGAAGCGTCCAAAAATGAATTGACATTTTTGCTCGTTACTACATTGATAGCCCCACCAAGTGCATCAGAAGAAAGGTGGATAGGCACCACACCTTTGTAGACTTCTATTCGGTCTATCAGGTTTGCCGAAAAGTTGTTGAGAGACAGGGAAGAACCGAAGTAATCCATGGGCACTCCATCTAAAAATAAGCGCAGTTGATTGCCTGAAAGGCCATTAAGTGAAAGGGAAAAATTGGACCCAAGTCCCCCTGACTGACGGATGTTTACCCCAGAAATTTTCCCCAGTATGTCATTGGCATTGGTTGACAGGTTTTTAAACCCTTTGGAACTGACTACTTCTACTGCATAGGCTTGCTCTCGAATTTCAGTGGCTGCGGATTTCCCAACAATTTGTACCGCTGCCAGCTCCGTAGTTGATTCTTTGAGTGTAATTGGAGAGAGCTTTGTTGGTTGATCGACATCTACGGTTATCTCTTGACTTTGAAAACCAACTCCCGAAAGTATCAACTGCCACTGTCCTTTTTCTATATCGTCAAGTTGGAACTTGCCTTCATAATCTGATGAGGTGCCCATAGAGGTACCTTTCACCGTAATGGTTACCCCCGGAATCCCTTCTCCTGCTGGGTCCAGCACCTGACCAGTGAGCGAAAATTGAGCCATGGCCTCAGCAGCAACAATGAGCAGACTAATGGTGACAAGTACGTTTTTCATAGGGAATTGAAGTCGTTATTTAGATCATTTCTAAACAGCGATGCAAAAGTGAAACGACCGTGGCGATATGTCAATCGCTAGTTATCAGGGTTTTGGTCATCACTAGTGTTAGGTAGTTTCACTATTTCTAGGGATGGACCCCTAGTTATTCTTAGGGATATCAGGGGTCATGAGCGCCATGGCCTCACGAACCAGTAATGCATTACTAAGCAGTTGTATGATTGCATTTACTTCCTCAGGCAAAAGCAATAGCCCCACGCTGCTGGACTGGTTCTTTAGCAAAACCTTCAACCCATCTGGTGTCTGTCGATTAAAGTCTTCAGGCCTTAATGACTGCAACAAGCTTTGAAAGCTCACCAGCTCACCCGAAGAGAAAACCACCGAAGCTGAACCATGCACGAGTGAGTAGCATGCACAGCTTTTGCACCAATACACGATACTTTTAGAGGTAGATACCAATTCACACTGATCACCGATAGCACACATAATTTGGTAAAGTTTGTGCCTCACGGGGACGCCTATTGCGCCCCCTGAGGGCTTGCGGTTTAACTAAAATGAACTCCAATTAGCGAGCATTGGCCTTTTGAAGGTCTTTGAGTCTGTGGATTAGGTAGGGGCAATTACTCTTTTTTATTGCTTTGGTTAGCTCTAGCTGTTTTTGCTCGGCTGTGCCTTTCTGGTGAAGCTCTGAAAAAAACCGATCGAATGCTGAAATGTCCTGCATGGCCGTTATCAATTATTTACAGTACAAAAGTGAGGAGAATAATGCCTGCTGTCAATCGCCAGTTGTAGGGGAATTTTGATGGCTAAAGGTAGGGAGGGGTGACTAGGAGTAGTGAAAGCCCCGAAAGGGGCTCAGCTAAAAATTGTGTCCTGGTACGCAAAAAAGGAGGCAATAAAAAAAGGAGAACCGTTGCCAGCTCTCCTTTTTCTAAAATCTAATCTTTACTTGTAATCAGCCTTCGGCTGCATCGTATTTCACATCCAGGATGCGCTCTTCGATCATACCAAGCGCAATCTTGTCTTCACCGAGCACGTCAAACAGCTCCAGGCATCTACGCGACACATATTCCTCTTCGATTTGCTCCTGTACAAACCATCTTAGGAATTCTTCTGTAGCCAGATCACCTACCTTGCGGCAAAGGCGCACCATGTCGTGGATCGAATCAGTAACGGCGATTTCCATTTCCAATGCTTTTTCAAATACACTTCTCAGCTTTTCAAACTCATGCTGAGACTCTCCCACTGCAGGTGAGATAGCATCACACTCCATGTCTACCAGATACTTGAAAAACTTCATCTGATGCTCACGCTCCTGATCAGACTGCTTAAAGAAAAACTCCGCACAGTTGTCATAGCCGCGCACATCGCACCAGGCAGCCATTGCCAGGTAAGCCGCAGATGACTGGGCTTCCATTTGTACCTGTTTGTTGATAATATCTACTACCTCGTCTTTGAGTACTGAATGTCTTCTGAGTATGTCTTTCATTACTTTTTGCTTTTCAAATTATAGTGGCATCTCGCCAAAATGGGACTATCCGTCCCTACTTAGTAACCACAAAAGAAAAACAAAAGTTGATCACGGGCAGGATCAAAAGTCAATTTGTAATAAGTCTAAGTAAAGACTAGAAGGGTCTTCGAACCAACTGACGGTGAATCATGCTGTTGAGTTCCAGCATGGTAAAAGCGCCAGCAAACAGCTCTTTGAGCTCCAGCACGTCTTCTATGGTAAAAGCAAAGATGCGATCACAGTGTGGCATGTGTACGATCTCTACATCAGGAGTCTCAGAGTCAAGCAGCTTCACCAGGTCTATCTTCTGGACTTTACGTTTGAACGTAATGAGCTCACAGGCTCTAAAATGAATAGAATCTCCTTTGAATTGAAGGATATAGCGCTCCAGCTCATCGCACTGATGCAGTGAGCTATGACTTGTTTCGAATAAAAGTTGTTGTGAATCGCTAGTTACCTGACTCATATTTTAGGACACTTCTTACAATGACGACCTTTCTTCTTGTACTTTTTACAGCACTTCTTAAAGACGCATTCTCCCTGCTCCATAGCACTTTTACCATCCAATGGATGAAAAAACTGCTGCTCCTGATCTGATGTATCGTGAATCATTTATTTAGAATAATTCTTAATAGCAAAATTCGCTCTTTGCAAGCTAGGGTACAATAGCTACCTATAGGTAAAATTTATATCACTAGAACTAGTGAGTGAAAGCCCTAAGCGCGCTTACGAGCAACTTCGTTGGCCGCACACTTTTCACAGCCCGGCTGGTCAGTGCCGCGCACCAGATTGAAGATTTTGCGTCCTAGAAAAAATGCAGCTCCTATAGCGAGGGCCGCCACAAGAATGAATTGTATCATTAGCTGAGTAATTGATAAGTGATGAGGGCTGCTACATAGGCAAGCCCCGTCATGTATACTAGCTGTATAAATGGATATTTCCAGTTTTTAGTTTCACGCAGCACGATTGCCAGGGTACTCATACACTGCATGGCAAATGCATAGAAAATCATCAGTGACAATCCAGACGCCAGTGTATACACAGGCTCACCTGTCAGCCGGTTGGTTTCATTCCGCATGCGCTGAATGAGGGTTTCTTCTGAGTCAAAATCCTCGCCTATACTATATATAGTCGCCATAGAACCTACGAATACCTCACGTGCCGCAAAGGAGGTGATCAGAGCAATGCCTATCTGCCAGTTATACCCTAAAGGACGGATGGCCGGCTCTATAGCATGCCCTACTATACCTATATAGGAGTTGGCAAGTGCCACAGAGGATACTTCTTTCTCATAATCCGGCACCTCAGCTTCAGTAGTGGGTTTAGGTATTTGGCTGACAGCCTCTTCTATGCGGTCACCAGGACCATACGATGCCAGCACCCATAAGATGATCGAGATGCTAAATATGACTTTTCCTGCATCAAACACAAACAATCTCACCTTTTCCCAAAGGGTAATCACCAGGTTGTTCCAGCGGGGCATCTTGTAGAGTGGGAGCTCCATAACCAAAAAGCTCTTCTGCTGGCTTTTGACTATCCACTTGGATACCAGTGCTGCCAGCAGAGCCGCTACCAGACCGATCAGATATAGGCCCAGCAGTACAAGCCCTTTGAGGTTAAACGGACCAATGTATTGGTCTGGTACTACCAAAGCGATGAGTAGTGTATAGACCGGTAGTCTGGCTGAGCAGCTCATCAGTGGCGTCACCATGATGGTAATGAGTCGCTCTTTCCAATTGTCTATGGTACGTGTAGCCATGATGGCCGGTATGGCACAGGCTACACCTGAGATCAGCGGCACCACACTCCGGCCATTGAGCCCAAAAGGCCTCATAAACCGGTCGAGTATAAACACCACACGGCTCATGTATCCGGTCTCTTCCAGGATGAAGATAAATGCAAAAAGCAGTGTGATCTGTGGAATAAAAATCACCACACCTCCGAGCCCTGGTATAATCCCTTCTGCCAACAAGTCTGTAAAAACACCCGGAGGTAACGCATCCTGCACCCAGGCGCTTGCTGACAAAAACAGTGTGTCGATCAGATCCATAGGCCATTCGGCCCAGGCAAATATCGCCTGAAAGATCACAAGGAGCACTCCCAAAAAAACCAGATAACCAAACACCGGATGTGTCAAAAACTTGTCTACTTTTCGATGACGCTCTACAATGGAGCCACTCACCGGCTTTTGCTTCAGTACAAAAGTCAGCAGCTGACGTATCTTTTTATATCTGTTTTCTACTCGAGCCTTGCGCTCATCAACATTATCGATCAGAAATTGACCTTTGTCAAACTCCCCTCCTAAAAAGGGCTCGCTAGCAACAGGCGGTGCATCATGGATGACTTCTTCCATAAGCACCTCCATACCCTCTCCGGTCCGAGCGATAATCGGCACTATTTTGATACCGCCAAGTACTTCAGATAGCTTTTGTGTATCTATGACTAGTCCCTTTCGGTCTGCCACATCTGTCATATTGAGAGCCATAGTTACGGGCACTCCCAGATCCATTACCTGAGTAAACAGAAGAAGGTTACGCTCCAGGTTGGAGGCATCCACCACCACGAGTATGCGATCCGGATAGTCTGCATGATCAGGATTTCTGAGTATGTCATAAACGACCTCTTCATCCTGGGTTTTGGGGTAGAGCGAGTAGATACCCGGCAGGTCTATCAACTCATGGCTGACATTTTCATGTTTCAAATAGCCCACTTTTTTGTCCACCGTTACTCCGGGGAAATTGCCTACTTTCTGGTTGAGGCCAGTAAGCTGATTGAATACAGATGTCTTTCCTGAGTTGGGGTTGCCAACCAATGCTATCTTCATGGATGTGCGCTTGTATGGAACAAAATAGATCAAAGCTCTACTTCTACAAGGGAAGCTTCTTCACGTCGCAAAGAAAGGGTATAACCATCAAGGTCCACTGCGATTGGCCCACCAAACGGAGCACGAAATGCCACGTGAATGTCTTTACCCGGGTAGATTCCCATGTCCACGAGCTTTGAGGTCAGTCCATTTTGGACCAGACTTTTAACCTTTACCTTTTGATTAATTTCTAGTGAATCGAGCGTTATCATGCAGCTGCAAATGTAAAGAATGACCACCAGCAATGGCAATAGCTACTTCTGGTGAAAAAAATGGACTAGGCTTTGACCAAACCAGTCTCCAGCGCATATACAATGAGTTCCGTAGGAGATTTCAAATTGAGCTTCTTCAATATGTTCTTACGGTGTGAATTGATCGTATGCACACTTACGTTTAGCTCATCGGCTATTTGGGCTGTTTTGTGGCCCTTGGTAATGAGCTGAAGCACTTCATATTCTCGTGGAGAGAGATCTGTAGGCTCACAGTCCTCTGCCTTGTCCTGGCTGTCGTCTATGAGTAGGTCTAGTATGCGATTGCAGTAAAACCTACTATTTTTGGAGACAGATTCTATGGCGTTGAGGATCTCATTTTGGCTACACTTCTTTGTTACAATGCCCTTGATGCCCATGTCTATCAGCGGCTTTATGTGCTCTCGCTTGTCCTCATTGGTGATGATCAGCACATTGGTGGCATTGGCTTTGACTACCTGACCAAGCAAAGACTGTAGCACAGGATCTTTACTCTGATAGTCCATCAATAATACATCGGGGTGATTGGTCAGTACGTTTGTCATCAGCTCTTCCGCGCCATCTACTACACCTACCAACTCAAATTCGTCCCTTTCAGAAATCAGGTGTATCAGGCCCGCACGGGTAAGAAACTGGAAATCTGAAATCAGAACATTTATCTTTTTCATCAAATTTTGTTCGGGAATCCGGAATAATTTAGAATCATTCTAAACAACAAAGCTAAACCTAAAACACCAATTAGACAATTAGGTTTGATTTTGATGACTTTTTCCCCTGCATGTGAGTGTTTGAATTACTTTTGTGTCGTCACATTACATCTCAACATTCAAATATCAAAAGCAATATGGATTTCAGGATCGAGCGCGATACCATGGGGGAAGTAAAAGTACCCGCAGACAAATACTGGGGAGCACAGACTCAGCGATCACGAGAAAACTTTAAAATAGGGGGCAGCACCATGCAGATGCCTCTAGAGATCATCAAGGCCTTTGCCATCCTGAAAAAATCTGCAGCACAGACCAATCAGGAGCTAGGAGTACTTGATAAGCAAAAGTCTGACCTGATCGCTCAGGTGTGCGATGAAATCCTGGAGGGCAAACACGACGACCAATTTCCACTGGTAGTATGGCAAACAGGCTCTGGCACCCAGTCTAACATGAACTGCAATGAGGTAATCGCTAACCGCGCTCATGTACTCAATGGTGGCTCACTGACAGACGAAAAGAAATTTGTGCATCCAAACGATGATGTAAATAAAAGCCAGTCATCCAATGACACCTTCCCAACTGCCATGCACATAGCATCCTATAAGCTGTTGGTGTCCGAGACTATACCGAAAGTAAAAAAGCTTAGAGACACGCTCAAAGCTAAATCCGATGCATTCCAGGACGTAGTAAAAATCGGTCGCACGCACTTTATGGATGCTACGCCGCTCAGCCTGGGACAGGAATTTTCTGGCTACGTATCACAGCTAGACCATGGCCTCAAAGCCCTGGAAAACACCTTTGCTCACCTAAGCGAACTAGCTCTGGGGGGTACGGCAGTAGGTACAGGCCTAAACACACCTGCAGGCTATTCAGAGCTTGTTGCAAAGAAAATTGCAGACAATTCAGGACTTCCATTCATCACCGCTGAAAACAAGTTTGAAGCACTGGCTGCTCATGATGCCATGGTAGAAACCCATGGAGCCTTGAAACAATTGGCCGTAAGTCTGATGAAAATAGGAAATGACATCCGCATGCTGTGCTCAGGGCCGAGAAGTGGTATTGGTGAAATCACCATTCCGGAAAATGAGCCGGGATCATCTATCATGCCAGGAAAAGTAAACCCTACGCAATGTGAAGCATTAACTATGGTTTGTGCTCAGGTAGTGGGTAATGACGTGGCAGTAAGTGCCGGAGGCATGTATGGGCAGTTTGAGCTCAACGTATTTAAGCCAATGATGGTGTATAATGTGCTAACTTCTGCTCGTCTGATTGGCGATGCGTGTGAGTCATTTAATGACAACTGTGCCGTAGGCATAGAGCCTAACTATCCGGTGATCAAAGAAAAGCTGGAAAACTCTCTAATGCTAGTCACGGCCCTCAACACCCACATAGGCTACGAAAACGCAGCCAAAATTGCCAAGAAGGCACACAAAGAAGGCACTACGCTCCGCGAAGCTGCCATCGCCTTGGATTTACTCACAAGTGAGCAATTCGACGAATGGGTAAAACCCGAAGACATGATTGGGAGTTTGAAAAAGTAAATAATTGCTTTTTTTAAAGTTATTTTAGTACTTTAGTCCTGTGTAGTTAAATATTTATGAATCAATAGTTTAAAAAATGAAAAGATTTGTCACAGTAATCGTTCTAATCTTTTTCGCTGCAGTAGGCTTTGAAGCCACCGCGCAGATGTCAAAAAAAGAAAAAAAGGAATGGAAAAAGCGAATCAAAGCGCTTGAACCTGAGCAATATAAGACGCTGATCGAAGAAAATAAGTCACTAAAAAGTCAGGTGGCTAGTCTCAAAAATGAGCTAGCTGGAGTAGATGACAAAATAGCTGACAAGGATGATCAGATCGCTTCTTATCAAACTCAGGTAGCCAAGCTTCGTGATGAGCTTGCAGAAGCAAACTCTAAGCCTGCCGCTAAGCCAGCCGCTGCGCAACAGGGCAATATCAACGAAAACGTTGGGGTTGTTTTCAAAGTGCAGATTGGCGCTTACTCAAACAAAGACCTCAGCAAGTATGGCAAAAACGCCAAAAACTTCGCTCAGGAATCTGATGGCAAACTCAATAAATTCACTGTAGGTGCTTTCCGTGACTACTGGGAGGCAGATACCTTTAAAAAGTACTTGCGCGAAATGGGCGTGAAAGATGCCTTCATCGTTTCTTACAAAGACGGTAAGCGTGTAGACATCAAAGAGGTACTCGAAGGTGTGACAAAATCTTAAATCATATAGCCATATGGCATAAAAAACCCTCCGACTCCTCGGGGGGTTTTTTGTTTGTGTTAGTTTTGCACTTTCTCCAGTTTATAGTTCATGATTCATTACAAGTCCAAAGAAGAAATAGAGATCATGCGCGAAAGTGCGCTGATTGTTTCCAAAACCCTCGGCCTAATGGCGGAGCACATTCAGCCGGGTATCACTCCTCTACAACTCGATAAAATCGCTGAAGAATTTATTCGGGATCAAGGTGCAGAACCGGGATTTTTGGGCTTATATGACTATCCAAATACGATTATCACGTCTGTAAACGAACAGGTAGTTCATGGCTTACCGACCAACCGACCTTTAGAGGAAGGCGACATTGTAGGGTTGGATTGTGGGGCATTGAAAAATGGCTATTACGGAGACCATGCCTACACTTTCGCGGTGGGTGAAATCGCCGATGACATTAAACAACTCCTAAAAGTCACCAAAGAAAGCCTCTACAAGGGCATCGAACAGACAGTAGCTGGAAACCGAATTGGGGACATTGGGTATGCCATCCAGAACTATACCGAGAGCTTTGGATACGGAGTAGTGCGCGAGCTCGTAGGCCATGGCCTGGGCAAGAAAATGCACGAATCTCCAGAAGTACCCAACTATGGCAAACGCGGGCGCGGACCTAAACTGAAAGAAGGGCTCGTAATCGCCATTGAGCCGATGATCAATATGGGCACCCGCCGAGTGGTGCAGCTTTCGGATGGGTGGACCATCGTCACGGCAGATCGCCAGCCATCAGCCCATTTTGAGCATGACGTGGCTATCGTAGACGGCAAACCCGAAATCCTGTCCAGCTTCAAATACATAGAGGAAGCTTTGGAAAAAGTAGGTGGCCTTTTGGTATAGCTATTCCCATATCCCCGGAGGCACTATTTCTAACACGTGCCCATCGGGATCCTCAAAATAAAAGGACTTCAACGCCCCCTTCCAGGATTGCTCATGGGTGATCGCTACCCCGGAGTGTACCAGCTGGGCTTTCACAGCTTCATACTGATCTTGCGGAACTTCCAAAGCAATATGCAGCTTGCCGTGAGCATAGTGTGGGGGCAGATTTTGTTCCTGGCGAGTGACCTCCGCCAAAAAGCACAACAAGACCGAGCTACCACACCTAAAAAACACGTGCCGACCCTGAACCTCGGAAATCACCGGAAGGTTCAGAATACCTTCATAAAAAGTCCTGCTCGCTTTAATATCCGCTACATATAGACATGTCTCTTTGATTTGCGTAAATTCCATGCGTAATTTTTTGCTTTACATAAAGTTATGCTGAATCTGAAATTTTAACTTTGCCGCGTCGTGGCAGAAAAACACCAAAGGTTTTCCCGTTTGCTCATGCGCTTTCTGGTCTGGCGCCTAAAACACATCAGCGATAACAACTTTTTGCTGATCGTAGCCAGCGTGATCGGGCTTACTGCCGGGCTGGCAGCGGTCACCCTCAAAACGACCGTACATTACGTACAGCACCTCCTTCAGCAAAACCTGGACCTCACCAAGATAAACTACCTGTATATCGTATACCCTGCTGTAGGTATCATACTCACCATTATGGTACGGCAGTTTATAGTAAAAGATACTCCGGGCCATGGTATCACACGAATCCTGCGGGCCATTTCCAAAACATCCAGTAGGATCAGAAAGCGATACATGATGTCCAATATGCTGAAAAGTGCCATTACCGTAGGTTTTGGCGGGTCAGTAGGACTAGAGGCTCCCATTGTGGTCACGGGTTCTGCCATTGGCTCCAATTTTGGACAGTTTTTTCACCTGGATTATAAGAAACGAACACTGCTGATAGGCTGTGGGGCAGCAGGAGCCATCTCAGCAATATTCAACTCACCCATTGCAGGAGTTATTTTTGCCATAGAGGTAATACTCACTGAGGTGAAAATCAGCAAATTCATCCCTATCCTTATTGCATCAGTGAGTGGTCAGCTGGTATCCATCATCCTGTTAGGAGAGGATGTCCTGTTTTCATTCAAAATCGTAGACTCTTTCTCAGCCAATGATACACCCTATTACATTTTGCTGGGAATAGTCTCTGGACTCGCTTCATTGTACTTTATACGGGTGACATATTTCACTGAAGACCTGATCCACAAAATACAGCAGCCATATGGCAGGGCAGCCATAGGTGGACTTGCATTGGCATTGATCATATTTGTCTTTCCTCCCATCTATGGCGAAGGGTATGAATCCATCCTCAGTCTGCTCAAAGGCAATGAAGTGAAATTTTTTAGCGGAAGCTTCTTTTACCACATGGCCGAACAGCAATGGGTGATCGTCTCAGTACTGTTTGCCATCATCCTGGCCAAGCCCTTTGCTACCGCCCTTACCATAGGCTCAGGAGGCAGTGGAGGGGTATTTGCTCCATCACTTTTTATGGGTGGGGTCACCGGTTTTCTGTTCACCCGTGTAGTCCAAATCATTCTACCTTCCAGCTCTATCAGTGCCAGCAACTTTACCCTGGTGGGCATGTGTGGAGTGATGAGCGGCGTGCTGCATGCCCCGCTTACGGCCATATTCCTAATTGCAGAAATTACCGGGGGGTATATGCTGTTTGTGCCACTGATGATCGTATCAGCCATCAGCTTTACCACCATATCCTATTTCGAAAAACACAGCATCTACACTAAAAACCTAATAGAAAAGGGAGACCTCATACAGTACGACAGAGACCGTATAGTCCTGAGTCTGATCGACCTGAAAAAAATCATCGAAAAGGACTTGCTCACCATCCACCCGGATGCCACGCTGGGAGAGCTCGTAGATCTCGTAAAGAAGAGTAAGCGCAACATCTTCCCTGTGGTGAATGAGAAAAACGAACTGGAAGGCATCGTGACCCTGGACGATATCCGCGAGATGATGTTTGAGTCTGACAAAAGAGACAAACTCATCATCAAAACACTTATGAGTAAACCTCCGGCATTTGTTAGTCCCCAAGAAAAAATGCAATCGGTGATGAATAAATTTGAGTTAACACAAGCATGGAATCTGCCAGTAATAGATAACGGCAAGTACCTTGGATTTGTCTCTAAATCACGGATTTTCAACGCTTACAGAAAGAAACTAATCCGACAAACCAAAGAGTAACAGCACCATTCACTCGACTACTCAAATAAGCCAGTCTATTCAGCCAATCTAAAAAAATTCTGGCTTATCCACACCTGACACATTTAAGAGCAACGGCGTAAGTGACTGAATATCTGTTTGTTATTATCCTGATTTACACCCCTGTGGATAAAGTGGGTAAAATGTGAATAAATATCAGCAGGGCGATTTGGATCAAATTTATTCTCTTCGTAATATCCCACCCCAGTCAAATCCCAAATGATCATGTCTCAAAAGCTCCAAAAAAGCCATAACCTCTGGAACTATTTTTTGCTACTTTATCAGAATATTACCAACTAGCCTGAGAAAGCCGTGCCACTGCATTAGTTTTTCTTAGAAAAACACAATTTTTATTTTTTGTAAACCTATTCAACGCAATTACGTAAAGCTATTGAGTAATGAAAGCATTTTTTATAGCCATTATCCTGTGCATCGGTTTGTCCAGCCAGGCAGCAGCACAAGACGTAAAAGCCATCAAGCTACCCGAACTGGATAAGCTGATTTCCGAATCCTCTGACGAACTTCGAATCATCAACTTCTGGGCCTCATGGTGTGGACCCTGCATAAAAGAAATGCCACATTTTGATAAGCTGCATACCGAAAACAAAGCAGAGGTGTATTTTATCAGTCTCGACTTTCCACGACAACTCGAGAAAGTAGCAAAGCTCGTAGCAAAAAAAGAAATCAAAGCACCTACATATTTACTAGATGAAAAGGATGCTGACCAATACATTCAAAAGATTGACAACAATTGGAGTGGAGCCATTCCAGCCACCCTGTTTATAACTCCTTCTGGCAAACGCTATTTTTATGAAAGTGCCTTTACGGAAGAAGAGCTTAACGCTACGATCGAAAAGTTATCAACCAAATGACTAATTCTATGAAAAAATCAATGTTACTAATCACCGGCCTGCTTGTCACAGTGGCCGTGCTTTTCGTAAATGCTATGGAAAGTGAAAATGACGGATTGGAAGTAGGTGATGTTGCTACTGGTTTTGAATTACCTAATGTAGATGGCAAAATGGTCTCTCTGGACAGCTACAAAGACGCCAAAGGTTTTGTAGTGATATTTACATGCAATACCTGTCCTTATGCCAAGCTGTATGAGCAGCGAATCATTGAGTTGGACAAAAAATACAGCGGCAAAGGGTTTCCAGTGATCGCTATCAACCCCAATGATATCTCCAAACAACCGGGTGATGCCATGGAGAAAATGAAAGAACGGTCATCAGCTAAAGGATACACATTTCCCTACCTAAGAGATGACGAACAAAACGTAGCCAGAGCCTATGGAGCTACTAAAACTCCTCATGTATACGTACTGAACAAGGAAGGCAACAAACTACGCGTGGAGTACATCGGCGCTATAGACGATAGCCCCAGTGAAGAAGCTGATGTAAGTAAAACCTACGTAGAAGACGCTATCAACGCGCTTTTAGATGGCAAAAAACCTGCTGTGACAAGCAAAAGAGCTATTGGATGCACGATCAAATGGAAAGATGCATAGTATCCTAAAAGGTTGAAAAATTTCAAGAAGCCCGCTATCACCGCGGGCTTTTTTATTGTCGAAAGAAGCGTCTGTATATTGGCCTGCGATAGGCAAACTGCAGCATCAAAGCTGGGTACATCAGCAAATCTGTAAATAGAGTACCTGTTCGGTATTGAATATGATCAATGATCACCGAGCCTGAATCCTCCTGCTCCACGATGTGTTCATGCTCCCACCCACTGAGAAAAAAAGGAAGCTTTACACCTACATCCACAAAATACCAGCGGTCAGCTGTACGGGATTCTTCGGTGATTTCACTCGTCCAAACTTGCTTAAATAAGAGGAAATTGAGCTCCAGCGATACCACATCACCGGTTTCACAGCCATCAAACTGCTTCAGCTTTACCTGGGGAAAGGGAGGGTTCAATGCCAAAAATAGCTTCTGGTCAAAGCCATTGATTACAGCGGATATATTAGAATTGACTTTAGTTTTAAGCGTAAGTCGCATAGATTTAGGATTCCCCATGCAAGAAACCCTCTTGCGAATCAAAAGTTTTAACTCGAAAGAAAGAAAAGCCAGGCCAGCCGATAACCACACGGCTGGCACAGAGAAGAGTTATCTTGTTTTAGTCCACGCTCCCAACACCAGACCAGACACCGTCCAGCCTACTACCTGAAAGCCTCCTTCAATCCAGGCAAGAGGATAGGGATCTTGAGAAAACATGCCTGATGTAAGGTGAGGCAGTAAGTACAGCACAAAGCCCAGCAAAAAACCAAAAGTGAGCCCGGAAACTGCTGATCGTACATTCATGCGAACAAACATGTAGGCGATCAGGTACAATGGCAACAAGCTGGATAATACATTAGAAATCCAAACCCCTGCTCCAGGAGGATTTGCTTCAATAGTTTCCAAATCCAATCCGGTCATGGCCATCCACGGCTCGCCAAATATGGGCCCATACCATGAAAAACCCAGTACAAACATCCACACAAGGCATACAAGCACGGCAAGGTGATTAATCTTCAAATCGTTCATCGCTTTAAATAGTTAGGTTAAAAGTCTATGAAGTAAAATACGAATTTTTTTGAATTGAATTCCTCCTCAACCTTTGGTTTTAGCTTCCTCCCAGTACTGATCCATTTCGTCCAGAGTCATCTCGTCGAGTGATTTACCGTCTTTTTTGGATTCTAACTCCAGGTAATTAAATCGCTTGATAAACTTCTTGTTGGTTCGCTCCAGCGCCTCTTCGGGGTTGATGTCGATAAACCGAGAATAGTTGACTAGCGAAAACAGCAAGTCACCAAATTCATTCATGGCCTTTTCTTGATCCACTGGTCCTTTACTGATGTTAAATTCATTTTTAAACTCCTGCATTTCTTCCTCCACTTTTTCCCAAACCTGTTCTTTCTTTTCCCAGTCAAAACCTGCTCCACGGGCTTTTTCTTGAATGCGCATTGCTTTGACCATGGCAGGAAGTGATGCTGGCACACCACCAAGTACCGATTTATTACCCTTTTCTTTCAGCTTAATTTTCTCCCAGTTTTCCTTGACCGCCTCTTCATCATCTGCATGAACATCCCCATAGATGTGCGGATGTCTTGTGATGAGTTTATCACAGACTCCATTGAGAACATCTGCCACGTCAAATGCCCCTTTTTCGGAACCAATCCTTGCATAAAACACCATATGAAGCATTAAGTCTCCAAGTTCCTTTTTCACCTCATCCAGGTCACCTTCCAATATCGCATCGCCCAATTCATAAGTCTCCTCTATGGTGAGGTGGCGCAAGGTTTCCATCGTTTGTTTTTTATCCCATGGACAATTCTCGCGCAATTCATCCATGATCGTCAGCAAGCGGTCAAATGCATCGAGTTTTTGTGTCCTATTGGGGTCTGGTTTTGCTAATTGTCCGGGCTTCATGAAATGATTAATGATCTAAATGTGTTAAGGCAATACAAGAACACAAATATTCTTTAATTTTGTCGCAAATTGTAACCCCATGGCTACTGTATTACTAGGAATAGGATTTATCGCATTGTTTTTCGTACTGATGTCTGTAAGGCTCATCCTTAAGAAAAATGGCGAATTTAAAGGCACATGTGCTTCGCAAAGCCCTTTCTTAAATAAAGAAGGCGCAACCTGCGGGTACTGTGGCAAAACCATGACTGGTGACGAATCCTGTGGCAACCCCGACTCGGAAGTCAATAAAGTCATGGCAAAATTTAACTAAACCATTAGGTATAGACCACCCTGTTTTTATTTGATTAATCAAATGTCTAACCCGACAGGCACCGAGCTCATTTAGCGCTCACCTGTCCTTCAAATTCACTTGAATTGTCACTAATTAAATCAATTTCCGGACTGAGAGGTACGGTAGGAGGAAAAGTGGGCGAAACGCTCACTCCCATCGATGTTGCAAAATTCGCTGCTGGTTATGGCATGTGGATCAAAGAGCGTCATGAAGCCCCCAAGGTAGTCCTTGGTCGTGATGCTCGACCGTCAGGAAAAAGTTTCCGACAAATTGTGATCAACACACTGATCGCTCAAGGAATAGACGTAGTAGACCTTGGCCTGAGCACCACACCTACAGTAGAAATGGCCGTGGTAAATGAAAAGGCCCAAGGAGGAATTATCCTCACCGCCAGCCACAACCCATCCGGCTGGAATGCCTTAAAACTGCTCAACGAAAACGGAGAATTTATCTCTGCTGCAGATGGCAAAAAAGTCCTCGAATGGGCAGAATCCAAAGATATTCTCTTTGTAGATCCAAAGAAATTTGGCACGGTAACGGAGCGCGATGATTACATCGATTGGCACATCGACGAAATACTGAAACTGGATCTGATCAATATCAAAGCCATTCAGGCTCGTGGTTTCAAAGTGGCAATAGATGCCGTAAATAGCACCGGAGGAATAGCCGTACCCAGACTCCTCAAAAAGCTGGGTGTGCAGGTAACAGAGTTATACTGTGAGCCAAACGGAGTTTTTCCACACAATCCAGAACCTGTACCAGAAAATATTACTCATATCTGCAATGAAATAGCGGGTGGCAGCTACGATCTGGGCTTTGTGGTAGATCCTGATGTAGACCGTCTCGTCATGGTCTGTGAAGATGGTCAGCCATTTGGAGAAGAATACACGCTGGTATCAGTGGCTGATTATGTACTTGGCAAAAAGCCAGGCAACACGGTGTCTAACCTATCGTCTACGCGAGCCCTACGTGACGTGACTGAAAAACATGGAGGCACTTACGAAGCTGCAGCAGTAGGAGAGGTCAATGTGGTGACCAAAATGAAAGAAACCAATGCTGTTATCGGTGGAGAAGGTAATGGTGGCGTCATTTTACCAGAACTTCATTACGGTAGAGACGCACTCGTAGGCATTGCCTTATTCTTATCGCACCTGGCAGAGTTTGGCAAAAGTACCTCGATGCTCCGAGCCAAATACCCCAACTACTACATCTCTAAAAACAAGATAGAGCTAGACCCTGAGTTAGACCTGGATGCAGTCTTGGAAAACCTAAAGTCCAAGTATGCCAAAAACAAGTTTAGTACGATAGATGGCTTAAAAATAGAATTTGATACCGAGTGGGTACACTTGCGCAAGTCTAATACCGAGCCTATCATCCGGATTTATGCAGAGTCTGACAGCCAATCTACGGCAGATCACCTGGCTCAAAAACTGATGATGGATATCAAGGAACTGATTGCGAATTAAAGCAAACTAAATCCTCAAGAACAGCGAAAGCGTGATGGTAAAAGCATCACGCTTTTTTTATTTTCAATCGAAATCTAGCCCTTCCTTGTTTGCCAGCTCCACCAGCCTTCGCACCTGGTCCTCAGTATTTCTAGGTAAAGACAATTCCGGTAGGTCATCCACATCAAAAAAGTCTGCACCTAAAGTCTCATGACCTGGAACAAGAGCTCCACCCGTGATTTCACACAAAAAACTCAGCTTGTATACATATGCGGCCTCTGGTGGGTGGTCATGCATTTTCTTATCCCAAACACTCAGCAGACGGCTTACTTTTACTTCCAGTCCGCTCTCTTCAAATATCTCCTTGCGGATGTTCTCTGAGGGAGTATACCCGATATCACACCAGCCACCTGGCATGGCCCATTTGCCATCTACTTTTTCACGAATCATCAGCACCTTACCTTCTTGCATGACCAGGCCGCGCACATCTATCTTGGGCGTGGGGTAGGTGTCTAACTGATCAAAGAAAAACCTGACCTCTTTTTCATCCGATTCAGACCATTTGGCCAGTAAAGCATTGGATGTATCGCGTAGTTCTTCATAGCGCTCCACATCATAGGGGTTTTCAGTATAGGAAAGCCCCGTTTTTGCCATCGCCTGTACTCGTTTCAAAAATTCCAGCACTTCTTTTGAATCCATATTCTTTTGCTTTGTGTGTCAGCCGCCGCAATATGATTAATTTTGCCTGAAATAGAGAAAACCCATAACCCAATCCTATAACAATACGCCGATGAAAGTATACTTTGACAATGCAGCCACCACCCCGATCGACGAGGTTGTATTCGAAGAAATGAAACCTTACATGCTGGAGCATTTTGGCAACCCCTCATCTATTCATTCTCACGGCCGACAGGTACGAGCAGCCATAGAGCGCTCCAGAAAAAAGGTGGCAGACTTGCTCAACACTTCTCCATCTGAAATTTTCTTTACCTCAGGTGGTACGGAGGCAGACAATACGGCTATCCGGTGTGCCATAGAAGCCTACGGCATACAAAAAATCATCACCACGCCATTAGAACATCACGCAGTGCTCCACACCGTGCAGGCATTAGAAAAGCAAGGCAAAGAGGTGCACTACCTGGCTGTGGATGAAAAGGGCCAAATCGATATAAATGAAATAGAAGCTGAGCTCAAAAAAGAGCCCAACACACTGGTCACGCTCATGCACGCCAACAACGAGATTGGCACGCTCAATGACATCTATGCCATAGCGGAACTATGCCATGAGTACGGGGCCATTTTTCATTCGGATACAGTCCAGAGCATGGCACACTACCGTCACGATCTGCAAGAATTAAAAGCCAACTTCATCGTAGGTTCGGCACACAAGTTTCATGGCCCCAAGGGTATAGGGTTTTTGTATGTAAATCACGAAAAGCGCATTGCTCCTTTTATCCATGGTGGAGCACAAGAGCGCAACATGCGAGGTGGTACAGAAAATGTTTATGGCATCATAGGTCTGGCCAAAGCCCTGGAAATGGCTTACTCCGAAATGGACGAACACAGAAAGCAAATCGAATCTGTAAAGAGCTATATGATCGGTCGGCTTAAGGACCAAATCAATGGCATTGAGTTTAATGGCACGTCTGAAGACGTGGAAAACAGCCTGTATACTGTACTAAGCGCAAGCCTGCCCCCTAGTGATGATAACGACATGCTGCTATTCAACCTGGACATCAATGGCATTTCGGCATCTGGAGGGAGCGCCTGTAGTAGCGGGTCCAACATTGGCTCCCACGTGCTTACAGCCATTGGTTCTGACCCACAGCGTGGCGCCGTTCGGTTTTCTTTTAGTAGATTTAACACCAAACAAGAAGTAGACTATGTAGTTGACAAACTCAATGAAATCCTTACAGTAAGTGTTTAGACTTTTAATTTTTTTAGCTTTTTGTGGCCCATTTTTTTGCCAGGCACAAAGCCAGGCCCAGGTCACACGATGGAATACCGATCAGTCTGATTCTCGAAAAACCAATCACCCGGTCAGTGCGGTGGTGGTTCGCAGTGAATCTTATCAAGGCCTTTCGGTTACTTTGCAAATAGACGGTAGCTCGTATGAGATACCGTATGATCCGGATGCTCCAGAGTACTCGTACTTTATATCGTTGCCAGAGGTGATCTCCTTTCCGAGCAGCATTAGTCCCGAGGGCTTTGACATCACGCTCATTTATAGTGGGGAGGTCCCCAAAATCAAACCACGTAATCAGCGTGTAGCCAACGATTGCAACGATGCTCCACCTACCATTCCTCAGTCAGAATGGCGTGAAGGATTGCCAGAGCCAGATTACAATCGTGCATTCACCAACGTGCAGCACGTAATCGTGCATCATGCTGCCGGCTCCAATACCAACACCAACTATACGCAGGTAGTGCGTGATATTTACTTGTATCATACACAATCCAACGGCTGGTCAGATGTAGGGTACAATTACCTCATTGCTCAAAATGGCGACATCTACAATGGACGAGATCCTGGCGCCGGAGAGCAAGACAATGTTCGCGGGGCCCACTTTTGTGGAAAAAACAGCTATACGATGGGCATATGCCTCCTGGGCAATTATGAAACCGCTCAGCCGACAAGTTCAACATTAGAGTCTTTAGAACAACTCATTGCCTTTAAGCTGGAAAAAGAAGGACTGGATCCACTAGGTAGCAGCAGTCACCCAGCAGGACAGGTTGGACACATAGCCGGACACAGAGATGGATGTGCCACCGCATGTCCGGGTACTAATGTCTACAACAAGCTCGATGACGTACGCGTAGGAGTTCAGGAAAAAATGACACAGTGTGATACCATACTGCGTGTAAGTATAGCGCCAGAAAATGTGGAGCCGGGAGAGGAAGTAACATTTACCAACAAGTCCAATGGATTTGAAAGCTATAAATGGCTTCTGGAAGGGGCTGACCCATCAGAAGCCAATTGGACCACTGATGGAAAAGCCACCTATGCAGCTGAAGGCACCTTTGACCTTACACTAATCGGATACCGGGGAAGTGAAAGTGATACCATGCGACTAGAGGATGTAGTAACAGTGGTAGAAAAAGAGCTAAAGTTAACGGTGAGCAGCCAACAAGTGGTGGAGGGTGGTCAAATCACCTTTACCAACGCATCCTACGGGTACGATCGCTACAGCTGGAATCTGGAAGGCGCCGAGCCCAGCTCCACCAGTTGGTCTAGCTCAGGATCAGCCAATTACTACTACGCTGGCACCTACGATGTGCAGCTTACGGGCTTTTATGGTGATAGGAGCCACACCTATACGCTTACAGACTATATCACTGTGACAGAGCTCGATAAAGCGCTCAAGTTCTCAGTAAATGATCAGGAAACCTTCGAAGGGTATAAGGTGACTTTCACCAATGAGTCTTTTGGATATGACCGATATACCTGGAAACTGGAGGGGGCGGACCCACAAACTGCCGATTGGTCGGACAGTGGCATGGCTTCTTATGCCGAAAAGGGGTCTTACGATGTAGAATTGATTGGGCACTTGGGTAGCAGGCAGGATGTGCTACTTGAGGAAGACTTCATCAGTGTTTCTGTAAGAGAACTAGGGCTTCTGGTCAGTGACATCACATTGGATGCGGGTCAGGAGGTCACCTTTACCAATACTTCTGTAGGCTACGAGTCTTATCAGTGGTACCTCGAAGGAGGTGACCCTCAAAACCCTACCTGGGAAGACGTGGGCACAGCCACTTATCGCTATGGAGGTACATTTGATATCCAGCTCATCGGCACACACGGCACCACAAGTGACACCTTGGCTTACGAAGATTTCCTTTTAGTAAAATCGGATCTGATGCTCCTGCCCAACCTGGTATCTTCTGGTGGGGAAGTGGCACTTGCCACAGATCAGGAAATCAAAAAAGTCACGCTAATGGATGCCGGAGGGAAAGTGTATTTCTCCATCACATCGCCTTTGGCTGATAAAATTCAGTTGCCGGCGCTGGATAAAGGCATTTACTTTTTAGATGTGGAAACATCCCGAAAGAGGACCCGCAGTAAGCTGCTGGTAAAATGAGTTTCCTTCGTAGAACGTAAGCCATAACTCTAAAGAAATTACCGATGAAGGCTCTTTTGTGTTTAAGCAAAGGAGCCTTCATTATTTCCATTCAATTCTACTCTTGCCGTGACACTTTTAGATGCATCAAGCAAGGTCATCATTACAGAAATCACAAACACCAAGAACAAACCAGCCTGCCTCTGCTAAAGCCAGGGGGCTATCTTAGCTGAATACAACAGGCCCCAGCCCGCTAAGGTGAGGTTTCCAACCAAATGAACACTATAGCGTGTCCATAGGCAAGACCAATTACTCAAAATGGCATGCGTGACTTCCGTATTTTCCTTTTGTCAATCCTGATCGTGTCAGTTGCTTTTTCTTGCCAGCAAGAGGACACACCTACGCCAGCAGATCCTTTGGTAAGATCACTTTCCGCTACTGAGTCTGAGGTTGCCGCATCAGCCAACAACTTTACGTTTGACCTGATGACGCATATTGATGAGGAATTTCCAAATGAAAACTACTTCATCTCTTCTTTTAGCGTAAGCACAGCTCTCTCCATGACGCTAAATGGTGCTGCTCCGGCAAGTCAGGAAGGCTTCAAAGAAGTCTTGGGGCTGGAAGGAATGTCCACCGGAGAGCTGAACAGCGCCTATCAATCCCTTGTACAATACATCTATGGTCTCGATCCTTCGGTCACACTGGCGGTAGCCAACTCCAACTGGTACTCTCATCGTTTCACCATCAATGGGGACTTTGCCGACATACTGACAAAGTACTATCAGGCGGAGATTTTTGAACGTGACTTTGGGAATGAAGAGACTTTACCCGCTCTCAATGGCTGGGTGGAAACCAAAACTAACGGAAAGATCAAGAACATCCTCGACAGAATAAATCCTGATGATGTCATGTTCCTGATCAACACAATCTACTTCAAAGCAAACTGGAGCCAGCAGTTTGACCCGAAAGCCACACGGGATTTGCATTTCACATTAGAAAATGGCCAATCCGTGGAGGTACCCACTATGATGGCTGAAGTGAAGCATTGGAAATCATACGCATCTGAATGGAGCGCGCAGGTGATAGAGATACCCTACGGAAATGAAAACTATGCATTCACCATCATCATGCCCGATGACCCTTCAGAGATTAACGAACTGATATCTAAAATAAATGCTACCACACTCCATGAGGCCTTGGTAGATTCCACTACATTGGTGCGAGACTTGTATTTGCCGAAATTCAAACTTGATTTTAAAACAGACTTAAAGGAAACGCTTGTAAATATGGGCATGCCCATCACTGGATTGGACAACCTTTTTGAAGAGAATCCTCCTTTGGCGATCAGTAAAGTAATACACCAGTCATTTCTGGAAGTGAATGAAGAAGGATCGGAAGCCGCTGCAGCAACTGTTGTAGGTGTGGAGCTTACTGCTATGCCTGCTACCACTAATGTAAACCAGCCTTTTGTGTTTCTAATTCGGGAGAGAAACAGTGGAACCATCTTGTTTTCAGGTAAGCTAATAGACCCCAGGTAGTCAGAGGGTGTGGGCTATTTAAATCCTACTTCCATTCAACTTTTCGAATCTTGAGTATTGGCTAGCCAGCCAGAGACCCTCTACTTAAAGGCCGCAAGAGCAAGTTCACTAGCGCTCGCGAACCAGACCAGCCAGGCTTTCCACCCACAAGGGGTCGTCATTAAGGCTTTCTACCAGATCCCACTGCTCACCTCCAGCTTCGATAAACTCTTCTTTGTATTCCTGTCCCACTTCTATGGTGGTTTCCAAACAGTCAGATACGAAAGCAGGAGAAAAAGCCAAGACTTTCTTTTTTCCACTTTTGGCTAGCTCTTTCAACACATCTTCGGTGTAGGGCTGTATCCACGGATCTTTGCCCAGCCTTGACTGAAAGCAAACGGTGTATTTGTCTTCCGGTATTCCTAACTTATCCGCTACCAGCCTTGAAGTATGAAAACACTGTGCACGGTAGCAAAACTGGTTGCGTTCATGAAATTTATTACAGCATGCCCCAAGCTGACACTGATTACCCACAGAGCCCTTTTTGATTTGTCGCTCTGGTAAGCCATGGTAGCTAAACACAAAGTGATCGTAATCCGTCTTTTCCATCCACCTACGACCATTTTTGGCGATAACTTCCAAAAATTTATCATCTTCTAAAAACTGCGAAGTGAATCTGATTTCGGGAATAATCTGCCAGGTTTTGGTGATCTCCATCACTTTATCAATCACTGATCCTGTAGTAGCAGAGGCATATTGCGGGAACATTGGAATCACATGAATGCTGCTCACATTTGCTGCTTTTAGCTTATCCAACCCTGACTGGATGGAAGGACTTTGATAGCGCATGGCGTACTCTACCACATAATCAGCGCCAAGTAGCGCCCGCAAAGGATCGAGCAAGTCTTCGGTGTAATATTTTAGCGGAGAGCCTCTTTCTGTGAATAGTTTACGGTATTCGGCTGCTGATTTGGGTGCACGAAATGGGGCGATGATGAGATTGACCAGCATCCACCGCGGCACTGCCGGTATGTCAATCACGCGTTTGTCAGACAAAAACTCCCTCAAATACTTTCTTACATCCGCCACGCTGGTTGAATCTGGTGTTCCCAGGTTGACGAGCAATACTCCCTTCTTCATATGTGTATTTAATAGTCTACGAAAGGCCTATTGCAAGATATTGGCCTCCCAAATGATCGCCGCATATACTATAAACCGTAAGAATCGGGTAAGTGAAAAAAGTAAAAATCTCCGATAGGGATATTTTACTGTGCCCATCAGCATACAGATACCCGAAAACGGCAAAGGTGTAAGGGCTGCAACTATAACCAGAAACCCACCAAAACGGTTAAAGTGTTTTTCGAATTTTCCGAGATAATTTTTCTGGAGTGTGCGGTAAAGCTGCGTGGTACTAAAGTGGGAGCCAATGTAATAACCAATAATACCCGACATGTATGAAATCACCGCAAGACCAATGACATTCAGGATGTATTGAGAAAGGAGTTCATTGCGAAGCGCCCAGATCATAAAAAGCTCTGGAGGTATGATCCCAAAAATGGTTTCACTCGCAAAGAATATACTGAATATCAACGCTGGCTGGTCATACAGCGGCCCCAGCAGACCTTGCATGGTAAAGTTGTAGTTGGCCTTTAGGTAGAAATATCCACCTACAATCACAGCAAGCCAAATGACTCCTTTCAGAAAATTACGTAAGAAAAACCTGGTGCGCTCTATAGCTTCCCTTTGCTCATCTGGCTGCATAAATACTGCTCAATATTAATCCTTAGACCCTTGCAAAAACGTCGAAATTACGGCATTTGTTGGACTCAGAGCCGCAAAACTAAGATTTTTCCACAATTTGTTCTTCCACTGACACGTCTGATGTAAACTGTACCTGCCAGAAGGGGTCTCTAAGCTCAGTATATCGCCCATAAAACTGTGTAAGCATCACCTTCACGGCATAGTTTAGACGATTGAGAGCGTCACGATGATAGTCCAACCTGTTTTGGGGATGATGAATAAAAAATTTGATAATCGGGAAGGTGGCTGTACGCAAAGTACCAAGAGCCTTTTTGACATCTGCCTGCTCCTCCTCCAGAGCCTTAGCCGCCCGGTGAGTGGCCTCACCAATACCTGATAACAATGCCGCATACAGGAGGAGCGTAGCCTGTCCTTTCTCACGATAAAGCTCCGTCAGCTCTTCACAGTGAGATGCCAGAATCCGCAGTGCAGGCAGGCTCTGACTTGCTTCAGTGAATACATTGGGCTGCCAAAGTATTTCCCTAAAGGTAAAAACAGAAGGCAAAAGCTCCGTATCATACTTGGCATCCGAACGCAACGCATGAAGCGTATCCAGCGCCACATCCTTCACTCGAAGCTCACCAGCTACTAACTCTAACGTCCATCCCTGTTCACTAGCGGCGATGAGTTCGGTAAAATTCCATATTTCACTTAAAGCAATACGCATCACTGACGGAGTAATCTAACCCTAAGCACGGTATTTTGTCAAATTTTGAAAGGCTTTTAGCCAAAATACTCACCCCATACTGCATACACGCAATCATAACATTTACATAACTTTCTGATTTACAAGTTTTTTATGTAGTTTTAGTAAGCTTGCCTAATACACCATAGCGTTATGACTCGAAAAGCCTCACCTATTTACTACGAAGGTCATAAGATCGTGCGAATTTCTGACCTTCCTTTTTCGCAGGCGTCACTCTTCAGCGGGTGGGTGCAGCCTTCGAGCCTCCTCCACTTTGACGCTCCCGGTGACCAGGACTGTGTGCGGTACGAAGACTATGACTACTGGTTTACCAATCATTTTTGTGCAGAACAAAATCTGGATGAAATGATTTAATTTCATTTCGAGGCAATCATGTGCTGATAGTTTTAACCATTCTTTAAATATTTGCATCGGATTTTCTAATTTCCCCAAATGGAAAAGAGATGGGTGCTGCGTGATATTCCTAACAAAGAAAAACTAGACGAACTCTCTCGTTCGCTCAACATCAATAAGCAGCTGGCCACACTGCTTTTGCAGCGTGGAGTATCCACTTTTGATGAAGCCAAAACCTTTTTTCGTCCTTCACTAGACCACCTCCACGACCCTTTTCTCATGCTGGACATGGACCGGGCCGTAAACCGGCTTTGTGAAGCCATCTTCTCCAATGAAAAAATTCTGATCTATGGTGACTATGATGTGGATGGCACTACCTCCGTTTCACTTATGTATGGCTTTCTCAAAGCCTTTTCTGATCAGCTCGTATATTACATCCCTGACCGATACACCGAAGGTTATGGTATATCCACCAAAGGAATAGAACATGCTCATGCGCAAGGCATCCAGCTGATCATCAGCCTGGACTGTGGCATCCGAGCGGTGGACAAAGCAGCACTGGCTAAGTCCTACGGCATAGACCTGATCATTTGTGACCACCACCTCCCCGGTGAGGAGCTGCCAGATGCCTACGCCATCCTCGACCCGAAGCGCCCCGGAGACAATTATCCATTTAAAGAGCTATCAGGCTGTGGTGTAGGGTTTAAACTCTTGCAAGGGTTTTGTGAACAAAACTCCATAGATCAGGAGCAACTTTTTGTACATCTGGATCTGGTCTGTGTAAGCATTGCCTCAGACATAGTACCTATCGTGGGAGAAAATCGGGTGTTAGCTTATTACGGGTTAAAAAAACTAAACCACTCACCATGCCCTGGCCTCAAAGCACTGATAGATGTAAGCAGCCTGCGAGGCGAACTAGACATCACTAGCATAGTATTTTACTTAGGCCCCAGAATCAATGCCACCGGCCGGCTGACACATGCACACGACTCAGTAAAGCTGCTCACAGCTGAGGATGCATCCGAAACGGAAGTCTTCGCTCAAGTATTGCATGCTAAAAACGCCCAACGCAAAGATTTTGACAAAACCATCACAGAAGAAGCACTGGAAATGGTGAGCACCAACACCGAGATGAAAGATGCCCGAAGTACGGTGCTTTTCAAAAACGACTGGCACAAAGGTGTAATAGGCATCGTGGCCTCTCGTTGTATTGAAAAATATTACCGCCCCACGATCATTCTCACAGAGTCTGAGCAGAAGGCTACCGGCAGTGCCCGATCAGTAGAAGGGTTTGACATACATGCAGCGATCTCTCAGTGTGAAGATTTACTCCTCCAGTTTGGGGGCCACACGCATGCGGCTGGTCTCACTTTGCCTTTAGAGAACGTTCCTGCATTTCAGCAAAAATTTGAAGAAGTGGTGGCTACCACTATATCTCCAGAACTATTGGTTCCCAGGCTTGAGGTAGACCTGGAGGTAGCACTGAGTTTTGCCAATTATAAAAACTACATGATCCTCAAACAAATGGCGCCTTTTGGGCCTCAAAACCTAACTCCGGTGCTGGTAGCTCGTAAAGTAAAACTAAAATCTCCCCCAAGAGTCATAAAAGAGACACACCTCAAAATGGACTTGTGTGAGGATGGCAACGACTTTACCTATCCCGCCATAGGTTTTGGTCTGGCCGAAAAACTGCCAGTCATTCAATCATCAGAATATTTTGATGTGGCTTTCCAACTAGAAGAAAATGAATACCGTGGGCACAAAAGCCTACAGCTGAATATTAAGGATGTGAAAATTGCTTAATACATTGCAAGGTCAAAGAAATTATGGAGCTACGAGCAGATACATTAATCAAGAAATACAAAAAGCGAAAGGTGGTCAACGAAGTATCCGTCTCTGTAAATCAGGGAGAGATCGTAGGGCTACTGGGGCCAAATGGTGCAGGCAAAACCACAACGTTTTACATGATCGTGGGGCTGATCAAACCCAACAGTGGGCACATCTACCTCGACAAGGAGGACATCACAGATCTGGCCATGTATCGCCGTGCCAAAAAAGGCATCGGTTATCTGGCACAAGAAGCCTCCGTATTTCGCAAGCTCTCCGTAGAAGACAACATACTGGCAGTACTGGAAATGACCAAGCTCTCTAAAGCCGAGCAGCGTGAAAAAATGGAATCCTTGCTGGAGGAGTTTAGCCTCACGCATGTGCGCAAAAACCTGGGTATGGTACTATCTGGTGGTGAGCGCCGACGTACGGAAATTGCCCGGGCTTTGGCAGTGGACCCGAAATTTGTGCTGCTAGATGAGCCTTTTGCAGGGGTAGACCCTATTGCCGTAGAAGAAATCCAAACCATCGTATCCAAGCTTAAGAAAAAGAACATAGGCATACTTATCACCGACCACAACGTAGACGAAACCCTGTCCATCACAGACCGAGCCTATCTGATGTTTGAGGGCAACCTCCTCAAAGCAGGTACTCCTGAGGAGCTGGCTGCCGATGAACAGGTCCGTAGAGTATATTTAGGTAAAAACTTTGAGCTGAGAAGGGTTAAGAGCGAGGAAGACTAAATGGAGATATTCAATTCAATACTTACCTGGGTCATGAAAAAACGGATTCATGACATGGAGCTGTTCATTAAATACCCACATGATGTACAGGAGGAACTCCGCAGAGGCCTCTTGTCACGGGCAGCTCGCACGGAGTATGGTCGCAAGTATGGGTTCGAAGACCTTCGCAACAGGGAAGAATTTCGCAATCGCGTACCGATCGTCACCTACGAAGACCTGTACCCCTATATAGAGCGTCTGATGGCTGGTGAGCAAAACCTTCTTTGGCCCACAGAAGTACGTTGGTTTGCCAAATCGTCCGGAACTACGAATGCACGGAGCAAGTTCATTCCTGTTTCCAATGAAGCCCTGGAAGATTGCCACTACAAAGGTGGCAAGGACCTGCTCTCTATCTATGTAAACAATTACCCCGACACTAAGATGTTTACGGGTAAAAACCTGGTAATTGGTGGTAGCCAGCAGGTCAATCAGTTTGATAAAAATGCCAAGAGCTACTACGGTGATGTCTCTGCAGTACTCATCAAAAACTTACCCTTTTGGGCCCAAATGGTCCGCACTCCATCTCTGGATATCGCACTCATGGATGAGTGGGAGGAAAAGATCGAAAAGATGGCTCAGTATACCATCAATGAAAATGTAACGTCCATCTCCGGGGTTCCTACCTGGACCATCGTGCTCCTAGAGCGTATCCTCGAAATACGCAACACCAGCTCCATTTTGGATGTATGGCCTAATCTGGAAGCTTTTATCCATGGAGCGGTGGCATTTACTCCCTACGAAAAGCTCTTCAACAGCCTCATCCCCTCATCAAACATGAGGTATATGGAAACCTACAATGCCTCGGAGGGATTTTTTGGCATACAAGACCAAACCGACTCAAAAGAAATGCTGCTCATGCTAGACTATGGCATCTACTATGAGTTTATCCCCATGGATGAGTGGAACAATGAACACCCGAAAACTGTAGGTCTGGATGAGGTAGAGCTGGGAAAAAACTATGCGATAATCATCTCCACCAATGCTGGTCTTTGGAGGTACAAAATTGGCGACACCATCAGGTTTACCTCATTAGACCCCTATCGCATTAAAATCAGTGGGCGTACCAAGCACTTCATCAATGCATTTGGGGAAGAGTTGATCATAGAAAACGCCGAAGAAGCTATAGCCGAGGCCTGTGAACAAACCGATGCAGAGATGGAAAACTTCACTGCGGGGCCTAAGTATCTGGAGGCAGGTAGCAAGGGATGCCATGAGTGGGTCATAGAGTTTAACAAAGCGCCTGAAAACCAGACACAGTTTACTGAAATACTGGATGCCAAACTGCGGACGCTCAACTCCGACTATGATGCCAAACGGCAAAATGACATGGCATTGTCGTTACCGATCATCCATTTTGTACAGAAAGGCACGTTTTATAGCTGGATGAAAAAAAGAGGGAAACTAGGTGGCCAAAACAAAGTACCACGCCTGGCCAACAACCGTGAATACCTGGACGACCTTTTGGAAATGATCGTGTCGGCTTAGTAGGGCGTCCTTGATAAATACTTTTTAGTAAAAAATGCCTTTCTATGAACTCTGAGGGGCATTTCAATCTCGTATATTGTATGCGAAAACCTCAAAAAGGTGTGATTTTTAGCATTTTTGAGGTTTTTTGAGTGGCCTTGAAGAAAATGCGTGAAGAATTTTGATCGTGAGGTCGATTAGAAAAACATACTGTTTGATGTCCGACGAAGGAGGACGAGTTTATGTTTTTCCGGCCTCAGGATCAAAATTTAGCAAATTTCTTCACAGCGTGGACGGCCAGTCCTTGATCTTTTTCCTTAGGTTTTGGATCAAGCCAAAAAGTTAAGAGCGCGGACGGCTAGTCCCGTCCGGCTTGAGGACTTAAAAGGAATAAACAAGTGAGCCCTTAGTACTCCACTACAAACAGGTCCATTTCGCCAAGTGATTCTATTCGGTCTGAGCTGATCAGCGCCTGGCCTTCTTTTACCGGGCGGTAACTAAACTCATTGTCTGGAGTATTGATGGGCATGCCCAGGTTTATGGGATCTCCCCAGGCATTATTATCCACATCAAAAACAGACACATAGATGTCATACTTACCTACGCCTCCTTCTCGGTCCGAGCTAAAGTACAGCCTGCTTCTATCATCAGACAAATAAGGAAAATCTTCATTATAGCCCGTATTGATTTGATTAGAAATGCTCACTGGCACCATCCACTCTCCGGTACTTCGGAGCTTAAAAGACTCATACAAGTTTAGATTGCCCGTAGCATCCGGTGCCGAAAATATCACCCGGGTACGATGTGCGTTGATGTAAAGATGCCTGGCATCAGTCAGATCTGGCCCATCCACTGGTGTAGAGTTTTCACCAGCTTCTATTAGTGCTTTCAGCTGCTGCTCTTCCGGGTCCAGATATACTACTGCCTGGTTGCGCACTTCCACCAAATTAGCATGCTGCAGGGTCACATTTGTTGCCAACCACTCTTTAGGAGCCGACCAACCTTCTCCTGTCATATTAGCCTGATAGAGACGGTACTGACCTTCCTCTGCCCGATCTGATGCAAATACCAACTGCATGCCGTCACCAATCACATCTCCAAGAGCTTCACAATGAATGGTATTTACCGGGCTTTGCAGCGGCAAAATGTTTACAGACTTTGACCACTTTTGGAGATGATTGTAAATGCCCCGTACCTCTTGCACCTGTTGATTAAAGCCCGCTCTTCCTGTAGCTAACTGCAGGTACTCACCGAATGCCTCTTGCGCCTCACTTTGATTCATTCTTCTCAAATAAATCTTCCCCAACCAATAATAGTATTTAGGATTTTCGGCCTGCTCATTTTGGTACTTGATGTACCGTGACAAAGGCGAATTGCGGTAGCGCTTGCTCAATAAAGAACAAGCCTCCACTTGGTACTTGACCTCTGGTAGGTGGCGTATATACCGGAATGCTTCCAGTGCCTCATCATATTTTCCGCGCTCCATATAGCGCATAGCATCCTGATATACTTTTTCGTCATCTTGTGCCTGACTCGATAACGAACTCCCCAATACCAATAATGCTATTAGACTCCGTTTTACTTTCCCGTACATATCTGATCTTCAGCTGGATTTGTCATAAAAGTTAACAAAAAGGCCACTGAAATCATAATATTACGGTCACACCAGGTTTACGCAATTCACAACAATGAATGCTTTTTAATGGAGTATTTCCAACAATGCAATACTATAAATACAAATAATTCAATACCAGCTTTCGAATAATTCTATTTACTCGTGAGATTGTAAATAACCGAATTTTAACAAAAAAGTATAAAGACGTCACTCTTCTTCTTCAGGGCGATGGTGTGTTACGTACCCGCGCCATTTTTCCAGTACCGAGGAAAAATCTTCTGGCAATTCGGAATCAAACTTCATTGACTTACCCGTGACAGGATGAATAAACCCGAGGGTTTTGGCATGCAGCGCCTGACGTGGCATCAGCTTGAAGCAGTTTTGAACGAATTGTTTGTATTTAGTAAATACCGTCCCTTTGCGGATTTGATCACCACCATAAGTAGCATCGCTAAACAAGGGATGGCCGAGGTACTTCATGTGAGCTCGTATCTGGTGGGTGCGGCCTGTTTCTAGCTGGCATTTGACCAAACTCACGTAGTGCATGTCCTCGAGTGTTTCATAGTGCGTGATGGCATGCTTGCCAAAATCACCTTCAGGAAATGCTGCGGTAATACGTCGGTCTTTCAGGCTACGTCCCACATGCACATCTATAGTACCGCTAGGCGGCTCCGGTGCCCCCCATACCAGGGCGTAATAAGTACGCTCTATGCTGTGATCAAAAAACTGCTTGGCCAGACCGTTCATAGCGGCTTCTGACTTGGCGATGACCAACAGGCCAGAAGTATCCTTATCTATACGGTGTACCAGTCCTGGTCTCCCTTCATTTCCTTCCATTTCAGGAAGATTTTGAAAATGATACGCCAGGCCATTGACAAGCGTACCCGACCAGTTTTGATATGCCGGGTGTACCACCATACCTGCTGGTTTATTTACCACTAGCAGATCCGGGTCTTCATAGACTATGTTTAGCGGTATATCCTCCGGCACTACTTCATCTTCACGGGGAGGTTCTGTGAGGTAGATATGAATATCATCTCCCGGGTGCACCTTATAATTAGGCTTCACCTGATCGCCGTTTACTTTTACAAAGCCTTCCTTAATGCCCGCCTGTATTTTATTGCGTGTTACATTGGGAAGACGGTCCATCAAAAACTTATCTATTCGCAACAACTGCTGCTTGGGGTCTACCACTATGTGATGATGCTCAAACAACTCATCGTCCTGTAATTCTTCCTGTTGATCACTCATGGCCGCAAATTTACCTAACTTCGAGCTATGGCTGGTCTACCGTCTCCACTAGATCATATCTCCGTTCCACTTTTTAACCAGAAAGGCGTAGAGGTCTGGGTGAAAAGAGAAGACCTCATACACCCTGAGATCATGGGCAATAAGTGGCGCAAGCTCAAATACAACTTGCAGCACTATCACCACCATGACTACAGCGGCCTGGTCACATTTGGGGGTGCATACTCCAATCACATAGCAGCCACAGCAGCTGCCTGTCACGAGCAAAACATCCCCTGCATAGGCATCATTAGAGGCGAGGAGCTAAATAGCAATAGTAATCCTACTTTGCGTTTCGCTCATCAAAAAGGCATGCAGCTCGAATTTGTCAACAGATCCTTGTTTAGACAATACAGAGATGGCGAAAGCCTTCCCGCTCAGTTGGCAAATTACTATCGGGTACCAGAAGGAGGCACTAACGCACTAGCCCTGGCAGGCTGCAAAGAAATGCTCACAGAACTCGATGAGACATTTGACTATATCGCGTGCCCAATAGGGACAGCTGGCACCTTCGCTGGCATTCTTTCAGGAGTATCCCCGCATACCACCTTGCTGGGCTTTTCATCGCTAAAAGGAGACTTCATTCACCAGCAAGTTCGGGATATTCTCGCTACATACGGTATTGAAAATCAGTCTTATAGAATTTTTGATAATTACCATTTTGGGGGTTATGCCAAGACTTCCGCGGCCCTTATTTCATTTATTAATCGAACAAAACAGGAAACTGGTCTACAATTAGAACCAATATATACGGGAAAAATGTTTTTTGCCGTTTGGGATTTAATCGCCAAAGGTTACTTTAAAGCTGGTTCGAAAATCATGCTTGTTCATACCGGCGGCCTTCAGGGGATCGCAGGATTCCTCGAAAAACACAAAAAAAAGATTTTGCTTTAAGTGAATTTATCGATCTTTAAACCGTGAAAAAGTCACTATCCGCCCTATTTCTGATTACACTATTGGGTTGCAACATCGGCGACCTGGACATAGACAACCTCAAAGGCCCTACACTCAACTCACGTGTGGCTGTACCAATAGGTGAGGTCACCTACACTATGCGCGAGCTCCTGGACGAACTTGGAGACGAACAGCTGGGCCTACAAGAAGACAGTGCCTCCTTGCTTCAAATATCTTACTTTGATACTGCTACGTTTAGTGCGGCCGGTGATATTATTTCCATCAATGACGTCTCCAACTCTGCAAGTATCGATATCCCCGCCATACCTGCGAGCCTGGATAGTAGACAAGAAGTCATCGACACGGTATTTACCTTCGTGTACCCGGCAAGTGAAAATGAAGATCTGGACTCGATCTTTTACAACGAGGGAAACCTGCTACTCAATATTAACTCCAATGTGAGTAGCGAATTGGCCTACAGCCTGGACATCTCCAATACTCGCCTGGTCAGTAGTGGAGATCCGGTGAATTTTACAGGCAACCTGAGCTCATTTGGTAGTGAGTCGCAAAGTCAGACACTAGCAGGGCACAAAACAGATTTACTCTTCGAAAACGGAACAAACACCTTTCAGGTAGCTGCCCGTTTTACGATCTTTTTGTCACCAGGTGCCAGTACGTCACCGGGAGAGAGTATTTCCATGACCATAACCTATGCAGACCAGTCTTTTAACCTCTTGTATGGAAAGTTTGGCCAGGATACACTTGACGTAGGAGACGAAGAGTTAGACATTGGGTTTTTTAAAGACCTGGGTGATAAAGGACTAAAATTTGGCAACCCACGTATCAAGTTCAATTTTGACAATACATTTGGTTTACCACTAGGCGTACTGTTTAACCGCATGTATGGAGTAGACAGCACCTCCAGAGGCTATGACACCACTTTCCTAACAGGAGATGTCGCTGAAAGGCCCCAGCTTATTGCAGGGTCTGTTGCTCCTGGTGTAGACGCCACATCTACCATATTGCTAGACCGTAACAATTCGTCGCTTCAGGATTTTCTCGCTGGATCACCACAGTCGCTTGGATTTGACCTGCGTGCCATTGCTAACCCCGAGGACGGCAGTGTCAGCAACTTTGTGATGGATAGCAGCAGGATCACTACCTTCATAGAAATCACACTACCCATGGAGCTGGCACTAGACGATGCTGTACAGAATGTAAGTTTTGACCTGGGGTCTGGGCTCAAATTTGACGAAGCAGACTCGGTAACCATTCGAATCGTCTCAGAAAATGAGCTGCCACTCTCAGCTGATGTGCTACTGAGCATCGTGGATGAAAATGATAGCACGCTATATACTGCCCAAGAAGCCCAGGTATTGCAGGCACCTTTTCTAGACCAAAGCGGAGGCCTCGATCGAGTACGCCAGCTCACCACCGATATCCCCGTCTCAAAACAAGGAATTGAGGCTTTGGGCAATGGCAAAAAAATGAAACTTGCATTGATCATGAATACGCCTAAAGGCGCTGGAACGAATGATTTCTTTGTGAAAATACTCGCAGACTATGCACTCAATGTTAAAGTAGCCGTAGTAGGAAAACTGGCCATAGACCTGTAGGTATTTCGAATGATAATATGACCTGTCACCGACCATGAACAGTAAAAAAATCACATTCAAACTCCTGATGGGGTGTTTGGTGCTGCTGATATCCACTGCAGGGAGCGCCCAAACCAGCCTTTCGTTTCACCACCTGGGCAATGCTACCTTTCAAAATACCAACCTCAACCCAGCACTAATGCCTGAAGGCAAGTTTTTTCTGGGCCTACCCGTGATCTCAGGCGTCCACCTCAACTTCAACAATAAATTTGACTATAGTGATGTAGTCGTAAAGTCAGAATCAGAGTCGCAAATAAGTCTAAATTCATTTCTGGGTAGCCTTCAACAAAACAACATGACGCATGTATCATCTACGATATCACTGCTACACGTAGGCTTCAGGACGCCCTCAGGACTTACATTTTCGTTTTTTGCCAATGACCGCATCGAAGCAGATTTTCTATATAAGAAAAAAATGATGCAGATGGTGATAGAAGGCAATGGCAGTGTACTCAACGAGACGATAGACTTGAGCAAAACGAAGGTTTCGGCCACCTATTTTAGAGAATTGGGCATCAGTGCAGGCGCTACGATCCCACGGCTAGACATGACCTTAGCTGCTCGGCTCAAGTACATTCAGGGGATTGCCAATGCCAGTACTTCGCGTGATGCCAATGCCACATTCCGCACAGATGACATAGACTACTCTCTGCAACTAGAGCTACAAAATGCTACGCTAAACACGGCGGGTTTTGATGCGGTACAGGAAAACCCGGCCTACGCCATTGCCAATTCCAATGTGGGTGGGGCACTGGACCTGGGCATGAACTGGAACATGAATCGATACTACACCATCTCGGCATCCATCGTGGACCTGGGAATGATCTCCTGGAAAGAAGGTGTAAAAAACCACCATTTACGAGATACCTCCATGGTATATGGAGGCCTGGACCTCAAAGATCCTGAAAACCTGGAGCAAACCATCAAAGACACGCTGATCAACAAACTCAAGAACCGACGGGAGAAAAATCAGGATCCATACACTACATTTCTAAATCCTAAAGCCTATGTGAGCTGGGCCTATCATACGCCTACAGCAGGAGACCTGGTAGCCACCGCGGGTACACGGTATGTGCGCGGACAAATGAAATTTATGTTTGGCGCAGGTTACAGACATAAAATTGGCAAGGCGTTTATTGGCAGTGTAAATGTCACTAAACTCCCCCAACAGTTTTTGAATCTGGGTGCGGCTATAGCTGTGAATGGTGGTCCTACTCAGCTATACCTGGCTGCTGATCAGCTCGTAAACTTTGATGCTACCAAGTTCAAATCGTTTGACTTTCGCATCGGGCTAAACATCCAAATAGGTAAAAAGGTAGAAGAAATGGAATCTTCCTTTGCCGTAGGTGCCAATAAACGAAAAAGAGACCGCTCCAGATCATCTTCGCAGAGTTTCTTAGGTAATAAAGTGCGAGTAAAAGGCAAAGAGGGCATTTACACCATCATTACCAAACAGGGACGGAGAAAGCGCAAAGATTTTCTGCGCAAGAGCGACCCAATCCCTAAAGAAGGCAACGAGTTTAGAATGCCTTCACCTCCTCAAGACAAGTAACTTATTTAGTTGAAAAGCTCTTCGAAGGCTTCAGCCAAACGGCTGTAAGCCTTCACCTCGATATCAAACTTACTTAAGTCAAGGCCTTTGACGTTGTGCTTAGACACATAGATTTGGGCAAACCCAAGCTTCGCTGCTTCGGTGATTCGCGATTCAATACGATTTACCGCTCTGATTTCCCCTCCAAGGCCTACTTCTGCAGAAAAGCAAATAGAGCTAGGGATAGGGACGTCATCAAATGAAGAATAGATCGATGCACATATGGATAAATCCAACGCAGGGTCCACTACTTTGAGGCCTCCAGCCAGGTTTAGGAAAATGTCTTGTGTGCTCAGCCGTACACCGAGGCGTTTTTCCAGCACAGCCAGCAGCATGTTGAGGCGTTTCACATCAAATCCCGTGGTGCTTCGCTGAGGTGTGCCATAAGTAGCCGTGCTCACCAGAGACTGCACCTCTATCAGCAGTGGCCTGTTGCCCTCCAGGGTAGCACCTATGCCTACACCACTGAGAAATCCTTCGCGTGGTGAAATAAGTACTTCGGAAGGATTGGTCACTTCGCGCAAGCCAGCCTCTCGCATTTCATAGATACCCAGCTCAGAGGTAGAACCAAACCGGTTTTTGGAAGTCCGGAGGATGCGATAAGACAAATGTCTGTCGCCTTCAAACTGCAGCACCGTATCCACCATGTGCTCCAGTACTTTTGGGCCTGCAATGGCTCCATCTTTATTTACATGACCTATCAAAAACACTGGAACATTGGTCTGCTTGGCATATTTCATCAGCTTGCCAGTGCACTCGCGTACCTGAGAGATGGAACCTACAGACGCCTCTATTGCTTCGGTATGCAATGTCTGAATGGAATCAATGATTAGCAGATCCGGTTTGAGCTGCGCTGCCTGAGTCATGATGTTGGCCAGCGATGTTTCTGCCAGCAAAAAGCAATTTTCGGCGGTGATGCCTATACGCTCCGCCCGCATGCGAATCTGGTCCAGGCTCTCCTCACCTGAGGCATAGAGCGTTTTTACCTGCGGCATGCGAATGGCCATTTGTAACAGCAAAGTGGATTTGCCAATACCGGGCTCACCGCCTATCAGCACGAGAGAACCGGGCACGATACCTCCTCCAAGGGTGCGGTCCAGCTCGGCATTGCCTGTGCGCAAGCGCCGCTGCTCATCAAACTCCAACTCCTGAATTTTCTTTGGCTTATTGCGTACAGTAGACTCCTCCTGCCAAACTTCCTTTTCTGACTGGCCGGAGGATTTGGTGACCACCTCCTCCACGTAGGTATTCCATTCATTGCATGACGGACACTTTCCAATCCATTTAGGCGAATTAGCACCGCAGTTTTGGCAATAGTATGTCGTTTTGGTTTTAGCCAAAGGGATGATCTTTTTGGGTCAGAAAAATTGGATTAGCACAACTGCACGTAGCTGCCGAGCCAGGTGATGTTGTCTTTGTATGGCTTGATGGTATTCTGGATCTTCGGATCGTTGAAGTGACCCTCGAATTCCACAAAGAAAACATACTTAAAGGTCGTTCCCTCTTTTGCAGGGCGGCTTTCTACCTTGCAGAGGTTGATTCCTGCATTTTGAAACTGCTGCAAAAACCTTACAAGTGACCCGGGCTCATCCGGTAGGTTGGCTATCACAGACGTCTTGTCCTGATCACTCATCTGGTTGACAAAGTTTTGGCTGATGATCAAAAACCGTGTCTGATTGTCTGCAGAGTCTTGTATGTTGTTGTAAAGAATAGGCAACTCATACTGGCGCGCAGCAATAGGCGCACAGATGGCTGCTGCACCCTCTTCTTCACGGGCTATTTTACATGCTCGGCTCGTAGAGCTTACCGGTACTAGTTTTACAGGATGCTTAAAGTAGTCATTGAGAAAGTTTTTACACTGTCGAAAGGCGATATCTCTGGAGTAAACCGTAGTGACTTTTTCCAGATCATCCTCTTTAGACGCAAAAGCAAAATGAATGGGCAGCACGATTTCTGCTGCAATGGTAAGCTTGTGAAGCGCTAGAAAATCGATCGTTTCTTGTACGGTACCTTCCTGGTTGTTTTCGATGGGCACCACGCCAAATCGTGCACGCGAAGTTTTCACTGCTTCAAAAACCGAGGAAATAGAATCCAATGGGATGTAATCACTCATGGCTCCATATCGGCTTTCGGCTGCCTGATGGGTAAAACTTCCCTCAGGCCCCAAATAAGCAATGCGCTCCGGCAGCTCGTAGTTTCGGCTGACCGCAAAGATCTCAAAAAAGATAGCCTCTATAGCCGCACGATTGAGGATGCCGTTGCTATTTGCCTCTAGCCGGTCCACTATGGCCTTTTCACGCTCAGGGCGATATATAGCCGAATTGTCATTTCTTTTAAGCTCGCCTACCTGCTTCACGTATTCCATACGTTGGTTTAGCAGCTTTATAAGCTCATCATCTACCGCATCTATTTGCTTTCTCAGTTGGTCTAGCATTCTCTTCTACTTAAAGTTGAAAGCTAAATTAAGTCAACCCGCTAAGAATTGCGAAGAAATACGGCTCACAGGCAAAAACTCCGATGAAAATATGGTTTGATGGCTAGCATAAAACCAAAGGTAGTTCGCTAAATACAAGCTGGGCTTGCGTGGAGGGTAAACTATTCAGAAGGGCATTTCTCTGATCACAGATCGACGGGCATTTCTATCCACCCTGGGTTTCCGTCCCCTTCCTGATCTTGCGCTCTGAGCAACAGGGCATCCATAAAATTGCGATTGGTAATGTGGGGGGCATCCACTAATTTTGCCGCCTGATTAGGCAAACATGAACCCTGGTTTTCCTGATCATAGTTCATCAATAAGAATAACCAAAAGTTAGGTCTGTGCAGCCAGTGGAACCCCGATTCGGTTCGTGACCGCCAAAAGCAAACACTACACACAATGAAAAGAGACGAGAAACTATTTGCGCTCATCGAGCAGGAGAAAAAAAGACAAATCGAAGGTATCGAGCTGATAGCCTCTGAAAACTTTGCCTCTCCGCAGGTGATGGAGGCCGCCGGCAGTGTGCTGACAAACAAATATGCCGAAGGTCTGCCAGGCAAGCGCTACTATGGTGGCTGTGAAGTAGTGGATGAGGTAGAGCAGCTGGCAATAGACCGTGCCAAAGAACTCTTTGGAGCTACCTGGGCCAACGTACAGCCTCACTCTGGTGCACAAGCCAATGCGGCAGTCTTTCTTGCATGTCTGCAACCTGGCGATCCTATTCTTGGGTTTGACCTTTCGCATGGAGGGCACCTTTCGCACGGATCTCCTGTAAACCTTTCAGGAAAATATTACCAGCCTAACTTTTACGGGGTAGAAAAAGAAACTGGCCTTATCGACATGGATAAGGTAGAGGCAAAAGCCAAAGAGGTAAATCCTAAGCTAATCATCTGTGGTGCTTCGGCATACTCGCGCGATTGGGACTATGAGCGCTTTAGAGCTATCGCTGATGAAGTAGGGGCAGTATTGCTTGCGGACATCTCGCACCCTTCAGGGCTCATCGCACGTGGCTTGCTCAACGACCCACTGGACTACTGCCACATCGTGACCACCACCACCCACAAAACCTTAAGAGGCCCTCGTGGAGGACTGATTTTGGTAAGAGACGATATCGAAAACCCTTTTGGCATCACTACCGCCAAAGGTACAGTGCGTAAGATGAGCTCCATTCTGGACTCTGGCGTATTCCCAGGAACACAAGGTGGGCCGCTTGAGCATATCATCGCGGCTAAGGCGGTAGCATTTGGTGAGGCGCTTTCTGACGAGTACATGACCTACATCATGCAGGTACAGAAAAATGCCAAAGCCATGGCGGAAGCTTTCATACAGAAAGGATACGACCTGATCTCTGGTGGTACTGATAACCACCTCATGCTCATCGACCTCAGGTCTAAAGGGCTCACAGGAAAAGATGCCGAAAACTCACTGATCAAAGCAGACATCACTGTAAATAAAAACATGGTGCCTTTCGATGATAAGTCTCCATTTGTAACATCAGGAATGCGTGTAGGTACAGCAGCCATCACTACTCGAGGCACCAAAGAGGCAGACATGGTAAAAATTGTAGACTTTATCGATGAAGTGCTGTCTAACCATGAGGATGAAGCCAAGCTGGCCGAAGTGAAAAAAGCGATCAACAGCTGGATGACTAATTTCCCGCTTTACTCATAAACTGAATGCCACTCGATCAGATAGAGGATGAAGTAGAAATGACCTTTTTGGACCACCTGGAAGAGCTCCGGTGGCATCTGATTAGGTCATTGATTGCTATTATGATTTTTGCAGTTGGGGCTTTTGTAGCGAAGACTTTGGTATTTCATACCATCATTCTTGGCCCCAGCCGTGTGGATTTCTGGACTTACGATATGCTCTGTAAGCTTTCAGAAATGCTCAAATCTCCAGCACTATGCATCGAAAAGCTTCCGTTCATAATTCAGAGCCGAAAAATGACCGGGCAGTTTTCCATGCACGTCACTTCATCTTTCGTGATCGGTATTATCTGTGCATTCCCATATGCTTTTTGGGAAGTCTGGCGATTTATCAAACCGGGACTTTACCCTCGTGAACGCAAAGCAGCACGTGGAGCTACGTTTTACGTGAGCTTGCTTTTCATTATGGGTGTTATGTTCGGCTACTTCATCGTCACGCCCATTTCTATCAACTTTTTATCCAACTACCAGCTAGACCCAACGATCCTCAACGAGTTTGATATCATCTCGTATGTCTCTACGGTGATCACACTGGTGCTTGCCTGTGGCATCTTGTTTCAGTTGCCCATAGTGGTGTTTTTCCTTACCAAAGCAGGACTCATCACTCCGGAACTTTTGAAAACCTATAGACGTCATGCTATTGTAGTGATCCTGATATTAGGAGCGATGTTGACACCTCCGGATCCATTTAGTCAGATACTTATAGCCATACCTCTATTGGGACTGTATCAGGTGAGTATTCTAATCTCCCGAAGGGTGATCAACAGGGCTGCGCGAGAAACCACAGAAATTGTAAAAACTGATGAGTAAAAAAATAGCCGTAGGTGGCGATCACGCTGGATTCCACCTCAAAGAACAAATTGTAAAAATGCTGGAAGCTGAAGGCCACGAAGTGAAAGATTTCGGGCCATACAGCACTGATTCTGCGGACTACCCAGACTTTGTACATCCGCTATGTGAAGCTATAGAAAGTGGAGACTATGAGTTCGGAGTTCTAATCTGTGGCTCCGGACAGGGAGTGACCATCACGGCCAACAAGCATCAAAAAATCAGAGCGGCACTGTGCTGGGACACAGACCTGGCAGAAGCCACCCGTCAGCATAACAACTCCAACGTGATCTGCCTGGCAGCCCGCTGGACGGCACCTGCTTTGGCTGAGTCTATGGTAAAAACCTTCGTAGCTACAGCGTTTGAAGGTGGGCGCCACCAACGCCGAGTAGACAAGATCAGTTGCTAACCTGTACGTATTGTCCTTCACCCACTGGGCGATACCGCTTGGCCAATGTAGGAAATCGATAGAAAATGCGGTCCATCACACCCCACTCGTCCACGATCACTTCGGGGTGCGAATGGTCCAGCGCCTTGTAGAGCTCAGACGCCTCATCATAGTAGTCAAGACCGGAGAGTTTTTGTTTGCCAATAAATGGGTCTAAAAAGGGGCCTGCCAGCTCCTGGCCATAGTACTGCCTCAGGTCTAACCCTATTCCCATAATGCGGCTACTTTCCTCATGAGGCAACTCCTCATCCACTCGCAGATCTTCTAGCTCAGGGTGATGCAACCACCAAAAAGGATAAGCCAATAAAGCCACCACGATCAAATACGGCATAAGGGCCTTCCATATACGCTTTTGAAGCCCAAGCAGGTAATACACCAAAAAAAAGGTAACTGAAGGCACCAGAAACACAAGGTCGGCAGTAGACACCTCCCGAGTGATAGCGGTCACCATAATTCCTCCAAGGAAAAACAATATCATCACCTGCTGCATCTTCTGCTGAAAATTGGTGAATCGCTGCGTAACGAATACAGAAACCCCCAACAAAGCCGCAGCTACGAGTAGTCCACCTACTTTTAGCAATAACACATAGTTGATATAAAAAACTTTAGGCTTAATGAGGCCGGCTACAAAAAAGTCGAAAAGGAAGTCATCCGCTGCATTGAACCAAAAGAAATAGCACCAGACCAAAACCACGGGAATCAGTGCTCCATAGATCAGCAACAACAAGCGACGAAGAACTGCCGAAGAGAAAAACACGAAACTTAGCAAAAACACAAAAAAGAACACCGACGCGGGCAAATAAAACAACGAAGCTGTGCCCAGGTAGAGACCGGAAATCAGAAAAAGTTCGTCGGTTACTACATTATCTATTCTTCTAAAAATCTGGTTGAGCGACAGCAAAACAAACGTAAGCGCCATCAGCTGAGGTGAAAGTGCCAGAAAATCCCCCGTAGAAGACATGACCACAACGTACAAAAATGCCGCAACGTAGTGGTTTTCATCATAGGCTTTGTTGCGCAGGAGGGTGCTATTAAAGATCCCTGCCTGAAGGATAATAACCAGTGTGCTGAGCAAAATATGCGGCCACCTGTTTTGGCCAAACAGGATATCCAGCCACTTATAGACCATTACAGCCAGTGGGCCTGTACTATCGAAAAGCTCCTGATACATGGTAAAACCATCACCCAGACGCTGCCCTACCAGTAGCCACTTGAGCTCAGGCAGAGAAAGCGGAAGACCAACAGCCACCCAAATAACGCGGACACTCACTAAAATGAGGAAAACGAAAATGAGCCGATAGGGATCGTTTATGCGAAAAAACTGTAGCAAAGTATCTGGAAAACGCTTAAAGTTCGGTTCGAAATTAACAAATATTATTCACGCCATTGCAGTCCTATTGTGATGAGGGCAAATAGTGTATCCAATTGCTGATTGGTTCGTTGGATTGAAAGAAAGCGAAAAGGGAGTAGCCCGCTAATAGCTAATTCACGATATTTGCAACAATGACACAGAGTAAACGACAAATCAAGTTTGGTAAGCAAATCCAAAAAGACTTAAGTGAGATCTTTCAAAAAGACCCCAGACACTTTTTTGGCAATAGCCTGGTGACTGTCACTGGAGTAGAAATGTCTCCAGATCTGAGTTTTGCGAAAACTTATCTGAGTGTGTTTCCTATAAAAGACGCAGAAGAAGTTTTTTATCGACTGGACGATCGAAAAAGCGAGGTTCGAAAGCTTTTGGGTAACAAAATAGGAAAGCAGGTACGCATCATCCCTGAGCTGGCGTTTTTCCATGATGATACAGAGGAGCGTGCCTCCCACATGGACCGGCTCATTGATAGCCTTGACATTCCACCTGCAGAAGAAAACGACGAAGACGAGTGAACCTTGCCTATTTCATTGCGAAGCGTTACTTCTTATCGAAGAAGAAGAAGAGTTTCATCAATGTAATCTCAATCATCTCTATGCTTGTGGTAGCCATAGGCACCATGGCACTTATCATTGTCCTGTCGGTTTTCAATGGACTCGAAGACCTGCTTAGAAATCTCTATGGCTCCGTAGATGCCAATCTGGTGGTACAACCATCTGAGGGCAAATCTTTCGAGTTTTCGGACTCGTTGCGCACGGTTCTGGAAAACAAAGAAGGCATCGCCAGCCTCACCGAAGTACTGGAAGACAATGCCCTGCTGCGATACAACGGGGCACAGCGCGTAGCTACCGTACGAGGCATGAGCAACTCTTTCATAGCAGAAGGCCGCCTGGAAAACTACCTGGTATTTGGCGACCTGAAACTCATGGAAGACAATGTGCCTTACGCGATTGTGGGGCGCGGTGTACAATATGACCTTAGCATCAATCCCAAAAACGATTTTTACACCATCCAGATGTATTTTCCCGGGGAAGTGAAGCCTGGCATGCTCAACCCCGAAAAAATGTACAGGATCAAAAACATCCTTCCAGGAGGGGTCTTTGCCGTGGAGAAGTCCTATGATGAAAACTTCGTGTATGTACCCATAGCGTTCGCCGAAGAACTTTTTGGCAAATACAACAGAAGGAGCTCTCTAGAACTACAACTCCAGGACGGTATCCACCTACAATCACTTAAAGCAGACTTACAGAACTTACTGGGCCCGGAGTTCAAAGTGCTCTCCAATGCTGAAATCCACGGAGACCTCTATCGTGTCCTTGGCTGGGAAAAGTTTTTTGTGTTTCTCACCTTTTCCATCATCATTGCCATCGCCTCTATCAACATCTTTTTTAGCCTCAATATGCTGGCCATCGATAAGCAAAAAGATGTAGCCATTCTCACAGCTCAGGGAGCCACCCGCGGACTCATTCGCAACATCTTTCTATTAGAAGGATGTATCGTGGCATTTACCGGAGCATTTACCGGATTGCTACTCGGGCTCGGTGTAAGCTTCCTTCAGCAGGAGTTTGGGCTGGTAACCATGGGCATGCAAACAGCCATCATGGACGCTTATCCTGTGAAAGTGGAGTGGATGGATGTGTTGTTTACCGTTTTGTGCCTGATCGTGATCACCATCATCACGGCCATACAGCCCGCTATCAATGCTTCTAGAAACATTCAGGTGAAAGAACTCCAGTAGGATTCTTACAGCTACCGGATTAGCAAGTTGATAAAAGATAGCAATCTCTTCACGTCTGCTTTGGGAATTTTACCCGTATTTTTATTAGCTTCGAAATTTGTCCGGTTTCGAAAGTTATGAAAGTATCAGCTGATCAGCCATTTCAAATCGTCTATTCGCTCTTTGAGCATGAATACCTGGGGTACCTTTTCGAGTCCTTCGTGGTGAAGGTCAACGACAAAGGCAACCTCACCTATATGCATCAAAACATCTCATCCAAAAACGCTCAGGAGTTTGATAAGGGCCTGGACGAACGAGATTACGAACTCATCAAGCAGATGGACCAGATGCAACAGAAGGCGGTATTCAATCATTTTCAGAAAAAGAAAATGAAGCCTAATGAATTCTTCCTTAAAGTATTTGACAAAAAAACCGGTGATAAACTCCTACAGGAAGAAATAGACCGCTATCTGGAGCGCCGCAGAAGTAAGATACTTTCCCTTATCCATGGCAAAATGCTCTTTGAAATGGGCAAGGATGGAGAGCCTACCTGGAAGCAAATAACCATTTCTGAAGAAAAGGCATCCGTGCTGTTTCATTTCCGAAGAAACGAAGAGAATACGCACTATTTCCCTACCATCAAGCTGAAGGACGAAAAGGTGCACTTTTACCAAAATGACTCTTACCTCCTCTGCAAAGATCCTGCATGGATGGTGGTGGATGACACGCTTTTTACCTTTGAGCAAGAAGTCAATGGCAAAAAGCTCAAGCCTTTTTTCAATAAGAAATTTATTCTCATTCCTAAGAATGTAGAGGAGACCTACTACAAAAAATTTGTAGCACCTCTTATAGCGTCGTTCGACGTGTATGCCAAAGGGTTTGAGATCAAGTCTGAAAGTCACGAACCAAAGCCCGTGTTGACCTTTTCGGAGCTGGCCAGCGCTGGTCAGACCACTGGTTCACTGTTTGGAGACACCAACAACACGAATGGAAACGGAAGCGCAGACATGTCAAAAATTCTGTTTGAGCTGAGCTTCAAATATGGAACCTACTCCTACAAAGCCGACAAACTGAAAAATGTAAGTGTCTCTGTGGAACGGCACGAAGACGACTATGTGTTTCATCGCATCCGCAGGAACTCTGTGCAGGAGAAAAATTTCATAGAGACCCTGTCTAATACAGGGCTCCAGCTGAAAAGCTCCAGGTCTACGCTCAATAAGACCAACGCACTGTCGTGGCTAAACGACAACCTGGATACGCTCCGCGAACAAGGCTTTATCATCAATCAGCAGGACAGTGGTGAGAAAAAGTATTTTGTAGGACCTACCAAGATCGACCTGGAAATCATGGAAAGCATCGACTGGTTTGACATCAAAGCCGTCATCCAGTTTGGTGATTACCAGATCCCTTTTACCACGATTCGTAAACACATGCTCAACAAAACCAGGGAGTTTAAGCTCCCCAATGGAGAGTATGCTGTAATACCAGATCGGTGGGCCACAGAGTACGGTGATCTATTTGCCTTTGCCAATGAGGACGATGACAAACTGAAGCTTAACAAAATCCACGTATCGCTAGTCAAAGACCTGAAAGACAGCAACAACGCCCGCGTAGAAATGACGCGTAAGCTCGAAAAACTGATGGATTTTGATGAAATAGAAGATGCTCCTTTTCCTGATAAATTTAACGGCACACTGAGGCCTTATCAGCAGGCAGGATACAACTGGTTGGAGTTTTTAAATGAATACGGTTTTGGCGGATGCCTGGCAGATGACATGGGTCTGGGTAAGACGGTACAAACCCTGAGCCTGCTACAGGCAGAAAAAGAAAAAGACAATGGCTCCACCAGTTTGCTGGTGATGCCCACCTCCCTGATCTACAACTGGGAAATGGAAGCTGGCAAGTTTACCCCAGACCTAAAAATACTGAACTATACCGGCACCAATCGAAACAAAGATCACGAGCAATTTGCTCAATACGACCTGGTGATTACCAGCTATGGCATCACACGGATAGACACTGAGATTCTGAATCAGTTTTATTTCAACTACATCATTCTGGATGAATCGCAGGCCATCAAAAACCCTGACTCGATCATCTCCAAAGCTGTACGCGCCTTGAAGTCTCGCCGTAAGCTCATCCTTACAGGTACACCTATAGAAAATAGTACCATGGACCTGTGGTCACAAATGTCTTTTGTAAATCCAGGGTTGCTAGGTACCTCCAAATTTTTCAAACAGGAGTATCAGATACCTATCGAAAAGAAAAAAGATGAGGCCAAAACTCGCAGACTCAATGCGCTCATAAAGCCTTTTATCCTCCGAAGAGAAAAGACTCAGGTGGCCAAAGACCTACCTGAAAAAGTGGAAAACATTCATTTTTCGGATCTCTCTGAAAGCCAGCGTGCGTACTACGATCGAGAAAAAGAAAACTACCGCGGCAAAATCCTGGACCTGATCGAAACCGAAGGCATACAAAAATCTCAAATGATGCTCTTGCAGGGATTGACCCGATTGCGCCAAATAGCCAACCACCCAGCCATGGTGGAAGAAAACTATGATGGTGACTCAGGTAAGTTTGAAGATGTCTGCCACATGATCTCTAAAGCACTAGGCAAAGACCATAAAATACTGATCTTTAGCCAGTTTGTAAAGCACCTGAAGATTGTAGAGAAGTATCTAAAAGACGAAAACATTACTTACTCTTACCTGGATGGTTCGGTAAAAGACCGCCAGGCAGAAGTGGAGAAGTTTCAAAATGATGATAAAGTCCGAGTGTTTCTCATCTCACTAAAAGCGGGAGGCGTAGGACTCAACCTCACCGAAGCAGATTATGTGTTCTTACTGGACCCATGGTGGAACCCGGCCATCGAAGCGCAGGCCGTAGATCGGGCGCACCGAATCGGACAGAAAAACACTGTCTTTACTTACAAGTTTATCGCCAGAGACACTGTGGAAGAGAAGATATTGAAGCTGCAGGAATCCAAGCTCAAGCTCGCTAAAAACCTGATCACGATTGAGGAAAGCTTTGTGAAGAGCCTAAGCAAAGAAGATATTACCAAACTCTTCGATTAAGCTTATCGAACTCCGCAAAATCCTGTATCTTCAGCTAGAAGCCCTGTGATGATTTTTTCATGGCTCAGTATAGGGGCTCTTGCTTTTATATTGTTTGGAATATATGCTGAAGAAGTTTCGTTGGTATTGGTTGATATGTTGGGGTACAGTACTCAGTCTGGCTCTTTCTTATACAGCTCATGCCCAGGGTTCCATAGGATTTGTACTGCCTCCAGACCGCAAGATGGTAGAGGTACCTTTTGAGGAATACAGCAACCTGATTGTAGTCCCTGTTACCATTAATAATTTCCTGACGTTAAAGTTTATACTCGACACTGGCGCAGAGTCGGCGATCCTTACCGAAAAGCTATTTGGAGATATCCTGGGCCTCCAGTATGTACGAGACATCACCATACAAGCCCCAGGTGTGCAAGACTCTTTGCAGGCATATGTGGCCACAGGACTTCACCTGGCCTTACCCGGGGGGATACAAGGCCGCAGCATCAACATGCTGGTACTCAAACATGATTACCTGGAGCTCAACAAAAACCTGGGTGAAGAAATCTACGGAATCCTCGGCTATGACCTGTTCAATCGCTTTGTGGTGAATGTGGACTATGACGACAAAGTGATTCGCTTTTATCGTCCGGAGCACTACAAGCCCAAAAGATCCGCACAGGAAATTCCACTGGAAGTGACCAACACCAAGCCTTTCGTGCAGATGACCGTCAGTCAGAAAGACCGGACGGACAGTGTAAAACTTATGGTGGACACAGGAGCAAGCCATGCCCTTCTTTTGGATGTGCGCAATATGAACGATATCGCATTTCCTGAAAAATTGCTCACCTCACGACTAGGTCAAGGACTTGGGGGAGAAATCCCCGGTTTTTTGGGTCGCATGAGCGAATGCAGTATTGGGGGCTATGAATTCGATGAAGTGCTATCGAGCATTCCCATAGATGGTGCCTACATCAAAGCCATCAAACGAGGCTCCCGCCACGGCACCATAGGCGGTGACCTGCTCACACGCTTCAATGTCACATTTGACTACCCAAACCAAAAGCTCTACCTCAAACGCAGCAACCGCTTCCATGATGAATTTGACTTTGACATGAGCGGAATCACACTCGGAGCTGTAGGCAAAAAACTGGACTCTCTGGTAGTCCGCAGGATACAGGACGAAACACCTGCGGCAGATGCAGGCATCCTCCCCGGTGATGTGGTGTTAAAAGTAAATGGACTCAACCTGCGCAATGCTACCATGGGCGAAATCACCGACCTGCTGCGCAAAAAAGATGGCTTCAAAGTAAGGATTGTCATCTGGCGAGAAGGAAAAAAAGAAAAGAAAGTCTTTAGGCTCCGAAGAATGATCTAATATAGCATCAGAATCTGGTGCCAATGAAAGACGTCATAGTTGTCGGAGGAGGACTCTCTGGGCTGGTAAGTAGTATATTGCTTGCCAGGGCCGGTCTTCGTGTCACGCTATATGAAAAAAACAGCTACCCGTTTCATCGGGTATGTGGTGAGTACATTTCCAACGAAGTGATCCCCTTTCTAGAAAATCATGACCTGTTTCCCAGCCACCTGGCACCAAGCTCTATCGATCAGCTTACCATCTCGTCGGCCTCCGGCCGATCTTTTAGTCATCCATTAGATCTTGGAGGGTTTGGCATAAGCCGGTATGCATACGATGCCTGGCTGGCAGGTGAAGCTAGAAAATCAGGAGTGCAGCTACACGAAAACTGCAAAGTGCGCGGAGTTCGCTTTCTACAAGATGAGAGACTGTTTGAAGTAGAATCCGCACACCACGGCACCCATCATGCATCGTTGGTAATCCTGGCCCATGGCAAAAGATCGATCCTGGACCAACACCTCCAGCGCCCATTTTTGGCCAACAGGTCTCCCTATGTGGGCATCAAATATCATGTAAAAACGGACTTTCCGGCCAATACCATAGCGCTACATAATTTTACTGGTGGATATTGTGGTATAAGTAAAATAGAAGGCGAACGCTATAACATCTGCTACCTGGCCGAGCGCAAGCTTCTTCGCAAATACGGTGATATTCCTGAGATGGAAAAAAATGTGCTGTACCAAAACCCAATGCTCCGAGAGTTATTTGAAAACAGCGAATTTTTGCTAGACAATCCTCAAGTGATTAATGAAATTTCGTTTTCGATCAAATCGCCGGTTGAGGGTAATTTTCTTTTCGCTGGTGATGCTTCGGGAATGATTACGCCACTTTGTGGCAATGGTATGGCCATGGGAATTCATGCTGCTAAACTACTGACAGAGACTATTCTGAATCACCGGAGCGAAAACAAGCTTTTGCTGGAAGACATACTCAGGAGCTATGAGCAACAATGGAAAGCACACTTTGGACTCAGGCTTAAAATTGGTAGAACTATCCAAAATGGCCTTTTTGGCAAACCCTTTCCCTCCGAACTGGCCGTAGTGCTAGGCAAAACGATCAAGCCACTCACGCGAGCTCTCATTCGCCAAACCCATGGTGAGCCCTTCAGCTAAAAATCAACCACAGAAAGAAGGCATTGAGGCAGCAACTACTAATCAGGTTTAGCCGCATGGTATGGGTATAGTCTGCCTTTTGGGCGTCTTTCAGGACTTTGGCAAACCAAGTTGTAAAATAAATGAGCACTGGCAACAGGGCCGCTACAAAAACAAAGCCACTATATGCTACAAAACAGGTGCTGAGATAGGCATAAAAAAGCGCTACAGAAAGCGTAAAGAAAGCAGCTGTAAACACAAACGTGCCACGAATACCCAACTTTAGACTCAGCGTAATATCTCCCCGGCTTTTGTCTTCGGCATGCTGATAGATCTGTGTCATTGGGTAAGACCCAAAAAGCAGGAGCGTGCTTAATCCACCTGCCAAATGCGTAGAAACATCTTCAAAAACTGAAAATCCTGAGCCTTGCAAGGCCATTACTGACATCATCAGTGTAAAATAACCCTGAAATACCCCAGCCACTATCCATCCCAAGACTGGACGTTTTTTGAGCCGAACCATTGGGTGGCTGTACGCCTTGCTCATCATTCCATAGATCAAAAGCATCAACGCCAGCTGCCAGGAAAACACCAGCCAGCCAATAGCAATGGCCAGCAAGTCCATAATCCATGACACATAAAAAAGCTCTGGACTTACTTTTGGGGGGTTCTTCAAGCCACCAATACTGCCTTCATCTTTATCAAAATAACTATTGTAACCATTGCTAGCCGGGTAGAGTAAAAGATGAAGGATGACGAACAACCAGACGAATTGGCTCCAGCTAAAAGGCACTGCCACAGCAGCCGCAAATAAAAAAACCGGAAGCAGGAAAAACGAAAAGGGAAATCTCAAATGTAAGAATGTCGACTTTTTCATGGCTTTGGTAAAACCTCTTGACTAAAACTGGTTATAATTACTTACTAACGACGCTATGCCTTCATACATTACCTCTATACATACGGCAGTACCGGATCACCGCATCAGTCAGCAAGCGATTCGTGAATTTATGATCCGCCATCTGGCTACCAGCGAAGATGACCGAAAACGCATAGAATTGCTCTACCGAGCCAGCGGCATTCAGTATAGACATTCGGTTCTTGTTGATTTCGACAGACCCCCAGAAGATTTTACTTTTTTCCCGAAAAATCATGACCTGGAGCCTTTTCCAAAGGTAAGCGATCGGATGCAGCTCTATCAGCGAGAGGCCATAAAGTTATGTGAAAAAGCTGCTTCATCATGCCTGCGAGCTACAACTCCCACATCCATTACCCATTTGATTACAGTGAGCTGTACGGGAATGTATGCACCCGGCATAGACATAGAGCTCGTTGAGCGCTTAGGGATGCATACCAATGTGCAGCGCACTTCGGTCAATTTTATGGGTTGCTATGCGGCGTTCAATGCATTGAAAGTGGCCAATGAGATCGCTCAAAACCAACCAGACAGCAAAATCCTGATAGTAGCCGTAGAACTGTGTAGCATTCACCTCCTCAAAGAAACGGATGAAGATAGCCTGCTATCTGGAGCGCTTTTTGGCGATGGAGCTGCCGCTGTACTCGTAGAAGGTCGACCAGGTCGTGGCCTATCCTTTCAGCTGGATAGCTTTTACGCTGACCTGGCACCCGAAGGCAAAGACATGATGGCCTGGCACATCAGTGATTTTGGATTTCAAATGAAACTCACACACGAAGTACCAGAGGTAATCAAAAAAGGAATCGGTGAATTGACGGGCAAACTGCTCTCTACACTCCAAAAATCCATTGCTGATATAGATCACTTCGCTATACACCCTGGTGGTAAGCGCATACTCGAAGTGATCGAAGAAGAGTTGGGGATAGACAAAGCCGCCAATTCACCTGCCTACGACATCCTCAAAAACTATGGCAACATGTCGTCACCCACTGTTTTGTTTGTGCTACATCGGATCATGCAACAACTGGACCGGCAACACGCAGGCCAGCATGTACTGAGTTTTGCCTTTGGCCCCGGCCTAACCATGGAAAGCATGCTCCTAAAAATTGTACACCCATGAACCTGAAGTATCGCGCCTCGGAAGAAGAAATCATGGACGACCTGAACCTATCAGGGCAAGTCATTGATCAAACTTTGCGAGAGCTCGACTACATCAACCGAACACTTGGAGGCAATGCGATCAGCCTTTCTGCTTTTAAGAAATTGCTGAAAGGCAACGAAATCCAATCTGTGGCAGACCTGGGATGCGGAGGTGCTGACATCCTGATAGAAATGGCCAAAATCGCAAGGAAACAATACCGCAAGGTGAAGTTTACCGGAATTGATGCCAATCCACATATTGTGAATTATGCCCAGGGCCACACAAAATCATGGCCAGAAATCGAGGTGCAGTGTCACAATATTTTTAGTGAAGACTTCCAGCAGCAGCATTTTGACATCATCCACTGCTGCCTGTTTTTACATCATTTTACTCATGGAGAGCTCGTCCAGCTTTTCCGCTCATTTAGTCATCAGGCACGAGTGGCCATAGTAGTCAATGATCTGCACCGACACCTTTTGGCTTACCATTCCATCCGGCTACTTACCCGGTTTTTTTCTAAGTCCTACATGGTACGAAACGATGCTGCCCTGAGCGTAGCCCGTGGGTTTAAAAAGCATGAGCTAAAAGCTATTTTGCATGAAGCCGAAATTCAAAACTACGAACTGAAATGGCGTTGGGCATTTCGGTGGCAGCTCGTGATCACTCTGTAATTGGTGAGGCCCTACCTCCTTGGGGAGAGGCAGGGCCATGAATCACCGCTACACCTAACGCTTTCTAATCATCAGTTTGTACCTGGCAGGCTGCAAAAAGCCTGCGTTTGTTATCTGAATAAAATAGAGCCCTTCGGCAAAACCTTCAATATTGAGTGTTTGTGGGACACTCAGATCCATGGTTACGCTTTTAAGGCGAATGCCAGAGAGGTCAAACAACTCTACCGTGGACATCCCCACCAGCTGTTCTCCATTGAGTGTCAGGTGCTCATCGGCCGGGTTGGGATACAGGATTACCTCCATAGATCGTCCGGACCGAATAGCCAACGCATTGATTCGATCTACTTTGATGCCATCTTCAGTGACGGTAGCCTGTAGTTCGATGCTATTATTTGGTGAGCCGGCCTCACCTATTTCAAACTCTACAAAGGAATTTGGATCCATCGGAATACCCGGATATTCGATGTTGAAGCGATACTTTCCTGGCGGTATAAAGTCGAACTTAAAGCGGCCCTCGTCATCAGATTCTACATACGCAATCAACTCATATTCGCCATCCTCCTGGTCTGAGCGTCCTCGTCGTACAAACCTTCGCATGGAACATCCGGCACGTTTCACTTTTCTTCTGGCAGCAATTCGTCCATCGTTTGTACCCGTTTCATCTCCAAAATCCGACTCTATGGTTCCAGCCACCGTACCCGACCCATCATCTGGTGTCAATGGCGGAGGAATCACAAACATCTCCATGCTTTCTGCCGCATCCTCTGTAAAAAGTAACAGACTGGCCTCCTCCCACAAGTAGGTATTCTCATAGTAGGTAGGAAGGTATTTTTCCTTATCTCCCCGCACAGCGATCAGGTATTCGCCTAGCAACAGGTCTTTGAAAACCACTTTTCCATTAACCACCGGCAAACCATCAGGATCACTCAATCCTGCGCTCGTTTTTGGGATACTGTCATATGCCCTGCCGGGGCCGCGATTGCGAAGGGCAAAGGCCGCTCCATCGAGAAGGGGAGCATCATCAGCGGTGATAGTAAATGTCAGATTGGCTGTAGCCCAAAGCTGAATGGGGTCGTGCACGAGTGTAAGCCCTGGCAATGCAGCGTTAGTTGCCTCACCGCGATAGATGCCCATCCGGTCATAGTTTAGATCGGTGACCATCAAAGTCTCATTAGATTGACCTTCGATTACTTCTGACACCTTTTCATGGGTTTTCAACGAATCCACATACCAGGTATAAGAGGTATTTTCACCACCTACTGGCAACGTAAATATGTACGATGCGCCTATTTTTAGTGCAATACTATCCGATGCTACGATCGCAGCTTGGGGGCTGTATTCGGACGGTTCACCAAAAAGAGCGGCATTCTTTTCCAGGTCACCGAAATCCAAGTTATTTTCTCCTACCGCCAATGTGGTCAACGGAAGACCGGTGAGGGTAGGTAGCTCAGAAACTTCATTGGAGCTCAGGTCCAAAACGCTCAGCGCATCCATTGTAAGGATATCAACCGGCAGTGCTCCTTCGAGCCCCTTTTCTGCCAATCGGATTTCCGTGATTCTTTCTTCTGAAACGGTCAATTCTTCTCGTTCGGCCAGCGGTAGGTTGATCCAGTTTTCTGCTACGGTCCAGTTTTCACCGCCCATTTGCTCATAGAGGGTTTTCACTACTAGTGAATCTTGCTCCAATGGCGTATACTGCGCCAATATGCCGGTATATCCAACACGTGAAGTAAGGTTGCCTGCAGTATCTTCGGCCGTAAGGTAAAAGTCATAGTTGGCCTGGCGTATAAACTCCCCTGATCCCGCCAGTTCCATTTCTCCCGACTCGTATGCATATTGAGCAATGGCTACCTGACCTTCCAGTGGAGTAGAGCCATCTGCAGCAGCCCGAATGGCAGCTGCCTCGGGTTGGGCTGATCCTGCACTTAGCGCCACTAACGAAATTGTTGCAGGCTCATTGAGCACCACTGTCATGTCAAATGCTTCTCCTATGATCGTTGGGCGTATCACGGAAGTAAATACTGCTGCTGTACGATCTGGTTCAGGAATTATTGAGAAAAGAGCTGAGGTATCACCAATCGTTCTGGTGGTATTGACCACTGCAAGTAGCACTTCATTACTCACCTGGTCAGGCACCGTATAAGTGGCCGAGTTGTTCGGATAATTGCCAAAAGTAACGGTACTTCCTATGGACTCAAAGTTGGCCCCTCCATCGAAACTAATCTGAAAGCTGAGTCCATCCGAATCTGGGATATTTAGCCGTTCCCATGCAATCTGCTGGGATGATCCAACCTCCCATTGATCTCCACCCGTGGGGCTGGTAAGTGTCACAGTGCGCTCTACTTGCTGAAGGGTAAATACGTTCGCTGAAGAATCCGCAATTCCTTGCGTAGTGTTGGTGACCTTCACCAAAGCTTCAGTGCTGGCTGCTCCATCTGCTTCCCAGGTCATTTGATTTCCAGCATAAATATTGTTTGGCCCAGTGCTAATGACTTCATAGCTGATGCCCGCATCTCTACTCAGCGCTATCTCCAGAACATCCGAGCTCAAGAAGCCAGATGTCTCCCAGGAAATTTGATAACTCTCCCCTATGTTCCATACTTCCCCTCCATTAGGTGATGTGACATTTACTGCCGGAGCCGCCTCAATACTAAAATTGGCATCACTCGCATCGGCAACATTCTGAGTGGTGTTGGCTATCTCTATGCGAGCAGTAGAAGTCACCTGGTCTGGAACCGTCCAGCTGTAAGTGCCGCTATACGTCCCAAAGGTACCATCGGCCAATATGCTATACGTCGTGCCCCCATCGGTACTCAAGCGAATCTCGATCAGGTCGGTATCGGGTATACCCGCACTCGTCCACGTGATGTTGGTGCTTTCGCCTACTGTAAACGACTCCCCTCCATTTGGAGCGGATAGGGTCAAAGATGTACCACTCACGATACTAAAATTGGCATCACTCGCATCTGCTACATTTTGTGTAGTGTTCGCAACCTCTATGCGTGCGGTGGCTGTCACCTGGTCTGGTACCGTCCAGCTGTAAGTGCCGCTATACGTCCCAAAGGTGCCGTCTGCTAAAATGCTGTACGTACTGCCTCCATCGGTACTCAGGCGAATCTCGATCAGGTCGGTATCGGGTATGCCCGCACTCGTCCACGTGATGTTGGTGCTTTCGCCTACCGTAAATGACTCCCCTCCATTTGGAGCGGATAGGGTCAAAGATGTACCACTCACGATACTAAAATTGGCATCACTCGCATCTGCTACATTTTGTGTAGTGTTCGCAACCTCTATGCGTGCGGTGGCTGTCACCTGGTCTGGTACCGTCCAGCTGTAAGTGCCCCCATACGTCCCAAAGGTGCCGTCTGCTAAAATGCTGTACGTGCTGCCTCCATCGGTACTCAGGCGAATCTCGATCAGGTCGGTATCGGGTATACCCGCACTCGTCCACGTGATGTTGGTGCTTTCGCCTACTGTAAACGACTCTCCTCCATT
>NZ_QREG01000005.1:8404-22849 GCF_003386095.1 Marinoscillum furvescens DSM 4134 | reverse complement strand
TACTCAGGCGAATCTCGATCAGGTCGGTATCGGGTATGCCCGCACTCGTCCACGTGATGTTGGTGCTTTCGCCTACCGTAAATGACTCCCCTCCATTAGGAGCGGATAGGGTCAAAGATGTACCACTCACAATACTAAAATTAGCATCACTCGCATCGGCAACATTCTGTGTGGTGTTGGCAATCTCAATGCGAGCAGTAGAAGTCACCTGATCCGGGACCGTCCAGCTATAAGTGCCGCCATACGTCCCGAAAGTGCCATCGGCCAATATGCTATACGTCGTGCCTCCATCGGTACTCAGGCGAATTTCGATCAGGTCGGTATCGGGTATGCCCGTGCTTGTCCACGTGATGTTGGTGCTTTCGCCCACTGTAAACGACTCCCCTCCATTTGGAGCGGATAGCGTCACAGCAACTACTGGCGCTACAATTTCAAATACATTGTCGCTGACATCTGAAGTGCCCTGAGTTACGTTTTGTACACGTATAACCAGCTGGTCATTGGCCGATTCCGGAGTGGTCCAGTTCACTTTATTGTCCACGATTTCGCTGTAGTTACCGGCAAAAATGGCCGGTGTTTCATAGGTGCTTCCAGCATCTAGCGAAAGCTCCACTCGAATACTATCTGTAGGCTCCCACACATCACCCAGCGACCAACCAATTTCTACTTCCTCGCCATAGCTGAATTGCTCACCTCCATTGGGATGATAAAGTGCAACACCAGGACATGTAGCACATACGGTAAAGGATTTGGTCGTGTCTGAAACGCTTCTGGTTTGGTTTAAAACTCTGAATTTGACATCCGTGCTTTCGATAGCAGGTACTGACCAATTGTAGGTCAGTTTAGTTCCATCAGCCGTAAACTGATAGATATACCCATTGTAAATATTGGTGAAATTCCCTCCATTTACCGAGTAATAAAGCTGGAAATAATCTGCCGTGCCTACATCACCATTGTCCCAGGTGACCGGATGGGTGGCACTCTGAGCCACATACTGTCCTGCGGCAGGTGATGTGATATTTACTTCGGGCTCATAGTACAACCGGAAGCCCTCCGACGTATCGGATACACTACGGGTCTGATTGAGTACTCGTATGCGTATGGAGCTCGATGAGTCGGCTCCCAAATCGGGTAACGTCCAGGTATAGCTGGAGGTATCACCACTGTTGGTCAACTGGTAGATGTACCCATTGTAAAAATTTTGAAAAGTAGCGCCATCATTCGAATAGTATAAACTGAAGTAATCTGCGGTGCCTATATCACCATTCACCCAGGCCACATCTAGCGTCTCTTTAAACTTACGCTCTACTGTATCTGTAGGGAAGACCATGGCCACCTCCGGCTCATAGTATACTCGGAAGCCCTCCGACGTATCGGATACACTGCGCGTCTGATTGAGTACTCGTATGCGTATGGAGCTTGATGAGTCGGCTCCCAAATCGGGTAACGTCCACGTAAAGGTGGAGGTGTCTCCGCTGTTGCTTAGCTGATAGATATATCCATTGTAGAAATTTTGAAAGCTCGCGCCATCGTTCGAGTAGTACAAACTGAAGTAATCTGCAGTGCCTATATCACCATTCACCCAGGTCACATCTAGCGTCTCTTTAAACTTACGCTCTACCGTATCTGTAGGGAAGACCATGGCCACCTCTGGCTCATAGTACAATCGAAACCCGGCCGAGGTATCGGATACACTGCGCGTCAGATTGAGTACTCGTATGCGTATGGAGCTCGATGAGTCAGCTCCCAAATCGGGTAAAGTCCAGGTGTAGCGGGAGGTATCACCATTGTTGGTCAACTGGTAGATGTACCCATTGTAAAAATTTTGAAAAGTAGCGCCATCGTTCGAGTAGTACAAACTGAAGTAATCTGCCGTGCCTATGTCGCCATTTACCCAGGTTACATCTAAAGTCTCTCTAAACTTACGCTGTACGGTATCTGTCGGAAACGCTATGGCCACCTCTGGCTCATAGTACAATCGAAACCCGGCCGAGGTATCGGCTACTCCCAGGGTTTGATTTAATACCCTCACCCGAATGGAACTGGATGAGTCCGTACCCAAATCTGGCAACGTCCAGGTATAGGTGGACGTGTCGCCGCTGTTGGACATCTGATAGATATAGCCATTGTAAAAGTTTTGAAAGGTGGCGCCATCGTTGGAGTAGTAAAGCTGAAAATAATCACTGGTCCCAGCGCCAGTATTCAGCCATTCGATATCGATGGTCTCTCCAAATTTGCGTTCCTCAGCCTCAGTAGGATGGAGGATTTCTACTGCCTGCTGCGCCAATGCATTGATCGCGCCCATCAGCAATGCCCCAAGTACCAATAGATTTTTCATGATCGCGGTGTAGTTAGTTTCCAAAAAATAAAATTAGCTGGGGGTGGTGCCGGATGACATACCGTGATCACGGTATATTGGTAGTGGCAAAATGGGATTTCGGGGGATTTTAGTAGAACGAGGCGTCCCACTTACCGATTATCACTAGGATAAAGCCATTACTTTTCTTAATATGAGCATTGATTCTGCTATTTTTATGGCCTGACTAACTAAAGCAAAGTGAAAAGCATGGTCTTCGAACTGTGCTGATCTTTTTCTGACAATAATTCTGACAATATGAAATTACCTATCACCAGCCTATGCCTACTGCTATGCCTTCATTTGGCGCATGCCCAGGAGGTAGTGCTCAAGGGAATAGTGACCCAATCTGGCTCAGGTGGGCCATTGGGAGGAGTGGTTGTGACGGCATCCGGTGGAGCTGGCACTGCCATCACCAATGACCTTGGCCAATATGAAATCAGCCTAACAGACGGCTATGAAAATGTCACCTTTTCACTAGAAGGCTATGTAAGCAAAACGGTATTTGTAGGAGGAAAAACACAACTAGACGTCTCGCTCAAGGCGAAAAACAGCAATGAAGATGTTTCTGTAGGGTTTGGCTCACAATCCAAATCCGAACTCACCAGCAGCGTCTCCACCATCACCACAGATGATGTAAGCCCATCACCACTCATCAACCTGGAGCAATCCAACCAGGGAAAAACTACCGGGATGTTTGTGCAAAACAGTAGTGGAAAACTAGGGCAGGGTACCAAAGTAAGAATCCGCGGAGGTTCTTCTTTATCTGCCTCCAACCAACCGCTTTACGTAGTGGATGGTGTACCGCTCACATCAGGTAATCAGTCTAATATCAACCCCACAAACATTGCCAAAATCGAGATCCTAAAAGATGCTTCGGCTGCTGCCATGTATGGATCACGTGCAGCCAATGGAGTCATCCTGATCACCACCAAATCTGGAGGAAACGGGGGCATCTCTATAGATGCGGACTACCAGTACACCATGGGGCAAACCCCTAAAAAGCTGGACCTTTATGGGCCAGATGAGTACAACCTCCAAACGATCGAATATACGCTTCGGTCTCTTTCTCAAGACCAATACATCACCCGTGAACGATTGGAACAATGGCAATCTTCCGGTAGCTCTACTATCAATTTACCCGATGGCTCCACGGTAACTATGCCTGCGTTTTATAGTGAGCTCAACAATGATACCGACTGGCAAGATGAGGTTTTCCGTAAGGCAAACTCACATAGAGCCAACCTGAGCCTTCAGGGAGGTACCGAAAAACTTGGATTCTTTTCTTCTCTGTCTTACACCACTCAGGAAGGTATCCTCGTTGGCAATAAATACAACCGGTTCAATGCTGCTACTTCCATAGACAGTAAAATTTCGGACCGTATTTCAGCCAACCTGAACCTGAACTATTTCTACTCCAAAGACTTTAGGCTACAGGAAGACCAGGATCTGGGAGCACCACTACAGGCTATCGTATTGCCCCCATCTGATACTTATGACGAAAACAATAATTTTCAACTAAAAGTCAGAAGCCTGGAATACAATCCTCTAACAGAAGTCAACTTTTCTGACAATCTGGGATATAACAACAGTCTGGTCGGGAGCCTGGGTCTAAAATTTGACCTAAGTGATGCCCTGACATTTGATGTAAATGGCGGACTGGACTACAACAACTTCCGTGACGAGCTACGTCAAGGACCGGAAACGCGAGATGGAGCACTGAGTGGCCGCTCTCAGCTAGGCACCTCCCAACTGACCAACTACATCTTTAATGGTTGGTTTACGTTCGCTCCCGAACCGGCTGGTGATAGCAAATTTTCCGCTGTACTGGGTGGATCTTATCAAGAGTCCAACACCACTTCCACATTTCGTGTATCCAACGTAAACAGCATCGATCAGCTGGAGCGCTTATCTCCGGATGATCCCATCCTCACCACCATTGACATTCCGGGCCAAGCCAGTGTCTTTGTGTCGAGCTTTGGCCGACTCAACTATAGCCTGAAAGACCGATACATCTTCCAGGTGAGTGGTCGTATGGATGGTTCATCAAAATTTGGTGAAGCCAATCGATACGGATTTTTCCCAGCAGCGTCTGGTGGATGGAATGTCAGCAACGAGCCTTTCTTACAAGATGCGGGCCCATTGAATTTTCTAAAAGTAAAAGCCTCTTATGGTCTGGTAGGAAACACCCCTCAAGACGACTTCCTCTACCGAACGAACTATTTCAGAATGCGCTATGGCCAGCAGGATGGTATCCGTCTTGCCAATCTGGCCAACACGAACTTAAAATGGGAAACCACAGCTCAGCTGGACCTGGGTCTGGATTTCGGATTTTTGGAAGACCGCATTTCCGGGTCGGTGAACTACTACAAGAAGACCACTACGGATCTACTTTTCCCTGTTCCGGTATCACAAACATCCGGTTTTGCTTCGGTGCTAAAAAATGTGGGCACCATGGAAAACACAGGCTACGAGTTTAACCTAAGTACGGTAAACGTAGAGTCGGGAACATTTAGCTGGAGCACCGATTTCAATATTTCGTTTAATGAAAACCTCGTTACCGATCTGAACGGTGCCAACCTGATCGTAGGAGTAAATGCCTTTTTGGAGGATCAGCCAGCAGGCGTCTTTTACATGAGAAAATACGCTGGCGTAAATACGGCTACTGGTGAGGCTCTCTACGAAACAGAAGGTGGAGGAACCACCACTGACTGGGAAAGTGCTCCTCGCATGGTTGTGGGCGATCCAAACCCGGACTATTTCGGCGGACTTACCAACAGCCTGAAGTTTGGCAATTTTGACCTGTCATTTATGTTCCAGTTTGTAGGTGGGGCAGATCTGTACTGGGAGACGGGAGAGTTTTTGGCCAACAATGGCATACTCAACCTCAACCAAACCGTAGATCAGGCTGACAGGTGGTACGCTGTAGGAGATGAGGCTCCATATCCGGCATTAAACCCATTTCAGGAAAACACCTTTCCATCTACCCGATGGCTACAAGATGGTAGCTACATCCGTCTGAAAACACTGACGTTCACGTACAACATCCCTGAGGCCGTGACCAGCAACTGGGGACTCAACTACATGAGTATCTATATAGGCGGCACCAACCTGCTGACCTTTACTGAGTATGAAGGCTACGATCCAGATGTCAGCTATTTCGATCCTTTGGATGGAATCGTGGGACAAAACATCAGTCGCGGAATCGACAACTTCACAGCTCCACAGCCTAAAATATTTATGACTGGAATCAAAATCGGCCTTTAATCATGCAGACATTTAGAAAAACGCTTTTAAAACTAATTGTGCCGGTGATGCTAATGACCGGTATAGTCCTCACCTCTTGTGAAAGCCTGCTCGATATCGATGCAGAAAACACCATCAGTGGTGAAGTGCTCAAGGATGACGCCTCCATAGAAGAAGCTCTGGTTGGGGCATACTACAACCTGATGGGTATCTATGATGGTGCCAATGGTGGAGAACTCCTCGGGGGAGACTTTAAGCTCATCCCCACACTACTCACGCGTAGAAACAACAATGAAATTTCGTGGGATGATGTAAATGCGCCCACTTATACCAACTTCATTGACAAGGACATATTGCGTACCAATATTCGTGTAGAAGCCAACTGGAGACGTGCCTATGAGGTGCTCAACACGGTGAATAATGTGCTGGCAAACATTGATAAGGTAAGTGATGCCAACCTGAAAAATCGACTGGAAGGAGAGGCACTGGCCATTAGGGGAATTTTATACTTTGAAATGGTAAGACTCTGGGGTCCTCAATACATGGATGCCAATCTGAGTACTCCAACGATCCCTTTGCTCACAGAGCCAATCACGGAAATAGCAGAAATCAAAACTCCAGAATTAGCAACGCTACAGGCTGTCTATACTCAGGTGGAAACTGACCTGAACCGTGCTTCTACACTGCTGCAGTCATTTGGGACCAATGGCACCAACATTTCCTACTATGCGGTGACGGCCTATCAGATGCGTGTTGCTTTGCAAAAGCTGGATTGGGAAGCTGCCGAAGACCATGCCAATACGATCATATCTTCTGGCGAGTTTGCACTGGCGGCTACTCCATTGCTGGCATTTAATAACAACTCCAACAGCACAGAAGACATCCTCGCGGTACAGCAGACTTTTGCCAATACCACAGGAGATCGCTCTACAGGCACTGGCCTGGTTAATCATTTTTCGTCGTTGACCGAGAGTGGTATTGGCACCATGAGGATTCTTGAGTTTTCGTTTTACTCCAGTTTTGTGGCTAATAGCCCACAGTTTTCCGACAATGACATCCGCAGCTTTGTGGATGAAGATGTGGACGAAACCACCCGAGCTCAGGACATCACTACCGCATTCTATACCAATGTCTTAAACACGAGCACTATATCTTCTTCTAAGTTTATGAGTGCGGATAAAGTGATTCCGGTAATCAGACTGGCAGAAATCCATCTATCTCGAGCTGAAGCTATTTTTGAGCAAACCGAAACGATAGAATCCACAGCGCTGGCAGATCTAAATGCCATTAGAACGCGTGCTGGTCTGAATGCACTGGAAGTATCGGATTTTAATGGGGATCCTTACGCTTTCTATGATAGCCTGGTGCTGGAGCGCAATCGTGAGTTTCTCTTTGAAGGCATCATATTTCATGACCTGAAAAGATGGAAAGCCTATGGACTCGACGTAAGAATCACGTCCAATGACCCACTGGATAATAAGTTTATCCTCCCGATACCTCAGGCAGAGCTGGACACCTGGGACTAAGACATCACATCAACCTAAACTAATAAAGCCTTTGAGCAAATTGCTCACAGGCTTTTTTCATGTTCCACTATTAAAAACGATGCTCCCCGGGTGATTTTGTGATGCTCCCGGGCGTATTGGAGTCTCCCCGGGTGAATATTGCTGCTCCCCGGCGCCCGGGACGGCCTCAAGGTCTCCCGGGAAAGGGTCTAAGCCTCCCGGGGCGGAATAATATTTGGCAGGGAAAGGTCAATTTCACGCAGGACGAAATATTATTGCGCAGGAAGGTATAAACCCGGTGCAGGAAGGCTCAAGTTTCGCGCAGGGACCACCAAAGGTGGCGCAGGAGACCTCAAAGTAGCGCAGGGCGCCACTCAGTGACTCCTTTGGTAGTCACGCAGCTTTTTGATGCCATAGGCACCACCTGCTGCCAGCAAAATGCTCAGTCCGCCATCTATGGGCGTAGCTGGAGGGCCACTGGGCTGAGCCAAAGCCGGTAACACAAAGAGTAATGCTGGTAGTACTAGTAGTGATTTATAGAGTAGATTTTTCATGATTGTAATGGTTTTGAACCAACCCCTAAATCCCCTCCGAGGAGGAGATTTAGGGGTGGAGTGTTACTTCAAAATGATTTTATGTGCTTGTGCTCCGTCGGTGAGGATATAGACCCCAGCCGGCAGGTTCGTCTCTATTTTGGAGGATGCGTTCAGCTCCTTGCTCATTAGTTGCTGACCATCCAGACTCATCAGCTTGAAGGTTCTTTCTTCTCCATTCGGTAGGTGGATATGGATGGTACGATTGCTGGCATATACCTGCACCTTGTCTTGATCGGTACCCAATACACGTGCATCGGTCAGTAGTTCAAATCGGTTGGTAAATCGACCAGCCGTGGAAGTAAACTCCAGACTCACAGGGGCTTCTACTATTTGCCCGGTATGCTTATCTCTAAGAAAAAGTGACTTTTCCGCTGCCTCAGACATGTCTACCTCTATGGTGTACAGACCAGCTTCTTCTATTGTATAACCTACTGGAATTACCTCTTTCTTATCAGTAATGGTCTGAATGGCCAAGTGCTCCTCATCTTTAATCGTGAAAACTGCATAAGGAACATCTGTATTAAATACCTTGGAATCATACCCTTTGGCCAACTCCGTATCACTCACGGATTGGTTCCAGGCGAGCAGGGCTTGTTTAAATAACCCTTCTTTGTGAGTCAAATTGATACGCACACGGGTGGTCTCCCTACTCGTGGTTCTAAAATAGTTGCCATCATCATTCTGGCCACTTACCCGCATATTTTCTTTAAACAGAATATTGCCTCTTTCACCATCTAGCTTTACAAAAAACCCTTGCATGGACCCAATATGACCATTCCAGCGCGAGACATCAGGGTCTCCATTGTGCGTGGCTCCAGATTTATTTGCCACGATATAATCACTACTGGATCTTCGTCCCAAATCTGATCCATTATCGTCCCAGATGTAAACATCACCCGTGAGATACCCATTGCCATCAATAAATTCATCAACATCTAGCGCCGCAGGGTATGGATTGCCTACCAGATGCCATCCGTCATTCACATAGCTGGCACTTCCCAGGATCACATTTCCATCATTGGGTCTTCCAGTAAATTCTATCAACTGCTGGTCGGCCTGGGTATATCCATGCCCCGGTTTCAGCTGATCATAAAAAGCATCAATCCACCGGTCTAATGACTGAGGGTCTGCACTGGCAGATTCGTCATATCTGTAGACATGATCGCCTAAGTTTTCACCAGTGGTAAGGCCAAATTCTACTGGAGTACTTATAAAACTATATCTGCCATCTGCATAGCGCGTATTGCGTTTGAACGTGATATTACTTGCTATGGTATTTCCATCAAAAGTGAGCAATGAAGCCCCCGATTCCACGGTCATAGTACCATAGTTTGTCAGATTACCATTTACGATGAGTGTGCCGTTTACGGTAAGTGTATTGCCAGAAGTAATCGTCAAATTATCGCATTCAAAACCGACTGATTCGGAATAGTCCCCGTTGATCTCCACATCATCTCCAGCAGATGGACCCGTGGTATTGTCCCACACTGTCCCGTCCCAAACTACAGGGGGGCAAAGTAAACCTCCATCAGAAATGGTCCAGCTATGATCATCTATGAGCGTTTGGCGTGCATCGCCTGCCTCACAATAGTTAATACCCAAAGCACCCAACGATATGGAGCTGGGTACAGTGGCATTGGCTGCCCATCCCGTAAGGGTCGCATCATAATTAGCGGCAGAAAGAGCCGTACTATTTAGCATACCGTTCATGTTGGTAATCGTGCTGATATCCCACGAACCAAGATCCCCATCGAATGAAGAAGCTCCTGAGAATATCTCCTGCAATCGGGTAACGTTTGATAAATCTGGTGCATCTGTCGCTGTATAAGTCAGGTTAGTACAGTTTTGGAAACTTCCCCAAAACTCTTCCCATACGATATCCCCCCATTGGCTTATCTCTACCAACTTGGCCCGGTCCTGAAGTCTTATAGTAAAGTAAGGGTAGTCTCCCGTGATCTTTACGATATACTCACCTTCGGCTGCATAGGTGTGAATGGGTGCGAATGTTCCGGTATAAGTATTTCCATCACCATAATCAACTGTATAGCCCTCAGAAGTCAAACCAGGTCTTAACTGTAACTCATTCCATGTAGAACTACCGTCATTGGTAATCTGGTACTTCATCGTAAAGGCTGCTGGCTCTTCCACTACAAGTGTCTGAGTGGCAATATTTGATTCGAAATAGGAGGAGGTTTCCTCAGTCTGTGCTGAAATAGTAGTAGTACCCGGACCCTGGATAACCACTTTATAAGTGTACTGAGGTGACTCTACGATAGTAGCCACATCTGTATCAGAACTGGTAACAGTGGTCGGGGGCAATCCAGACGTATTATCAAAATCAAGCACTATATCGCTCACCTCTCCGTAAGTGATTGGGTCAAATGCGTCAAAGCTCAACACCTGAGGACACTTACTGGTAGCTCCTGATATCGTCCAATTATGATTATTCTCCAGATCATCCATACCGGTGGTCTCGCAGAAGTGCAAACCCTCCAAACCCAGTGACACATTGTTTTGGATCGTGGTAAGTTCTGACCATGCCAGAAGCATCGCATCTACATCTTCCTGAGAAACTGCCGTATAGCTTAGCATCCCTCCCATGCTGGTTACATTACCCACATCCCATCCACTGAGATCTCCTGAAAATGGGTCTTCGTAGTAGCTTAGAGACCTAAACATGTTGGTCATGTTGGTTACGCTGCTCACATTCCAGTTAGACACGTCCCCATTGAAATTGGGACAATAAGCAAATGTGGAGCTCATGTTGGTGATAGAGCTGACATCCCAATGATTTAGGTCAACACTATTGATGCCTGATTCCTGAAACATGCCTTGCATACTGCTCACACCTGTGAGGTCAGGTGCATCCGTTGCGGTAACAGTTAGGTTTGTATATCCCCGAAATGCATTGGCCATAGTGGTCCATTCTATATCTCCCCACTGGTCTATGGAGCGAAGCTTATCGTCGGTGCCTGCTGGTAGGCCGCTGATCGTGGACACCATGCCGGAGAAGTCTCCACTGATCTCCACTACGTATGAAACCCCGTTGGTAAGGCCTGTCAGTGCAGTAGACCTTCGCTCATTTGTAAGAGTCTGTGATGCTCCGGGGTTAGATTCCTGGTAATACGTCACGTTGTAATACCCGGTACCTACGTCATCAATGTCTATAGTGCCATCATCTGTAATCCAGGTGGTAATGAATGGGTCCTGAGCGAAGGACATCACCTGGATGGTGCACAAAGCAAGTGTTAATAGTAAAAATTTCTTCATTTCTTCACGGAATTGATTGTGTGTTCAATCGTGAAGATGAACGATCAGCACAGGGTTTCATACCCACTACTAGCGAAGGGATTGAAAAACCGAGTAAAGGGAAAGAAGAAATTAGGGAATCGAAATCTTACAATAATGACAAGCTCTCCATAAATTCTTTTCGGTAAGATTTTCCGATCTGAATCTTGTTGGAGGCTATAAATACGTATCCTTCAGAAATAGCGTCTATTTTGTCAAAATTGATAAGGAAGGAACGATGTATCCTTCTAAAACCAAAAGGGGTCAACTTATCCTCTATGCTTTTAAGTGTATGGCTGATCAGAAATTTGCCCTTGTCCGTATAAATATTGGCATAGTTGTCATCAGCTTCCACATAATGAATATCTGAGGGCTTTACCGAAACGATCTCCTGACCATCTTTTACAAAGAATTTTTCTGGAAGATCGGGAGTCTTTGGTTTTCTCTGGTGTCTGGCCAGGGCTACTTCCAGATTGACAATAAGGTCCCGCTCGTTGAAAGGTTTCACTACATAGCCAGCTGGATTGGTCTGTTTGGCTCGATCTAGTGTAGTTTTATCAAAATATGAAGTAAGAAAAATAAATGGGATATTGAGTTGTGCGGCCAGTTCAATTCCGTCTATATCACCTTCGATGTTGACATCTAGTAGGGCTATGTCTATGCGATCCTTACTGGTAATCTCCAGGGCACCCTCAGCATCATCCACCACAGCCACCACTTGATATCCGTTATTTACTAGCGTATCTTCTATATCATCAGCTATGAGTGGCTCGTCTTCCACTACCAATACACGTGCTTTGTTCATTTGACTAATTTAAACCTGGACATGATCAAATTTACCGTTGTGCCTTGATCACTATGCACTTTTATTTCTGCTTTAAGTTTTCTGGAGAGTGATCTGATCATTTTCCACCCAAAAGAGTTGGAATCGGACAGTTTTTTCTCATCCATCCCTATGCCATTGTCCGCCACACTAGCGATTAGCTTGTCGCCTTCATTGCTAACTTCTATTCGCAGCATGCCATCAGTCTTTTCATCAAATGCATACTTGATGGAATTGGTCACCAACTCGTTGATAATTAACCCCAAAGGAATCACTGTATCTATATCCAGTTTCAATCCATTGGTAGCTACGTGATAATCTGTATTGGTCGTATCCACACCAAATGCCGAAAAGAGCTCCGAACACAAATTGTCAAAATAATCCTGAATATCTACACCTCTCACATCATCCGCTGAGTATAAGCGCTGGTGAATCAGGGCCATGGATTTTACTCGATGTTGGCCTTGCTTGACGGCATCAATAGCCGCCTCATCTTCAAGAGATCCTGCCTGGAGTTTAAGCAGGCTGGATATAACCTGTAGGTTATTCTTCACCCGGTGGTGTATCTCTTTTAAAAGTGTTTCGCGCTCAGCAAGTGCATCTGAAATCTGAAGGTTTTTCTGTGTCAGTACCTCCGATGTTTTCTTCTTAGTACTGTACTGAAAGTATAGAAATCCCGCTATCACAATCAGCAAACCAAAACCTGATAAAAAGATGTTGCGCTGATTGTTGGCTCTTGCCAGAGATAATGCCGCGTCTTTACGCTCCAGCTCCAGTTCTGCGATGCGCTGCTTGTTTGTAGCCGTTTCATATTTAATGTTGAGTTCTTGAGCCAGGTCGGCTTGTCGCTGGCGGTGCAAACTATCCTTTAGATAATCGTACTTTTCCATTAAGTATTCTGCTCTTCTATAGTTGCCATCGAGTTTTTCAAATTCTACTTCGATCCCCAAAAGTTTGATATAAACATTGAGGCTACCTACTTTTTGAGCGCAGTAATATCCACTATCCAGACATACTCTCGAGCGCTCATACTCGCCTCGTAGAAAATGATACTGCGTCAGGTTCTGATAGATGACCCCTTTCGAGGACAAGTTACCAAGTTGATGATTGTACTGCAGCGCTTTTCTGCTGTATTCAATGACTTTTTCATGATTGCCAATTTGATCGTAGATGATGGCTGCATTCAGGTGAATCCGTGACATGATCAAATAATCATTTTGTATATCAGGGAGGTCCAACAAGCTATCATAGAGCATTAAAGCCGAATCTGGTTGGTTCATTCTACCATGCCATGTCGCTAAGCTGATCATCAAATGATGCTTGCGACCACTGGGTTGTTGCAATGCCCGATCATACATTTTACGAGCTACACGTAGGTCATTAGAGCGCTGAAATAGAAACCCCATATAGGAAAGGGTCTGCACTATTTCATCGTGCATTTCATGCTCCTCAAAATACACCAATACCTCAGTAAAATGCTCCTGTGCAGCACTCATGCGCCCTTTTGCTAACAGTGTTTTGCCAATATCAAGTCTGCTTTTGGCCACCATATCGCTATCACTTTGTAGTGTGGCAAGGTCCAGGCTTTTCTCAAAATAGAGCAAAGCAGAATCGAAACGTGATTGGATATGATAACATATCCCGATAAGTCTATAGGCTTCAGGCATCTGAGAGTCTAACAATCCTCCCTGATGAATACTTTGACTTAAGTGAAAAAGTACCGTATCAGGGTTTCTATTGATATGCTCCTTTGCAAAATTCAGCGTGTTTTGCCCAGAATTTTGAGCATGAGTAAAAAAGGAAATAAGAAATGCGAAGGTATAGCAAGCATTTCTGACGTTGATCGGCATACTTTAATACAGTAAAAAATTAAAGCACAAAAGATATAACGAATTCAAGATTAGAAATAACAATTCCTAAAAAACCGTCAAATTGGACTCTGAAAATCTTTGGATAGTAGTTTGCCGGATCGGTTGTGGGCAGCTGTGACCTTTTTACCTGAAATCTTCTACAGAAACCTCAATTGCCGAATGATGGATCACTTAAAAAAATGGCTGGCTTTTGAGCCCACACCAAGATGTACTAATTACGCACGCACCTAAGGCAAGCTTAGCGACACGAGGGTAGCTGCTTGGGCTTCTTCACTCTTTGTGCTTATACCTGAAAGGCATAAAATAAACCGACCCTACCCAATAATCGGATAAAGCCGGTTATAAATACCCAAATACAATTGACTAACGGTCAAGAAGGTTTCGAAAACTATCTCATTTTACCTCCATCACCAGTCAAGCGACTAATTTTCATGGATTCTTTCTATGATCATGCAGCTTTTTGATGCCATAGGCACCACCTGCTGCCAGCAAAATACTCAGTCCGCCATCTATGGGCGTGGCTGGAGGGCCACTGGGCTGAGCCATGGCCGGTAACACAAAGAGTAATGCCGGTAGTACTAGTAGGGATTTATAGAGTAAATTTTTCATGATTGTAAAGGTTTTGAACCCACTCCTAAATCCCCTCGGAGGAGGGGATTTAGGGGTGGAGTGTTACTTCAAAATGATTTTATGTGCTTGTGCTCCGTCGGTGAGGATATAGACCCCAGCCGGCAGGTTCGTCTCTATTTTGGAGGATGCG
>NZ_QREG01000005.1:0-8305 GCF_003386095.1 Marinoscillum furvescens DSM 4134 | reverse complement strand
TTGGAGTGTTACTTCAAAATGATTTTATGTGCTTGTGCTCCGTCGGTGAGGATATAGACCCCAGCCGGCAGGTTCGTCTCTATTTTGGAGGATGCGGTTAGCACCTTACTCAATAGTTGCTGACCATCCAGACTCATCAGCTGGAAGGTTCTTTCTTCTCCCTTCGGTAGGTTGATGTAGATGGTACTTTCATGGGCATAAACCTGAATTGGCTGAGCATTAAGGTGGAGTACACTGGCACTGGACACGAGCTCAAAGCGCTCCGCAAACTGTCCGGCCGCCGAGTGAAAACGGTAGCTTTCCATGCTTAGATCAACAGTCTTAGCAGTCAGCTTGTCCCACAGGTAGAAGGTCTCGCCCTGGGCGTTTGTGAGGTCTAGCGACAAAGTATACATGCCCGCAGCAGCTACATGATAAGCCAACTCCACTGACTCACGCTCGTAACTCATGCCCTGAATGGCCAGTGCGTGTTCTCCTTTCAGGGTATAGATCAGATCGGCAGCCTGGGTGCTGAAGACCTTTGCGTCAAAGCTTCTGTCTAGCTCGTTATCGCTAATACCTGCTATTCTACCCACGATGGCTTGTTTGAATAACCCAGATTCGTTGGTCAGGTTTACACGTACGTACGCCGGAGTGCTCGCGGTTCTAAAGAAGTGACCATCGCCATTGCTCCCTGTCACGCGCATGTCTGGAGCAAAGGCAACTTCCGTATCCAGATCATCGGCCAGTTTTACAAAGAACCCCTGTGCAGAGCCCAGGTTCTGGTTGTAACGGGTCTGACCGCCCGCCGGAGTGGTGTTGGTGGCTACTGTTCCATTCGCAATGATGTAATCGGAATTAGTGCCACGCCCATTGTCAGAGCCATTGTCATCCCAGATGTAGACCGCTCCCTCAAGATTTGTATTTGCACTCAAGAAGTCCGCCACATCAATCGCCGTGGTATAGGGGTTGGACACAAAAACCCATCCTTCGGTTTCTTCATTGACCCCATCATTGTAGTCTCCGGTATACGTGCCATTGACGGTCACTGCGCTTACATTGGGAATACCCTCGAAGATGATCTCCTGCTGCATGGCCTGCGTATACCCGACACCCGGTACCAACTCCCCACTCATGGCGACCCATCGGTTAATCCCGTCGCCTGGATCATACGCCTGACTTTCATCATAAGCATAGACATGTGACCCTATCGTGGTATTGGTTACGCTGGCTGTCTGCTGCACGGGCGTACCCACAAAACTATACCTACCGTCTGCATAGCGCGTGTTTCGCTTAATGATCGCATCATTTCCGGTAAAAGTGCCGGTCTCGAAGCTCATCAGATCAGCCCCTGATTCAATGACAAGCGAGCCATTGTTGGTAATGTCCGTTACCACATACAGTTGATCTCCGGGTGACACGGTATAGGTATATCCGGGGTTGATGGTGATGCTTTTCACATCTATAGCTCCATGTACAGAAGTGATGTAATCTCCCGCTATCACCACATCATCAGATCCTGCTCCTGGTGTCCCGTTTTCCCAGCTGGTACCATTCCAGATCAGGGATTCATTAGGCTCATCTACAATGTTGATCACCAACTCCTTCGCATAGGTATAGGTGCCATCGCTTACCTGCACATAGATGGTATAGGCGTTTTTAGACTCATAGTCAAAAGTCTCCGCAGCGCGCAGTTCTCCATTTACTATGTCAAAAGAAGTGTTGTCAGGGTAAGTGGCCTGATCCTCCAGAGTGAAAGCATAGGTCTCACCAGAATCTTCATCCGTGGCTGAGAATGCCCCAATTAGTGCGTCTACATTGTTGTTTTCGGTGATCGATTGATTGTCTAAAGAGAGGTCTGTTGGGGCCTCCGTGACATCTGCCACGGTAATGGTGGAAGTACCCTCAACATATAATCCATCCTGATCTGTAGATCGAAAACGAATGCTATAAGCATCTTTGAATTCATGATTGAAAGAGTTGTGAGCCTTGAGCAAGTTACCATCCAGGTAAAATGCGTTGTTATCGGTATCGTCGGGACCACTTACCAGCTGGTAAGTATGCGTATCTCCAGTGTTTGGATCCTGGGTAAGCATAACGGCCACCGGGGCATCTGGTCCGGCATTTTCATTTACCAATGTATTTGAAGGGGTCACGGAGGTAGGGCTTCCATTTACTACGGTCACCGTCACCGTATAAACTTCGGTATTTCCAGCTTCAGCGGTCACAGTAAAATCCACGGGATCGGTAAAGTCTACAGTAGCTCCACTAGCCGGGCTCACAGAAGCTCCGGGATATACGGTAATGGTGGGCTGCAGCATGGTGACATCTGTACCTGCTTCCACATCGATGGCTATGCTATTGCCTGAAATCACTTCACCTCCTACCTGACCCGCCACGTCAAATGCCAAAAGCGTTGTGAAGGTGTTAGCATGTTCGTAAGCACCTTTGGCTGGAGCATGAGTACTGCGTGCTGTTCCTTCAATATCCGTGCTAACCACCGATAGTGGGGTTCCCCGAAAAGCTTCTGAAGTAAGACTGAATGAAGACAGAGAGAAATCCATGGTAGACAAATCCGAGAATACCGGTGCTTCAAAAGTCATTCCCGTCAAGCCTAAGGTCTCATAGTCAGTTTCATCATAGTTGACTCCAGCTACTTCTATTGGTACTCTTGTATGTCCATTGTCTGGCAGGTAGATGTTGTTATCAGAGAGATTGGTCATGCCCAGGCCTCCCCAGTCCATGCCTATGGCCGATCGTATGCCTGCATCACGCGTCACGGCAATGATGTTGTTGCTACACGTGCCTTTATCACCGCTTCCATAAGCGTATAAGCCGGTGAGGTATTCGTCTCCATCTCCAGTACCTTCTATTAAAATGGTATTGTGACTGATCAGAGCTGTTTGATAGATCCCAGCCTTGATTCCAATCACAGATACTGCCCCAGTGGGATTAGCATAAATGACATTGTTATAAAATTCGAGACTGTCTCCAGATACCTCTGCTACCGTCAGATAGGTGCCATCTACCACTGCATCATAGAAGAAGGTATTGTTACGGATGGTCACATGGTCATTGGAACTTGCGATATAGATTCCTCTTCGCTGACCAGAAACCACCTCAATTGGCTTCACCAAACAACTATCCACAAGTATGTTTGAAGAGTTGTTGGCAATGACTATCCCACTTGAGCACAATGCAGTCACATTCTTAATGGTGATGTGATCCGCTCCATGAATATCTATGGGGTAACCAGTGGAAAAATATTCGGTAGTCAAAGTCAATTCACCTTTACCATCTATAGTAAGGCTATCAAAACCATTAATATCGATAAATTCTCCTACGGTGACATCCGACACGCCGCTCGCTGGATAGATGCTTAACTCGAATGTGGCGCCATTGGCAGGTTCCGCAAATACCGCCGTTTGATTGCTCGCTGTGGTCTGCGTCTGAAGCAACTCCAGATTTACAGGGCTCGTGGCACCTCTCCAACTCAGCTCCAAAGCGGCCTCTTTCAGTGTTTCATAATCCCCGCCTGTACCTACGGTATAAGTCCCTCCAGCTATTGCCGGTTTTAATATCTGGATGGTCCATAAGGAAGATGTACCATCCTCTGCTATAAGTCCCAGATTAGCCGTACTGGAAGTGTAACTGTATGCCGCTCCTGATTTAGGCCCATAGTTCCAGGTGGCTCCCTCAGTGAGCGTGTAGGTAGCAGTTAAGTTGGCCGCAGCATTCTCCTCTACCTCTACTGTGACCGTCTTATTCGCTACGTCTATCACTGCCGGACCTGTTTGGCTCTCCAGAGCAAACGAAAGAATATTGGCTTCCGTATTTACCAGCCGCGAGGAAGCCGCCCAGTCCTGGGTTGCTCCGGTTTCGCTGGTGACCGTATAGGTCACTGTACTGGAAAAGTCCTGAGAAACGCCACTAGCCGGACTAACAGTCGCTCCATGATTCACGGTAAATGTAGGGACCTGGGTAGTGGGATCGTCTGAGTTGAGAACTACCTCCACGGTATGGTTGTCATAGTCTATAACAGAAGAAATGGCTTGCTCAGGCACCGAGAACGACATGATATCTGTAGCGATATTGGCATACTCATACGCTCCCAATGAAGGTCCCTGAGTACTTCTACTGGTACCTGCGATATCCTTTGGAACGCCCACCAGCACCCCACGCAAAGCTCCCGCAGCTAAAGATGGCCCGGATAAGTTCAAATCTCCATTAGCGACATCTACAAAATCCACGTCATGTTTGGTATGGCCGGGGTACGCTGTAATGAACGTCTCCCATTGGGCCGCTTCAGTATTATCATTCCCCAGTCCATAGCTTTGCAGGGAGTTAGCAAATGGCAGGTAGAAATTATTTGCTGTAAAAGTCAAATCATTGGTATTGGCAGAAGCATGAATATAGAATGCTTGCATCTCTCCTTCGCCTTCCATTTGGAAAATATTGTTGCGAATGTCCATCACCCCTGTACCATAAACCCCCACTCCATAAGACTTGTCATAGGCATAGGAAACATTTAGAAAAATGGTATTGTGAAAAACATTGGCGGAGCCAGATGGCTGAATAAATAATCCAGTACCATGTTCCCCAGCAGCAGAAATGGCATTGTTATAGACATTGGCCACACCAGTATTTCTGACGGAAATAGCTGTTACCCTATCTATATTGGTCAACAAAAATGAATTGTTGTAGACATCCGCATTTGTACAGGTATTGGTGATGGATATTACCGGGCTAGATGCATCATCTAATACAATATCATTATCATGAATACTGATAAAGTTGACTTCTCTGGCTTCCACAAATCGCTTTCCATAATGGGCTACCATGTTCTTCACTTCGATGTTTTCTGCTGTGTTCGTCGCATCATCATCCTCAATGATGAGGTTGTAGTTGGTAGAAACAGACTTAATGGATAACACATCTTTTCCATCAAGAATCAGGTTTTGAACCCCTTTTAAGTACAATGAATAGTATTGAACCGAAGCGGCCGTGGCTCCATCGGCTACTGTGATAGTGGTGGTGTACTGATCGCTACCTGTGTATCGGGTGAGGTTTTCAAAAAAGTTGCCTACTTCCACATGACCATCCATGATTTGCAGCTCTACATCTGCGGCAATGCCAATAGATTCCAGCGAGTCAAATGCTTCAGATAAAGTGCTGAAATCTCCACCAGACCCAACCAGGTAGTTTCCGCCAAGCTTGTCCGTGACTGATACCTCCCAAACCTGATCTATGCCGGATTCTGAGGTGACTGTAAAATTGACCGGGCTTGAAAAATCCTGAGCTGTATTGGGTGAATAAGACCCCCCAGAGCTTACTTCTACAGCAGCAAGCAACGACGTAACGTCTGTTCCTGGGGCTACATTAATTGAAACTGTATGATCTGTAGAATTGATAACCGCCGGTGTGGTTTGTTCGGGGAAACTAAATGACAGGATGTCGGTACCCTTTTCAATCAAATTGGTAATCGTAATCCCAAAATATTTTTCAAAATAATATCCATGCTGATCAGTAGCTCTTACTCTAACTGATGTAACAGGAGTGGTTTCATAGTCTAAAGGATCTATAGCGTACAAGTTTGTACCCACAATCTCAAACAAATCATTGCCTTCATCTCGCTCACCAGAAACTAGCTTATATGTTTGCGTATCACCACTATCATCTGAAGTAGTAAATTCACCAACTGGATTTTTAGAATCATTTTCACTTATCGTGTTATTACTAAGTGAAATATCAAGTGGAGCTGCAGGAAATCGCTCATAAGCAACAAATCCATTAACATTTCCATCAGACTGATAAAATGAGCTGCTGGCTAGATATACGTTGTAATCATCCACATAAATATCCGACCAATACGGTAAAGAAGCATCTACTATCCACTCTTCAATCCTACCGGATGTTTCATTTATAACTGCAACATCGGTGGATGTACCTGAGGTAGTAGTAGAAAAAGTCCCACGGGCGTAAACCACTCCTGCATTTATGGCCATACTACTCACACGCGCAGAAGACAAAGGTGCCCAATCTGTCGGAATACCGGTATCCGGGTCGATTGACGCAATATGCGATCTGGATTGGGAGCCTACCGTGGTAAACCAACCACCTACGTACACCAATCCTGATTCTGCAATTTCTAAAGTATAAATATCCCCATCAGTATCAGGAGCCCATGCTGTCGCCAATCCATCGCTGATGTTAATTTCCGCCAGATCGTTCCTGGTTTGTCCTCCTATGGAACTGAAACTACCTCCAACATAAATGGTATTGTTGCCAAATTCCATCTCGCGAACAACTCCATCGGCTGCCGGATTCCAACCTGAATCTATGTTGCCGGTACTCTTATTGAAGGCCGCAATATAGGAATGTGAAATCCCTCCGATTGTAGTAAATGCCCCTGATGCGTATAAATTTGAACCATCAATGAGTAAGTCCTCCACTCCATTATTCGGATTAGGACTCCATGATGAAAGGGTGCCCGTAGTTGTCACCAAACCGAGATTCGGCTTGGAAACTCCGTTGATCTCATCAAAATACCCTCCTATAAATATCGAACTCCCTTCTTTAAGCAATTTGGTGATAAATCCATCTTTATCGATAGATGGATTCCAGGCCAGTATGTCTCCATTGGTCATGTCAATAGCAGCAAGACTTGTCCTGGCCTCACCACCAATTGCTGAAAGTTCTCCTCCAACAAATACATCCGTACCAGATACCGCAACGGCATACGCAGAACCTGCCGCACCCGGGTTCCATGCCTCTAGAGCACCAGTGCTTGTGTTAATGGCTGCTACAGATTTTTGGGGCTCTCCACCTACAGAAGTTACTCCCCCTGCCGCGTAAATTGTAGATCCTGAAATGGCCAAATCCCGGACAGTTCCCAGTACGGTAGGATCCCAGGTATTTATCGTAGCGTTAGTAATATCGAAGGATGCCAAACCTCTTCTGTTCACACCGCTAATCGATGAAAATCCACCACCTACATAAAGGGTACCACCATCTACCAAAAGTGCTGTTATTACACTCGATTGATTAAATGACCAATTGGTATTAGTTGTACCATCCGAAGCGTAAACTGAAGCAACAGTTCCAGTAGAAACACCATTGATGGTATTAAAATGGCCGGCCAAAAACACCTCTGTTCCATCTGTAGCAATTGCTCGCACCGTGCTGTTCACATCAGGTGCCCAGGTAGTCAACTCATATGTAGTAGTATTATAAGCAGCTATATTTGATCTAGCTTCCTCGTCCACCGTGCTGAATCCTCCGCCGACATAAAGCGTACTTCCGCTTACAGCCATTGCATTTACAGTGCTGTTCAGTACAGGAGTCCAATTCACAAAAGACTCTGTAGACAAGTCATAAGCAGCCAGATATCGCAATGACTCTCCGCCAATACTACTGAATGATCCCCCCAAATAAAGTACCGTCCCGTCAAGAACCAATGTATTAATGTACCCTCCAGTGGTATTAAGTGCCAAGTTGGTAACTGTACCCGAACTGTTGATATGGGCAAAAGAGGTTCTTGTAACTCCTCCAACTTCTGTAAACGCACCTCCTATAAAAAATCCACCTGACCCGTCCGAGATGGCTGCGTTAATCTTTCCATTTATTCGTGGATACGTAATGGAAACGCTACCCGTACTAAGGTTGGCAGCGGCACCATTTTGAAACATCTGACCCAGATGTGTAAACTTTCCACCTACATATAGAATGTCATTTTGTTCGTCATGCAACATGGTATTTATGGTGCCGTCAGTATTAAAATTTTCAAACTGACTGAGTATGTTTTGACCATTGGTAGTTAGACTTCCCACAAAACAGAGAAGTATTGTACATATCAATTTGAACGTATTAGTTCGAGCAAATTGGAGAGAGTCGTACCAAACTCTCGATCGGTTATTGAATTTCATAGCATAAATAATTTTAGAGCGATTATGCCAGTGAAAGTCTTCAATTCATGGGAAAACCTACCTAACCCCATGGGATAGTTCTGCTCCTACCCGGGTGGGTAGTTTTTACAATTCATTGATTTTCTGCTTGTTACGTTTTCAATTAATTTAAGGTATCGAAATCGACCATTGTGTGGTACTAATACCTATAAACCACAAAAAAAGGCTCACTGCATTTGCCATGAGCCTTTTTGGTGATAGTAATCAAACTTAATTCAATTCGCCTGTACTATATTTTAATCTCGTCGGATAAAAATCTTGTGTGAAACAATCGTCTTGGACCCAGATTTTTCTGTGTCGATGAAGTTGAGCAGGTAGACGCCCTGGTTGAGGTCACTTACATCCAGGGTCAGCTCTTGATT
>NZ_QREG01000004.1 GCF_003386095.1 Marinoscillum furvescens DSM 4134 | reverse complement strand
ACTCATGTGGCAATAAATGGTTTGGCAGGAATTCAAAATCCACTAGATTAGTGGTACAAGGTGAGTATAGTGCATATGCACTATGCTCGGATGTTAGGTGCAAGCGTAAGAAAACGACCGTGCAAGAACAAAACTGCCAACCAAAACAAGAAAAAAAGTAACCTATTTTGACTACAATCAAATCATATATTGCCAACTCAGTTAGAATGGGACAAATCTTAGAATTTGAAATTGCATTTCCTGATGAAAAAAGATTGACTGTCGAACAATATTTGGCTGGTAGCAGCAGAGAAATGATTTTAAATGCAGCGGCATTCTTTTTAGGATTCAAGAATCACAAATCAAAGTTTGACGACAATAGGGAGTTTCTTGGAATGTTTTTCCGAAAAGAAAATAATGAGGTTGCAAACCAAATTTACGACCGTATAAGAAAGTTTGAAAAGAAAGGTGTTCGCATTGGTATAATAAACACTTATTCCAGTTTAAAATTATTTGAATACTTTTTTTCTAAACCTGAAGAGCCAGAAACGCAAACACAAGCCGAGTTAGAAGTCAATTTATTTAAGGCATACTTGACATTAAATTCTGAATTTACCAAAAAACAAAGTGTGGCCTTTCCGTCTGCACAGGAAAGTGATGAGGAATTGAAAATCCCAATGATGATGTTCTGCATGCAATATCCGGTTTCGGACAAATCGAATTACGACATCAACCAGATTTGGGCAACACAAATGATAAAGTCCATTTATCTATTTCAATTTCTTGAATCACATGAAAAAATTCAACCCCTATTAGCAGCTTTTTTAGCTTATTTCAATTGCCAAACGTGGCAGGAATATTTAAAAAGTCTCTTGCCATTAACCACACCGGCAATTAAAAGCGAAAGAGAAGCACATACAGACATCGTTGTTGAGCCAGGAGAAAAATTTGAACAAGGTTGTGCATTTATTGAAAAATTTATGGTTCAAGAACAAGACGAACTTGACCCAAATGATTTCCTAACAATTAGAGCTAAACCTTTTTATAAAGTCAAGGACGGTGTTTACCGAATTATTTTCAACCTGTTTGTCGTAGAAAAGGTATTCAAAGGAGTCTATTTTCAGTTAAAACATGTACTTGAGAAAGAAATGTCTGATGAGGAAAGGAAGCAGATCAAAATAAAAAATCTCAAAAGTTTTTTCGGTGATGAATTCTCCGAAAGGATTCTATGCTACAAAGTAATGGAAAGCATTTACCCTGATAAATGTATTCGATTTTCAGGAAAAGAATTAGCTGACATGAAAATAAATGCTGCTCCCGATTACTATGTAAGAAAAGGCAAAAACATTGTGTTGATTGAATCTAAAGACTTCTTGATAGCAGCGGATAAAAAAATGTCTTTCGACTTCAATGTATATGAGGAAGAGTTTGGAAGAGTTTTAGATTATGAAGAATTACCTGGCGGGAAAATTAAACCAAAGGCAATAGTGCAATTGATTAACAGTATTCGCAGAATTTTGAAAAATGAATTTTATGCCGATACTGATTATTACTACAAGGATGTATTCATTTATCCGGTTTTGTTGACTCACGATCACCAATATGATACACCGGGATTTAATGAATTGATTGACTTTTGGTTTCAGGATGCTTTGTTGGAGCTGGCAGAGGAAGGTCTATTTATTCACCATATAAAACCTATATCAGTAATAAATATTGATTCGCTTATTTACAATCAGGTAGGTTTGTCCACCGAAATTCCTTTGCATGAAATGTTGAACCTTTATCATGATAACAAAAAAGTAGATAGGCAGAAAAAGAAAAACTTCAAATCTCAAGATGAATATGACCAGTATATTGAAGAATACAAACAAATGAGAATGTCGAAACTCATCCCATTTCCAATGTTCATTGATAAGTATTTCCACAAGCAAGGACTTTGGAAACTGCCGCCATTATTAGAGTTGGTAGCTCCTGCCCTTTTTAAAGAATAATATTATGAACAAAAATAGATCGATCTTGATAAGAATAGAAGACTTTCAAAATACAAAAAACGCCAGCACCTAACAAAGCATATAGCTTATGGCGGTGAACAGCTACCAGCAAGGTTTTCGCTCCATAGCCAGCTTAGGTTTTGGTGGACAGGAAAGTGCTTCGTAACTGCCACAAAGCCATATGCAAAACGTTGGTGGCCATTACTCCCAGATGAAAGCAATTCGACTCATAACATTTTTAGGCTCCCTGTTTCTGGGAACTTTCTGTTTTGCGCAAACGAATCCCGAACACGTTTATGTGATGCCCTACATAAGAAGTGACGGGACATTTGTTCAAGGTCACTACCGAACCAGTCCAAACGAAACCAACAGGGATAACTTCTCAACTATTGGTAACACTAACCCTTACACAGGAAGACCAGGTTGGATTCAGCCAGATAATTACTATTCTTATTCAGATTCCGATCGTTCTTTTCAACGAGCTTCAGATGAACTAAGGTCGGGTAACTATGAATCTGCAATAAATTACTCGAATAACATCAATGATGAACTAGCAAGCAGCTTAATAAAATTCAGGGCTTACCATGGAATTGGTGATTATCAAAATGCCCTGCTTTATGCCAAGAACGCTCGAGATAAAGCTGAAAACCGAGAACAATTAGAATCTCTGAATGAGTGGGTATCTGCGCTAGCTGAAATGGCAAATGCCAAAGAAGAACTTGAAGTGAAGTCGAATAGATTCATGGCCTTTATGGAACTGGAAGAATATCAAGAAGCCGTAAATGTGGCAAAATCCATACAATCCAATTCACTGCAAAACTTAAAGAATTTATACCTGGCAACAGTCTATGAACAACTGGGTGAATTTGAAAAAGCCATTCACCATTATATGAATTGCATATCGTTAGAAACCGACCAAGATGTAATAACTGGCTATAAGAACAGGATTGAATATTGTCGAAATATTGTCAAGTACCCGAAAGCTAACGAAAACTTTGACAACAAGAATATGTCCGAAATCCTCCTCTATCATGCAAAGGAAGAATACTCAACTCTTGATTCATTTCTTCGTCAGTATGGCTTTAGAGTTCTTCCAACTGAGGATCCCAACACACGGGTTGCATATGAACGAATAACAAGCAATCCAGAGAAGTTTGAAATTCTAACCTTCACGGATATACAAGTTCACGAGCGAACAATAAAGCTAGTTTCGCTTGAACACTCTTCATTCAAATATCATGATGAACTCAGCAGACAGCTTACTTATTACAAGTACCGCAGAACAAACGTTCAAGGTCTACTTAAATATTGGATGACAAACGAAACTGCTTTTGAATTCTTGATTCTGTTTGATGGATTTCGAACAGACCAACCCGAAATTTTCGTTTTCGGTGGATATCTAACTTTGGCGAACGGGAACGTCCTCAATCTAAACTTGGAGAAATTTGGGGGAAATTAAACGGCCACCAACAGACACTATCGGTTATGTGCCAAATTGCCTGTTTGCCAGATTCAGTGTGACTTTTCCGCAGAAGTGCACCTTCTGAAACTTCATCGCTTTTGGAGAGACCTGTGGTTCTGGCTTTTGACTTGCGGAACGCAGTGCTTCGTGGAAACCGTTGTGCTTGTGGTGCACTTCCACTATTTTAGCTGTACTTGCCAACTGTGGGCACACAAACCGATAGTTGGGCGTTATGTGTCACTGCATGATTGCAACAGAAGTTCAGAATGAACCCGATAACTATCCCGAACCACTTAGTAGCTCCAACTGCAATAGCAATAATTGGAATCATTCTACTTCTAATCTTTAAACGAAGAATCAACAAGAGTCTGTTTATCGGAACTCTAACATTCCTTGCTTTTTATGCCTTTATTGTCGGAACGGCTGTTTATGATGACATCTACAGTCAGTGGCATTTGAACCAATTTGACTTGAACCAAGATGGCGTCTTCTCTGGTGACGAACTAACAACTGAACAGGATGAAGCAATGTCTCAACTGATCAACGATGTTGGCCGGAACTTCTCATTCATAACTGGAGGAATCGCTGGCTTTATCCTGGGACTTGCTGCCTACATCTTCAGTCGAATTTTCGAACGAATCAAGCCGAAATTAAGAGACACATAACAGATGCTGATCGGGCATATGTCTTAGTGCTTTCTGGCTGGTTTCTGTGCAACTCGACCGTGATATCTCATATAATTACAGTCTATTTAAAAAGTACAATTTTGTGCGGACACCTCAAGCAGAAGAGATTGCGCGAATCTAAGGACATCACTAGATGATCCAGTGCGGCAGGACTACCTTCTGCTTGTATTTCTTGAAGAGATAGGACAGTACCTAATGACAAGCTTGTGTGCTTGATCAAGCATTCCTGATGAGAAAAATCGAAGCAAGAATAGTGTCAATTATTTACACTTCAAACCGATTAAAATGGAAAAGTATTGCGTTGGGATCGATGTTGACAAACACACATTTAAGGCTTGTTTGATGGTTCAATCAGACCGAAAAAAGGTGCTGTCTAGTCGATCATTTAAAAATGTATTTTCAGGCTTCACCGGACTACTCTTATGGGTTGAAAAGTGGTGTAAGGACCATCAAGTGAATTTTGTAATGGAAGCTACCGGAGTATACCATGAATATCTGGCGTATTTTTTACATGATAAAAATCAGGTCACACATGTAGTCCTCCCTTTAAGGTCGAAGCGCTACATGCAGAGTTTGGGTATACGAAGTAAAACAGATCCCATAGACGCTAAGGGGTTATCCATGATGGGTTTGGAGCAAGACCTGGAGCAATGGATCCCAGCAAGTAAACATCTACTAGAACTCCGCTCGCTTACACGTCAAATAGAAACTCTTCAAGCACATGGCACTGCCTTTAAGAACCAACGAGAGGGAGCAAAGCACACCAAGGTTTTACACCGCTCTGTATTAAAGAGTCTTGAAAAGATGATTACTGAAGTGCAAACGCAAATAGATAAACTTGAAAAACAAGTGGAGAAGCTCATATTCAATGATCCGGTTTTAAAACAAAAATATGACCAGCTCACTTCCATCAAAGGAGTTGGACTTATGAGTTTTGCTGTAGTTGTTGCTGAGACCAATGGCTTTTTATTGTTCAAAAACCATAGGCAATTAGTGTGCTATGCAGGGTATGATGTTGTTGAAAATCAATCAGGTAGACGGGTAGGTAAAACTAAGATATCAAAAAAAGGGAACGCCCATATTCGCAGGATCCTAAATATGTCATCCTGGGCTGTGGTTAGATATAAAATAGAGCCTTTTCACTCTTTATTTAACCGAGTATATGAGCGAACTAAAATGAAGATGAAAGGGTATGTTTCAGTTCAAAGAAAGCTATTGGTAATGATGTATACCCTCTGGGTGAAAGGAGAGAAATTTGACCCTAAATATGGATCATCCGGCAATCAAGAATTAATGCCCCTCTTTTCGGTTGGTTCCACCGGAACCAGAAAAGCAACAGCCTCAATTAATGTTGAGGCTGCACTAGATGGACTTCCGTGTAATCAATCACCAAAGCCCTCTTTTCGGTAGCATAAATCTATAAAAAATTATATCGTCTGACTTGATTTTTATTACAGTACCTGCCGCTGAGAAATGGCAGTGCTTTCTGCATACTTTTTCTCGCAGGAGATTTTGACTTTCTGAACGCAGTGCCATTTGGAACCGTTGTGAGCTTCGGCAGATTTCACTACTTTAGTGCTATTCACTAGCTGCGGACATACGCCCGATAGCTGGTCGTTAGGCACAATTGCCATATTTGCAAATAGCATTTAGCTTAACGAAACATATGAAATCACTAAGAACCTTACTCACAGCCTTATTAGCAACTTTTTTACTATCAACATGTGAACAATCTGAACCTCCTAACCCTGAAAATCAGAAAGGTTTGGTGGAAGTTGTCCTGCTTACGGAAAGCAAACATTTACAGGGGTTAGTACATGAATTAGAATTAAGCTCTCCTCCCCATGCACGATATTCTAGCTCTTTACTAGATGCAGTGGACTTTGACCGGGCGGTAAAAAGCATAAACCCTGAAACAGGAAATACCCACTATAGTTTCTCTATGACTGATGATAATGGGTTTATCTTAAGAAAATTTATTTTAACTGAAAATCAAGTAAATGAAGTAGTAGGAAGCGTTTTTGAATACGAAATGGATGCTGAGTGGTATGCTGAATATGACTCCTTTCCGGGGATGGATAAATACACTGGGTATTTTCGAATTCTCGATTTAGAAGGAAATGTTATTGCTAAAAATAAAATGGTTAATGGTACAAGTGAAGCCAAAGAATCGACTAGTGGAAGAACTTCCGGGATGACCTGCTCCTCTCGAATCGTGCAGATAGGACAGATATGTGTGGGAGGTTATTGTTCTCCAAAATATGAAACAGTTACTACCTGTTATTTTACAACAAGCAGTGGTGGTGGAGGATCAAGCGGTTCGCCAACTTTGGGAGACTCCTATACCGAACCACGTCCTGAATATGTTGTTTTCGAGTTTGATGACAGTGAACCTATGGGAACTGCTCCTTCAACTGCTTCTAATAGTTGGAGGCTTGCTCAAACATTTGGAAAGCTCTGTGACAACATTATCTTTAAGTATTCAGCTAATTCTTTCAAAGCAGAGATTTCTGGGTTGGGTGGCACATATCATAATTATGTGACCAATAAAATTTTGAATATAGAACTTGGGGTAAACTGTGTTGACATTCCTGAGTATTACATAGGCACATCTCATCAGGCAGCAACTGGTTTTGCCAATATCTTCAATAGCGCTAGAACAAAGGTTGAACAAGAACTTGAATCTGGTTTGCTTGCCCCGAACGTGACTGCTATGAGAAACAGATTAATTGCAATTATTACTTCAGGATTACAATCAAAGTATTCTGGAGCAACATTTGGGTTGGGAGAGTGCCAAGGAAATGTAGCTAAAAATGTAGCTGATTACGGATGTTAGTATGCTATAAAAACAATATTTAAAATGCAGAAGATTTTAATTTCAATTTTCTTATTAATGTTTAATCCGAAGGGAATAATGAAAGAAGGGGTAAGATTCGCTAATGATAAATCAGTAATAATTACGCTTGATGAATTGGAGTCTGGTAAAATACCTGACAGTTTATGGACATCTAAGCAAATTATTGAACTCAAAATTCAAAAAACGCGGCCAAGCAAAATATGGACATCTCATCCTCCTCTGTCGTGGCTTGAGAATAGAGAACTTGAACCTCCGTTTTGGAGTATGCCTGAAAAAATCGGAAACCTTAGAAACTTGGAAATTTTGATTTTAGGAAATTTAGACATAAGTGAATTACCCAATTCGATAACCAACCTTAAAAATTTGGAGGTACTAGACATTTCTATTAATAAGCTCCAAATATCGCAAGAACTGAATAAACTTGAAAAGCTACAAAAACTTAAAACGCTGATAATTAGTGGAAATCGTTACGCAGTTCATGACGTAGAATCTCTTAAGGAGGCACTGTCGCATACAAATATTGAATGCAGTCACGAACTGGAGTGATTACAATAATTTTTCACCAATACCATATAGATTGGATTAAAGTGCCTAATCGAGTAGACGGCCCCACCAGTCGTAACTGATAGGGTGCGCCTTTGGTGTGCCAACCCAGTCACACCACCGTACGTACGGCCGGCGTGGAACGATCACGTATACGGCGGACTGGGCGTCCCCGTTCATTGAATCTCAGGAATCGTTTTACGGTAATAGGAAAGCATCGATTCGTACCCTCGCCTTCTGAGTCTGGACAATGTAATAGTCGTCCTCAGTATGGGGCTTTGGGCTACCGCCCGGGGGCGCCTAGCCAGCCTCCCATCCTAGTTCTGCTATAAGCATACGCTCTGTCTCTGTCCATCCCTAGCCGGACCAGGTTCTTTCGCTTACGTTCTGGTTTCTTCCAGGCTACGCGCCCCGGTCATGCCAGATGCAATACCTCAGTCGGTTCCTTAACCACTCGTCAAGTGCTTTGAGCTTGGTGCTAATATTCGCTAAACGAAAGTTATTCACCCAGCCCTTCCATACAGCTGACAACTTCTGGAATCGGTCTGTGATACTCATCGGTCTGGTCTTTCTGGAAATATCCTTCAGTTTACGCTTTAGGTTCCCCCACGCTTTCTTTGATACTACCAACTGGTATTGTCCCTTAACATCCTTCTTGTACTCTGAGGCAAATCCATACCCCAGTAACTCGAAGTTTACCGGCCTACGAATGCCCGACTTGTCTCGATTGATAGGCAGCCTTAATTTGTCGCGAAGGAACTCGTAAATGGCATTTCCTATCTCACGAGCTTCTGCTTTCGACTTAACATAAATGCTAAAGTCATCTGCGTATCGAACATAGCGAATACCTCTCCTGACCAGCTCTTTGTCCAGTTCATCCAGTAGGATGTTGGACAGTAGGGGGCTGATTGGGGAGCCCTGTGGCATCCCCTTGCGACGTTTGTGCAACCTTCCCTCTATCTGGATCGGTGCTCTCAGCCACTTGCGGATGAGTCGCAGGGTCGTTGGACATTTCACCTTGTTGTAGATTAGTTGTAGCAGTATCGAATGATCAACCGCAACGGCGGACCGCTCATCAAAGAACCCTTTTAGGTCTAGGCGACCCCGTCAATATCCACTATGTCCTGCGGTTCGCCGATGCGATAGCCATCATTGATGTATTTCAGGGCTTGGCTTACTGCTTTTTGGGTGTTCTTTTCTGGGCGAAAGCCATAGCTGTGACTTTCGAAGTTTAGTTCAAACTTAGTCATTAGTACTTGACTAACTGCTTGTTGTAACCATCGATCTGTTACCGTGGGAATACCTAACAATCGGGTTTTCCCTTTCCCCTTGGGTATCTCTACCGCAAGAATAGCATCAGGTATATACGTATGGTTCAGGACTGATGTGATGATCTTGTCCCGGTTCTCTTCCAGGTGCTCTGGGAGTTGCCTGACTGTCATACCATCTATTCCCGCCTTTCCTTTATTTCGGACTACCTGTTGGCTTGCCTTATAAAGATTCTTACGCTGTAATACTTCTACTATCATAAAACTTACTTTCCCTGTCCGTCTAAGAGAGTAGGCTATCCATCTTGAGATGCATTCCTATTCGAATCCGGACACAATTCAATGTTCAGCCCTTCACTACCTTGTGAGACCTCCGGCTAATTGAACCGGCTCATTACCAGTAGCTACTATAGCTTCTGCTGACTTCTCGACCTCCATCACGTGAAGTCCGAGATCTCCCCAGGTAAGGACATATTCCCGCGCCGCGTAGGCTTCTTCCGATTCCTGCGTCATCTACCCTATGAGGTTTGTTGGTCAGGGACGTTGTGAAGATGTGCTCACTTATCCACCTCATTTGGCCTCTGTATGACGTTCCTATGCGTCAGTACCGGAATTTGCAGTCCCGCTTCCTTCAGATGTATGGTCACCCATACCACCCTTGCGGCTTGCTAACAGGCTTAACCAACTTGCCTGTAAGGGACCGGGCCACGGCGGCTTTCACCCTCTGGAATAATTTGGTACCTTCGATACCAGATGCCCATGCTGGGCACACACATATGCTGATCGGGCATATGTCTTAGTGGTTTCTGGCTGGTTTCAGTGCAACACGACCGTGATATCTGCCGCTGGGAATCGGCAGTGCTTTCTGCCATTTTTAGCTCGCAGGATTTTTAGACTTTCTGAACGCAGTGCCGTTTGGAACCGTTGTGAGCTTCGGCAGATTTCACTACTTTAGTGCTAATCACTAGCTGCGGACATACGCCCGATAGCTGGTCGTTATATGCAATTAAAAATTCTTGCTATATTTGAACAATCAATTATTTATGTTCAATTTTATAAAACGCCTAAGAATGAAAAAACTCACTATTCTATCACTTGTCACAATACTTGTGGCGTGTAACACATCTAATGTTGAACCTCTAGAGACGACTGACATAGAGTTGCTTAAGAGTAATTTTAAGGAGGTGACGCTAGAATCTCTAAATTTCGCTACTACTTTAGATTTTGTGGATGTAGAAGAAATATCTGAAGAAGAATCTCAACTAACACTTAAAGTTGAAAATGTATCAGTGCGAATGGAAAAAAGGCTGTTGCAACACCAATTTGAAGGCTCTAGTCTTTCCGAAATACGTCTTTTTCCGGTATCTCCTAGTGTTCTACAAGGAACTATAGAAAATGCAAGAGTTAGTGAATCGATTGGAGATTTAATAGATACGGTTTCAATGTTTGGTGAGAATCAAAAAATCATTATGAAACATCTAACTGATCAAATCTTCGAATTAGAGTACCTTGATGAAGGTTATGACATTGTAGATTCTTTTGAGCAAGAACTCAACAACTCAAATGATCTTACAGAAGAAGAAAGAATCCAATTAATAGAATTTACCTCCTCTACACGAGCATTATTGGATTTTATGAGTAGTGATGGTATTCAGGCGATGTACGCGCAAATGGCCCCTGAATTTAATGATTCTACTTCAGCTCAAAATGGGAGAGTGATGGGATGTGATGTTGGATGGAGAAGCGTATGGGCCGGTGCTGTGGTTGGATTTACTGTAGGGGCAGTTAAAGGAGGTATTACAGGTGCAACAGGCGGAACAGTTGTTTTCCCTGGCCTAGGAACGGCAACAGGAGCAGTTGGAGGTGCTGTTTTCGGAGGTGCTCTAGGTTTTATAGGAGGGGCAACAACATCTGTCGCAGCAAATCTCATTACAAGTTGCTTCAGACCCGAAATGGCAGGACGTCATGAGACGAGTTGTCGACAACAATATGACTATTATAGAAATGGATGGATTAATAGCATCCCCTCAAGTTGCTACTCTGTAATTTTTGGAAATATAAAATGTTGCTAATAATGCGTATTTTCTTAAACGAGAAGCATAAGTGGGTATCAATCATTGGGTTAATAATATCAATACCAATATTTATGGCTCTTATGCCATACGGAAGTTTTAATCCATCTGATATAGGTTTTTGGATGAGTATTGGATTAGCCTTGTTCATTGATATCGGAACTAACTTTCTACTCGTTAAATTTCAAAAAAAATAGCATATAATCGAGTAGACGGCCCCACCAGTCATAACTGATGGGGTGCGCCTCTCACACCACCGTACGTACGGGTCGCGTATACGGCGGTTCATTGAATCTCAGGAATCGTATTACTGTAATAGGAAAGCATCGATTCGTACCCTCGCCTTCTGAGTCTGGACAATGTAATAGTCGTCCTCAGTATGGGGCTTTGAGCTACAGCCCGGGGGCGCCTAGCCGGGGGCGCCTAGCCATCCGCCTATTCTGGTTCTGCTATAAGCATACGCTCTGTCTCTGTCCATCCCTAGCCGGATTAGGTTCTTTCGCTTGCGTTCGGGTTTCTTCCAGGCTACGCGCCCCGGTCATGCTAGATACGCATCCTTTTTTGTTTACACCAGCACTTAACTCATCATATCAGGTTTTCGTATCTTTACTATATGAACTATCAAGAAGTTTTAGAAATCAGAGCTGACAAGAGATTTGGCAAACCAACAATTAAGGGGACCCGGATTTCAGTCTATGATGTGCTTAACTGGCTCTCGAACGGTATGAGCAGAGAGGATATCAAATCTGATTTTGAAGAGGTAACTGATAAAATGATTGATGCTTGTCTTGCTTATGCTGCAGACAAGGAACGACGACTGATCTCAGTTCAGTGAAGCTTCTTTTCGATCAAAATATCTCTCCAAAAATCCTCAAGAAACTGCCTGACGATTTTACTGAATGCGAACAAGTCAGATTCGTTGGACTTGAAGATGCATCAGATTTTGAAATTTTTGAGTACGCTAGGCTTAACAGTTTTGCTGTCGTAACTTTTGACTCTGATTTTGTAGACCTAAACGCTCTTCGTGGATCACCTCCGAAGATCATTTACCTAAACACAGGAAACCTGACAACTCAAAGTGTATCAGAATTAATTCTGAATAACCTCCTAACGATACAACACTACCTGAACTCAGAAACTGACGATATCCTCGAACTACTAAAAGCTCCATAGTCAAGTTGATTAGGAGAATTTCACCCCTAACCTCTCACAGAACCGTACTGGGACGCATAGTCGTGATAATCTCCCAAAATCCTTTACAGGGTCATACTAATTTGTAACCCAATGACCAATGGTAAAACAGGTTGGGATATGAATGTACAACACGCCTCAACCAAGCTACAGCTTTCAACTTGCTACCTTTAAATCGCTTGTATTTGTTCAATATCCACCGGATCATGCGATGGTGTAGGTAGTAGAATACTGGACCTAGACTTTTCCGACTTATCGCTCCATAATAATGAACCCAGTCCCGGATTTTGGGATTGAGCAAGGTAGCCAAATCCTGTATCCCTCGCTGTGTCTTATTATGAAAGGCGAGCTTATGTAATTCCTTTACGACATTAACCTTTCAGAGTGGCACCATATCGCCGAAATCACCGGCACGGTTAGACCGTAATAACCACTACCACCGCCTATAACCAAAAATAAAACTAGCTTTGATGGAACACAGCCCCTTGAAACGACAGGCTTTTGCCTCTACTGAAACATGACCAAAAAACAAACCACGCTCCTCATCCGCATCGCACTGCTTGTTGGCACAGTGATTTCTTTGTTTTTTGTGCCCTGGCTCCTGGTAAAGGCGTGGATCCTACCGCTGCCAGACACCGTGCAGGAGCAGCTAGATGAAGCCGTGCAGCATGGGTTTGAAGGTGTGATTGCCTATGTACACCAGGGTGGAAATCCTCCGCAATACCTTGCATCAGGCTGGCATGATCGGGAGGCAAAAACTCCGGCCAGACCAGATGCGCTATTTAAGATTGCGAGCATCAGTAAACTCTACGATGTAGTAGCCGTCACCAAGCTCGTCCATAGCGGCCAACTATCTTTAGAAAAAACCCTCGCAGACTACTTACCCGACCTTGACGGAAAAATCGAATATGCTGACCGCATCACGTTGAGACACATGGTCCAGCACCGAAGTGGCATCCCCAATTTCACGGATGCCCCCGGCTTTTGGGCTGCACCCACTGGCACTTATGAAGAAAGTCTGGCCCTGATCGCTAACATGCCCGCCCAATTCGAGCCCGGTGAAGATTACGCCTACTGCAACACCAACTACTTGCTGCTAAACAAGATCATGGATGATGCGCTTGGCTATGACAACTATCAGTTTATTCAAAAAGAAATCCTCGACCGTCTACAGCTAAAAAATACCTATAGCTCCTTGCAAGCAGTGAATGCAGACGATGTGATGAGTGGCTACCACGTAGGGTACCCTGAAGACCTGAAAGGAAACGACCATGGCATGCATGCCACGGCAGAGGATGTGGGTATCTTTCTCAGAGCCTTAAACGAGGGCTCGGTGTTTGATGCCGGCGAACAAGCCATCTATGCTTCCATTTACGAATACGAACACGGAGGCTGGGTACCCGGCTACCAGAGTTTTGCAGCTTATCACCAAGACCTGGATGCCGTGGTAGTGGTGTTTTACAGCACTACAGACTCCAGGCTATACTACTGGAACCTCTCCGAAATCATCAACAGTAGAATTGTAAAAATTCTGAGTAGGTAGAATCTCTACTTCAAAAAAAGGCTGCCACCAAACACCTCAAACACAGGGCGCTTCGAGACAGCCTTTAAAAAATGCTTACCTTTATCTGCTATTTTTCTTTAATTATAAAATTATCCAAATAGTATTCACAGGCTGCATCTACCTTAGATATAAACTGGATATGGAATTTACCTTCAGCAATATCTGCGCCGCTTACATCCCATTCACGTTTATTCCATTCTTCAATTTTCATGGCTGCCGGACCGGTCCAGATTTTATTTTCCGCCCAACCACTCAGTGGCTGTACTCTAACGGTAAATTCTGCACCTTGGGAAACCGTATAAACATCAAATGAAAACGTATAGGTTTTGCTGGCGTCCAGCGTAAAAGCAGAACTAGATGTCAGTGTAGTAATTACGGCATTGCCGTCAGCAGGCACCATTACATGAACACTTTTTGAGCCTACAGAGGCTTGTGCATCACTTACAGCTCTGGTAGCACCAGTGGGCTTGTCACCTCCAAACTCCGTAAATACAGTACTGATATCAGATACAGTCTCAAAGTCCAGGTCAAAATTGGTAACCAGGTTGCCATCGGTGCTACCACCACCCCCGAGGGAGTTAGTTACCGACTGATCAGTAAGTGCTGATACGGCTGCCCCATCCTTTGCCGTGATTCCCGGAGTATAGGAAACAGAAATTGTCTGACCAGCAGTTATAGCTGTCGCCAGAGAAACTACTAGTGTTTTGGCATCACCATCAGCCAAGGAAACCGAAGACACCTGTGAAGCTGTGCCATTTACTTTAACGGTAAAAGCTGCCACCTCTCCCGAAGGATCGTTGAGTTCCTTGTCATAAGTGAGCGAAATACTTGCTCCATCAGTCGCCAGCTTAGCACTCACAAAAGCCGCAGCCTGCAGCTCTTTTACTTCAATGGCATCTACTTTCGTTTCGGTTACGGCTATGCCGTTTTTAGTCACCACGAGTGTTACATCGTAGATGCCTACTGTTTCGTATGCTACGGTCACCTCACTATCGGTAGAGGTAGCGGGCGTACCGCCTTCGAAAGCCCAGCTCAGCGTAGCTCCTGCTGTACTGGTGCTGGTAAAGGTGACGGACTCCCCTTTAAAAACGGAAGCCGCGGACATGTCAAACGAAGCATTCAGTGCCGAAACGGTAACAAAATCTGTTTTACTCAAGGTATCCACCACGTCTTCTTCTGAAGCGATGAGCATTACGTCGTAGGTACCTGCCGCAGCATAGGTTACGGTCACTTCGGCATCTGTAGATGTCTCCGGTGTACCCCCTTCAAAAACCCATTCTAAAGTGGCTCCTGAGCCATTGCTCGTAGTAGTGTTGGTAAACGTGATCGATTGGCCTTGCTCTATTTCCTGCATGTCAGCAGTAAAAGCGGCCGTTACGCTGAGCGGTTCATCTACTGTTATGAACTCTTCTTTCTTCGTCGTTACGCTCGCTTCATCAGCTGTGCGAGTTACTTCCAGTGTTACATCAAATTTGCCAGCTGTAGCATAAGTCACTTTTGGATTAGCCTCTGTAGATGAGGCAGGAGTACCCCCCTCAAATGTCCACAGGTAAGCATCACCTTCGCCCTCTACGCTACTCGTAAATGTCACCTCATCACCCGCAGTGATCTGTGAAACACTCGCTGTAAAATCAGCCTTCAGTTCGGGAAGCGCATCTTCTTTATCATCACATGATGTCGCCGCTCCGATAAAAAGCATGCCCATCACATAAACCCGGGACATTCTCCAGGCTTTGGTTAGTGTAATCATAAGTTTTAGTGTTTTGGTTTAACACTAAAGTGATCACTATCCCAGAGTATTGCATAAGCAATCCTTTGCGCAAACTATTGGCCTGAACAAGCATTTTCGGGCTCCCATTTTTCCACCTATCGAACTTTCACAAATCATGTGTCACCACTATTTACTCAGCTCCTGTTCAAGCCCAGCTGCAAGCGCGCATGCAGATACTCCACCTCTTCTTCTGTCAGTTTTGTAGTCCGCTTCTTAATTTCTGAAACCATCTGAGCAAGGTCTTCATGGTGAAATGCTTCAAAACCGTACTCCTCTGTTTTTAGCACATAATCGTAAGGTCCTCTTTGAGCTATAAGTTTCACAAAAATTGGGGCAGTTTCTACCACCAAAAACAAGAGCATGATAAACCAATGTGCTAAATGAACTGCTGAACTTTTGGTAGTCAGTCTGTCCAGCGCCTCTATGCGAGAGGCCAATCCGGTAAGCTGATTAGCTTCTAATGACTGCAGTTCCGCCTGCTCGCGTTGGTTCAAAGCTTTCAAAGCCTCTTCTTTCTCTCGAATGAGCGGTGTATTTGCAGCTACCAGGCCATTAAGCTCCTCCTCTGCCCTGTCTGCATCCGCTTTTTTGATGCGGTAAATAGGACCGGCATTTCGCTGGCCCGTACCTCCTGTACCGTCAGCTTCCTCACGAGCAATGCGCCGAAGCTCATCTCTCCGGTCAGCTTTTTCAGTAAGCTCACTTTTTAGCAGAGCTATGTCCGCCTGTAGGCGGTTGCGTGAGGCCACAAAACGATCCTTTACTACCAGCTCTCTGAGGGCCTGATCTTCCTGTACCATCAATGCGATTTCTGCATTCACTTCTTTCTCAAATACCTTTAGTTCCAAAGGCTTGGCTATCACAATGGAGATCACCAGGGCCAGCACCAATCGGGGTAACACCTGATAAAACTCCTGTAGAGGCTCATCGTTTTTGCGCATGCTCGAAACAATAAACCGATCCAGGTTAAAAATCATCAGCCCCCAAAGCAATCCAAAAAAAGCTGCCGCCAGATAGCTATCAAATACAGTATAGAGGGCATACCCACCCGCCAGCGCCGCAAAAACTCCTGTAAAGAAGATCGTAGCACCTATACCTACATATTTACTAGACTCAGAAGGACACCTGGAGAGGATTTCTCGGTTGGCTCCAGCGCACAACCAAAAGAATGTTTTTAACCTGTTCATGAAAATTTGAACGATGGAAAAGAGCAGATGTTATCTTGTCCATCAGCGTACAAAATGCGCTTTTGTTCGATAAAGGTCTGGCTGATTACCTCCGAAAATATACATGAAAGATGGACCTGTACTTGCCAGGATAGGCTTTACTTCTGGCTAAGGCTAAAAGCACAAGGCGCTTCTCGGAAATGGAATGCACCCCAAACGGCTCTACCATCGGTTGGTCGGTTTTGGATTTATCAGCATACCGGCTGAGCAGTAGCCTACCTTCGTCAAAATTCCAATCGCACCAGACCGTGTCCTTTTCATTCCTTTTTATGTAATAGGCATCCTCGCTGTTTAAAAACTTCAAGATTCCACGTGCATTACTCAAACGCACCTCCTTCCGGTCTGGGTAAACGGAATGCGAGTACCTCCACCAGGCTCCTTGTAAATAGTTGTTTAGCTCCGCCTCGACATTCTGGTTTGCCAGTTCTTTCAGAGTGGTAAAATAGTCATCTTTCGCTATCCCGTCCAGTTGCTTTTTAGCAGCTAGTTCAGCTATTTCCAGATCTAACTTGGCAGTAAACTGTGCATGAAGCACTAAGGAAAACGTGAGAGCTATCCATAAAAAAAGATATTTCATAGGTTTAAGTAGTTATTCACTTTTACCTCTAAAATACCTATTAAACCTTAAACCGCTAACTTCTACTTCACCACAGGAAACACCCGCCGCGTATTTTGCCCGGTAACTGTCACAAAGTATTTTCCTCTCGGCAATCGGTGGGTATCCCATTGGAACGACTGCTCGCCAGCTATTACTCCCGTATACATCGTTTCGAGCCTTCTGCCTTGCAAGTCTATCAACTGAATGGCCACAGGTTCCTGAGTGGCACTCACTCGTATAGTGGCATGCCCATTCAGTGGATTAGGATACACTATTATTCCTCGCGTCTCAGGTTTTTGGCCTGCTAGTAGCCTGGCCCGGTTGCCAATGATCTCCACAGGGTCATAGGTGTCAAATAGTGCGTTTTGGATGCGGTCATTAGAAGCACCGAGCCACTGGTCCATCACGGATCCATATAGCTGCCGAAAATCAAACTCCCACGGCAGGTTATCATCATAAGACATTGAAGACGAGAGCTGTGGGTTGTTGCCAACCACCCCGCCTTTCACGGCATTGCCGAAGAAAAACATAGGTGCCGCGGCCCCGTGATCAGTTCCCAGACTGGCATTGGAAACGATGCGCCTGCCAAACTCTGAAAACGTCATCCCCAGCACTTTATCATCCGTACCCTGATACTCCAGGTCTTTCATAAAAGCCATTACTGCTTCATCTAGCTGGGTGAGCAGCTCATTGTGCTCTCCGGTGGTGTGATCGCCTTCTTCTACCTGAGCATCGTGTGTATCAAACCCTCCCAGGCGCACCAAATAAAGCGGCGTACGGAGCCCTCCGGCTATTAGTCGAGATACGATCTGTAGCTGCTGACCAATATAGGTTTGAGGGAAATCTTGTTGTTTTTTCACCTTGTGTGCAGCGGCAGTCACCACCTCACCATACTGCTGAGATTGTTTGGCTATGAGCCGAATGTAGCGCAGCTTATCACCCGCCAGTGTATCGGGCACTTCGGGTTCTTCATTGTCTACCAGTTCGTAAAACGAATTAGGATCTCCTATCACCATACTCATGGTGGACTGTGGCCCTTGAAAAAGTAACGAACTGCCATAACCCATTTCGATGGAAAGCGGGTCAGCCATATCATCGTTAGGAAATGCCTCTGGATAGCCCGGAAACTCATCAGCCAGGTACCTGCCAGTCCATCCTGAGTTGATCAGCTCATCCGAGTCGGAGCCGCTCATCCAAATGTCAGTAGAGCGAAAGTGTGAATAGTTTTGCGCGGGATAGCCTACATTTTGGATGACCTGAAGCCGGTTTTCATTGTAAAGTGACTTTAATCCTCCCAGGGCCGGATGCAAGCCGATATCCGCATCTGGAAGTCTATGCAATCGTTCCTCGGGCAAAATCACATGCGGTCTTAATTTGTTGAGCACGGACAGTTGATCCAGTGGCACTACCGTGTTGAGCCCATCATTTCCTCCTTCGAGGAAAACCAGTACCAGCACACGATCCTGATCTGCGGCCATGCGCAGCAGCGAAGGCAGCGAATTGGGGCCGGGCATCCGAAAGCCCATCGAACCCAGCACTCCTGGTACGGCTAGCGAGTGTGTAACATGTCGTAAAAATGATCTTCTTCTCATGATACTTACATTAATTGGGCTTCACCTAATTGCAACAAATGCTGGAAAGTGGGCTTTAGCCGGTTTTCTACCACCATCCGGTAGGCTGTGTCCTCGGGGTTTTCGACCATCTCATACCAGGCAGTGGTCCAATAGTCGTCTGTTTGCTGGCCTGAGAGTAAAATGGTTTTTAAATGTACGAGCGTAGCATCGCTGAGCGAAATTCCCAGCAATAAATCACCACTATCCCGAAGCATAGCATTGGGGTCTTCCGGGTGATCCAACTGTTGCAAAAACTTAATGAGGTCAGCCGGATACTGATGGCCTTCGGCCACCCAAAACCCCCAGTGCACCAGACTATCACTGATCAGCGCACGATTGGTGATGGTATCTGTAGTGATCCAGTATTTGTCATAAGACGGCACCTGATAGTAGGCTGGCCATCCGGATACGCTGGGAGGATCGCCCATTTCCATACCCTGATTACCCATGGTCCATAGCATAGAGGCGTATTGCTGGTAGTCCAGGCTCAAATCACTCGTATCGGCTCCCTCTACCTCCAGTGTCCTCCACAGCCCGACGGTATACTCAGCCGGACTTTTGATCATGGCTCCCCGGTTGGCATGGTCATAAAAATGCTCACTTTCCAGGAGGGTACGTACTACAGGTTTTATTTCGTAGTTTCCTTCACGAAACTGCTGAGCCAATGGCACAATGATGTTAGCCTCCACAGATTCATCGATTTCTGGATATACAAAAAACTGGTACAGCCTTCTACAGATGTATTTGGCACATTCCTCGGTATCAAACAGCATATTGAGTAGCTCATCAAGCTCTTGTGCTCCTGCCTGACCAGAGCGACCTTTGATCACCTTGCCACCGTAAAATGCGGAAAACGCCTTATCAGAGGTGTCATGCGCCCAGTCGGCAAACCGAATCCCCAGAGGTCCATTGGACTCAAAATCCTGCCACTTTATTTTCCATCCTGTCAGCACTCGAGCTGCAGCCTGTACATCACCTTCGGTAAATTGTGCATCTGGTCCTTTGCCAATGCAAAAAAGCTCTTGTAGCTCCCTGCCGTAATTTTCATCCGGGGCTTCCTTTTCATTATAAGTACCATTGAGGAAAAGGAGCATAGCAGGATCCAGTGTAAGGTCTCGAATAAAAGTACGGTAATTGCCAAAGGCATTGCGCCGCAGCATTTGATAATACTGATACCCCAACTTGCCATAGAATACATCCCAGATTTTGACAGGCAGCAGGTTGTGCCAAAACAACACCATCTTTTCTTCGAGGCGGGTAGCCTGGTGGTGCATATTGCGTATCACCCACCCTTTGAGTGACACGATGCGTCCACCTTCCAGATCTCCAGCATGCGGAGCATGTATCCAGGTATCCCCAAAGGCCACATCAGGGTCTTCTTGTTCGGCCAGCACACTGTAATTGTTCACTGGAGGTGCTGGTTCTGAGCTTTCTGTGAGCAGCAGGTCCATGACTTGTGTCAAACTGAGGTTGTCCAAAGCTTGAAGATCTGCCTGTCGCACTCCAAAGAGGCATCGCCTCAGCAAGTGTAGCTTTTCAGTCTTACCAAAATCGCCCTGATACTTCGCCAGTCCGGTGTTTAACTGTCGATGGCCTGCGGAAGATTTCCTACCTGAAAGGTCCTCAGGTTTCAGTATTGGGGGTATCACCTTACGAAAGCGAGCGACTATTTCTTCGTAATTTTCGGGCAAATAATCCCTGTTTGTACTATTCATGGATAAAATGGTATTCCCTAAAAATAAATAAAATATTTCTCAACAACTGAACAACTCGATAGATTAGCTAATAGCATCAACATACCTTACCATTATGAAATACATCTGGATACTAACGATCGTAGGTCTATGGGCATGTAGCACGCCGGACCCAACCAAAAAGGATAAAGAAGAGTCTTTAGGTAAAGGAGCGTCTACCGGATATGACTCACTGCTGGCAGCAGCGTGCGGAGCGGATGCATACGGCATGCGCTCATACATCATGGCCAATCTGGTGGCTGGCCCCAACAGGGATCAGGACTCTGCCACGGCCGCAAGGCTACAGCGAGCACACCTGGACAACATTACAAGGATGGCAGAGGAAGGCAAGCTGGTATTGGCCGGCCCTTTTCTGGATGGCGGTGATGTGCGCGGCATATACGTGTTTGCAGTGGAGACAGTAGAAGAAGCCGAAGCGCTAACAGCCACAGACCCAGCCATTCAAGCGGGCAGACTCAAGATGGAGCTACGCCCCTGGTATGGTAGTGCTGCCTTGATGAAAGTGGGTGAAATCCATGAAAAACTGGCAAAAAAAGAAATCTAATCAGAATAGATAATGAAAGAGTTGAAATAAAAAGTCACGTAATTCAAAATTTTTGAAACCTTAATATAGTATGCTTGCATAATAATTATCTAAATTTAAGAGCTGTCCGGCATACCAGTGGGACAGCAATTCTACTAATAACTAATACATTGAAGATGATGAAGAAAAACTCGATTAACCCAATGAAAGCACTAGCCCTCTTTGCAATGGTGCTTGGACTAGGACTATTTACTGGCTGTAGTGATGATGGAGATGATGCCGAACCTGCTCCAACTTTAAACTTGATAGCAACCATGGAAGCGGATGCAGAGTTGAGTGTAATTACAGAACTTATGAAAGCCGATGCAGAATTAAAGGCATATTTAGAAGGTACAGCGGAATACACCGTTTTTGCACCTACCAACACAGCAATGGACAAACTGAAAGCTAACTTACAAGTAGATGACTTCTCGGCTATTGCACCTTCACTTATTGCTGAAGTTCTACGATTTCACTTCGTGGCAGGCACTAATCTTCAAGCAGACCTTACGAGTGCTGGAGTAACCACCAAGCAAGGAGAAAAAATCACAATTCTTGCAAACGGAAACGTGGACGAAGCGGGTCTTGATGCTGATGGTTCAGCATTTGAAGAGGCTGACATCAAGGCTACTAACGGAGTTGTACATAAAATGGAGTCTGCTTTGATTCCTAATACGCTATTGGCAAAAATCGGTGTAAACCTGGGTACTCTTGCCCAGCCAGTGCTACTTTCGTCTAGCTTTACTGGTGTAGCCAGCATTGTTGCAACTGCAGATTCTGACGTACCTTCTGGTGAAACGGCTATTTCAGCAATCCTTGCAGACAAATCTGGAACTTATACCTGCTTCCTACCTGCTGATCAAATATTGGATGCAATTGCTGATTCCAAATCTGTAACAAGGGCAGAATTGATCGCCTCAGTTAGTGGAACTCCAGCTGCTGCAAGAGCTTTTCTGCTAAACCATATTAGTTCTGATGCCAAACTGAAAGGTGCAGATCTCACTGCTAATACAGTTATCACAATGATGACCGGTACCACTGTGGCTGTGGCCGAAACAGAAAAGTCTGAGCAAACACCACTAGGACTTGTATTGGCTAATACTCAGGACCAAACAAAAGTGACTGCTTTATTCCAACTTGATGCATATTCTTATACTCCAGAAGGATCTGCAGCATTGGGAGCTGCAATTAACGGCTCATTGCATGTGAGTAGCATTGTAGAATAACAATCACAATAAATAGCATAAAAAAAGACTGCCAATATTGGCAGTCTTTTTTTATTACCTCACATATAGCATCATTCAATATTGATTACCGCATTTCATACAGTAATTAGCATCCTTAGGGTTCATTTCCTTACACCTTGAACAAGGCCTGCTACCCTCAATTTCTGCCCGCTTATCCATTTTGCGCATTTCAGAACTTACGATACCTGTGGGCACCGCTATGATCGCATATCCCATAAGCATCAATACTGTAGCAAAAGACTGTCCCAGTACCGTCTGAGGGGCTATATCTCCATACCCCACTGTGGTAACAGTTACCACGGCCCAGTAAATACTTCTTGGTATACTGGTAAATCCATTTTGCCCTCCTTCAATTAGGTACATCAGGGTGCCGGTAATCATCACCAGCGTAGACACAGCACCCATAAAGACTAGTATCTTTCGCTTAGAACTATTGAGTGCGGAACCCAGCATTTGTGCCTCACTCAGGTAGCGAGTCAGTTTCAGGATTCGAAATACTCGCAACAACCGAATGGCTCGAATAACTACCAAATAGCTCCCACCTGTCACAAATAAGGCGATATACGTAGGCAGTAAGGCTATTAGGTCGATGAGACCCAGAAAACTAAACACATACTTCTCAGGCCGTCTGGTAATGAAGATACGAGTGATATACTCGATAGAAAACAAAATGGTAAAGGTCCATTCCAAGAGGTCAAATACATGATCGAAACGAGCCTGCAATGCACTAACGCTTTCCAGCATGACTACCACGATACTCAGTAGAATAGCCACTAGCAATACAACATCAAAAAGCTTTCCAGCCGGCGTATCTGTACCGAAGACAATGATGTAAAGCTTGCTCCTCACCCCATTGAAATGCTTAAAACTCGGTTCTTCCATGGTATAAATATGGGTTTATATAATTAAAAAGCCCAATCCATAGGGATCGGGCTTCAAAATATAGATTATTGAAATGGTTAGTTCATCAACTCATCAAAGGTGATAGAAACATAGTAAATAGAGCCAATATTCGGACCACCAAGACTTTGAATGTAATGATCACCCATGACATTTGACCCGCCTATTTTCAGGATAGACTTTAAGTTATCAAGCTTGTATGACACCTGAGCATCCAGTGTGGCATATGATGGCACTTCCCCAACTGCAAACGAGGACTCCCACCTAAACGCATCTTGCCAGCGGTAGGTGATATTGAATCCTAAATTATCAGTAACTTTTCTATTTCCGAACTTCACATTAAACTTATGCTCTGGAGTGTTGAAATCGTTTAACGTATTTTCGGTATAACCGCTAATGAATTTATTCCAATTGTAATTGGCTCCTACAGTGTATCCTTTACCCAGGCTATAGGTTAACCCCAAAGCCGCACCTTGAGTCTTTACCGTTTCATCAAGATTAGTGTATATCTGGAAAGTGTTATCAGATGTACCATTCAAAATAGAATTGTATGCAGGATCTCCAGCAGAATAAATATCAGCACCTATCTCATCGTTAATATCTTGAGCATCCTGCGCAGACAACTCATTAGATGTCACCACTCTTACCTGAGTAATAAAGTCAGTATATGTATTATAATAAAATACTGCATCCACCATCAACTTGTTCTGAATAAGACTTTTGTAACCAACCTCTACGGACTTTACTCTTTCAGGCTTCACTGACTCATAGGAGGTAACAGGCTCCAGAATTTCAGTTGAAGAAGGATCAAATGGCTGCTTCCCACTAAACACATCATTCCTAAACGCATTTACAGAGCCCCCTGTAAAAGCTAGAGGAACCCCAGTAGAACTTGTTTTGGTCAATTGATATGCTTCATAAAATGCCGGTAATCCTCCTAGCAATCGTGCTGAAATAATATCCAAATCTATATACTGCCCTTGTGTGGTAGGATTTCTAAACCCAGTTTGAAAAGACGCCCGTAGATTGTGAGTCTTATTTAGGGTATACACTGCAGAAATCCTTGGATTCACCTGTCCATCAAAATTCTCGTTCTTATCAAACCTCACTGAACCAGAAAACTTCAAATTATCATTTACGCGCTTACCTGCCTGTACGTAAGCTCCAAATTCTTTAATGGTAATCGCACCAGCCGTATCAGCGAAAATGGTACCATTAGAATTCAATTCAAACATTCTAAAACTAGCCCCAGCCTGAAGTTCCATAAAATCGATTTCATTCTTAAAATCGTATTGGCCTTCTGCCTGATACATATTGGACACATCATCGAATAGAGGACCAACAGGTACTACCCCTTCCAATACATCAGATTTGATATCTTCAAATTGACTATCTCCTGCGGTCAATGGGTACCTGTTCGACATTTGAGACTGTGCAAATTGATGTGCTGCCAGTTGTGTTTCCAAGCCAATTGCTGATGGGTCTGAGTCTGGAGCTATATTGTTATTATAGTAGTACCTCAACAACCACAAAGGATATTCAGTAAGGTAATTGGTCACACTTCCTCCATATCGAACATCATTGATTCTTTTTGCCAAAAATTCTGCGATGTAGCTTCCACCTGATTTTTCTCTGGTCGTATAGGCGCGCACATAGAAATTATCACCGCGCAATTGAAGCCTGTGCTGCTGTATACCAAAATCAGAAAGAGAATACCTCTGAGCTCCAGTGTAAATAGAAGTACCCCACCCACCATTAAACAAATAGCTTAACTCCAGCTGATCGTTCAATCGATAGTATAATCCCACATTGATTTTCTTGTTTTCGGCTCCATAGTCTACAATATCCTTTTCTGCATATCCTGGGGCACTAACCACATGACTCGGCAAAAAACCATTTTGAGCATAGGTCCACGCATTAGTCTGACCTATATCATCGTTACCGGAAAATAAACCAATACCTGTAGTAGCCAATTGCTCCCAGCCAAAATCACTTGAGGTGTTTCTACTAAACCTTAAAATATTGACATTGAGGGCCGCCTCATCTCCCATAAAATGCAAGCGATCTGCTCCAGGATTCTCCACACCTAAGCTGGCAAATGGATTGAAAGCAGCATTGCGATCCATAGAAGACGTCCCATGCCAATCATCCGCCCTACTGTAACTTCCATTTACCTTAAATGCGAACTTATCATTGAACGATTTGGCATATCTCAAAGATGCCTCATACATAGGTGATGCACTCTGGTCGGCATTACTACCTACATGGTTCACTCCCGTTTGGACAAAGGCACTTAGCCCCTGATATTCGAATGGATTTTTACTATTGATTAATAGAATACCATTAAATGCATTAGGCCCGTAAAGCGCAGAAGACGCTCCTGGAATTAACTCCACACTTTCTACATCTAGCTGAGATGGGCCGTTCAGGTTACCAATTGGAAAATTAAGCGCTGGCGCCTGCGTATCCATACCATCAATAAGCTGCACAAAACGTGTGTTACCGGTATTTCCAAAACCACGCGCATTGATGATTTGAAAATTGATACTACTAGAGGCTACATCCACGCCCTTTAAGTTGGCAATAGCTTTGTAATAACTATCAGAGGAAGTGCTTTGAACAGCCAAAATATCCATCTTCTCAATACTTACCGGAGACTGGAGGATATTTTCTTCTACTCTGGATGCTGAGACTACTACTTCCTGCCCAATCATAAAGGATTCTCGCATCTGAATATCCAAACTCGTAATGGAAGCCTGACTGATTTCTATCTCCTGGCGCTCATAGCCCACACTCGTAATCACTAAGGTGACGGGTGGGTTTGATGTGATCTCCAGATTAAACCCACCATCCACATCAGTAATGGTTCCCAAGACAGTTCCCTTTACCAGGATATTGACACCTATCAGAGGTTCTCCCGAATCAACATCAGTTACGGTACCAGATACAGACATCTGTGCCCAGGCCACCGTGCCAATCAGCATCAGCAAAAAAGCTAAAAATTGAGTTTTAGTAGCACTAGTTATCATATAATTCAAGGTTAATGTGAGGTTCGTATTTTAGCATGCTAATATTAGAGAATTTTTAGAAGACTTTCATTTTATTTCAACCGGTATTCGAGCAAACTGAACGAATTAAGCACAAAAAAACCTGACGTCTTATCCGTCAGGTTTTACTTTTTCAGAACTATTATACTTTCGTTAGCTCATTTCTTTTTTGACATGTTCGATCATACGCTCGCACACATCGTTGAGTTCCTTGGACATATACTCATCGCCGGTACTGTTCAGCACACTTTGAGCCAAACCACCGATGCAGTCGATATAGAATCGCTTCATATCGTCTACAGGCATATCTTTAGACCACAGGTCTATACGCATCGTGTTTTTTACCTTATGATCCCAAAGACTCAAGCTAATGGACTTGGTTTCTGAGGGTCCTGGCTGATCTTTTTCATCAGCATCCCAGCTGATCTTTTCTGGAATATTGTCTTCGTCCAGTTCTACCGTAATCTTGATTTCTGATTTTTTCATCAGGGTAAACTATTTTTAAAATCCTCGTATGTAAATCCACTTTCGGAAACTGCTGTGGTACTGCAGCCCAGCTCATCGGCTTTGGCATTGATTTCTTCTACTCTGGTATCTGATGGTGGGTGTGTACTCAAAAACGCCGGACCATCACTTCCCTGCCCCTGTTCTTCCAGTTTCTGAAAGAACGACGCTGCCCCGTTGCAAGCATAGTCTGTTTTTGCCAGGTATCGAACCGAAAACTCATCGGCCTCTGTTTCGGCATCACGCCCAAACTTCAGTAAAGCACCCTGGCCCGCAATCTGCCCTGCTACCTGTGCCAGCTGAGATGCATCCTTGCCCAGCGCAATGTTTAACAGCAACTGAATGCCATACTGGCGCTGTAGCTGCTTGGAGCTATGGCGCTGATCTGAATGCGCTATTTCATGTCCCAACACTCCGGCCAAATCATCAGCGTTTTCAAGATACTTGATCAGTCCGGTATAGATATAAATGTATCCTCCCGGCGTGGCAAAAGCATTCAACACATCGTCATGTATGATATGTAACTCCCAGGCAAACTCATCTTTATAACTAACTTCCCCGCTGTTGAGGATTGACTCCTTCATATCTTCCAGATAAGCATAAGCTTCTGGATACGCTGTGCGAGACAGTATGGTAAAGCTGGTATCAGACTCTATCTGCGCATCTACCTGAGCACCAAGTTCTATGTCATTTTGGATGCCAAAGAGCACCAGATCATTGTTCTTATCACAACTGCTTATTCCTATCAACAGAAAAAGCACTGCTACTGATTTCAATATATTGATCATTCGCATCTGTATTTTTTGTTAGGGCAAAGCTGCGATAAAATCCGCATATGTCATGCCTGTTTCGTTGGTTAGTGCTGTTTCGCAGTTGATTTTACTGGCCAGCTCATTAATATCCGAAACGCGGCTCTTCGGACTAGGGTGTGTACTCAAAAACTCAGGCGTGCCCCCTGCCTTGCCTTCATTGAGCAGTTTGGCAAAAAATGTAGCGGCTCCATTGCATGCATACTCTGTATCGGCCAGGTACTTTACACTGTATTCGTCTGCTTCCTCCTCTGCATCCCGACTGAACTTAAGGATAGCACCTGTACCAGCCAACTGAGCTGCTATTTGTGCTAGCTGACTCGGATCCTGCCCCAGCGCGATACTAAGAAGCAGGTTGATGCCGTAGCGTTTCTCGAGCTGCTTGATAGAGTGCCTGCGGTCTGCATGAGCGATCTCATGTCCCATCACCCCTGCCAGGTCATCAGCATTGTCTAAATACTTGATCAGTCCCGTGTATACGTAAATGTAGCCTCCTGGCGTGGCAAAAGCATTGAGCATATCGTCATCACGAATGATCTTCAGCTCCCAGGCAAACTCTTTGAGGTAGTCTACATCGTTGCTAGCTAGAATTCGGTCGCGCATGGCATTGAGGTAGCGATAGGCTGCAGGATACTGAGCCTCTGACAGCAAGGGGTATTCTTGTGGATTGGCTGCGATTTCTTCGCTCACTTGCTTTCCGAGAGCACGATCATCCGAAGGAGAAAACAATAATGAAGAGACTTTTCCTGAACTGGTACATCCAGCCAGAAGGGTGAGCATTATCAATGTCACCGCATATAATGATTTCGAATTTTTCATACCAGTTTGTTTAAAATGTCCGAAGCCTGCCGTTTATCAATGCTCAGCTGTTGCTTTAGCTCATCGATACTGGCAAACTTTTGTTCTTTTCTCAACAACTTGATAAATCGTATAGTGAGTCTTTTGTTATAAATATCAGCGTCAAAATCGAAGATATTTACTTCGATACGTCGTTCCTCACCAGAAACTGTGGGTCGCTGACCGATGTTTAACATGCCCTGAAACTTGCGGCCGTCTAATAGCACCTGCACGGCATATGCACCATCTGCCGGAATAAGTTTGTAGGCTTCAGGCACCTGTATATTGGCTGTGGGAAAACCAATACTGCGCCCAATTCGATCGCCCTCTTTCACAAACCCTGAGAGTTCATAGGGTCTGCCAAGAAAGTCGTTTGCTACATGGATGGCGCCTGCAGCCAGCGCCTCCCGGATGCGTGTAGAACTAACTCCAACATCTTCAATATCCTGCCGGGAGATTTCTTCTACTTCGAACCCATACTCACCAGCATTTGCTTTTAGGTATTCAAAACCTCCTTCACGGTTTTTTCCAAAGCGATGGTCATATCCAATCACCAGCTTTTTCGTGTTCAGCTTTCCGACTACAATCTTTCGTACAAATTCATCCGATGTGAGTTCGGAAAACTCTTTAGTAAAAGGAATCTTTACCAGATAATCTATGCCACTACCCGCAATCAATGCTGCTTTCTCCTCAAAAGTGGTAATGAGCTTCAGCCCTTCTCCCTTTTGAAGGACAAATCTCGGATGAGGCCAAAAAGTGAGTACAATGCTTTTGCCTCCTTTGGCTCTGGCCGTCTTAGCAATCTTTCGCAGGATTTTTTGATGGCCAACGTGTACGCCATCAAACGTACCGCTGGTCACTACTGCATATCCCGGGGCTTCAAAAGTATCTAGGTTGTCAATCAGCTGCATCTGCCTGTACTTTTGCTATAAAGTCTTCCAGACTATGTGCATCTTCCAGCTGATAAGGACCTATACTGGTGCGTCGGAGTTTGCTTAGGTGCGCACCTACCCCCAGTAATTCCCCAAAATCTCTAGCCATACTACGAATGTAGGTACCTTTGGTACAGCCTATCCGAAAATGCACATCGTTGCCTTCCCGTTTGAGAATCTCAAACTCATGAATGGTAATATTTCTTGGCTCCAGCTTTACATCCTGGTTTTTTCGCGCCTTTTTGTACGCGCGCACTCCGTTTACTTTTACAGCAGAATGTGCCGGAGGCACCTGAGCTAACGGGCCTGTCAGCTTTTGTGCTGCAGCTTGCAGCTGTTTGTCGGTGATATGACTCGCATCCTGTTCATTTTCAAACTCCGTCTCCAGATCATAAGAAGGGGTCGTTTTTCCAATCGAAATTACCCCGTCATATACCTTATCCATACCCTGAAGCTCATTGAGCTTTTTGGTAAACTTGCCCGTACCAATTAATAGCAAGCCGGTAGCCAGCGGATCCAATGTCCCCGCATGACCTATTTTCTTTACTTTTAGTGTATATCGTAATTTTTTCACCACGTCGAATGACGTCCAGGTGAGCGGTTTATCAATGAGTAATAGTTGCCCTTCCTGATATTTGTTTACATCCATATCTGACCTAAAATCGCAATCAACCCTACTATCAAACAATACACAGCGAAATAAGTTAACTTCCCCTTCCGCACGATACCTACCATCCATTTGCAAGCCGCATATCCAGCGGCAAAAGCGGCTACAAATCCAATAACGATTGCCACTCCTGATAAACCGGCGTGAGCTTCAGGTGCTTCCAGGTAATCTTTGAGTTTTAAAGCGCTGGCTCCCAAGATAGGAACGAGCACCATCAGAAACGAAAACCGCGTAGCCTTGTTTTTTTCCACCCCTAGCAACAAAGCAGTGGCTATAGTGGCTCCCGAGCGGGAAATACCCGGCAATATCGCTATGGATTGTGCCAGTCCTATAATAAATGCATGAAACCAGCCCACTGGCTTTTCATTGCTCTTTTTGAAATAAGTGAAAAATAACAATGCGGAGGTAATCAAAAGCATGCTTCCTACCAACACCAGATTTCCGGTGAACAGGCTGGTGATTTGATCTTCAAAAAAAACACCAATGATACCTACTGGAATCATTGAGATCAAAATTTTGAATGCAAACTGCCAGGATTCATTCCACTGAAAACTCAGCAACCCCTGTAATAGCTCTCCTATATCCTTACGAAAAACAACGATCGTACTCAGTGCTGTAGCGGCGTGAACGACCACCGCAAACAACAAATTATCTTCTGATTGTACCCCCAGCAGTACACTGCCAATCTCCAAGTGGCCGCTACTACTGACTGGTAAAAATTCGGTGAGTCCCTGAATGATGCCAAGGATCAGCGCTTCTAACCACGTCATAAACTATTATTCGCTATCTGCTGTAGAATCAGACTTTTTGGGCTTGTATAATATGGCCACAAACTGGATAAGAAATCCCAACATCACGACAATTGGCCCGAGCGTGAGTCCCAAAAAACCAAACCCATAAGGTTCGCTATCGGATCCCATGATAAAAAAACCAACAATTAGCGTAAGCACGCCTGCGAGCATGATGATATAATTGACCTTTTGGAAGGCAAATTTGCTTTGATCTGACATAGTTTTCAGTAAAGTTCGTCCAAAGACATGGTTAAATATTTCTTGATGGCACGGTAGGTACTAAAAAACCCTACCAGAATACCTAACAGGATGAGGGCGACAAATAATATCCCCAGACTTTCTATTTCCTGCAGTTGTTGTAAATCTTCTATTTTACGATTGGCAACAGAGAGCACGCCCACCAACAACAAGGAAGCAAATACACCTGCCAGCAATCCATACCAAACGGAACGCATCAAAAAGGGTTTTCGGATGAACCCCGAAGTGGCTCCTACCAGCTGCATGCTGCGAATAAGAAATCGCTGAGAAAACAGGGCTAATTTTATCGTGTTGTTGATCAAAATAACCACTACTACCAACAAGATTAAGAAAAACCCGATGAGCACTACACCTATCTTCGTAAGGTTTTTATTGATGCTTTCTACCAGTGATTTTACGTAGCTCACCTCATAGACTCCACCCATACGCTCTATTTCCTGCTGTATGACTTGCAGGCTATCTGTAGATTGATATTCTGGCTTCACATTCACAACCAGTACATCCCGTAGCGGATTGTCTCCTAAAAATTCTTTAAAATCTTCTCCTGTGTCTTTAATAAACTGCTCAGCCGCTTCATCTCTGGTCACTAGCGTTACAAGCGGATTGCCTTCGCGCTGTAGTACATAAGGCTTGGCACCTATGGTCCGATTGATGCGGTTGATCTCTCCAGAAGAAACCTGTTTTTTGAGAAAAACCTGCAACTCAATGTTCTCCTGAATAATGGTGGTGAGTTTGTTGGCATGAAGGGCCAAAAGCCCAAAAATACCTATCACAAAAAGAGCCAACGTGATACTAAACGTGACACTTACAAAGGGGTAACTCCCCAGCTTTCGTTTTTTACGCGTTTTTTGCTCCATTTCGATTCAAAACTAACGAATGTAGCCTAAATACGCTTACCACTAAAGTTTATTGTTGCGTAGAATCTTTAGTTCTTCGATCAATTGTGAATTGGTGATTTTCTCCAGCTCTTTTACTTTGTCTGTTACCTTCACTGCATAAAACGCTCTTTCGTGATAGAGATACAGCTTGCGGTCATCCGGGCTGTTGATTTCCAGCAGCTCATAAGGCTTGTTTTTAAAATCGCCATATAGGAAAAGCTTCCCATCCAGATAGCGATACTTGAGTATCTCGCTTCTCCTGTTTACCGTTTTCACATCTACTGTCACCAGCTCCTCCGATACCACCTGATCACTGGTGGCAGCAGCTGGCATATCTACTTCCGGTCTGGATATCGCTACATCATTGAGCATACCCGGATCTGGAACCTCTACTACAGGTGTGTAGGTTTTCTGAGTTGGTGCTTTTGCTAGCTCTTCCTTCACTTCAGGAACAACTTCCTTCTCCTCTTCGGCGAATTCCCTCTGGCTTTCAATAGCGACGGGCTCTACCGGTAAGTCGCTTGTCTTTCTTACCTCAGGCACCGAGATAGCGGGTATGTAATCCTCAGCAGGTGAATTGATAACAATTGGATTTGCTGTAGGAATCATATCTTGCTCAGGAATGTCTATGGTGTAATAAACCGCCACACCGATTAATGAGGCAGTGACAACTCCAGCAACTGTTTTGACCACAGCACTTCCAAACTGACCACCCCCAATCCAGGTAGGCGTTACCTCTATGGCATCCAGACGTGCTTTCAGTTCTGCTTTGCGGTATGCAGAAATCCCTTCTTGCACAGATTTCTGAAACTGTACCTCTTCAGCGAAAATCGGGTCTTCTTGCATGGCTGCTTCAAAAAGCTGATGCTCCTTATCGGAGAGTTCTCCTCGTAGGTAAGCATCCATTTGATTTAGGTAGATTGGGTTCATTAATCAAAAAAGTCGGTTGTACTATAGCGTTCCTTTATTAAACTATCCAGTTTCTTTTTACACTTATATTTTTTTGTCTTTGCTGTATCTGTATTCGCAAAATTCAATTTCTCAGCTATGTCTGACATATTAAGCCCATCAAAATAGTAATAGGTCAAAATACGCCTGCAGGTATCTCCCAGCTCTCCGATGCAGTCGATCACTATTTTATAGCGTTCTTTCTCATCGTATCCCTGGTAATCTTCTTTTTCTACCTCTTCTCTACTAAGCCTGCTCTTCCTGTCCAGTTCTTTTCGCCACTGATTGAGGCAGATACTATACAAAAACGTACTGATTTTGGAAGTGAGCACCAGTTTACCACTGGCCGCCTTTTGCCAAAATGCCAAGAGAGCTTCCTGATATACGTCTTTAGCTTCTTCTTCGGTACCATTGTTTTTCAAGACGATGTTGGTCATCATCCGATAGTACTTCTTGTAGAGATAGTCCAAAGCACGCTCGTCTCCTTTGACAATCCTATCCAGAATCTCTCTATCCTTCATACACCCGGAGCTGTACGCTCCCCTTTAAATACCACAAGTCCGGAGAAAGTAACCTCATTTCCCAAAAAACAGCTGATCTTATGTGTAAATTAATCTTTTTCAGGCCATTAAGCTAATCAAATACCCATCTGACACGCCTATTACCCGATCATTTTTGCGAGTTTTCACCGGATGTGTGCCCGTAAATCCGCCAAAAGCAGGTAGTAATGCATGATCGGACGAAAAATAGAAACAAGGAAGCCGCACTCCCTGCCGGGCTAGTCCTTGCATCCGTACACAGGGGTGTACATGACCGGAAATGTTGTATCCTGACGTAAACTGCTTTTCGTGTGTAAACACAAAAGGACCTATGGCCAGCTCATCCGCCACTTGTAACGCTGCTCGCTGGTAGTGAGTCCGCTCCAAAATATCGTGATTACCCTCTATCAGGAGCATTTCTAATGAAGGATATGTATGACGCCATTCTACAAAGTCCTGCCACTCCTCATTGCCCTCGCTGTGGAACAAGTCACCCATAAACAGAATACGTGCCGGCGCAAACTCCTGAATGAGCTGGCTAATCCGGGTCAGATCTGCATGATGGACAGCTCTGGGTATAGGCACGCCATGCTTGCGAAAGTGTCCGGCCTTTCCCAGATGGAGATCAGAAATCCAAAGCGATTGGTTTTGCTTCCAGAATACGGCCTTTTGAGGAGACAAAATGAGGTTTTCACCACATACTTCCAACTCCACATTCCCTTCAGTCACCTCCAGGCGTTTATTCATACGGTAGCCATGTCTGAGTACGGTAAAGAAACATGACATAGCCCCTCACTTTCAGGTTGCCATCTTCCACCCATAGTTTGCAGTCATATAAGTTGCCGCTCTCAGGGTCTAGTATCTCCCCTCCCGTATACTCCTCATCATCAGCATCATACTCCATGTCGGTGATGATTTCCATACCTATCACCTTTTGGTTTTTACGACTTCCCGGACATACTTCACATACTGGGTCCTGCTCTTCTCCTGGCTCTCTAAACAACCTCTCGATGGTACCAAAGTACTTGTCCCCCCGCTTTTCGATCTTCACCACAGAGCGTGGCTTGCCTGTTTCATCATCTATCGTTTTCCACTTTCCAGTGATGGTCTGAGCGGAAAGTGCGCTACCTAGGAGTAGCAAAATTAGTGTCAAGTGGGTCTTCATCATTTGTTGATATTCATTTACATTCAAAAATAGATGCTTTACTGATTTCCAGCTGCTTTTTCCAATTGCATTTGCATCTTCTGGATCCTGTCTGCCAGCTGCTCAGACGTGAGGTTTTGGCGCCTAAACATATCCACCAAAATAGGAAAAGCAAATGGTGTTGGTTTTATAGTTTCTTTCAATACGATCTTTTGCTGGTTGATCCTCCTGACAGCTTCGAACAATCGGCTATGCTCCAACTGCAAAGTGAGCACTTCTTCCATAGACTGACGTAGCAGCAGGTTATCCTGATCATACTCTTCAAATACTTTATACAAAATGCCTGACGAGGCCTGCAAGTGTTTGGCGCGAATGCCCTTACCCGGATAACCCTGAAAAATAAGTCCTGATATGGTGGCTACATCTCTGAACTTTCGCTTGGCCATTTCAGTCATATTGATAGACTCCTGAATATCAGCCATGAGCTGGTCTTCTGTAAACAGGTCATATTCCAAAGCCTCCTCTATGGGGATTTCCTGATCAGAAAGGAGCTCAAAACCATAATCATTCATGGAAATGGAAAATGAAATAGGCTGGATGCGGCTGATGCGAAGAGCTACCACTCCACCAAGTACTTCATGTACAAACATGCCCTCAAACGAATAAAAAAACAGATGAAAACCATAGCGTGTTTTGGTCTTCTCTATCAGTAGCTGATCTTTAGGCGGCACTATAGACCACTGACGCTGCAAGTCCAAAATGGGTTTTATAGTTTGCATCTCCACATCCGTGTAGTCCCCTTTGATCGCCCGATCCAGTTTGTCCCGAATTTTGTCAGCAAGCATGTTTGAAAGTGGTAGCCGGCCTCCTCCCCACTGTGGTGTCAGGCCACTTTTCTTTGAGGATTTGCGCACCAATACGGTCAGGTCTTTTATACGTACAAACTCAAGGTTTTTACCTGCAAACCAAAAAGTATCCCCCGGGCTTAGTCGAGAGATGAAGCTCTCTTCCACGGTACCTATATGTCCCCCTGACAAGTATTTCACACTGAGCGCCGGATCCCCAACTATAGTTCCTATGGACAGTTTATGTCGGGTAGCTGCCCTTTTGTTGATGATTTTATACACCCCGTCATCATTGTACACTTTGGCAAACTCATCATACTGCCCAAGTGATTTGCCTCCAGTAGTGATAAACTCCAGGCACCAGCGCCATTCTTCTGCCGTAAGTAGCCGGTAGCAGTAGGTGTTTTTGATTTCCTGCAGTATTTTCAGAGGCTTAAAACCCCCACTGACAGCCAGTGTCACCAGGTACTGTACCAATACATCGAGGCTCTTTTCTAAAGGTTTTCGGCTCTCAAAAGTCCCTTCTGCGATAGCTTCTCTCAAAGCTGCGCCCTCTACCAGTTCCAGGCTATGTGTCGGTACAAAGTATATTTTACTCACTGATCCGGGCTGGTGACCACTCCTTCCGGCGCGTTGAAAAAAACGAGCAACACCTTTGGGTCCTCCCACCTGAATGACTGTATCTACTGGCCTAAAGTCTACGCCTAAATCTAAGCTAGAGGTACACACCACCAATTTCAACTTACCAGCGTGCAAAGCATCCTCTACCCACCCGCGAATGTCATGATCCATGGAGCCGTGATGCATGGCTATAACACCTGAAAGGTCTGGTGCAAACTTGAGAATAGCCTGATACCACAGCTCCGTTTGAGAGCGTGTATTGGTGAAAAGCAAAGTCGTCTTGCTCTGCTCTATAATGGGCATAATCTTCGGCAGTAGCCTTGTACCCAAATGTCCCGTCCAGGGAAACTTCTCCACTTCATCGGGCAACACAGAAGTCACTTCTACTTGCTTATCTATTTGCGCCTGTAGCGTGATACCTTTTTTGTAAAGGTCTTCACCCAGTAGCACGCGCCTGGCCTGAGGTAGATTTCCTATAGTAGCAGAAATCCCCCATACTTTCAGCCTATTATCGGTAAGCGCTTTGAGCCGGGAGATGGCTAGCTCTGTGGCTACGCCACGTTTTGTCCCCAATAGTTCGTGCCACTCATCTACTATCACGCAGCTGAGGTCTTTGAAATAGTTTGGATAATCACTCTGACTCATGAGCACATGAATACTCTCAGGTGTGATCACGAGCGCTTGTGGAGCTTTCTTTTTTTGAGCCTGTCGCTGCGAGGGAGTAGTATCGCCAGTGCGCAACCCTACGGCCCATCGGAGTTGCAGATCATCGCATACTTCCTGCATGGCACGCTGAATGTCTTTGGCTAATGCCCGCAATGGTGTAACCCAAAGTACCCGAACACCAGGTGTAACTTCCGCAATATCGTGGCATGCCAGATGCTCTAGCAAACAAGGCATCCACAGCGCATAGGTCTTCCCGCTTCCTGTTGGGGCATTGAGCAGTCCACTCTTACCGTCCAAATACGCACGCCAGGCCTGTTCCTGAAATGGAAACGGCCTCCAACCTTTTGATGCAAACCAGTAATATGCCGGCGCCAGTTTGTCGTTCATCTATAGGTAACCAGGAATACGCTTTTATGATTTTTGAATCTTGCTTCCAAGCAGCGGTATTTCTTTTTTACGTATGAACAGGAGCAATGCACATGAGATGAAAACAGTAACCGCATAGTAGAAGAGCCTGCCATCATCTCCACGCACCTCTATTCCCAGAGAAGTTAAATGAAAAAATAAAGCTCCAGATATTACCAGCATTCCGAGGAGCGCACCGTATACCCGGTATTTATTGCTGAGCAGCATTACACCAGCTATGAGCTCTAATACTCCTGAGCCTATCCGACCATATGGCTCTAACCCTATTCGGGTAAAAATGTACACACTTTCGTCGCTGGCAGAAAACTTAAAAAACAAGGTCTGAAGCAACAAAAAAGCAGCTAATATGCTTAATAGCCATTCAAAGATGATTTTCATAAGACGTCAATGGGTTAGTGTAACCCTGAATATACTCGATTTGAAGGAAATATGGAAAGGTGTAAACCCGCAAAACTACAGGGCTATAAAAAGAAAGACCCCCTCATCGCGGAGGGGGCCTATCACCAACCTAACCTAACTAAAAAGTATGATAAAGAGTACTACGTCTTTGACCTGAATTAAGCGATAACCGTGCCAAACTTTAAAACAGGAGAAAAAATATTTTTATTTTTTTTTAGAAGCTAAATCAAGCAGGCATACCTCTCCCATCCTCCGCTCCTGGAGGTAAAAAATGGATCTAATTTTCTCAGAGTTAGAAACCTATTTCAGGTTTGAATCAATCGTAGGTCATTTTTTGCGGCTGTCCTTCACCGCTGAGCAGTCGCTCGAAAATGGACTGCACGTGCTCAAAATCCCAGGGTTTGGAAATATAGGCATGAATACCAAATTCCTCATTGGCCTCTTGTAGCTCTTCCTTTTTCACAAATCCACTCAAAATGATCCGACAGATGTCGTCGTTAAACTCATGCACTTCTCGTAAAAAATCGGTACCCACGAGATCGGGCATTCGGTGGTCAGAAACCACAATATTGATATCGTTTTCTTTTACAATATCCATCCCTTTGTGAGGGTGATCAGCTATGTGAACTTTATATAATCTTCTAAATGCTGACTTGAAACTTCTCAGGTTTGCTGGTTCGTCATCTACGTAGAGGACTGTATATTTCTTTTCTCTCATGTGCTTAGGTTGATCATTCTCAAGTTATCAATAGCGGAGAATCAAATCCAATCTTTTCGATTGATCGGGAATATTTTGTGGATGGATACATTTATCACTACCACTTCGCTTAGTCTAGCAAAGGTAAAGATCATCTACCACATTCGTGACAAAGATTTTTAGGTACGCCTGCCCCCTTTCCACCAAAATACTCCCGTCATAACCAATGCTAGCACTAACCCCGCTACTGTAGCTGTATCTACTACCATTTTCGAAAAATCCACACCGGTAAGATGCTCTACTATGTACTCTATGAATGAAGATGGTAAATGCCGCTCCCCTAAAGCCCTTTTAATATCCCAGTGCCAATCTGTAAGTAAACAATACCCCAACTGACCTTTTATAAAGCCAATGAGCAACCAGGAAACAAGTACTAACAGTAAAACCACCCGATGTAGGCATCTGGTACGTGGATGTATCCACCCCAGCAAGACAAAGAGTATAACCACCAAATGAAGCACCGTGAGCAGATAATCTAACCAGATCATTGTTCACACACTACCAAAAAGATGCCAGATTATTTCAAGAGAAACTCCAATACCTCTGGCTTACCATCAATAGATGTAGACACCTCCAGACCAAGCATACGGGCAATGAAAGGATAGACATGGACATTTTCGAAGGCAGGGACCTTCACCGCTCTTTTTACCTGTGGACCAAAAGCACTGAAATACGCCCCCATTTCCGGGCTTGTGAATGGATCAAACCCGTGCGTACCTCCATAGACCTGCCCCGGCTTGCTAAGTATCACTGTAGGCGGGCTCGTCAGCAGCACGAGATCCCCCACCCGATCTTCATTTTCAAAGCGCATGTAATCTGGTAACGCGTTTTTACGAAACACCTGTAGATTTTCCACTTTCAATAGCCGCTCGTACATGTCGTCAACTTTTGAGGGATCTTTCTGGTAAATCATAGGAGGAAAACTATAAGACACTCTGGAATCCTGAAGATCTACTACTTCTGGAAGTACTATTCCACGGCTGATGGATGCCATCCCATGATCAGATACTACCACTACATTTACATCCAGCTCAAGTCCCTCCAACGCTCTCATAAAGTCGCCTATCAAACTGTCCAGCTCTAGCACTGCCTCACCCGTCTTTTCGTGATCTGGCCCATAGCGATGCCCCGCATCGTCTACTAGAGAAAAATAAGCCAATATCATATGAGGACGCTTTCTAGCCGGTAACTCTAGCCAGTCAACAACCTGATCAAACCGATATTTATTGCTTATACTACCATCGTAACTATAATTATATGTGGGCTTAATACCTTCGATCGGTGCTTCAGACCCAACCCAAAAGAAACTTGCACTCAGCATCTGCTGCTGCTCAGCCAACACCCATAGTGGCACTCCGCCATACCATGCTGGATTTTGTACTGCCGACCGGTCTCTTATCCGGTACCAGGCATCCATAGACCTACTATAGAACTCATTACTTACCAGCCCATGGTTTGCAGGATACATGCCCGTGACTATGGTGTAGTGGTTGGGGAACGTTTTGGTCGGAAAAGCACTGTACATTTTCTCCGCAGTGACTCCATCATTTGCGAGCTTACAGAGGTTTTTGGCTCCAAATTTTTCTGCATAATCATACCGAAAACCATCGATACTAATGAGCACAACGTACGGCTGGCCCAAAGCCCAATCACCGTTTTCCCGGTCGATTGTTTGAAGTTTTTCGTGCTGGGCCTCAACGTGACTAACCAGCAGTATCAGTGCCATTAACAAATGGAGACGGGGCAATAGGGGTAAATTGTTCATTTTGAATAGTAAGCAGTTAAAAAGATTGCTTGAACTTGTCTGTTTCTGGGTGGGAGACAAAATTGAACATTTAGAATGAAAAAAGCGAATATCCTTCACCTACTCAGACTTATTCTCTTCCAGTACACTTCTTGCTAACTGGTGCAATCCACGAAACGGTTTTCACCCTGCTGACCACATACTCTACACATGATACTCGCCCTCACTGGCTCATTTACGGGTCTTTGTATAGCCGCCTCACTGTTTATTTCAAATAACTATTACACAGACTTAGCCTAAATAAAAAAGGCACCCCCAAAACTGGAGATGCCTAGATTTATCAAATCAGTAACCAAAAAAATCAGGATAGCTCTATAAATTCTTTCACTTCTTTTTTGATGAGTTCAGCTTTGACCCTCAAAGCAGCAGGCGAAATATTTACGAGTTTTTTCAAAGAGTTGTACAGCTCGGCCTTACGCTTCATATCTTCCTCAAACTCCTCAGGGTTGGCCTCAGGGTCATCGGATTTTTTGAGCTCAGCCAGTGTCTTTTTATCACTCTTGAGCACGTCTTTCATCAAAGGCAGCAACTGCTCTATTGCATTTCTTGCTTCTTGAAAGTTACGCACCTCTATAGCTTCCTCCAGGCGCTGCGAAAGCTCCATAAAGGTATCATCTACTCCTCCTTTCGCATCCAGGCCTTGTGGGCACCACAAAGCAATCACTAGCAGAAAGGGAATCAATGGGCGGCTGGATGTTTTCATAATTCTCATGATTTGTCCAGCACAAATATACTAAATTTATTTAACTCTCTTTTTTACAGCGTGTTACACCCTTTTATATAAAGCTCAACATAACCAAATGAAGCTAACTAATTACCCATAAGCATTATAAGGAAAACACAAATAAGTCTACAGAAAACACAAACTCCAAAAACGCAAAAAGCCCATTCGTTTGCACGAATGGGCTTTTTTATGTGTTTTTCTGCTCTTGCAGAGGGTTTACTTCACTACCTCTACAATTTGCTCTATTTTTTCTGTTTTGCTATCCTCCACAACTTCTTCTACAGCATCTGTCTGTACCTCAGCGCTATGAGATACTCCGCCGTAGATTTCGCCTAATATTGGAGCTATAACCAGCCCTACTAAACAAGTAAGTTTGATCAGGATATTCATAGAAGGTCCTGAAGTATCTTTGAAAGGATCGCCTACTGTATCACCAGTTACGGCAGCTTTGTGTGCCTCTGACCCTTTGTAAGTCATTTCACCGTCTATCATTACGCCTGCCTCAAAGGACTTTTTCGCATTGTCCCAGGCACCACCGGCATTGTTTTGGAATATAGCCCAAAGCACACCTGATACAGCCACACCAGCCATATAGGAACCTAGTGCTTCCGGTCCCATTAGGAATCCGATTAGTATTGGAGCAACAATTGTAATGGCCCCAGGAAGCATCATCTCACGAATAGCTGCTTTGGTAGAAATATCCACACACTTGCCATACTCTGGTTTGCCAGTACCTTCCATGATACCCGGAATTTCTTTGAACTGGCGACGCACTTCTTTTACCATCTCCATGGCTGCTTTACCAACTGACTGCATGGCCAAAGCTGAGAATACCACTGGCACCATACCACCTATAAATAGGGCAGCTAGCACGTCGGCTTTGAAGATATTGATCCCATCAATACCCGTAAACGTAACATACGCTGCAAAAAGCGCCAGGGCTGTAAGTGCAGCAGAAGCAATCGCAAATCCCTTACCTACTGCAGCAGTAGTGTTTCCTACCGAATCCAAAATATCTGTACGCTCACGCACCTCCTCAGGTAGCTCACTCATTTCAGCAATTCCTCCAGCATTATCAGCGATAGGACCAAATGCGTCAATAGCCAACTGCATAGCCGTAGTGGCCATCATGGCAGATGCAGCGATACCTACACCGTAAAATCCTGCAAACTCATACGCTCCCCAGATCGCACCGGCGAAAAGAATGATTGGCGCAAAAGTAGAAATCATACCCGTAGACAAACCAGCAATGATATTGGTAGCTGCTCCAGTGGATGAATTTTGTACGATATCCAAAACAGGTTTTTTACCGAGACCTGTATAGTATTCTGTAAAATATGAAATAGCTCCACCCACAAACAAGCCGATGAGTACAGCATAAAAGACATTGATTGCCGGGATGTCGATGATTCCAAGACCAAAAAAGTCCATTTGCATGTTGGCAGGCAACATGAGATCAATCACAAAATAAGATGCTATGGCCGTAAGTATAATCGAACTCCAGTTTCCCTTATTGAGTGCACTTTGCACCTGTGCCTCTTTGGCTCCATTGTCTTTAATAGAAATAAAGAAAGTACCGATGATCGAAAAGATGATTCCCAGACCTGCAATAATCAAAGGCAACAAAATTGGCCCAATGCCATTGAACTTGTCAGTAATAGCACCGCCCATGTCGCGGATCACGTAGTTTCCAAGCACCATGGATGCCAGTACTGTAGCTACATACGAACCGAACAGGTCAGCGCCCATTCCAGCTACGTCGCCTACATTGTCACCCACATTATCAGCAATAGTAGCCGGGTTACGAGGGTCATCCTCAGGGATACCAGCCTCTACTTTTCCAACAAGGTCAGCTCCTACATCAGCTGCTTTGGTATAGATACCTCCGCCTACACGCGCAAAGAGAGCAATAGACTCGGCACCAAGTGAAAACCCAGCCAGTGCCTCCAGTACCATTGTCATGTCGCCGTTGTTGGTCCACTCGCCACCCATAAACCAGGTAAACAACAGGATAAACAACATACTCAATCCAAAAACAGCCAGGCCGGCAACTCCAAGTCCCATTACGGTACCTCCGGTAAAAGAAACCTTCAATGCATTCGGTAAACTAGTACGTGCAGCTTGTGTGGTTCTTACATTGGCAGCAGTAGCGATGCGCATGCCTATATTTCCCGCTACAGCGGAAAAAATGGCTCCAATCACGAAAGCAACTACAATAAACCAGTGGGTAGTCTCTACCAGGGTAGAAATCACTCCGAGCAAAATACCCGCTAGCACCACAAAAATGGCCAGCACTCGGTATTCGGCACTTAAAAAAGCCAGGGCACCCTCTCGGATATGGTTTGCCAACGACTGCATTTTCTCATCGCCAGCATCCTGTTTGTTGACCCATTTTGACTTAACGATCATCACAATGATCCCTACCAATGCCAGGACTGGCACCGCGTATATCCAATAACTCATAGTATTATAGGTTTTTAAAAAGCTGTGCAAAGATAACCGACTCCATAAATTATAAAAATGGAAACAGAGCGAGGTTTTCAGCCATCAGAATTGCATTATTCATAAATCCAGAAAAAGCTACCTACTATTAACTCAAAGGCACTATTCAAGCAATTTTTTCAGGCTTACATTTGGCTTAGCATAGGTAAATCTTGCCAATCTTTTTGTTTTATGATAGCTATCTAACCCTGAGGACGTAAGTGTTCCTGCCGCTTCGAGATCGATAAAGCCATCCTTACCCACCACTTCCTCAGGGGCAATCAAATGCTTGATGACTCCAATAATCAGATGTGTACCATTTGACTGCACATCCAGACGCTCCACCAGTGATAATCCAATCTTGATTTTGGCGTTACGAACGAATGGAGCTTCAAAACCCTCCAGGTACTCTTCTTGAAGCTTGCAGGCTTCAAACTCAGACTGTTGCCACCTTGCAGCTGTATGATGTACTTCAGCTAAAAACTCAGCTGTAATGTGATTTATCGTATAGACTTTAGTAGTCAAAATATTTTCTAATGTATGGCGCTTTACGGTATGCGGTCTAAACAACACCCCGATCATGGCCGGATCCGCCCCTACATGAATAATCTGACTAAAAGGTGCCACGTTGGTAGTCCCCTCCTGGCTTTTGGTCCCTATAAGTGCCACACTTTTAAACCCCGTAACCGAATTGATGAGATTTCGGCGAAAGGACTTATCCAGAGTTGAAATTTGTTGGTCTGAAAAATGCATTAGCTCTGATGGGCCTCCTCCAGCGTATTACAGTATTTAATATCTAGTTGTGACCGCTCTTCGGCGGAAAATTGTTCAAGTAGTGGGTTTCTTGCAATAGCCACAGCCTGCTCAAACCACCGCAAGTTTGGCAAAATCTTTCGGTGCTTGCTTACACCCAGCTGAAGCATTTCTCGCTTCCAGTGTAAAAAATACCATTCCATAGTAGGCTGATGAAAGGTGGTCAATGCACGCTTGTCGAAGATGAATTTATGATAGCTTCCACCTCTGGCAATCTCCACCATCTGTACGAAGACCTTTTTGAATTCATCGATCGGCACATAAGACTCCTTGAGGATACAGGCGATCTCATCGGATGTGGTAAATACTGCCGCAAAGCGGCCATCAATTCTTTGTTGAAATCCGAGGTTTTTCATTTCCTCGAGAGCCTGGGCAATCTCGGTGGAGTGGTCAGTGGTATCCATACTTATTGCGCTCATGGTTATCTTCAATTTCGTTTTGAAAGTTTTTCATGCGTTCTTCCAGATCGGCGGCATACTCAAAAGCGCTTTTCATCATCTGCTCCTGAGAAGACAGTTTTTCCCTCAGCAAGGACAGTTCGTCAGTCAGGGCACTTATCTTTTGCTCGTACTCCTTGCGGATACGCTCCTGTTCCAACTTCGCTTTCCGGAGTTCCTCCCTAAATATCATCAAGGCTTCTGGTGGATGACTCATTCGTTATCTAAATAGGTATTACACCATGCATATCCCTTTGTGGAAAGGGGATGTTTCTAACTTACTTTGGTTTTTTTAAAGCGGACGTATGGCAGACATGCCTCCATCCAGATGGATCACCTGACCGGTCATCCAGGAAGATTCGTCTGAGAGCAGGTACTTCACTGCATGAGCCAGATCCTCAGGCTTACCCACCCTTCCCAGGGGATGGCGCTCATCAGATGCCTTGCGCTTTTCCTCTGAAGCTAATAGCGTAGCTGCCATTGGAGTGTCAGTTAGACTAGGAGCTAAGGCATTTACTCGAATACCTGATTTTGCAAACTCAGCAGCCAGCGTCCGAACCAACCCTTCAATGGCTCCTTTGGCAGCAGCCACCGAAGCATGAAAGCTCATTCCCTGGCTCACAGCTACTGTGCTAAAGAGCACGATACTAGCATTCTTAGACTTTTTCAGGCTTTTCAAGCTAGCCTTTATCGTCTTTACAGCCCCAAGTACGTTGATATCGAAATCCCGCTGATAGTCCGCGGGCTTCAGACTTTGGAAGGGCTTTAGGTTGATAGAACCAGGACAATACACCAGACCATCTAGCTGATCTGGAAGCCCTGCAATCTCTTCAAAATCTTCCGTTACGTCTAGCTGAATATTGGCAATGCCCTCTACCTCGCTTCTGGAGATATTTATTAGAGAATTTTCAGTTGTGAGCAATTTCACTACAGATGCACCAATTCCACTGGTGCCACCTACTATGGCTATTTGCTTGTTCATTAGGGATTTGGGTTATGTTGCTCTTACACTACAGGTCCGTCTTGGAGTTGATGTAGTTCAAAAACTCAGTTTTCACACTCTGGTCTTTAAACTTCCCATCAAAAAAGGCAGTACCTGTCATGCTATTGGTATCATTGACTCCTCTGGAAGACACACACATATGTGTTGCATCGAGCACCACAGCCACATCTTCGGTCTGAAGCACCTCTTTGAGTTCATTGGCTATCTGCATAGTTAGACGCTCTTGTACTTGAGGGCGCTTGGCGTAGTACTGCACTACCCGGTTGATCTTAGACAAGCCAATAACCTTACCGCTGCTAAAGTACGCCACATGTGCTTTACCGTAAATTGGTACAAAATGATGCTCACAATGGGAGTAAAACGTAATGTCTTTCTCTACAAGCATCTGGTCGTACTTGTATTTATTTTCAAACAGCCTGACTTTTGGCTTGTTGGCGGGATTGAGCCCGCTAAAAACTTCCTGCACATACATCTTAGCCACCCGGTGCGGAGTGCCTTGCAAACTGTCATCTGTAAGATCCAGCCCCAGTATCTGCATGATTTCCTTGAAGTGCTTGGAAATCAACTCCATTTTTAGTTCGTCATCCATCTCAAACGCATCCGCCCGTAATGGCGTGCTGTCTGAAGAACCTACATGATCCTCTGCAAAATCGTCTTCCATATTATTTAACTCATGCTGGGTATTCAACAAAGTTTCTTTCTGTTTCATAAAGCGTCACTTTCATTTCCAAATTATCATCAATATGCTCCCTGAGGGTGTTGTAGATTACCACAGCAATGTTCTCAGCGGTTGGATTGACAGATTTAAATTCTTCCGTATCGAGGTTCAGGTTTTTGTGATCGAACTTTTTGAGGACATGCTCTTTGATCAGATCACTTAACTTCTTCATATCATATACATATCCGGTATCAGGATCTGGCTCTCCCACAAGCTTTACTACCAACTCATAGTTGTGTCCATGCCAATTCGGATTGTTGCATTTCCCAAACACCTTCTCATTTTGCTCCTCACTCCAGTCAGGGTTATACAGACGGTGGGCAGCATTGAAATGTTCCTTACGGAATACAGCTACTTTCATCAATGTTGTTTTCTTCTATTCTTAATTCTCGGTGAAGATCCTCTCTTTCTCAATCAGAACTCTCACTTTTTCGTTCCTCTCTGTCCATTTTTCGGTGGACCAATGACGGTACAAAGATCACAATTCTTCTGCCAAACATAATGCAAAATATTTTTGTTTAACTTTTTCAAATAATATTTACACAAAATATGTGCGACGTAATTGTCATCGGGAGTGGCATGGGTTCTCTTACAGCCGCGGCTATGTTGGCTTTGAAAGGACTCCAACCATTGATTTTGGAGCAAAACTGGATCCCAGGAGGCTGTACCACCTCTTATCCCCGAAAGGGCTACACATTTGAAGCTGGAGCTACCACGCTAGTAGGACTGGATGATCACATGCCACTTCGCTATTTGCTAGATGCTACAGGCATAGCATTGCCCTCACGCAAGCTAGACCTGCCTATGCAAGTGCACCTTACCAATGGCCAAACGCTCAGTCGCTTTCAGGACCTGGATAGGTGGATAGCAGAATGTGATCAGAAGTTTGGGGTGAATTCAAGTGCGTTTTGGCAAGAAGCCTACACCATGAGCAAGTTTGTATGGCAAGCCAGCACCAGATACCTTCACTTCCCTCCGGAGCGAACCACAGATTACCTCCGCCTGCTCAAAAAGATGCGACTGAATGATGTAGCCAACATTCCTGCAGCATGGACCACCACCGAAGAAGTCCTCATACGCCACCATCTAAACACACCTGACTTCAGGGCTTTTATAGATCAGCAACTGTTGATTACAGCTCAAAATACTGCAGAACAGGTAAATTGGCTATTTGGAGCGGCAGCCCTTTGCTATACCAATTATGGCAACTACTACATAGATGGTGGCCTGCGAAACCTGGTAAATCCTCTAGTGGAATACATAACATCTCAGGGTGGAAATCTTCAATTACGCGAACCAGTTGTTCAAATAGAGGATTTGGGTGACCAGTACCAGGTAACGACCAAAAACACCACCTACCATTCAAAGTATTTAGTCTCGGGAATCCCCTTAAACAACCTGCTCGATCACTGTAAGTTTCCAGTCCGCTATGCACCGAAGGTCATGAAAAGCGAACAACTATATAGTGCCTTCCAAATGGGCATAGCCTATAAACCCCACAACCAACTTGAATCCCTTCACCATCAAATTCACATCACCAACGCACTGTCTGGAGCAGGTTCTTCTAGTATTTTCCTTAGTCTCAGCCACCCCGAAGATACTACCCGCAGCCCCGATCCGGACACTTCTGTGGCCAGCATCAGTACTCACATCCCCAACCCCAAACACAACATCATCTCTACAGAAGAATGGGAACAACAACTACTCAACGAACTGGCACGTCGAGATATCATTCGCCCTGAAAATATTGTCTATCAGCACAGCAGTGGCCCCCGATCATGGCACAAATGGACCGGACGAGCACATGGTTTTGTGGGTGGGTATCCCCAGTACAAGCATATAAAGCCCTGGCAGATGGTTGGGGCACGACTCGATCTCAAACGTGCCTATCACTGCGGGGATACTGCTTACCCGGGACAGGGGATCCCAGGGGCCACACTGAGTGGAATCATAGCTGCCACAAAACTCACCAACGACTGGCTGTAAGGCCAGGCCCTACGGCTCTAAAAATTCGAATAAATCGTAGAATAGTAATATTCATCTATTTTTTTGCATTATTTCATTGCATTCTTCCATGAATTAGCTATATTAGTCGACGAATCAACACTTATTATAGACGAGCTATGAACTGGATTAAGAACATTTTCACTGGCAGAAAGGAGAAAGAAACCATCAATAAAATGGCTAGCATTGCGAAATACGAGGGGTTGTTTAGCAAAACAGACCTCAGTGTAATTGAAGAAGAGCTGCCATATATTTCCTTTGGCCAGGCAGACCCCTTCCAAATAGAAAAACTCAGAACAAGCCTTCCTGAGGACACCAAAGAGCGCTTTGCCCTGGCGCACTATCTCATTGATTCACTCATGGTAAGCGGAGCATTGGCCCAGCGCAGAGAAGACGTAGCAGCCAAAATACTTTCGGCAATGGACATCCCACTGACCAAAGCGCAGGAGCTTACCGCTTTTCTCAAGCTAAACATTCGAAATGGTCTGTCGATGGAAGATTCTTTCCAAAGGCTGGGTTACTTAGTATCCCAAACGGCTTACGCATCTTAGCAGCCTCTCTTGTTACTATATACTATGGAAAAACCTACCCCTTATTATCAGTAGACCAGATTCTCACATCAACTGCTAGTTGCGAAGAATCCGCTTAGGAAGCCCTAGACCGCTTCGACTCATGCCCCGACAGTTTACGAGCCGCGTAAATTGATCGGGGCTTCCTTTTTATTCAAACCACATAAAATAAAAGCAGATGTTTGAATCTAAACGGACCTGTTGTTGTTTTGTGTGCTAAATTCGAACAATGGAAATAGCTGAAATCAAACAAAAGCTTGAAAGCTACAAGGCAGAAGGCAAGACTCTTTTCTCTACCTCCTCCTTCCAAACGCACAGTCTGGTGATGCTGCACATCCTTAGTCGGATAGACAACACCATTCCTATATATTTTCTCAATACCGGCTATCACTTTCCTGAGACGGTAGCATTCAAAGATCGGATTGCTGAAGAATTCGGTTTGAATGTGGTAGAAACCAAATCTACCATGCCTCGCTATATGCAGAAAGACCATGCGGGCAGACTCCTGTTTACCTCAGACCCAGACCACTGCTGCTATATCAACAAAACTGCCCCTACAGGCGAACTACTAAAGACTTATGATGTCTGGATCAATGGTGTACGTGGTGACCAAAGTGCCACGCGGCGCGCGATGGACGTGGAGCAGGAAGCTCCCCATAACACCATTCGGTTTCACCCGATGCTGGACTGGAACATGAAAAAAATCTTTGCTTACATACGCGAACACAACCTGCCACGCCACCCCCTGGATGCTAAAGGTTACCTCAGTATTGGCTGTGAGCCCTGTACCAGACGCCTGGACCCTGAAATGCAGGAACGCGAAGCACGATGGTTTGGCCTCAACAAAGTAGAATGTGGCCTACATACTGATCTTGTAAAGAAATAGCATAACCCATCCTAATTCATTAGATCATTTTAGTTTTGCGGCTGCTGTTCGCAAAACTCCAACCCGATAAAAACATGAATGTACTGATCACTGGGGGTGCCGGATATTTGGGCACCGAACTCATTAAGCAGCTATCGCAAAATCCTGAAGTAAACCAAATCAAGGTTTATGACAACCTCAGCCGAGACAATTTTGCCTTCTTTACAGGACACAAATATGCCAACCATGAGCAAATCACCTTCATACAAGGGGAGCTCCTGGACTCACGCAAACTCAACAAAGCGCTGGAAGACGTGGATGTGGTCTATCACCTGGCTGCCAAAGTAGCCACCCCCTACTCCACCACAGACCCGCACTTTTTTGAGCAGGTCAACCACTGGGGTACAGCCGAACTGGTATATGCCGTGGAAGAAAGCAACGTACAGCACTTCATCTACTGCAGCAGCATAGGAGTATATGGGTCGTCCACTACTCCACTAGACGAAAGTGTAGCACCAAACCCACGTACCTTCTACGCCATCTCCAAGCTAAGAGGCGAAGAACACGTAGCTCGTCTGCAATCCAAAATGAAAACCCACATCATTCGAAGTGGAAACATCTATGGATTTAGCCGAAGCATGCGGTTTGATTCGGTGATCAACAAGTTTGTTTTTGAGAGTAACTTCAACAACATGATTACCATCCATGGAGACGGCAAACAAAAGCGGGCGTTTGTACATGTAGACTATATCTCTGACGTCTTCAACAGACTATTGACTGCTGATGTACCTGCTGGCACCTATAATCTGATAGAGCGCAACCTGGCAGTTCTGGATATTGTGGACGTCATGAAGGAAATCAACCCTACGCTGGAATTTATCTTCATCAATCAGCACCTCAAACTGAGAAACATTGTAGCCAGTACAGACCTAAAGCTGGCAGCACACATGGAGCTGGGCGAAAAGCAAACGTTTAAAGAGCAAATGGAAGACTTTCATAAAAAATGGGCGTTTTAATAACGCCCATTTTTTTTACCTCATCAAGAATATTTTCCCTGAAGCTTTACGGGTCACGCCAGATTTGGCCGTATACGTGATCTCATAATAGTAAGACCCCTGAGGTACGTCTTTACCACTAAATGTACCATCCCATGAAGCAGAAAGCTTATCTGAGCTGTAAACGATCTGCCCATTTCGGTTCTGCACACGCATCACCAGAGAAGTAACGTTTTTAAATCCAGGCCTGAAGTTTTCGTTGCGGCCATCCCCATTGGGAGTGAATGCCGTAGGTACCGCAAAATTGTATCCTTGAATGATCTCCAGCGTGTCTGTCTTAGACATGGTGCAGCCTACTTCGTTTTCCACCGTGAGCGTCACCGCATACGTACCTGGAGTTTCGTAGATCACTTCCGTATTTTGTTCTTCGGAGGCACGGGTATCTCCAAAATTCCAAAACCAGGACACCAGCCCCTCGCCAAGTGATTCATCCGTCAGTGTTATTGGAAAATCAATCGCAAACTCTTCCGTTTTGATGCTAAACTCTGCCTCCAACTCATACTGGTTGCGCATACGTATCAGCGTATCATAGGTACAGCCTACATCGTCTTTTACTTCCAGCAGGTAATCTCTACCGGCCAGGTTTACATAGTTGTTGACAGAACTAAACGCCGCACTGTCAAAGGAATACGTGTATGGAAATGAACCACCCGTACCCTGCACAGAAAGCGAGCCATTTTCGGTATTTGGACATAAGTTATCTTCTTTACTGATGACCGATATACCTAGTGGCTCTGGTGCGGTTATGGTCACTTCTACAGAGGCCGTTTCGCAAAAATTGGAGTCAGTAGCTGTCAGCTGATAGACTCCCGCCGGAATAGCCGACAGGTCCTCTTCTTTACTATACGGCAGGCCATCCTTAAACCACTGAAGCTTGTAGGGTGGCACCCCACCACTCACGGTAGCGTCTATTTCCGCATCGTAAGGCGTGGCACACGTGTTGTTTTGTGAAGTCAATGCAATCACAAATGGATCTGGCTGAGTGACCTCCACAGTCCTACTGATGGTACATCCTTCTTTGTCCTCTACGGTCACTTTGTAAAACGCCGCCTCCAGGTTATTGGCAAAAGAAGAAGTGTTTTCAAAAGCTTCTCCATCTTTTTGCCAGCTGTACGTATAATCTCCATATCCTCCACTTACCTGTACCGATACGCTCCCGGTATTACCATCATAGCAGAGCACATTTTCGATCGCAAACTCCAGGGCCAGCGCTGATGGGTTTTCAATCTCAAAGGTTGTTGACTTGATACAGCCGTATTGATCTTCTACAAATAGCTCATAACTTCCAGCTCCTATGCCCGACAGGTCTTCACTGTTTTGCGAAAACAGCTCACCATCCTTTTCCCAGTATACGTCATACTCCAGTGCTGCAGCACCAGTTACTTCTATGGTCACATCTATAGCCCCGTCCAGGTCATCAAAACAGGTGACTTTATCGATCACTCCGGAGATGCTAAAATCTGATGGAGGATCGCTCACTATATAGTCGTTGGCAGTAAAAGTACAGAGCTGCTGATCAGTCACTTCCAGCTCGTAGGTACCTGCGACCAACTCAGAAATATTTTGCTCCGTACTAATCAGCCGATCATCCAACAACCAGCGATAGCTATATGGAGGCGTGCCATTGCTTACTTCTATACTGATGGCACCATCCGCCCCACCAGTACACTTGGGATCCGTAATGGTAGCATTAACGACGATAGGTGCCGGGTCATCCACAAAGATTATGGTATCGATAGCGCACCCCTTTTCGTCTGTGAGTGTTACGGTATATTTATCTCCTGGGATATTGGCCAGGTCGAAATCTGTGTCGGCAAGGGTGCCGCTGGTTTGGCTCTCCCACTTTACAGTAAAGTTCCCATAGCCACCAGTAGGGTCCAGGGTGATCCCTCCATCGCTATAGCCATTGCAGGTTACGGGGGTGATTTCAGGCCGGAAGTAGATTTGATCCGGGTCATCCATAGTATAGCTGGCTGTGCGCTCACAGCCGTTTGCATCCTGCACGGTCACCTCATATACTGCCGAGTCCAGATCAGAAATAGTAGATCCGGCAGCTACTGTCACATTGGCCTCAGAAAAGAGCGCCACCCCATTTCGCGTCCACGACACGGTATAATCGTCTGGGTGCCCGCCATCAGCACTGATCGATAGCTCCAAGGCTCCGTTGCTTTCATCCACACACTGAATTTCGGTAGGGTTTAAAGAAATCTGGTAAACAGTGGCTGGCTCCGAAATGGTATAAGTCGCCGTAAAAGCATCACAGTCATTAGCATCATCTATCTGCACGTAGTAATCGCCAGGAGCGAGATTGTAGATAGAGTCTTCCGTACTGATATCTTCTCCTAGTGCATTATTTTTCTTCCACAGGATGGAATAGGGCGCTGTACCTCCCGAAACCTCAAGAGCTATGTACCCGGTTTCTTCTCCTTTGCATTTGATGTCTTGCACAGAGGCCGTAGCGGCTATTGGCTCAGGAGCCGAAAGGGTAATGGTAGTGTCTCTGCTACATCCCACTGAGTCAGCGATCACCACCCGGTAGATGGCGTCTTCCAGGTTTTTCCATGAAGTCTTATCGTTTTGCAATCCATTCACTGTACCTCCTTTGTACCAGCGAATGGTATATCCGGCATTACCGCCCAAATACCCTCCGTTGATGTCCAGCGTAATCGAACCTGCAGCATCTCCATCGCATTCGTTTTCCACCACAGTGGCATTAAAATCCAGCTCTGGATACTCTTCCACCTCATAACTGGCAGTACGTACACAGCCATATTCGTCTTCCACAGTTACGGCATAGGTGGCTGGCTCCAGATTATTGATATCGGTTACATTTTCGGCGAAAGCCACACCATCTTTGGTCCAGAAAATGTCTGGAAAGGGGTGTTGAGGCGAGCCGGTTCGTGTAACTGTGAGGTCTATAGCTCCATCATTGGCGCCATTGCAGATCACCGGAGTGACTTCTGCACTGATGCTATAGGTGGTGGACGGCTCTGTAACATTAAACGTATAAGTATCCGATACGCAATCATTCGCATCCGTAATGGTGAGTGCATAAGCACCGGCTTCCAGGTCACTCAGGTCTTCGTCTACTGTAGCCAACGTAGCACCATCTTTGGTCCAGGCCAATTCATAAGGTGTAACACCACCTGTTATAGTCACATCTAGTGCTCCTGTGCTCTCTCCCTTACATGCCACATGGGTAATACTTGCAGTCGCCACCAACTCATCAGGAGACTGTAGCTTAATGGTTTCGGATTTTTCACAACCCATATCATCAGTAACTTCTACCCGGTAAGTACCGTCAGTAAGGCTGCTATACGTGAGGGCGTCATTGTTGCTGGCATCCAGCACATTGTTTTTGTACCAGCGCACCTGATAGGAAGAGCCGCCTGCCAGGTAGCCGCCTGATGGTGCTATGGATATTTCTCCGTTGGCATCATTGAAGCATTCATTTTGAGTACTACTGGAAGCCAATAGCAACTCTGAAAACTCCACCACGGTAAACGTCTTGCTTTTCACACATCCATAAACCTCATCCTCGGTAGTGATCACATACTCACCAGGTGCCAATCCAGTGAGGTCCCTGCGACCATTGCCTTCCGGGAAAGCTACCCCGTCTTTTGTCCAGGTAATGTTGCTTTTGATATCGGGGTGAGCATCTCCCGCATCCCGATCGATGGTGACGTCTATGCTGCCATTGGCATCCCCATTACACACCACATTGGTCACCGTGCCAGTGATTTCATAGGTAGTCGCTGGCTCAGTGATTTCTATCACCGTATCGGCTACCTGCTCACAGTCATTGAGGTCTCGTACAGTCAGCTGATACTCCCCTGGCCCCAGATCTGAAAGGTCTTCAGTGAAGGCGTATCCGCTGGAGCCATCTTTGGACCAGTCAAAATTATAGGCTCCACTACTCAGTGGCGTACCACCGGTGACACTCATATCGATAGCTCCCGTAAGCTCTCCTTTACAGGCCACCGTGATAGCCGACTCCAGCGTAATCTCGATTTCCGCAGGAATGGAGATATTGAACGAGCGCGTGGTATCACACCCATTTCCATCGGTCACGATCACCGTATAAGTAAGATCATCGCTGATGTTGCTCAAAGTGGAGCTAGTTGCCGTATTAGAGGCCGATTCCCCAGAAAGAGCGCCACCATTTTTCTTCCATTCGAAGGTATAGGGAGAAGTTCCGCCAGTAACGTTCACATTGATTTCTGTGGGCGCCGAGCTTAGGGAAGCCGGACATTCAAACTGCGGATCATCTCCAAGAATTTCCAAAGCTGCTGGTTCTGAAATATCAAAGTTCAATTCCCGATAGCAACCTGAATTGGCCGTGACTTCTATCCGGTAGGCACCTTCTTCCAGGTCATCTTTTTGAAACACACCAGTAGCAATCACTTCACCCGAATCACGATCTTTCCATACGATGTTGTCATCCTCCACCACGGGATCGGTGTCCTTGGAGGTATCAAATTCGAAAGTATACGACCCATTGCCCGCTCCATTGCAGGTAATATCGGATTGACTGACTTCTACCAGCCCCCATTCTTTCAGTGGCTCAGTCACTGTGATATCTGCCACATCTACAGGGCAATTGTTATCATCCTGAATCCAGAGATCATACGTACCAGCAGTAATGCCAGATATAGTAGGTGAAGTGTAGTAATTGGCCCCACCATCTACTGAATAGCGATAATTACCTGTGCCTCCAGAAGCATAAAACGTGATGGAGCCCGTAGACTCGGTTCTACAAATAACTGGTGACATGGTAGCACTATCCAGTTTGGGAGCACTTGGCTCAGTAAGTTCCTGGGAGACCTCTAGCACACATCCGGTATTGCCTTCGGCTTCTATTCGATAGGTATCAGGACCTAAGCCTGAAAAACTAGTATTCCCAGCTTCAATTCCTGTTTTTCTTTGAGGAACGATTTCCTGGTCGTTTCCATCGTAAATGCGCAAGGAAAATGGGGCCTCATCATCTTGAGAATCCGTGTCCAGGCGCACCTGAATTTCTCCATCTTCTGCATTGGTACAGCTTATATTGGTAAAGCTGTTGACTTCCAGGTTAAAGCCTTTGAATATCTGAAACTCCTGCACCCCTGTACAGCCATTTTTATCGGTAATCGTCACGCTGTACTCCCCCGAATCCAATCCATTCAGTGCTGCTTCATTATCAAAACCGGTTAATTGTGTACCGTCTGCATCAAACCACTCCACCGTGTAATTGAACGGACCTGCGGCCCCCGGATCGAAAGGTGTACCACCAGCTATAGAGGTGATTTCTATGAGACCCGCCTCGTTATTACAGTTGGCGTTGATGGTATCGTACTGTATCTGGATACTACTAGGCTGCGTGATCTGAAAGTCACCGCCCGTATTACCTACATCGCACCCATATGCATCGCGAACAAACACCCGATAAGTAGCTGCAGCCAGGTTTTCAAACAAACCACCATTATCCGTAAAACCACCCGTATAGTTTGGTGTCACGGCACCAGCACCAAAGCCAAGTCCATATTCATAAGGTGGTGTGCCACCACTAGCAGACGCTTGCACTTCCCCGGAAGCATCCCCGGCACAGATATTTTGCTGGACAATCGTTTTGGTCACCGTCAGTGCGGTAGTAGAGCCTCCCACCACTGCTCCTTTGGTTCGCTCTTCGGTGCTAAGATCTTTAGTGATCGTCACGGCATAGCCTCCGTCAGGTAAAAACTCCTTTAGATCAGGGCTGGAAGAGCCAACCGATCCAGTAGCTATTGGCGTGGCTAAATCACTGGAATCCGCTACAGACCAGGTAAAATTGAACCCGCTGATATTTCCAGACATAGTTATATCTATGGAGCCATCCCCTGCATCATAACACGTTTCGTTGGTAACAGTAAGGCTAAAATTCCAGTCTTGGGCATGAGCTCCAAAAGACAGGATTATCAAAAGAAGTGGTATTAATTTCTTCATCTTGGACAGCTTTTCGGTTAGTAGGGAAGTGGACATTTCAGACGTTTTGCCGAACGTGGCGTAGCATTGGGGTCTGTGGGGTCAAACAAAAAGGTGAGCGAAATCTCATGAATACCCCCGGGCTGCGTAGCATTATCCAGAGGCATGTCATAGCTGTAGCCTACAGAAATATCAAACTTGCTCACTCCCACCACCCACGAAATGGCTGAATAATCACCATCATAAGTAGGGTTGGGAATACCTCTGTATAGCGCTCCAAAAATCAGCGGTTCTAATTGAAAAATCACTCCCGCATCCAATTGTGAAAAACCTCCCTGTGAGATGTAGCTAAAGGTGGGCATCATGGTTTTCACTGGCGCTGACTTTCTGCGGGTTTTATCCAGCTTGATGGTGTACCCGCCATGTACAGAGTAGCGTATTGGCAATGTAGCCTCCCCTCCTTCTACAAACGACACGTTGTTTTGCAGCAGGTTGTGCATGCCATAGCCAAACCACCATTGCTTACCGAAAGTAAGCACACCAAAGGCCACATCGTAGTAGCTGATTTGGTCATTTACCGCGAGGGGCTCATTGCTGCCACCTGAGACGTTACCTTCATTATCGATCTGATCAGAAAAGAGAAAGTGGCTAAAATCTATCCCTTGTTGAGAAAACGAACCTTGAAGCGCAGGCTTTACAGTTATATTTTTAGTTACCGAAAAGTCATAGCTAATCGGCAAGGCGACTGTGCGCGTAAAAAAGCCATTGAACTCATCCTGATCTGACAAAAGGAGCACTCCTGCGCTGGCATAAAAGTCTTTGAAATAGTAATCTGCATAGGCCGAATGAGTTTTAAACGAAGACTCATTGGCTGAACCCTGCTTGCGGTAGTTGGTACCTACGCGAGCCATTCCGGTAGCGCCGGTAAAGGCCGGATTGAGGTAAATCGGTGCCTGATAAAACTGGGTAAATCGGATATCCTGTGCTTGCACCTCCCACGACACTGCCGCAAGCGCAAGCATTAAAAGCAACTTTCTCATTCTCACAATTTGGTTAGGCCTACTTAGCGGTAAATATAGTTGTCCCACTCTTACAACGATCAGGAACAACTACTCCCTACCCCTATGATTTTGCCAAAGGCAACATTTTTCTTGTGGCTGCCGATAGCATACCTTAAAATTCTCCAAATTTTCGAAGAGATGCACTACCTACTATGAGGTATTCGGTGAGTGGCCTGCCCAGTTTGCGCAGGCCTTTTCCTCAATATTCCTGCAAAAGCACCTTCCAGGCACCTATTGGATCATTGTACTTCAAGTAATTGGAGGCTAGTTTGTGTAGCTCCGTTTGAATGCGATCGGGCTCATGGTCGGCATATTCCAGTATCGCACTTACTTCGGGCTCGGCAGCAAAATTAGCTACTTCTTCTTCCGTAGGCAGCTGCTCCACATTGCCCAGCATACCCAGGTCATTTCCTGTCAGCACCCGACTGTTTCGAATGCTCGGAGGTATCTGATCAACGCCTATACCCTTGGTCCGCAGTGGCTTGGCTACTTCAAACAGTGCATCGCCCTGTGCCCGGCAGTACCAGTCCCCTCCCATGCGGGCTACAGCATCTAGCTGTGCCGGGTCTACTTTGTTATCTGTAAAAACCTCCTCTGCAATATGGAGCTTAAGCACTTCACAGATCACGAGGTTTCCGGCACCACCTTCTTCGCCTAGTGGCTTCACCTCTATCACTTTACACTCATAAGCTGCCGGGGCCTCGGCTACCCACGGGGGAGTTACCAGATCGGATTTTTGGGCCGTAAAGCCCGCCTTTTCAAATTCGTTTACTCCACGATCATACTCTGTGCTGGCTAGCGACATCTGCTGCACCATGTCATAGTTCACGATATTGATCGTCACTTCGGGTACCTCCAGCACATTTTCCAGTGTATGCTTGGTAGTATTGTCACGTACACGCCTGGCCGGCGAAAAAATCATGATCGGCGGATGTGCACTGAATACGTTAAAAAAAGAAAACGGACTCAGGTTCACCTCACCAGACTTACTCACTGTGCTGGCAAAAGCGATGGGACGTGGTGCCACTGTACCCAGTAGCAATTGATGCAGCTGGGGGGTGGGCAGCTCTTTGGGTAAAAAACTTTTCATGGATTTTTTTAAGTAGCAGGTAAAACTTTCGTTTTCACTTCACCGAAGCCTATCCGTACTCCATCTTTCTCTGCAAATCCTCTCATAATCACTGTATCTCCATCATGGATAAACTTCCGCTCGGTACCGTCGGGCATGGGCACTGGCTTGGTGCCTTTCCATGCCAGCTCTAGCATACTGCCATAGGAATCTGGTGTAGGCCCGCTGATGGTACCACTGGCATACATGTCGCCTACATTGATGTTGCAGCCGTTTACCGTATGGTGTGCCAGCTGCTGGGCGATGTTCCAGTACATGTATTTGAAATTACTCAATGAAACGCGCTTGGCGTCAGCGTTTTCAGGCTGTATCAGCACTTCCAGGTTGATGTCAAAGTTTTTGTCTCCCGAGTACTCCAAATACGGCAGCACCTTCGGGTCCTGCTTCGGACCGGGCACGCGGAAAGGATCCAGCGCATCGAGCGTTACGATCCATGGGGAAATTGAAGAAGCAAAATTTTTCGCCAGAAATGGCCCCAATGGCACGTACTCCCACTTTTGCACATCACGAGCCGACCAGTCGTTAAAAAGACTGAATCCAAAGATGTAATCTTCAGCCTCATTCACCGAAATGGAATCACCCATCTGCGTAGCCTTCCCGGTTATAAACGCCATTTCCAATTCAAAATCAAGTCTTTTGGTAGGTCCAAAAGTAGGCGCATCAGCACCTGGCTCCAGGGTCTGGCCTTTCGGTCGGCGAATGTCTACACCTGACACCACGATACTACTCGCACGCCCATGATAGCCTACTGGAATGTGCTTCCAGTTGGGAAGCAGCGCATTGTCAGGATCTCTAAACATGCTTCCCACATTAAAGGCATGCTGTTCGCTAGAGTAAAAATCCGTATAATCGCCTACTTTCACAGGCAGAAGCATTTCCACCTCAGCTTGACGATAAAAGGCCTTTTCACGTGCCTCGGGCTGATCTCTCAGCTCAGCATTGTCCGATTGAAGGAGCTCAGAAAGTCGCTCACGAACCGCTCCAGTAGTTTCCTTACCCAAGCTGATGAAGTAGTTGAGGGTTGCATGCGCAAACACATCTTTTGGGAGAGCTATCCCGGCAAAAAAGCCATACTCATGAAGGGAATGAAGGTCCACGACAAAATCACCTATTGCGGTGGCTGCTCGAGGAGAAATGGATTTGGTCTTGAAAATACCAAAAGGCAGATTCTGGATTGGGAAATCAGAACCTGCTGGTACTTCGATCCAAGACGATAATTCGGGGTTATTTGCCTTGATCATATATTGCTGCTGTTTATTTGTAGTAACAGCTGCAATGATAGATGGTTACTTTCGTTTTCTCAAAAATCGACTAGAAATTACCCTGCGCTACCAAAAAGGCTTCCAATATTCCGTTTGGCAACTCAAAGCCTGCAAAGAAAATACCTACTCCAAACACCTTGTGGCTGTCTTTCACTACAGTGAGTGCCAGGGGCAAAAAGCTCACAGACATCAAGGCATAGCTAGTGGCAAAGAGTAACAATAGTAAAGTAGTCAGAATAGCACTGCTCGAAAAGTAAAGACCAGCAACTATGGCAACGGTAGCTACAATAGCTAGCAAGATGGTCAGGTAGACCGACCGGCTCTCCGCATACTTACTGATCGGCAAAGAGAGTATGGCCACTGCCGCCAGGATGATCGAAATGATGGCATCTCCACCTACGCCAAACAACCGAAAGTTTTGCTCAGCAAACCACTCTGGAAAGAGGTTAAACATCACGGTAGTAGCCAGGCCAAGTGCCATACCCAGCACAAAGGCATAAGTGTAGTCTGATTTGGCCAGCTCCGTTTTCTTAGGCTTGTCGGTGACTATTTTGGTGTTTTTGTTCATGAGCATACCGCTCAAAAACACCGCTACACCGCCTACCACAAACGTAAGCGGGGCACCTAGAAAATCAATGATATCTACAATAACCGGCTCTACAGAGTATAGCAACCCATATACAATGGTCAATAATGCCATAGCAGTAGGCAGACGCTTCACGGGCACAAACAACTCGATGGTGGAGATAGCAGGACTGGTGAACAAAGCCATGGAAAACAACCACAGTGTGATAAGGCCTGGCAGTATCCATCGAAAAATAGGTCCGGGCTCTGTAAATAAGGTAAAGGCTGTAGCCATAAAAATCATGGCTGCAAAGCTGACTCCTGCCGAGATGATCGGAAGACGTTTGCCTGCCTTTTTGCGAAAGCGGTCACCCAGCCTCCCTGCTATAGGAGGCGTAATCACCATTATTATCCCCTGAGTCACAAATAAAAACAGGGTAAGGTCAGTAAAGTTGTATGCCTCTAAAAGCTTTGGCTGGTAGTTGTAATACGCGATCCAGCCGATGATGACCGAGGCATAAAGCAGCGTAAGGCTTAAAAGTTGTTTCCAAAGTACCTGGCTGGTGCTACCAGCACTTGCTGGAGCTGTAATTGCTGTTGATTGAGAATTCATAATTTCAAAAAGTTGATGATCGAACTAATACAAGTACGTACACAGGTTTCCCTTTGGATTTAATATCCGAAAATTTTCTTTAAGACCAATCACATGCACATTGGCTTCAAAAAACTACCTTTGCTGCCCACTAATCAATATACGGAGTAAAATCTCATTATTTCAATGGAGCTTTCTACTAAATACGACCCGGCACAAACGGAGGATAAATGGTATCAACACTGGATGGACAAGGGACTTTTCAAAGCAAAAGTCAATCCTGATAAGGAGCCTTACTCGATCGTCATCCCCCCTCCAAACGTCACCGGAGTACTCCACATGGGTCACATGCTCAACAACACCATACAGGACGTACTCATCCGTAAAGCACGTATGGAAGGCAAAGAGGCATGCTGGGTACCGGGCACGGATCACGCGTCTATTGCTACAGAAGCCAAAGTAGTGGCCATGCTCCGCGAAAGAGGCATCAAAAAAAGTAACCTCTCCCGTGACGAATTCCTAAAATACGCCTGGGAGTGGAAAGAAAAATATGGCGGCATCATCCTGGAACAGCTCAAAAAGCTGGGTGCTTCGTGCGACTGGGACCGTACGGCCTTTACCATGGATGACAACTACTACAATGGGGTCATCAAGGTGTTTATCGACCTGTACAAAAAAGGCTACATCTACCGTGGCCTGCGCATGATCAACTGGGACTGTGAAGCCAAAACAGCACTCTCTAATGAAGAGGTGATCTATAAGGAGGGTGGAGAAATGGCCAAACTCTACCACGTAAAATACCAGATCAAAGACAGTGATGAGTTTGTGACCATCGCTACGGTGCGTCCGGAAACAATCCTTGGAGATTCGGCCATTGCCGTAAACCCGAACGACGAACGCCATGCACACCTGATCGGCAAAAAAGCCATCGTGCCTTTCGTAAACCGTGAGATCCCGATCATTGGGGATACTTATGTAGAGCTAGACTTTGGTACGGGCTGTCTTAAGGTAACTCCTGCACACGACCCCAATGACTATGAAATAGGCCAACGCCACAACCTGGAGGTGATCGACACCATCAACCTGGACGGCACCCTCAATGAAAACTGCGGCATAGACAAGTATGTTTGTATGGACCGATTTGCTGTACGTAAGCAAATCGTAAAAGACCTGAAAGCTGCCGATATTCTGGTAAAAGAAGAGGAATTTGAAACCCGCATCGGTAGATCAGAACGAACCAATACCGTAGTAGAGCCAAAGCTCTCGCTGCAGTGGTTCATCAAAATGAAAGAAATCAGCCGCACTGCACACCAGGTGGTGATGGAAGACGAGATTTTACTACACCCTCCAAAGTTTAAAAACACGTACAACCACTGGATGGAAAACGTGCGCGACTGGTGTATCTCACGTCAGCTCTGGTGGGGCCAACGCATACCAGCCTACTACTACGGTGAAGGTGATGACGACTATGTGGTGGCTGCCAGCGCAGAAGAAGCCCTCACCCTGGCTCAAGAAAAGTCTGGCAACAGCGCCCTGACTGCCGCAGACCTCAAGCAAGACGAAGACGTGCTCGACACATGGGCATCTTCGTGGTTGTTTCCACTTGCGGTATTTGATGGCTTTGATGACGAGCACTTTGATGCGGAAAATGGCAAGATCAAAGAAGGCTCCAACCCCGCGTTGGACTACTTCTACCCTACGGATACGCTCGTAACAGCACCGGAGATATTGTTTTTCTGGGTCGCACGTATGATCATAGCCGGATACGAATACAAAGGCGACAAACCGTTTAAAAACGTATACCTAACCGGTATCGTGCGCGACAAGCAGCGCCGCAAGATGTCCAAATCACTGGGCAACTCGCCAGATCCACTGGACCTGATCGCGCAGTACGGGGCTGACGGTGTGCGTACGGGAATGCTCTTTTCGTCACCTGCGGGCAACGACCTGCTTTTTGATGAAAAACTTGTGGAGCAAGGCCGAAACTTTGCCAATAAAATCTGGAATGCCTTCCGTCTGGTAAAAGGCTGGAAAACGGAAGCTACGGAGACCAGTGCCGAAAACAAGCTCGCTGTAGAGTGGTTCGAGAGCCGTTTTCAGGAGGCCAAAGCCGAACTGGAAGATCACTTTAGCAAATACCGACTGTCTGATGCACTCATGACCGTGTACAAGCTTGTGTGGAATGACTTCTGCAGCTGGTATCTGGAGTGGATCAAGCCGGGTTTTGAGCAACCTATCGATCAGGCTACTTATGACAAGACCATCGGGTTTTACGAGCAGGTAGTAAAGCTTCTGCATCCCTTCATGCCGTTTATCACGGAGGAAATCTGGCACGGTATAGCCGAGCGCAATGCAGGCGATGACCTCATAGTGGCCAGCTGGCCAGAAGCAAAGCCATTCGACAAGGAAGTGCTGAGCGCTGCAGAGCTGCTGTTTGAAATCACGTCAAACATCCGAAATCTGCGCAATAGCAAAGGGCTTTCGCCAAAAGAAGCGCTGGAGCTCACCATCAAAACGGACCAAAAGGAGCTGGTGGAGAAAATCGCTACTTCCATTCAGAAAATGGCCAACGTGTCGGCAGTAAACTTCACTGATACCAAGCCCGAAAACTGCTTTAGCTTTGTGATCCAGAGCCATGAGCTGTTTGTGCCCGTATCTGAGGAGATCGACGTAGAAGCCGAAAAGAAAAAGCTCACCGAAGAGCTGGAATACACCAAAGGCTTCTTAAAATCGGTAGCCAAAAAGCTCAGCAACGAGCGCTTCGTCAACAATGCTCCCGAGAAAGTAGTGGAGATGGAAAAGAAAAAGCAAGCCGACGCAGAAGCCAAGATTGCTTCACTAGAAGCGAGCCTGGCAGCTTTGGGATAAGCACTGAGGATAGATAAAATTAAAAAAAGCACTGGCAAACCTTTTGGGAGTCAGTGCTTTTTTGTTTTAGGGGAGGGCATCAGTATATCAGACCTTCGTTGTTTTGGTCATGTTGAGTCTTGGGGGGGCGCCTAGCCTCGAAGCATAGGACAAAACCATGCGGTCAAACTTGTACCAAAGATGTTGTCACCGGCAGCTGTCTCCTCTCCCACGTTGGTCACAAGACCAACAAGGGCAAGCTGTAAACCTTGGAGGTTTTGAAAACCTCCAAGGTTTTAATTTTTAAACGATCGATGCTTGATTAAATGGTATTCGAGGCAGTTCAGGACAAAATCGATAGTAATTACAGTATTCCGTTATTTCGCTGTTACTTCGATTGAGAGATCCAAGGCGTTTGCAACTAAAGCTAGGTTCGAAATTCGGATATCTTCACCATTCTCAATTCTGGAAATGTAAGGCCTTTGCTTCCCAATTCGTTCTGCAAGTTCACTCTGACTTAGTTTGAGTTCCTTCCTTCTGTTCTTAATGATCTCACCAAAATAATATGAAAACGCTTCCTCTCTGAATTGTTGGCGTTGTTCAGTCCCTCGTTCACCATAGCGATCGTTCAATAGCTCCTTCGCGCTTTTAGCTTTCATAGTCACTCATTTTCATTCAAATACTCTTCAAGAATTCGTTCGGCCCTTTTTATTGCCTTGACATAGTCCTTGTTTGACTTTTTAAGGAAACCGTTAACCTATCTAAGACTAGAGTCCCAGACCATCAGACTACAAGAGCCCTTAGCTATTCGTATGCATTATATTTCTAAGTATTTCGGATAGTTTTCGAGGCATTGTCAACATCGGCCAATGACCTCCTTCTATTTTATGAAAATCAATCTGAGGAAAATTAGGATTATTTTTCACACTAGCTGAAAGGTTCCCGCCTATATAAAATGAAGCAATACTTTGGAGGTTTTTGCCTACCAATTCAGCCTTATCTGTGACGGTTTTTCCAGGATGACCTACCATATTATTGGTTAGGTAATCTATATGCTTCTCTGTAAGAAATGGTTGAGATGACAATTCATCACTTGTGGGAGGTAACCAAAAACCACCATTTTCTTCTATTTCAGTCGTTTCCTCTACAATGTCTAATCCTGCTATTTCAAGTAGTGATTTTCCATCTTCGGGCAGAAAAGCTTCTATAAAAACCAGCCCAATTACTTTTTCAGGAACTTGATCAGCCACCATTGATGCTACCAATCCAGAATAACTATGTCCAACTAAGTAGTTTTGCTTGTGATCTTGAGAGTCAAGAAACGCAACAACAGAATCCACATGTCCCTTTAAATCAACCCCTTTTGAATGATCCTTCTTTTTCAATCCATCCAGAGTTAGCGCATTCGACTCAATGCCTAATTTTTCTAATTCTGTTTCAAGAGGTTCCCAAATAGTTTTATCAGACCAGGCTCCTGGTATAAGTATTAGCTTATTACTGTTCATGGAAATACTTTAACTGCTCGTAATACCGAAAATAATACACATAAATGCCCCTAATGGACTTGTACCTTTTACTAATCTAACAGATTGAGCAGCCCCAACAAACCATTTTTCGCAAAATATCTATGAATTAGCAGCTGTAAAGCCTATAATACACCCCTCCTGAGTCCGCTCTGCTCGTGATCGTTAAAATTGTTAGGGGCACCACGCTACCCCCTGCCGCTGTAGGTGTTATCACCTGCAGCTCTCTCCACTCCCTCGTTGATCATAAGACCAACAAGGGCCCGCTGTAAACCTTGGAGGTTTTGAAAACCTCCAAGGTTTTAGCTCACTCAAAAAACGCATCACCACCCCTGGGCAGTCCATGCCCACACGGGGGAATGCACCATCCAGCCAATAAAACGCATCTTCTTCTGAGGGGAACGCATGCCGCCAGCGAAAAACGCATCACCTCCCTAGGGGAACGCACGATCTGTCTTGGGGAATCCATGCCGGCGAAGGGGAACGCACCACCATCACGGAAAAACGCATCACCCAGCCGGGGGAGCCCATAAACACGCAGAAAAACGCATCACCCGTCCGAGGGAGCTCACAAAGACGCAAATAAACGCATGCAACGCTTTGCAAGAACAATACAAAAACAGTCAACGTTGTACTTTAAACCATCTATAGGAAAACATCACCGGTTACCGCAATCAAAAGTTGGATGGAAATCGTTATTTTGTATTAAAGTAGTACTTATGCTGATCAGAGAGAAAATACAAAAAGAGATCAATGAAATCCCAGACAGGTTATTAGCCGACCTCTATCAGTACATGAAATTCTTGAAGTTTAAACAAAAGCAGCAGGAACGCATAGCAACTACCTATGCCAGCGAACAGGTACTGTCAAAAGATTGGAACACCCCAGAAGAAGATGAGGCATGGGCGAACTTGTAAGTTTTTAAATCAAGAAAGCGACACCCAACAACCTCTAAAACCGGGCCGCCATCAGCAAGTTGAGGTCCTTATAGCCCAGATTGTACTTTCGGGCCAGGTGGATGTTGCACACACTCCCTCTATAGGTATACACCCCGCGCATAAACCACGGATGATTAAAGATCATCTCATCGATACCTCCAGCATCCGCCACATGCAGGAGTATGGGAGTAAATATGTTGGATATGGCTATAGAAGCCGTGCGCGCCACACGAGAAGCTATATTGGGCACGCAGTAGTGCACTACACCATGCCGTGTAAATGTAGGCTTGTTGTGGCTGGTCATCTCACTGGTAGCTATACAGCCGCCCTGATCTATCGTCACGTCTATGATCACTGATCCTGGCTTCATCTGACTCACCATTTCCTCGGTGATGACACACTTGTTTCTACCCTTTTCTGCTCGTATTGCTCCGATCACTACATCGGCATTCGCCAAAGCGTGCGAAAGCGTGGCATTGTCTATGGTAGAAGTATGGATCTGCTGCCCCAGGGCATGCTTGATGCGGCGCAGCTTGTAGATGTGATTGTCAAAGATACGGATGTCTACGCCCAGTCCTATAGACGCTCGCGCAGCATACTCCGCCACGGTACCTGCACCCACTATCACCACCTGAGTAGGTGGCACTCCGGTAATACCGCCAAGGATCACCCCTTGTCCGCCACTGGTATTGCTCAGCAGCTCAGCAGCTATGAGCATCACCGTACTCCCGGCTATTTCGCTCATGGCCCGCACCAGTGGCAAGCCCCCTACTTTGTCTTCGATAAACTCATAGCCGATGGCCGTAATTTTCTTCTTATTGAGGGCATGGATAAAATCTACCGACTGCCGGCCAGACTGAAAAGCCGAAATGATCGTAGCCCCCTCATTGAGCAGGTCGATTTCCTTCATGGTGGGTGGCTCCACCTTCAGTACGATATTGGCCTGAAAAACCTCCTTGCGCGCTTCTACTATTTTGGCACCAGCCTCGCTATACTCGTTATCTGTATAGTTGGCAGACTTGCCAGCACCAGCTTCTACCCATACCTCATGGCCATTGCTGGTGAGTACCTCTACAGACTCCGGTTTTAGCGATACCCTGCTCTCCTGCAAAGACACCTCGCGAGGCACTCCTATAAACAAAGCACGCGACTGCTTTTGCACTTTGGCGGGAGCCTCCTGTGTATATAATCGCTGCTCACGGGCCAGCTCTGCAAATCCTGATTTCATTTTATCCGCCATGCGAAAGGATGGTTATTTCACGTTGGTTCGCTCCCACTAATTTAATATTTATTTCAAGGTGAGACTCTGGAATCAGCTCCTTTATCATCTCAGGCCACTCTATCAGACACACATCTCCCGAGTAGAAGTACTCATCCGCCCCAATATCCAACGCCTCCTGTAGCTTCTCCACCCGATAAAAATCGAAATGATAGATGGGCGCATCTTCCGCATCGCGGTATTCATTGACTATCGAAAACGTGGGAGAACTCATCGCATCTTGCACACCCAGCTGCTCGCATATCACTTTGATCAGTGTGGTTTTGCCGGCTCCCATCTCACCATGGAAGCATACGATAGGTTGGCGCTGTATCAGTGGCAATAGCTCGCGGGCTACATCTGCCAGCTCAGACTCGTAAGCAATCGTTAGTGTTTTCATTTCGGACTTAGCTCCACCAATGGCACGATCACCTCTTCCATACTCACTCCCCCATGCTGGAAAGTATCCCTGTAGAAGTTCACGTAGTGGTTAAAATTGTTTGGATACGCAAAGAAAAAGTCTTCCCGTGCAAAAGCAAAGCTCGTGCTCACATTCACTTTAGGAAGGCGTAGTTCTTCAGGGTTTCGTGTAAAAAACACATCGCCCTCATCGAAAGCCAGGTTTTTGCCTGCTTTGTAGCGCAGGTTGGTGTTGGTATTTCTATCGCCTATGATCTTGCAGGGCTTCTTCACCCTTATCGTGCCATGATCGGTAGTCACCACCACTTTCACGTCTTGTTCGCTGAGAAACTTCAGCAGGTCATACAGCGATGAGTGGTTAAACCAAGACCGGGTGAGTGAGCGGTAGGCCGACTCGTCTGGCGCCAGCTCGCGGATCATCTGCATGTCGGTGCGTGCATGGCTCAGCATGTCCACAAAGTTGAATACGATCGCATTGAGCTGATTCTTCAGCAGGTTTTTGGCTCCATCCACCAGATTCTTTCCATCCTGCATCTTTACTATTTTGTGGTAGCTGTACTTTACATCCAGTCGCTCTTTCTTTAGGTTTTCACCCAAAAGCTTCGACTCATGCAGGTTTTTGCCCTCTTCCACATCCTCACCTACCCATAGCTTCGGGTGATTTTTGGAAATATCCAAAGGCATCATACCCGCAAACAGTGCATTTCTGGCATAAGCCGTAGTAGTCGGCAATATGGAGTAATAATATTCCTTGTTAGACACATCAAAGAGCTCCGCTATTTCGGGCTGCAAGATTTCCCATTGGTCATACCTCAGGTTGTCGATCACAATCAAAAACACCGGCTTTTCTTGCTTTAGGAGCGGAAAGACTTTCTTTTTCAGCACCTGATGCGACATCAGCGGGCGGTCCACGTCCGGATCCGTGATCCAGTCTTTATAGTTTTCTTCCAAAAAATCCGAAAAACGCTGATTGGCCTCAGAGCGCTGATTGTTGAGCACTTCCAGCATGCTCTTATCATCGGTATCGTCTATTTCCAGGTCCCAGTAAACCAGCTTGCGATAGAGCTCTGCCCACCCCTCAAAATCTTCCAAATCCTGCACGTCCATGCTCAGCTTCTGAAACTCCTGCAAGTAGCCCTGATTGGTATGCTCCGAGACAATGCGCTTGTTGTCCAAAATTTTCTTTACCGACAGCAAAATCTGGTTAGGATTGAGGGGCTTGATCAAATAATCTGCGATCTTCGCGCCAATGGCCTCTTCCATGATGTGCTCCTCCTCACTTTTGGTGATCATCACCACGGGTAAGTTGGGATGGGTAGACTTGATGTAGTTGAGCGTCTCCAGGCCGGTCATGCCGGGCATATTTTCATCTAAAAATACGATATCGAACGTTTGATGATCGATTTCTTCCAGTGCATCCGCACCACTGTTTACGGGTGTCACCTCAAAGCCCTTGTTACTCAAAAAAAGTATGTGTGGCTTGAGAAGGTCTATTTCATCATCAGCCCATAAAATTCTATATTTCTGCATTCAGCTATTTTTGGCGTTCGAAAAACAAATATTAAACCGTTTTTGCTTTGAATAAAAAGAAAATACTCAATGATCCTGTTTACGGATTCATCAATATACCCAACGAATTGGTATTTGATATTATTGAGCATTCATATTTTCAAAGGCTGCGCAGGATCAAGCAGCTCGGCCTTACCGATCTGGTGTATCCCGGCGCACTGCATACACGGTTTCACCATGCTATAGGTGCTACGTATCTGATGCAAAAAACGTTGGATACACTGCGCACCAAAGGTGTGATGATCTTCGATGCAGAGTATGAAGCAGCACTCATAGCCATCCTCCTGCACGACGTGGGCCATGGTCCTTTTTCTCACACACTGGAGTTTAGCCTGTTTCAGGATGTACAGCACGAGCAGATTTCCCTGTGGATATTTGACAAGCTCAACAAAGAATTTGGCGGCCGCCTGGAGATGGCCAAGCAGATATTTACCGGCACCTATCACCGCAAGTTTTTGCATCAGCTCGTATCCAGCCAACTGGATGTAGACCGGCTGGATTACCTGAAGCGTGATAGCTTTTTCACGGGCGTATACGAAGGCACCATCGGCGCAGAGCGCATCATCAAAATGATCAATGTGGAAAACGATCAGCTGGTAGTAGAGGAAAAAGGAATCTACAGCATAGAAAATTTTCTCAGTGCGAGAAGGCTCATGTACTGGCAGGTCTACCTGCACAAAACCTCTGTAGCAGCAGAAGCCATGCTCATCTCCCTGATCAAGCGCGCAAAAAAGCTGACGCAAAAAGGCAAAGATGTGCCAGCCACTCCTGCCTTTCGCATCTTTCTGGAGCGCGACATTAGCCGTCAGGAGTTTTTTGATGACAAAGACCTGCTAGACATCTTCACCATGCTAGACGACACAGACATCTGGGGGTGCATCAAGATGTGGCAGTCTCACGATGATGTGGTACTGGCGCGGCTCAGTCATGCCCTGCTCAACCGCCGACTGTGGGCCATCAAGCTTTCCAACGAAAAGTTCCCTTCGGAGCTCACCGACTCACTACAGCAGCAGCTTCAGGAGGAAGGCCTTACTCAGGCCGAAACGAAGCATTTCATACAGAAAGGAAGCATCAGCAACTCCGCATACATTGCCAGGGGTGGCAGTATCAATATATTGATGAAAACCGGTGAAGTAGTAGACGTAGCACAGGCTACTGACCTTCCAAACATCAAAGCGATGAGCAAAATCGTGAAAAAATACTACCTCTGCTATCCGAAAAACCTCACACTACCAGAACTCCCACAGGAAGAGTCTCCCGTATGATGACACTCGGTCAAATAGCACAACTGTTGGACGGACATTGCGCTGGCAATGCCAAAAAAACGATTACTGGCCTGGGCAAAATAGAAGCGGCTACAAAGGACGAGCTTACGTTTTTGGCCAACCCCAAATACCTCAAATTTCTGGAGCACTCTACTGCCGGAGGCATTCTGGTAGCAAAGGATTTCCACACTGCGGACTATCCTAACCTGGACTTTATCACCGTAGATGACCCCTACCTGGCGTTTTCCACGCTTCTGGCACACTTTCAGCGTGCAGCAGGTCAGGCAAAGTCAGGCCTGGAAACACCACATTCTGTCGGTAAAAATGTGAAATGGGGCGCGGAGGTATACATTGGAGCCATGGCCTATCTGGGTGATGATGTAGCACTGGGCAATCATGTCAAAATCCACCCGCAGGCATATATTGGTGATGGCTGTGTCATAGGTGACCATAGCATCATCTACCCCGGCGCAAAGCTCTACCCCGGCACACATGTAGGTAGCTACTGCAACATACACGCCGGAGCGGTCATCGGTTCTCATGGATTTGGGTTTGCCCCACAGCCAGATGGTTCGTACCAAAACATCCCCCAGACGGGCAATGTGGTGCTCGGCAACCATGTAGACATTGGAGCCAACACCACCATCGATTGTGCTACGGTGGGGTCTACAGTCATTGCGGACGGAGTAAAAATTGACAACCTGGTTCAGGTCGCTCACAATGTCTCCATAGACATGCATACCGTGATTGCCGCCCAAACGGGCATTTCAGGCTCAGCCAAAGTAGGAAAATACGTGAAAATCGGTGGCCAGGTGGGCACAGTAGGCCATATCACCATTGCCGACCATACCACAGTGGGCGCACGGTCAGGCGTCACCAAAAACACCAAATCAGACCAGATCCTTTTTGGCGTACCCGCCATCGATCGCCACAACTACCTGAAGTCCTACGCCGTATACAAGAAGCTCCCAGAACTCATGAGCCGAATTGAGCATCTTGAACAAAAACTCCTAAATTTGACTTCAGGCAAAACCTCCAAATGAAACTCTATCAGCAGACCATCAGCAAGCCGATCAGCATAAAGGGACATGGACTCCACACAGGGGCTCCATGTGAGCTTACGTTTGCGCCTGCCCGACCCAATCAGGGAATTCGTTTTCAGCGTATGGACCTGGAGGGGCAGCCCATTATCCCTGCGGATGTGGATTTTGTCACTGGAGTGACGCGCGGTACTACACTGGAAAAAGACGGAGCAGTGATCCACACCGTAGAGCACGTGCTTGCGGCATTGGTGGGGCTTGAGATAGACAACATCACCATAGAAGTCACAGGCGTAGAGATACCGATCATGGACGGTAGCGCTCAGCCCTTCGTGGAGGCACTCACCTCTGCAGGCATCAAAGAGCAAAATGCCCAGCGAAACTTCTATGAAATACCCGAAAGCATATTTCTGCAGGACAAAAACCTGGGGGTAGAAATAGCTGCACTCCCACTTGATGACTACCGCATCACCGTGATGGTAGACTACAACTCGCAGGTGCTGGGCAGCCAGCATGCTTCACTCAACAAGCTGCAAGATTTCGAACGAGATATAGCCAAAAGCAGGACTTTTTGCTTTTTGCACGAAATAGAAGAGCTCCACAAGCAAAACCTCATCAAAGGCGGTGACCTGAGCAATGCCGTAGTAGTGGTAGACCGCAAAGTGGAACCATCTGAGGTAGCAGAGCTATGTAAAATGCTCGGCAAGGAGCACATCGAGCACTTTGAGGAAGGGATTCTCAACAAAGAACAACTCCACTATAGCAACGAACCTGCACGTCATAAACTCATGGACGTAATGGGTGACCTGGCTCTGGTAGGCCGCCCCATTAAAGCACAGATTCTCGCTGCCCGCCCAGGCCACAGCACCAACATCGCTTTTGCTCGCAAGCTTAAAAAAATAATGGCCGGTGAAAGCCACTCCAATATCCCGCAGTATGACCCCAAGGTGCCCGCGGTATTGGACATCAACAAAATCACCAAACTGCTGCCTCACCGGTATCCTTTTTTGCTCATCGATAAGATCTTCCACCTGGACGATCAGCAAGTTGCTGGCATCAAAAACGTCACGATGAACGAGCCCTTTTTCGCAGGCCATTTCCCTGGCAACCCCGTAATGCCGGGCGTATTGCAAGTGGAAGCCATGGCGCAAATCGGCGGTATCCTCGTGCTCAATACTGTGCCTGACCCAGAAAACTACTGGACCTACTTCCTGGGGATCGAAAATTTCAAGTTTAGAAAGATGGTAGTACCCGGCGATACGCTAGTGATGAAACTGGAACTTATGCAGCCGATCCGCAGGGGATTTGCTAAAATGAAAGGTGCAGCTTACGTCGGTAACAACCTGGTTTGTGAAGGCATCATGACCGCCAGCATCGTACGAAAAGATTTATGATTCACGAAGCACACGTCAGCACACAGGCACACATAGGCCAAAATGTGACCATAGGCCCATTTAGCTACATAGCCGATGACGTTACCATTGGTGACAACACCTGGATCGGCCCAAACGTCACCATCATGGATGGCGCACGCATAGGTGAGCGTTGCAGGATTTTTCCCGGAGCGGTGATTGCTGCAGAGCCACAGGATTTGAAATACCGAGGTGAAGAAACCACCGTGACCATCGGCAATGATACCACCATTCGCGAATGCGTCACTGTAAATAAAGGCACTGCACTGGATCGTGGCAATACTGCGGTGGGTGCTCACTGCGTACTTATGGCGTATACCCACATAGCTCACGATTGTGTGATCAGTGATCATGTCATCCTGGCCAATAGTGTGCAGATGGCTGGGCACGTTCATCTGGGCAAACATGCTTTCGTGGGAGGCACCACAGCCATTCATCAGTTTGTAAAAATAGGTGCACATACCATGATATCAGGCGGGTCGCTGGTGCGCAAAGACGTACCTCCATATATCACAGCTGCACGTGACCCTTTGGCGTATGCTGGTGTAAACTCCACCGGGCTTCGCAGACGAGGCTTTAGCAATGAGAAAATCAGAGAGATACAGGACATCTTCCGGATTTTTTACCTGAGTGGCCTCAACAACACCGAAGCCCTGGACAAGATCAAACTAGAGCAACCTCCTACTCCTGAGCGAGACGACATTATCAAATTCATCGAAGATTCCAGCCGCGGCCTGGTGCGTGGAAACGAACGATTATTATGACTATTACACTTGAGGATATCGGTAAGAAATACCACCGAAACTGGATATTTAGAAAATTGAATGCCGAGCTAAAAGCAGGTGAAATTGTAGCCCTCACAGGGCACAACGGCTCAGGTAAGTCTACCCTGTTGAAAATCCTCAGCGGGTACCTTACACCTTCAGAAGGTGCCATACATTTTGGTGATAAAACAGAGCATCCTCAGCTGAGCTTTGGGTTTGCGGCTCCATATCAAAACCTCATCGAAGAGTTTACACTGGCAGAGCACTTAAAATTTCATGCAGGTTTTAAAAACCCACTGATTGGTATACCTGAGATGATGGAGGCCGCACAGCTTTCACCCGCACACGACAAACCCATTCGCGAATTTTCGTCAGGTATGAAACAGCGGGTAAAACTTGCATTGGCATTTTTCTATGAAGGCAGCGCGGTGTTTTTGGATGAGCCCACCTCCAATCTGGACGAAAGTGGAGTGAAATGGTACCACCAGTTACTGGCAGACTGGCAGCAAAACCGAAGCCTGATCATCGCTTCCAACCAACCTGATGAGTACCGACTAGCATCCCAAAAAATTTTCATTGAAAACTACAAACCCATATACTAAAGCTATTCTACTCCCGTTACCAATACATTAAATCATACTTAAAACCATACTTACTCATTACATAAGCAAATTCTTTCTAGATAAAATGCAAGGAAAAGCTTAATTTTGAATAGTTTGCACGTGTAATACAAATTACTTCTTAAACTTACTTATGAAAAAAATCACTCAACTACTAACTGCCTTAGTATTTTGTTCACTGATTGTTTTTGTATCATGTAAAAAAGATTCTGGAGGAGAAGACCCGGATCCGCAAGCGGATTTTGGTGCAGCCTTAGTTGGCTCCTGGACCCTTCAGAGCGCTACGCACTCTAGTGATGGAGATCGCACCGAATGGAGCGGACTCACCCTGAACTGGACATTTGACACTGAAACTAAAACTGGCACATACACTCCTTCAGGAGTGCCTGACAATGCTGGTGCTGCTGATGTGTTTGGTGAAAACGGCACATCTGTTACATGGAGCTTTGCTGGAGAGGGCACTTCTTCCATCGAAAGAGGTGGAGGACTTTCTAATGTGACGATAGTTACAGACAGTGAAGAAAACCCTACAAGTGCAACTCTTACCTTTGATGTAACAGGTTCTGGAAGCCGTGTAGCTGGATTTGATGGAAGCTGGACTTTTGTATTCAGCCTGTAATTCAGGAAGAGAATATCACAATATTCAATATCTTTGGGGAACGGTTTTTGCCGTTCCCTTTTTTATTGTTAAAATTCCACATCACAACACGGATTACCTAAGCAGCCAGCACATAGATGCATCAGTATCAGGACAAATATTTCGATCAGGACAAAAACTCGATCCTCCGCGCCGCACAGGGCTTTGTGGAGCCTCAGCTACTGCAGCGATGGGTAGAGATAGCCTTTGACGGATACATGCAGATGGAAAACCCGATGGGCCTGGTAGACGATTTTATCCTGAAGCTGAAAAGCGTAGAAGTGTTCGACACTACTTTTTTGCAGGAGCTTTATGAAATCGTGTCTGCTATCTATCGCTACGAGCGCGGAAACAATCAGCTGGAAATCATCTGGGACGGGCGTAGCCACTACGAAGTATATGCAGAAGCCTGGTCGGAAACCTTTGAAGAGTGGATGAAGTATTTCTGTTTGAAACCGGAAATTTACCGAGCCATCATCAAGGCTTGTATCCTCAAACAAGGGACAAACAGTAAGTTTTTGTATTATGGAGTACGGCGGACGATCCTAAGCCACTTCAAGCTCAAAATCACTCGCAATAAGATGCTAAAGGCCGCTTAGCGCCTGATCTCAAAAGTTTGATAATTTTTATCAGGTACTTCTACCTGTTGTACGTCATCTACCCGAGCATATTCTGGCCCTTGCTGTGCCCAGCTAGCAAGCGCATCCAAAGCCTGTGAGTCACCTTCTGCATGTATCATCACCGTACCATCAGCCTCATTACGCACCCAGCCATTCAAGCCAAGCCTATCTGCTTCACTTTTGGTAGACGCTCTGAAGAAAACGCCCTGCACTTTACCATGACAATGAATTACTCGCGCCATTTTTAATCCGTTATGATCGCCCTTGCACTAGAGGTGCCAATACGGTCAGCTCCTGCAGTGATGAGATTCAATGCTTGCTCTTTGGTGCGTATGCCACCAGAGGCCTTAATGCCTACATTGGAAGGCAGACATCCCCTCAAAGCTGCTATGTGATCTGGAGTAACTTCCCCCCCCTTAGCAAAACCAGTAGAGGTTTTTACAAAATCAACACCAGCATCAGCACAAATCCGACAAGCCATTTCTATCTCCTGACTACTAAGATACGCCACTTCGATGATAACTTTTAAAAGCACCTCCTCGTCATGAGCTACTTTCGATAGTTTAGCGAGTTCTATTTTGGGCCAGGGCATTCCATCTTTAAAAGCCGAAATACTCCACACAATGTCTAATTCATTAGCTCCATCGCGAATGGCTAATCGGGCTTCTTCTATTTTGGTTTCTGTCATCTGGTAGCCTAGCGGAAAACCAACTACCGTCACCAGCTGCAGGTCGTCCTCAGCTATTTCTCTAGCTGCACGCTTTACCCAAAAGGGAGGCACGCATACACCTAACACCTCCAGAGCTTTGGCCTCTGCCACCAGAGCATCCACATCTTTGCCTGTGAGGGTTGGAGATAAATTGGTAGATTCAATAAATCTGGCGATGGATTTCATGGATCAGTGCACTAAGCCACATTCTTTACAAAATTTCTTTTTGCCCGGAGGCCTGCGCTTCGGAGGCTTTTTATGCCCAAAATACAGCGGATTACTGTATTGTGGATCTTGCATTTTTTTCTCCACCTTCGCATTCTTCCGAGCAGTTTTCTTCATCCGCTTTCGAAAGTCTGCCACCTCCTCTTGTGTGGTTACAGGCTTGTTTTTCTTTTTAAAAAGATTGAAAAGGAAAAAGCCTTTCGAAGATTTTTTACTTGCCTGATATTGAGGTGCTGGAGGCTTGGGTGTGGTCACTTCTCTGGTAGATTGACCAAAAGCTGTACCTGAAAGCACCATTATCAACACGCCTGCAATTAAAACTCCTACTATTCGCATACCTGGCTTTTTCCTTTCTAAACGCTAAATCACGAGAATATTATAGGGTACCTCTAATCTCTTGCTCGCGTTCTATCGCTTCAAACAACGCTTTAAAATTTCCTTTCCCGAAAGATTTGGCCCCTTTCCGCTGGATAATCTCGAAGAACATCGTAGGTCTTGGCTCTATTGGCTTGGTAAATATCTGCAAGAGATATCCTTCATCGTCACGGTCTACCAATATCCCCAGCTCTTTTAGTGGTGTGAGGTCCTCATCGATCTCTCCTACACGATCCAGCAGATCATCATAATAAGTGCCTGGCACTCTCAAAAACTCCACTCCGCGATCACGCAGGGCAGTCACAGTCTCGATAATGTTGTCCGTGGCTACCGCAATGTGCTGCACGCCAGCTCCTTCATAAAAATCCAGGTATTCTTCGATCTGAGATTTCTTTTTCCCTTCAGCAGGCTCATTGATAGGAAACTTGATCCGGCCATTGCCATTGCTCATCACCTTACTCATGAGTGCGGTATATTCGGTGGATATGTCTTTGTCATCAAAAGACACCAACTGTGAAAAGCCCAAAACCTCGGCGTAAAATTTCACCCAGGTATTCATTTCTCCCCAGCCTACATTGCCCACCATGTGGTCTACATACTTCAGACCTATGGGTGCTGGCTGATAGCTGGTCTCCAATGATTTGAATCCAGGCAGAAAAACTCCCTTATAGTTTTTGCGCTCCACGAACATGTGGACAGTCTCTCCATAAGTATAAATACCTGCTCGCACTACTTCACCCTGATCATCTTGTTCCACTACCGGCTCCATATATGATTTGGCACCACGCTTTGTGGTTTCTTCATAAGACTTACGAGCGTCATCTACCCATAAGGCCACTACTTTCACTCCATCGCCATGCTTATCGATGTGTTCACCTATTTTGGTCCCTGACTTTAGTGGAGACGTCAAAACCAGTCTGATTTTGTCCTGAACCAGCACATAAGATTCCTGATCACGCTGCCCGGTCTCTAGTCCGGCATACGCCAAATCCTGAAAGCCAAATGCTGTTTTGTAGTAATGTGCAGCCTGCTTGCAGTTGCTTACGTATAATTCTATGTAATCGGTACCATTGATCGGCAAGAAATCCGCTTCACTAGGCACCACTGGGTTTGGTGTTAATGTGTTTTCCATGTTTATATTGGGGTTTTGCACGAAGTTAATGTGATTCGCGCGCTATGTCAAACCAGGACGGCACAGCTTTTGCAATCTGCAAGCTTCACACCGTCCGATTAATTTGTCCATATTTACGTTTTCGAAAATTAATAGATGAAAAGTACTCTTATCGCAATTGGTATACTCATTGGCCTGAGCAGCACAGCGCAAAACCTGGCAGAAACTGCCCTCAACAAAAAAATGGATGATGCCGTGGAGCTAATGAACCTTGGCAACTATGAGGGAGCCAACAAGGAATTTGTCTACGTTCTCAATAATATGACCGTACTTCCTTCCAATCTGGCCTTTTATTTTGGCAAAAACAGCTTTTACCTTGGCAAATACAAGCAAAGCATCAACTGGCTCAACAAATACCTACAGCTTAAGGGTACATCTGGACGGTTTTATGAAGAAGCCTCGAGTCTACTGGAGCAGTCAGAAGATGCCTACCTGAAACTCATGCAAAAAGACGAACAACAACTCAAAGATGAGCTGGCCAGTGGTGAATTTGACTGTGGTGGTCTGGAAAAAATGATCTGCCCAGTGTGTCGTGGAGAGGGCGTGGTGATCAAAAAAGGAGCGTTTGATTTTATCTACCAAACCTGCCCCTATTCGGCAGGTGAGGCTTACCTCACCTGCGAAGAGTACAATGCTTTTATGCGTGGCGAACTAGAGCCCAAATCGAAATAAGCTTACCAGCCGAGCACATAGGCAAAAATCAGCGGCGCCACAATGGTGGCATCAGACTCTACGATAAACTTTGGCGTATCGGCATCTAATTTGCCCCACGTAATCTTTTCATTTGGCACAGCACCACTATAAGACCCGTAGCTGGTAGTACTATCTGATATTTGGCAGAAGTAGCTCCAAAACGGCACATCTTCTTTTTCCAAATCCTGATAAAGCATAGGAACCACACAAATAGGGAAGTCTCCGGCTATACCGCCACCAATTTGAAAAAAACCAACTCCTTCTGTACCAGCCTCTTTCAGGTACCAGTCTGCCAGGAAGGTCATATACTCGATTCCTGACTTCATAGTACTCGGATTCAATTCGCCTTTCACGCAGTAAGAAGCAAAAATATTTCCCATGGTAGAGTCCTCCCATCCAGGCACAACCATTGGCAGGTTTTTCTCCATCGCCGCCAGCATCCAGCTGTTTTTGGGATCTATTTCATAGTACTGCTCCAGCACGCCCGACTTGAGAAGTTTGTACATAAATTCATGCGGGAAATAGCGCTCACCGTTTGCCTCAGCATCTTTCCAGATTTTGAAAATATGCTCTTGTAACCTGCGAAAGGCCTCCTCCTCAGGAATGCAGGTATCAGTCACTCTGTTGAGGCCCTGATCCAGTAGCTCTCGCTCCTGCTCAGGCGTCAGATCTCTGTAATTAGGAATACGCTTGTAGTGGCTATGTGCCACCAGATTCATAATATCTTCTTCCAGATTGGCACCCGTACATGAGATGATCTGCACCTTGTCGTTTCGAATCATCTCTGCCAATGAAATCCCCAGCTCTCCGGTGCTCATAGCTCCAGCCAGTGAAATCAACATCTTCTTACCACTTTCCAAATGGCTTTTATAACCCTTTGCAGCATCTACCAGTGCCGCAGAATTGAAGTGGAGAAAATGCTTCTCTATAAAGGAGGTTATTGGTTTTTCAGACATAGTCATTGTTGTTATATAGACCGCAAAGCTACATGCAGTTCACGGCTTTGTAACGAAAACATACACACATTCAATTCCGAAAAAAGCGGAAAAATCTCACATTACAAAATGAACCTGTAGGTGTACTTAATCAGGAAGATATTGGAGGCTTTATTGGAAAACAGGTCCTTCGTCAAATTGGTAAATCTGTTTTTCTCTGATCGGTGAAATTCATTTTCATTGCTGGTCCAAACCAAAAACAGCGTAGAACCAGGCACATACTCCCAGCGAATCACAAAATTGGACCGAAACTCCATCACATTGAAATTGGGATTGTTTAGTTCAAACGGTTCCATATCAGTGCGCAGAATACTATAGGTGTTGTTCTCAGATGAATACCGGATCTCATCCGGCCCGAGCTGATGAAACCTGCTTTCATACTGCTCTGCGCCTGGTCGCACCGCGGTTTTAAATTCGCTATACTCTCCTGAAGAAATAAATGGCTGCCCCCAATACTCTACGCTGAGGTTTGGTGTGATGATATAGTTTAGCCTTACAGATGCAGAGTAAGTGGTTTGCTGTATTCTGCCTAGCAGATACGCCTGCTCATCATCTTCGTAGGTAGTAACGTATTGCAGCCGGTTATCATTAAAGCTAAAATCAGGTTCTACAGAAAGACGAAGTGCATCTGTGGGCTGGTAATTTATGTTCACACCAAATCCATGACCATTATAAAAATGCTCAGAGCCTGCTCCTTTCCAGTAAAAACCACTCACAGAAAACTTTTTCTGATCATTGGTACCGCCATACACCCAAAACTCATGTCGACCTGGGTACCGTATAGCTGGTCCACCGCGCAAGTCCGCATTGGACACATTATCTCCAGATATATCGAAACCCGACCCCAGTTCCATGAGGTTATTAAAACGAAGATGCTGATTAAAATTGAGTCCTTTAAATAACAGCACACCGTCATAGTCCCAATTAAGGTATTGGTTTCCATTGAGCCTGTATGACCGAAGAGGTCCTACCGGATTAAGCGTACGGAATCCCACCCAGGTATACTGAGCGATATAGTCTGCCTGCCGCAAAAAGCCCACATCATTGAGAGATACTTCGGGTGATCGGGTAGTCATACCAGTTTGAAAAACTATATTTCCGTTACGCTTTCCAATATTTACTGTAGCGCCCGTCCCATTCAGCTGCACCTTGCTGGTATCCACCTGATGATGCCTGTTGTCAGGTCGCTGAAAATACCTCACCGATGATCGTTGAGTACGCTCAATGGCTTCTGCACTGCCATTCACATGACTATAAAAGCCATTCAGAGAGATGTAGTAGTTGCGATCATTGAAGTTTTGGGTGAAATCCACTCCTGCAGAATACGCATTGTCGTGGAGGTAATTAAACTGGGGATCATTGATAAACCGATTGGTAGAAGTAATCATACCTCCTATCAATGCATTGCCCTCATTGATATCTTGCTGTACTCTAGCCACCGCATAATTGGTCATAGGCTCCACTGCCACCTTACGTCTTCCTCCCAAAGTATCCTGCACTTCCACTTTTTCCTCAGCAGTGACAGACTCCAATACTCCCCATGAAAAACCATTTTTATTTTTCCCGGTAAGCTTAGCCGCACCTAAAATTCGTGTATTGCCAATACGATCTACATACTGAATATCTTCATCTCGTGGGTAATAACTGGGGCGCCTACCTATCCTCCTCGAATAAAACAGGTTGTCATTGTTGTACCAGCCACCAGCCTGCGAGTTGGTTAAGTCAAAATTGAGGATATTGTTTCCTTCCAGAAAAAAGGGCCTGCGTTCACGAAAAAACAACTGAAAGGCTGACAGGTTTACCCTGGATGGATCAGCCTCTACCTGCCCAAAATCGGGATTGATACTTAGGTCTAACGTTATGTCACTTGTCAGGCCAATTTTAGCATCTACACCAAAATCAAGAGAATTGTGTACGCCAGTGGCATAGGGGTTTCCTTCTTCCTTTTCAGAGTGTTCAGTCTGCCCGAGCACATAAGGTTGAATTTCCAACTGCTGCTGAGGCTCTATGCCCTTGATACCGTGCAACTCACCAAACAGATGAACCCAACCTGGAGCATCCCGAGCTATTGGCTGCCAGTATGAACGCTCATCCTTTCGAAAGATATAGCGCATCACCTGCACCCCCCACACATGCTTTTCCTTGTCGGCAAACCGTAATTGCGACAAAGGAATTTTAAACTCGGCTATCCATCCATCTTTATTGAGAGAAGTCTTTAGGTACCAAATAGGATCCCACGTAGAGTCCCAGTTGTCACCATTATTGGAGACATACTCCTCTCCTTTCACACCGGAAGCAGAGGCTGAAAAACTAAAAGCGGTGCGTTTATCGCTATAGCTATCGATATTAATTTCCACAAAATCACCTTCAAAACCATCACGGCGTGACATTCTACGAACAATTTTCTCAGGCTCAACATCTAAAGCCTGAATAGCTACATAGAGGTATTTAGTATCGTATAAGAGTTTAAAGCGTGTTTGCTGGGAGGGAGCAGCGCCATCATCTGGCATCCGCTGAATAAAGTCTTCACCCCACTCTACCTGTCCCCACGACTCATCATCCAGATAACCATCTATAAGGGGAGGCTCCCCTGAAACCATTTCAGTTTCATAAGTTTTTCTGGGGGACTGAGCACCTGCAATGAGGCAACAGCACACCAATAGTGTAAAGGCAAATAGTGGTCGAAAAAACATATCGCAGGAATAGATTGGTGTAAAGAGATACTCTACCTGCGACAAGAAGTTACAAAAATTAAGTACTCGGCAAATTAAAGTGATTATCGGCACCCAGAGGTGCCGATAATCACTTTAAAGCATTAATAATTTTGGAAGATAAATTTTGATAACACTGGCATTGATCAGCCAGTGTAGAGGAGCGAAAGTATAATCAAGATTAGCAGAGTCAATGTAGACAACTTTAGAAAATCTTGTTTTTCACTCGCGTTTTCGGGGTTTTTCGTCTCGATTTTTTCCATAATCACTACAGCATTTGATGTTAGGATTATTAAGACACAAGCTTGTATAAAATGGTTGGACTATTCTTAGTTAAAATTGTAACGAATTCCTGTCATCAGTCCAAAACCAGCCGGGTTAGCTCTAAAACCACTATTTTGTTTGGTCAATGGACTCAGTGCCCGACGGTAATTGGGCTCCACTACAACGTCAAAATTTCTAAAAAGCTGATAGCCCATTTCTACTCCTGCCAAGCCGCTAAAGCTCAAATCACGGTACGGCGACTCGTTGCCGGGCCCTATGGTGATACTAGCCACATCATCTGAGCCACTGAGCTTATTGCCCAGGTATACATTGGCGATTACACCAGCATTTAGCTCGAGACTGAGCCGATCATCCAATAATCGGTAGCCTGCTTTCACAGGCACAGCAGCAAATTCAAACTGATTATTCAAATCGATATCCCGATATTCATACTCCACTACTTTGTCACGACGAAGTGTGCTATTTACTTTTTCTACACTTTGCACTTGACTAGTAGCCGGTATTACCTCCTGATAAGCACTGGTCTGTATGGCTATATTCGTCACCGTTGTTGCTTCCGCACGTGCATATTGCAGTCCGCTTTCCAACACCCACCGATCGCTAAGCTTCACGCCGAAATTGACACCAAAGGAAACCGTCTCCCCTGCAGACATATCCTCACGAACTGGAGGTGAATTGGTATCTACAGCGTCATTGCTTGCCAGACTAAAAGCCGCCTGACTTCTGTTATTTCCTGACACCAGCTGGTTGTCAAAAGACTGATAATTAGGTTTGAAGCCTGCAGACCCTACGTTGAGACCTGCCCAATACCTGGAGGGGTCTGCTTTGAGTTTTTGCTTCTCAAAATTATATACTGGAAGTATGCGCAAATGATCTGGTGTGAGGTTAGTAGGAACGGCTAGTGCCCCTGCAACACCCAGGCGCTCCAATGATAGTTCTTCTCGAACTGATGTGGATCCTTCTATATTACCATATACTCCAGACTGGAGGTACATCTCACGATCTCCTGTGGATCCCGCTACCAGATTTTGCTTTACAAAATTTGTAGTCTTCTTTTCTTCATCGGCAAACCACAATGGGATGTTCCAGCTAAAAGTTTGCTCTTCCTGGTCTGGAGCGTCTGCATTTACAGCAGCACTGTAGCGAATCACTTCTTTACTGCTCAGGTAGTGGTACTGCCAGGCCGTAACACCTACAGCCAATAGTATAACGGCAGCAGCCACCCAACGATACATAGCTGCTTTAGCACGGTAAGCCTTCATCTGCTGGTAGGTAAGCTGACTATCTATCTGCCCCCACACACCAGTTGGTGGTTCCTGCTCGAAACCCTCAAAGGCCTGTTGCCATTCTCGCTCAAAATCTTCAGAATTCTCCCGCCCTGCCATAGTTCACTGTGTTGCTCTCCACTATCCATTCTTTCAGCAGGCTTTTAGCCCGCGCGTACTGTGACTTACTGGTCCCTTCGCTAATCTCTAGCATTTTAGCAATCTCATGATGCTTGTAACCTTCAATAGCATAAAGGTTAAAAATCACCTGACAGCCTGTTGGCAACCTTCTGATCATCTCCATCAGTTCCTTATGACCAAAACTCGAAAGGGTGAGTTCAGTGTCCGACTGATTATTCAGATCACTTATATCCACCATCGGGTACAAATACAATTTGCTCCTTTGATGATTCAGAGCCGTATTCACAACGATGCGTTTGATCCAATACGGCAATGAGGAGTCCTTTCTAAATTTTTCAATGTTCTGAAAAACCTTTAGAAAAGATTCCTGAAGGATGTCTTCTGCCTCTTGCTGCATTTTCGAGTAGCGCATGGCCACAGCATACATTTGCGAGCTGTATTTATTATACAGTTCGCGCTGTGCTTTACGTTCTCCTTTGCAGCAGCCGTCAATTAACTCTTGATCACTGAAAGCCATTCAGTACAGTTTTATAATTTAGAGACCCAAGCCGCAGCCAAATGGTTGGAACTGCGAGACGTTAAACAAAGCTATGAAATATATACCATTATTTACCATCATCATTGCTACAACATTAAGTAGCTGTGTACCAGCTTCCACCACGAGCAACAACTCCACCAAGCAGCTCACTTTTAACAACTGGGATTATGAACCATATGTTGGGATGGTGCAGGTTTACCCCACCTCTGCTGACCCACAAGCAAGCCTGGAAGATCCTATCACTCCACTTGGCTCCCAAGGGTTTACCTGCAAGTTTGACTTGCTCATAGCAGACGCAGAATACCTCAAAGCAAAATATGTTCACTGCAATGCTGACTGGACCAGATCTACACTCAGCGACATCCAGTATATGAATCAATACAATGAATTTGATCTGGACACCTATGACTTTTCTGCCAATACACGTGAGCTTTATGTACACTACCAGGCATCACTCCCACTCCCAACGATCTCGGGAAACTATTTATTGAAAGTTTATCGAGACGGTAACGAACAAGATCTGGTACTTACCCGGAGACTGGTCGTGTATGAAAACCGTACTACCGTTAGCGCCTCGATCAAATCAAGCAATGCCGTAGTAAATAGAAGAGCCAATCACCAGATAAATTTTAGTGTAAAATATGACCCTCAGACAAACCTCAGGCCAATGCAGGACCTCCACATGGTCATACTCCAAAACCACGACTGGAACACCGCCATCCGAGACCTACAACCTACTCTAACACGCCCCGATCAGGGCTATCTGGAGTATCACCACCTAACAGGCGAAAACGAGTTTCCCGGCTTGAAGGAATTTCGTTTTTTTGATCTGCGATCTGTAGACTACCGGGGAATGAATGTGGCACATATTATCAAGGAGGAAAAGGGTATTTCTGCGCAGCTAATGCTGGATAAATCTCGACACTCCCTTGCCTACACCCAGCTAAATGAGGATATCAATGGGGACTTTTTCCTTCAAAACCATGACCCGAACGACACGTATCTGGAAAGCGAATATGTGAAGGTAAATTTCCGGCTGGAGTCGGAGCCATTGTCTGGAGAGGTATATATACGGGGGAAATTTAACAACTGGAACCTCACACCACAAAATCAGATGCATTACAACCCAAACACACGGACCTACGAAGGTCAGCTACTTCTAAAGCAGGGCTACTATAATTATTGTTATTGGGTTTTGGCTGACAACCTCCCTGTAGACGCTTTGGAAGGTAGTCACTACCAAACGGAGAATTCTTATGAAGTACTGGTATATTATAGGGATCCAGCGAATAATTACGACGAGGTGGTGGGGTACAGACAGTTGTTAAGCGGTAACTAACTGCTCCTTAGTAGCATACAACACAGCTCTTGCTGTGGGATCTGAATGAGCCAGGTCCAGCATCCCAAATCCTTTATAACAATGACTTCCCAGGCCACAAGTGAAAATAAAATCCTGCACTTCTGGAGCCGCGAACAAAGTAAATGGGAACGTATACCCTCGTGCTTCGCATTTCACATCCTGATCATACACAGGATAGATCCGTGCAAACTTTTTACCTGAAGATTTGATCTTTTGTAAATAACCTGCATCCGGCACCAGCTGAAATTTTTGCACCTCATCGATTTTGGAAGTGTCTATACCAAACTCTGTCATTCGTGTAATTGTAGAGTCATAGAGCAAGTCAGAAAACTCATCCGTTTCTGGGGGGATAAACGCCTTGGCCGAATCATCATTAAAGGCCGGAGGTAGAAGTACGAGCGGTGAAATACAGACATATTTCGTTTCCCGTTTAAAAACCACTGCTTGTTCTTCTTCAGCTATTTCCGGTATGATGGTAAGATTCCCTATTGACAGTTCATCGGCCCGGAGTACCAGCTTCACCAAATGGTCCATAAACTCCCTACTGGCAGATGAGACCACTATGGTTACTTTTCGTGAATTATAGTGCAGACCATTCCTGCTTAGTTTCGTCTGGCCTTTGATGCCCGAAAAACTAAAAAATGCATAGTTTTTGTATGCTGAATCGCCTTCTGCCAGGAGTAGTCCCTTAAACACTTGCGCAATCAGATACTGGTGATGAAACGGCACAAGTCCGCCGCGGTTCTTCACCTTGAATGTAATACGAATCCTCACCTTCTTAGCAATTAAAAAATGGTTACGCTAAAAAAACCGAGCTACATTCTTATTTGTTTAGATGTCGGGTAAAATAACTAGACATTAAACCTAAAATGCATCACATCACCATCATGGACGACATAGTCTTTTCCTTCGATGGACAATTTCCCAGCTTCTTTACAGGCCTGCTCTGAGCCATATTGTTTATAATCTTCTAATTTAATCACTTCAGCTTTAATAAAGCCTCGCTCAAAGTCAGTATGAATCACTCCAGCCGCCTGTGGAGCTTTCCATCCACGTTTGATGGTCCAGGCACGTACCTCTTGTACACCAGCGGTGAAATAGGTGATTAGATCGAGTAACGAATATGCTGCGAAAATCAGTCGATTGAGCCCAGACTCCTTCAAACCATATTCCTCCAGGAACATCGCCTTGTCATCGGGATCGTCAAACTCCGCAATCTGTGCTTCCAGTGCTGCAGACACGCGCACCATCTGAGCGTGCTCCTCTTCCGCGATTTTTCCAAGCACTTTGCTGTAAGCGTTTCCGCTATTTACATTTTCCTCCTCCACGTTAGCCACATAGATGATCGGCTTATCAGTGAGCAACTGAAGCTCTTTGATCACTATTCGATCTTCTTTATCCATCTCCAGCGCACGAGCATTTTGACCAGACTCTATATGTGCTTTAAATGCCTTCAGCACTTCCATCTCCTTCTTCGCCTTGGCATCACCAGACTTGGCTATTTTCTCCACGCGCTGGATACGCTTATCTATAGAGTCCAGGTCTCGGAGCTGAAGTTCCGTATCTATCACACTCTTATCATCGGCAGGATCTACTTTTCCCTCCACATGGACAATATTGTCGTTATCAAAGCAACGGATAACGTGGATGATAGCGTCTACTTCTCGGATATTGGCCAAAAACTGATTACCTAGTCCTTCACCTTTACTGGCACCTTTGACCAGGCCGGCAATATCCACGAACTCAATCACGGTAGGCACCACTTTTTCGGGGTTTACCAGCTCTTTGAGTACATCTAAACGCTCATCGGGAACGGTGATAACGCCCACATTTGGCTCTATGGTACAAAAAGGAAAATTGGCTGCTTCTGCTTTCGCATTGGATAGTGCATTAAATAAAGTGGATTTCCCAACATTCGGAAGCCCTACTATCCCACATTTTAAACCCATACTTAATTGGTGCTTTTAAATACTTTATACTGATTAAATCCAGCGTAAATTTCTGTAAATGAAACCCTTACAACTGTATAAACTGGAATTGCCGTTATCATACCGGGAATACCCGCTATGGTTGCGCCCACAAAAATAATGACAAAAATTTCTAAAGGATGCGCTTTTACACTTTTCGAAAAAATAAGCGGCTGTAATACAATGTTATCAGTAGCCTGTACCACAGCAAAAACGGAGAAAACTTTAACAATCAAGATGATGGTATCATTGGTAAGTGCAAAATCACCCGATGTACTCAGTGCTACCAAAACTCCGAAGGTGCCTCCCAGTATGGGGCCCAAGTAAGGAATCAAATTGGCAAAGGCTGCGAAAACTGCTATTGTAAGTGCATAATTGACCCCTACGATCGTAAGCCCTATGCCAGCAATCGAGAAGATCGAAAACATTTGAAAAAGTATACCTAGCAGGAAGTTGGAGAGCAGACGCTCAATCTTATAAAGTGCTGAAATAAATACTTCAAAATATTGATTTGGTACGATTGAAATAATTTGTCTTCGGATAATGCCATTTTCATACAGCAGGAAAAATGTAATGAAAGTAACGGCGAGCAACCCCACAAAAAAACTTCCGGTGAAGGAGATGAGTTGATTGAGTATTTCCGTAAAGTTGATACCCTGTATAAATGAAACGATCCCTGCCCTGACAGACTCTACCATAAATCCCGGCTCACGCTCTGTGACGTGATTGGTAATCATAAAATTTTCTAACCACCGAATGGGCTGCACAAGCGAATCGAACACACGGTTAAACTCTAAAGACGACAACACCTCTATTTGATCAGAAATCAAGGGGATAAATAACACCACAAATAAGGACAACACAGCAACTACTACCAGATAAGAACTAACAATGGCCAGTGATCGGGGGATGCGCCCACCAAAAACATGTATTCTATTGATCTGATTAGTGAGTGGTCTGAGTACAGTAGCCAAAACCACAGAAATGGTGATATATGCAAAAATATTGGAGAAGTACCAGATGGCCACTGCCAATAAGATCACTACAGTCAGAATGCCAGTAAGTGTTCTGTTTATCTTCACGCAGCATAGGGATTAGCTCAAACAAAAAAAGCCCTCCTATCAGAGAGCCTCCATTTCTTTAGAAACCGGCAGTTAGTCCCACTTTAGTTCTGAATCATCACTAGCTAGATTCAGTGCAGGCTCTTCTTCGCGGTTTTCGTATTCTGAAAAATCTACTTCAGGGAGTAATTCTGTCTTCACATGCTCCACAGTATCGTTGAGTGCTTCTACAAACTTGTGGAAGTCTTCTTTATAAAGGAAGATTTTATGCTTTTCGTAGAAAAACCCGTCATCTTTAAACCTTCTCTTACTTTCAGTGATGGTCAGGTAGTAGTCGTTTGACCGAGTAGACTTCACATCGAAAAAGTAAGTCCTCTTGCCAGCCCTTACCCTTTTAGAATATATTTCGTCTCTCCCTTTATCCTTATTCTCTTCCACAGTACTTAAGGTTTGATGTTAGCTAAAAGTGTTATCGTTACAATGTTATTTAAAAAGTAATTAAATATAGCATTTTAAAATTGACAAATGCAAACGTGATATTGCAACATTACCGGGAAAAATAGTCTTACATTAGTGTGATTAAATGCTTTAAGTCAATTTGCTTAACAATTATTTAATGAACATTCGACTTTCGGACATTCGTCAATTTGAACACCTGGACTTGCTTGCCAAACAACTCGTTGAGGGTTTTATCACTGGATTACACAAATCCCCATACCATGGGTTTTCCGTAGAATTTGCCGAACACAAGCTTTACAACTTTGGCGAAAGCACTCGCCATGTAGACTGGAAAGTATATGGCCGAACCGATCGGCTCTATACCAAACGATATGAAGAAGAAACAAATCTGCGCGCTCATTTGCTGATTGACGTCTCTTCGTCCATGTACTACCCGGCTCATTCACAGTCTAAAATCCGATTTTCGGCAGTCTGTGCAGCGGCCCTGGCATACCTACTCACCAAGCAGCGTGATGCAGTAGGTCTCACCACTTTTGCTGATAAAGTGGTATATCAGAGTGCCCTCAAATCCACAAAGACTCACCTCAATCAATTGCTCACATCGCTCGGTCAGACATTAGATAATCAGGGTGTGCCCCAAACGGATGTAGCCAAAGTGCTTCACGAAATTGCTGACCGGATTCATAAACGATCGCTGGTAATCATATTCAGTGACATGTTTCAGCAGGCCAATGACCTGGAAGCCATTTTTGCAGCATTGCAACACCTCAAACACAACAAACATGAAGTGCTCATCTTTCATGTAACAGACCAAAAAACCGAACTGGGTTTTGAGTTTGAAGACCGACCACATCAGTTTATAGATCTGGAAACCAAAGAGCGAATAAAGCTAAACCCCGGGGAAGTGAAGTCGGCATACCAGGAGCAAATGAAAAAACTATACCACGAGCTAAAAATCCGGTGTGGCACCTATAAGATAGATTTGGTAGAAGCTGACGTGCAGGAGCCATTTGAAAAAATTCTGGGAGCCTATCTGATCAAACGCAAGCGAATGAAATAAGCAAAGGAGCCGCAGCTCCTTTGTGTTGATCTACCAGACCTTAATACAAAAAAAGCGGGCCAGAGCCCGCTTTTGATATTTTGTCAAACGTGAAGCCAATCTTTCTTGGCTGTCAGCTCTTCTTCGGTCTCTTCGTAATCAGGATCTGGCACACAACAATCTACCGGACAGACAGCAGCACACTGTGGCTCCTCGTGAAAACCTGTACACTCGGTACATTTTCCAGCCACGATGTAGTAAAACTCGTCAGACACGGGTTCCTGGGATTCATCACCGCTTACCACGGATCCGTCCTCCATTTCCACTTCTGTCAGATCTGTACCGTCAGACCATTTCCACTCTTCGCCACCTTCATAGATAGCAGTGTTTGGGCATTCCGGCTCGCATGCACCGCAGTTGATGCATTCATCTGTGATCATTATTGCCATTACTCTATTTATTTATGTTGTACAACAACAGCTAACAAAATTATCTACAATAAGTTTGCGTGCAAATATTAACGTAACAATTCCATGACACTTGCAGAAAGAATTGAAGCTTTTTCAATTTTAGGTGATAAAATCAAAAATATCTCAAGAGAATCTCTTGAAGATCACGCCTTCAGGGCGAAAAACCATAACCAGTGGTTTACTGAAGACAATGTGAAGCGTGCGCTGGATGGAGTTGCTTATCTATTGGAAAAACCCAAACTAGAAAGCTGGGTAGCCAACTATAACAACCTTACGCCGAAAACTGCCAAAGTAGTGGGCATCATCATGGCGGGAAACATCCCGCTGGTGGGGTTTCATGATCTGCTGTGTGTACTTATATCCGGACACAAAGCCGCAATAAAACTAAGTAGTCAGGACGAGTACCTGATGAAACTATTGATCAACTGGCTCACGGAGATCTCCCCAGACCTGGCTGCTCAACTAGAAATACGCGAGCGTCTCAATGATGTGGAAGCGTTGATAGCCACCGGCAGTGACAATACGGCACGTTATTTTGAGTATTACTTCAAAGACCACCCAAAAATCATACGCAAAAACCGCACCTCCATAGCGATTCTTGACGGAAGTGAAACCAGCGAAGAACTAGAGGCCTTAGGCAAAGACATCTTCTGGTATTTTGGACTTGGTTGCCGAAACGTATCTAAACTATTCGTACCCAAAGGCTATAATCCTCAGGATTTTTTTGAAGCGATAGAGTCTTACAAATCTGTAGGTGACCACTTCAAATACCGCAACAATTACGACTACCACAAATCCATCTACCTGGTGAATGGCAAAGACCATCTTGATAATGGGTTTTTACTCTTTACACAAACAGATGAACTGGTCTCCCCCATTTCTGTGCTTTATGCTCAGGAGTACTCTGACACCAACCAGCTACGTGATGTTATTGCCGGCTATGAAAACAAAATCCAGTGCATCGTAGGCAAAGATCACATCCCATTTGGCACGGCACAGCTCCCTGAGGTGACAGACTATGCCGACAATGTGGACACTATGAAGTTTCTAACCGAGTTATAACAAAAAAGCCTGATGAAATTCATCAGGCTTTTTTGATTGTATATTATTCCGAAAAGCCAATGGCTTTTCGGAGAAAGCATCTACTAATTAAGCAACAAGCTTACGCTTTGAAGGAGCAAACTTGGTCAGGTCTATACCCTGCACAGCTGCTTCATATTCCTCCATAGTAGGAGTTCTACCCAATATGGTGGACAGCACCACCACAGGTGTAGATGAAAGCAATGATTCACCCTTTTTCTCATCTGAATCTTTCACCACACGTCCCTGGAATAGACGAGTAGAAGTAGCCATCACGGTATCTCCAGGCTCCGCTTTCTCCTGGTTACCCATACATAGGTTACATCCAGGACGCTCCAGATAAAGCATGTTTTCGTACTTGGTACGAGCTGCAGCTTTGGGGGCATTGTCATCAAACTCAAAGCCTGAGTATTTTTGCAATACTTCCCAGTCTCCTTCGGCTTTCAGCTCATCCACGATGTTGTAAGTAGGAGGAGCTACCACCAATGGCGCTTTAAATTCCACCTTACCGTGCTGAGCTTCGATGTTTTTCAGCATTTGTGCCAAAATCTTCATATCACCTTTGTGCACCATACAAGAACCTACGAAACCTAGATCTACTTTTTTCTTACCTCCATAATAAGAGAGCGGTCGGATGGTATCGTGTGTATATCGTTTAGATACATCTTCATTGTTTACATCCGGATCGGCAATCATAGGCTCACCTACCACGTCCAGGTCTACCACTACTTCAGCAAAGTATTTGGCACTGGCATCAGGTGTAAGGGCCGGCTTGTCTCCAGATTTGATTTCTGCAATTCGCTTGTTAGCCTTATCGATGAGCCCTTGAAGCACTTGCTGCTCATTGTCCATCCCCTTGTCAATCATAATCTGGATTCTGCCTTTTGCTATCTCCAGTGATTGAATGAGTGTTTCATCTTCAGAAATACAAATCGAAGCTTTGGCTTTCATCTCAGCCGTCCAGTCGGTAAATGTAAAGGCCTGATCAGCAGTAAGCGTACCTATGTGTACTTCGATCACTCTACCTTGAAAGACATTCTCACCGCTAAACTGCTTCAGCATTTGCTGCTGTGTGGCATGCACCACATCACGGAAATCCATGTATGGCTTCATTTCACCTTTAAACGTCACCTTTACTGACTCAGGGATCGGCATAGAAGCTTCACCTGTAGCGAGCGCCAATGCCACGGTACCCGAATCAGCACCAAAGGCCACACCTTTGGACATACGCGTGTGCGAATCCCCTCCGATTATGATATCCCAATCATCTACCGTTATATCATTTAGTACTTTGTGGATCACATCGGTCATGGCAGGATATACGCCCTTAGGATCACGACCAGTGATCATGCCAAAGTCGTTCATAAACTTCATCAACTTTGGAATATTGGCCTGTGCTTTTTTATCCCAAACTGACGCAGTATGACAACCCGACTGATAGCCCGCATCTACGATTGGCGAAATCACCGTGGCAGCCATAGACTCAAGCTCTTGGGCGGTCATGAGGCCTGTAGTATCCTGAGATCCCACAATGTTTACTTCCACGCGCACATCAGATCCGGCATGCAATGTTTTGCCAGGAGTAGTTCCTACGGCATTCTTATTGAAGATTTTTTCTACAGCTGTTAGCCCCTGGTCTTCGTGGGACACCTCTTTAGACGGTGCAAACACTACCGGAGCCTCGATGCCTAGTGTGCTGGCCGCAAAAGTTTGCAGTTTTTTACCAAATACCACGGCATAAGAGCCTCCAGCTTTGATAAACTCTAATTTTTGCGGAGTGAGAGAAGCCGAAATATCTATCAACTCCTGATCTCCATTGTATAGTTTCTTCTTTTTGGTATTGATCGTTAGCACTGTACCAGTCGCTACTGAGTAAGCTTCTTCCAGCACCGGTTCGCCATTTTCATCCACTACCACATTTCCGTCCGCGTCGGTCTTTTTCACCCAGTTTTTGAGGTCGATACCGATACCTCCGGTCACACCCACAGTAGTGAGAAAGATTGGAGAAATACCGTTTGTACCTGCGATGATCGGTGCTATGTTGATAAAAGGCACATAAGGACTTGCCTGAATACCCGTCCAAAGTGCTACGTTGTTTACTCCTGACATTCTAGACGAACCGACACCCATGGTGCCTTTCTCAGCAATGAGCATCACGCGCTTGTCTGGGTGTTGCTCTTTCAGAGCTTTAAGTTCTGCCTGTTTTTCTTTGTTGTGCTCAAAGATGCACTGACCATGAAGCTCACGATCCGATCGCGAATGCGCATCAGCTCCTGGAGACAAGAGGTCTGTAGAAATATCCCCCTCGCCAGCTATGAAAGTAACCACTTTGATTTCTTCCTGTACTTCAGGTAGGTTGGTGAAAAACTCTGCTTTGGCATAGCTTTCCAACAACTCCTTAGCTATGGCGTTGCCATTCTCAAAGGCAGTTTTTAAACGATCATAATCTGCATCATACAAAAACACCTGTGTCTTCAGTACCTCGGCAGCATCTCTGGCGATTGCTTCGTCCTCACCAAGTGCAAGGTCTAGCAGAACCTCTATAGATGGCCCACCTTTCATATGAGATAGCAGCTCAAAGGCAAACTCAGGTGTGATTTCCTCTACAACAGACTCACCTAAGATGATTTCTTTTAAGAACCTGGCCTTAGCTCCGGCCGCAGGTGTTGTACCTGGTAGCGTGTTATAAATGAAAAATTTCAGCGAATCTTCCCGATGCTCATGATCGGTGGCTTTGATTTGCTCAATGATCTCACTTAGTAGTTCGGCACTATCAATCGGTTTCGGGTGAAGCCCCTGACCTTTTCGTTCTTCAATCTCTTTGATGTAGTCGTTGTACATGCTCATATTAGGAAGTCATTTCAGTATTAAAGGCAAATTTACCTCAATTGTCGTATCTATCATCCCTCAGTAATTGACCCAAACCCAATGCAGTCCACGTAGGAACGCAAAAAAATTGAAAACCAGCTGCTCCATATACTGGCTTCTCATTTGTAATTGGATGGTAAGTCTTTACTGACGCGCCTGTTTAAGGCCATCTAGATACGGTGGCCAAAGTTATTTAAATCTTAAAAATGTTTGAGCATTTCGTTAAAATCAATTTCTATGGACTATTGGTCGTTTTGGAGGCTGCTCAAGAATATCCTAATTCTATGGAACACAATGCGCTATGATCGGTTTATATCAGTAAGCATAAATGAAAAACACCAAAACCGGTTACTTAGCAATATTTCAACCACATTAACTGAAGAAACCATGCCACAGGATTTTTTTAACATCGAAAAAGAACTAAACACACCGCTTGGCACTCACAAATACTTCTCACTGAGGGAGTTGTCCAAGAAACGACCTGAAGTAAAAAAACTCCCATATGCCGTTCGCATATTGCTGGAAAACGCCATCCGAAATTATGATGATTTTGCGGTCACTGAAGAGCATCTGGAAACACTGCTCAACTGGCATCAGACAGCCGGCGAAAAAGACATTCCCTACACACCAGCGCGTGTCCTCATGCAGGACTTTACTGGTGTGCCTGCCGTGGTAGACATTGCCTCCATTCGGTCTGAGGTAGCTCGTAAAGGTAAAGACACCGCAAAAACCAATCCCGTAGTGCCTGCGGATATGGTCATCGATCACTCCGTTATGGTTGAGTTTTTTGGCACCCAATCCTCCTATCGTAAAAATGTAGATCTGGAATACGAACGCAATGAAGAGCGCTACAAACTCCTAAAATGGGGTCAGCAAGCATTTTCAAACTTTGGCGTAGTACCTCCAGGCATGGGAATTTGCCATCAGGTAAACCTTGAGTATTTGGCCAAAGGTGTAATAGAGCGAGATGGCTACCTGTTTCCTGATACGCTGGTGGGTACCGACTCACATACACCCATGGTCAACGGAATTGGCGTGCTTGGCTGGGGCGTAGGCGGTATAGAAGCGGAAGCCGCTATGCTGGGTCAACCTATCTATATGATTTTGCCACAGGTCATTGGCTTGAAGCTCACCGGCAAAATGCGCGAAGGAGCCACCTCTACGGATTTGGTTTTGACGGTAACCAGGCTCCTTAGGGATTACGGAGTAGTAGGGAAAATGGTAGAAATATTTGGCCCGGGGTTGGAGCACCTTACAGTACCAGATAGAGGTACGATCAGCAATATGTCACCAGAGTTTGGCTGTACGGATACGCACTGGCCTATCGATGATCAGACTTTGGCCTACATGCTCAAGACCAACAGACCTAAGGAGCACGTAGACATGGTAGAAGCTTATGCTAAGGAAAACTTGTTTTGGAGAAATCCAGAAGATGAGATCGCCTACACTGATGTCATAGAGCTCGACTTGTCTACTGTGGAGCCTACCATCTCCGGACCAAAGCGCCCACAAGACAAAATCTTGCTGCGAGATGCTAAGGAGCAGGTGATATCTCTATTAAAAGAATCTCACAGCCGCACCTACATCCCCATACAAGACCGTACAGGTAGCTGGGCATACGAAGGTGGCCAGCCCGCTGAGGAAGTAAAGGTGGAAACCGGTATCAAGAGCATTCCGATGAAACGTGGCGACCTGCAGTACAACCTTTCTGATGGTGCCGTGGTGATTGCTGCCATCACGTCATGCACCAACACCTCCAACCCCAGTGTGATGATAGGCGCTGGACTTGTAGCCAAAAAGGCTATAGAACGTGGACTCAATGTAAAACCATGGGTGAAAACCTCGCTGGCACCTGGCTCACGTGTGGTGACCGACTACCTCACCAAGTCACAACTACTGCCCTATTTGGAGGCATTGAAATTTCATACTGTGGGCTATGGATGTACCACATGTATCGGTAACTCCGGAGACATGATGCCCGAGGTTCAAAAAGCCGTAATTGAGAATGATTTGGTGGTTTGCTCTGCATTGTCTGGAAACAGAAATTTCGAAGCTCGAATCCACCCAAACATCAAAATGAATTTCCTTGCCTCTCCTATGCTGGTAGTAGCCTATGCTATTGCTGGTCGCATGGATTTTGACATGAATAATGAGCCATTAGGTATGGATTCGAATGGTGAAAATGTCTACCTCAAAGACATCTGGCCTTCTCAAGCGGAAATCAATGAAATTATGGATGTGGTGGTAACTCCAGAAGACTACAAACGCACCTACGAGACCATTTTTGATGGAGATGAAGCCTGGCAGACCCTCGAAGCGCCAAAAGGAAATATTTATGAATGGGACGAAAACAGCACATATATCCAAGAGGCACCATTCTTTAAAAACATCTCTGAAGAAGTACCCGAGCCTGAAGATATCAAAGGAGCAAAAGTATTGCTCCAGCTTGGCGACATGGTGACTACAGACCACATTTCGCCTGCAGGCAAGTTTTTACCTGAGCACCCTGCCGGACAGTACCTGACCGAGCATGGTGTAGCACAAAAGGATTTTAATTCTTATGGTTCGCGACGCGGAAATCATGAGGTGATGATGCGTGGAACCTTTGCCAACGTGCGGATCAAAAACAAACTGGCCAGCAAAGAAGGCGGATGGACCCTCTATCATCCTACCGGTGAGGAAATGACTGTATTTGATGCGGCCATGAAGTACCAGCAAGACAACACCCCTCTTGTGGTGATAGGTGGTAAAGAATATGGTTCGGGTTCGTCCAGAGACTGGGCAGCTAAGGGCACCACATTGCTCGGCGTAAAGGCGGTAATTACCGAAAGTTACGAGCGTATCCACCGGTCCAATCTGGTAGGAATGGGTGTATTGCCCTTGCAGTTTATGGAAGGTGAAAGTCAGGACACTTTAGGCCTGGAAGGGAATGAAACCTTTGATATCACAGGGCTAGGTGATCTAACTCCTGGCAAAGAAGTAGATGTAACAGCTACTAAGCCCGGTGGAGATCAGATCGAATTCAAGGCAAAAGTGAGACTCGACTCTGGTGTGGATGTGGAGTACTACAAGCATGGAGGCATCCTTCACTACGTACTGAGAAACTTCCTGAAAGACTGAATTAACTAACGATAAGACCTAAAAAAACCCGATGGGATTCCATCGGGTTTTTTTGTGTGAGTATTGCTTAAAATATTACTTTATCTATTTCTGACTTGAATAATCAGTTGTCAATAAGTAGTCGCATTACCGTCTTTATTCATTAAATAACGAATCGTTATCTCACCTGCTGTAGGACTAGATATCGTCTGCAGTAAGTGAAGCTTCTCATAAGTTTGGTACACTATCTGGTAGTCAAATACTGAACCATCGTCAGAGGTCAACGTAAGGCTAGTTTCAGTCGCAACCCAGTTTCCAACAAAGATTAACTCATTGTTATCAACAAGAATAAAACTACCATCACGCTCCAACGTAAGTCTTTCGAAAGTAGATCCACTGTACCCATTAGGGTCAGCCTGTCCGTTGACATAAACTTCCTCTACTTCCCAATCTCCATATGACATATTAGTTGGAGAGGGATCTGCTACTTCTGCACAGGAGATGGCAAATACTGCCATCCCTGCTATGATTAGATAATTTAATATGCTTTTCATGATTGTTATTGTTTAACGATTCTGATGTTTTCAATATTGTTTCCCTGACTCACGGTCATGTTATAAATACCCGCGCCAAGCTCAGAAATATCAATAGACTGAACAAACTGGTCTGAGTTTTTCTCAAAATTCCCTGAAAGAACCATTTGACCTGAAAGGGTGAAAATTTGAACATTCACAGTTCCTAACTCATCACCAGGTATATCCAGATTCACAACTTTAGTTGATGGATTTGGATAGGTGTTGGCCACTATTTGGTTGCCTGCTAGTGATGCACCCTTACGTCCTTCAGAAGAAATATCGATCGCATTAGAAGTAACAACGCATCCTTCGTAATACTCAACTTCTACTTGATATGTAGCAGCATCCAATACTACGATAGATCGATCACCTCTCTTATTGACCAATTCCACATCATTTCTGTACCAACGAATTTCACCGGTATTGGAACCCGAAATAACTGCAGTCAGCTCAATTCCCTCTAGTTCAAGAACAACCGCATTTGGCTCGACATTCCAAGAAACATCATAGTAGTAGCTACATGTAGAACTACCATCAGCATATGTGATTTCTATATCGAAATCAAACTCCTCTTTCGCATCTGCTACGTTAATAAACACAGACCCAGAAGCACCAATCACAGCACTACCTATAGGCTGAGCAGACACTTCATCTACAAGTTGGTAACTAAATTCAGGTTGGGTATTAAAAAGCTCAATAACAACCCCGCCATCACATGATGCCTCATAGTTATAACTCAAAGAGGTTGCATTCGGATTGTCAATATCCTCAATAAGTATCACATTTGACTCCTCACTGTAACAGCCATCGTCATAGGCTATCGCGAATACCGAATATTCACCCTCTCGAGTCACATGCAAAGTATTGGAAGTTACAGGCTCTCCTAAATCGGCACCATTTCTTCTCCACTGATAGAAAGCAGCGCCAGCATCAGCTGTAAGCGTAACATCTACTTCATCTTCGCAAAAAGTCGTAGAATTAGATGCACTAATTGTAACTGCATCGGGCTGATCATAAAACATAACTACAACTGAGTTTGTGGTAGAAACACAAGCATTTGTGTTAGCACCACCGTATATCTGAGATACCTCAGCATAGTAAGTTCCACTTTGAGTGATCTTGAGTCTATCAGTGCTAGAACCAATTGTCCCAATCTCAGAACCATCTAAATACCATGTATAATAGCCAGAAGCTCCATCTACATCAAGGTAGTTACTATTAGAAGAACAAAGCTCTATAATCTCTCCATCCTTCAAATTAGAAACCTGAGTACTTGTACTGATATCCCAGTCAAGCGCTGGTTCCTGATCCTGATAAACAGTCACCACCTTAGCATTTGACGAAGAGCTCACGCAACCACCCGTATTAGTGAAAGGTACATTAGCTACTTGAACCGTATAGTTACCAGACTCTTCTACAGTTACAGTCTGACTATTCACCCCTAGGTAATCACCTGTAGTGCCATTATACCATCTGTAGTTCGTGTACGTACCGACTGTATTTGCTGTAAGTGTCACGCTTCCTCCTTCACAGAAAGAAAGTGGCCCGTCAGCAGAAATGGTAGGCTTTTCGTCTACACCTTCAGTAATATCTATTGTGAAAGTTACTGAGGTAGAAACACACGTAGATACTAACTCATCATTTGTTAGTTCCACATAATATTGACCAGATTCCTTCAAATCAAAATAGTAACTACTGGTCGTAGCGTATTCAACTCCATCCTTATAAATCACATAAACTCCACCTGCTGTACTTCCATTTTGAGTACCAGTTTCATTGACATTGTAAAAATAAATTCTTTCCGAATCACAAGAATTTATAGTTTCACTGCCAACTAAAAATACTCCTAAAGTATTCGACTGAATGCTAAAACCAGGATTGTTATAAACCTCGATATCCACATATTCAGAGTAGACAGAGCAGCTAGCTTCAAACGGTACATTGGAAACTTGCACTCTGTAAGAACCATCAGAATCCACAGTGATTGATTGAGTAACCTCTCCATTGCTCCATTTGTAATACTTATATCCGTCTGGAGCAGTCAGCGTAGCTTCCCCGTCTCCTTCGCAGAAAGATTCATTTCCAGTTACCGTGATTTCCGGAACATCAGGAAGATCATTCGCTACAATCTTGAAAGATGATGTCAGATAAGAACAATCTCCATCAGACACTCTTGCAAAGTAGGTACCCGCAACTAAATCTTCCGTATCACCCAGGTAGGTACCCGAAGCGGTCACAGGAGTATTCAAATTATCACGGAACCACTCTACATTGCTGCTATTAGCACTGAGGTAGCTATTCTGATCATCAAGTCGTCTGAGTCTTAGGCCAAACAAATAATCTGTAGTAGACATATCGCAAACTATAATAGAATCTCCAGTCTCAACATATCCCACAGTACCATACCCATTATGTAGATCATACTGCTGCAGTGGCTCTACATCATATTCTTCAGTAGAAATGAGCGTATTACAAGTAGTGCCCTCTGAAGACATAGATGTAATTCTCAATTGCAATGTGAGCTCTGATGAGATTTCACCCAAATTGATTTCAGTCTCATCTTCCTCAGAATCATAAGTAAGACTACCCAATACAGAGCCATCTGACTTATTCAAGATTTCATACATGAAATAATCCTGAGTATCATCCAACTCCACGATTAGGTCTCCACCTTCGCAAACTCTGTATGACGGAACAGAAAGCTCTGCATCCTGATCAATTGGAGCTACTACTTCTACTTGCTGCTCTGACTGACTACCCCACATTCCAAATGCATAATCTGAATTAGTGTTATCGTAAGCGTACAATTCGAACTTAAAGGTCTCATTGTAGTCACCTTCATCCAACACATCACTAGGTAACTGAACCGTGATCTCACCAGTACCTTCGGTAATGTTGAGATTCGTCTGAATCCAGTTGCTCGCCACATCAGATCTGTAGTACACATCAACTTCTGCGTCTGCCCCAAATCGGCCTCTGATCTCGTAGTTAAGTACGATATCATCCCCATTACAAGCCTCTTCAGATTCAATTGACGAAATGAGTAATGCCTGACTTGAAATAGTAGGCCGAACTTCTATGTAATCAAAAGGAAGCGACTCTGCGTAAGAAAATCTAAGATCCTCCAACTCTAAATAGCCTTTAGACTCCTCTTGTCTCCATCTGAAACGAACATCATTAGTCCTCATTTCATCTGTCAGTTCATAGCTAAACCAATCATCAGTAGACTCCTCTGGTTCATCTGCATCTGGGTAAGTTTCCAACGCAGTGTATGTAGCTCCTCCATCGATCGAATATTCGAAAATGATGTACTGATCATCAGTCAAGTCCTCTGGAGTCTGATTGAAATCCACATCGAACTCAAACAAAAGAGCATTTTCAAGCTCTCCCGCTTCGAAATCACGAGTGGTGATTACTCTCCTTCCAGTACTAGTAGAAAATGACACATCATCGTTCAAATCAACACTTCCATTAATGAAGTTATCAGAGTCATTTTCAAGATCTGACAAACTTTCGTCCTCCAATTCTTCGCCCACTTCACCTAGAGGACCGCTTTGAGAAAGCTCTACTCTAAAGTCGGAGCTAGAACGGATAAATGGAGGAAGATCCACTGTTATAGTATCCAATCCTTGCTGTGCAGCTATTAACCAATCTTTGCCGCTGTATTCCACTATGAGGTTGGCGTACAATGTATCAAGATCTGCTGCAGATTCATCATTTTCAACATCAATTGCAAATTGCACAGTACTACCTGCATAAAGGGTTGCAAGCTCATTGCCTGTGTAAACTGTACGAACGGTTCTCATGAACACAGATAGCTCACCTACAGTCTCATCTTCGTAGATGAAATACGGTTCATCGTCAATCATGACGTATGCCCAAACATTGATATCATAGGTTCCACTTTCAACATACACAGGAATTTCTGCAGTATACTCGCCAACAGCATCCACTTCACCTAAGAGAAGATCTGAACTGGTCTCAGGATCAGTAACTCCACTAACAGAGAATATGAATTGAGTACCTGCAGGGAACGAATCAAACTCAATAAGTTCATCCTCTATACCCCAGTAAAAATCAAACTCTTCTCCATTAAATACAGCATCATTTAGATCTGACTGTCTCCAATCGTAATTGCTCAATGCTGGTTTTTCAATATCTACGGAAACACTTGCACCTGTTTTGGCATATAAGTCCGTATCTACAGAATTATCACTCTCATTGATGATGTCAATATCCTGAATTACCCATTGGTTTTGATTAGCCCCCAGATTTAATGACTGGCTCCATCTAAACTGAGTGGTGCTTGTCAAATACTCTGAAGGAATGCCAACCTGATAATTGCCACTGGTATACAACAATCCATCGTCATAGATTTGCTCCTCTCCTTCAGCAAGTTCATATACAGGAAGTACCGTATATGTAGCTCCACCGTCAGTAGTCACCTCAAACCTTGGAATGGTGTTTTTATTATCTGAAATATCAAAGGAACCATATCCGTAGACTTTGTTAAAACCAAAGCCAACATATGCTGTATCCACTCCAGTAAAGTCAATTACGCGAGTGAGTATTTCTCTGTTACCGGAAAGCTCCATATCGAAATTGACGTAACTACTAGATTGTCCATCGCCTTCGATCAACTCAAAGTCTTCTTCAGTATCCAGATCAATGTGTTCTCCAAGCTCAATGGTGCCTGAATTTCCTGGAACAAAAGGAATCACCTCAATGGTATGTCCTGTTCCATCTTCATCCAACTCCATGATAGGCAAAGTACCTGTAATACTTGCACTACCATGGGTAGCACTAGTACCAAGTACTTCATACTCCGAATTTTGCTTGACCACCAGGGCAAATTCCACATTTGAAGGCCAATACAGTGCATTGTAATTAACCGTGATATCCTGCCCTATTACATGTCGATTCTCAATATCCTGAACATTCAACTGCGGCGTAACAAGCTTAAAATTCTCAGTATCTCCAGTTGCAGAAAGTACGCTCGGGGTATGAACTTGCAAATAATACAGTTTAGATACGTTGTAATTAGCTGGCTGATCTTCCGCATACCGCAATCTCCACTTAAATTCATTGGACCAATATTCGCTTGGGACTTCTTCCAAAAGAATTGTATACCAACCTGAAGACGTAATACTCTGCGTTGAGTATTCTTCAAAAGTGGCTCCATTGTCGGTACTAAAATCAATGATTACATCATAGTCTTCATCATACGATAGTGTAGATTGTAGACGAATGTAAAGTCGACCACCCAGTGAAAAATCGTATGCATTAGATACAATATTTCTAGCTCCTGAACCCGTGAACGCCTGCACATAGCTACCATAATCACCAAGTCCCTCAGAGCTTACAATGTATTCATCGAGTTTTTCAGTAGAACTAAAAGTATTGTTTAAGAGTTCTTGCCCGTAAATGCCTCCATTATCGAAGACAGTACCCGAACCTATGGTAAGCTGCAATGAAGGGCTAGCTCCATAATTGATCTCTGTTGGGAGGGTCGCAGTAATGGACCCATCAAAGGTCTCTGTAGCTCCAATCTGGACATATTCAGATTCATCATTATCATATACACTTAGAATGAGTTCTGCCCCCGTGCCGGGAGTTCCTGCTATCGTATACTCCGCGGTAATGCTAGAACCAATGATACCATGGTCCTCTCCCAGTACACTCACAGGGTTTTCGTATGACACATTCGTAATGCTCAAATCCAGATCATAAACCGGAAGTGAAACGTTGGTATAAGATTCTCCATTAATTTCAAGGAAAATATTGTAATCTCCTGCTTCTATTGGAGGCACCTTAAAGGTCACTGATCCAGCTGTTACATCTGCAATGCTGGCTAAGATCAAATCATAATTATTTGGCCTATCCATCATCAATGCAGCCTCTACTCCTGTCGGAAACGCTCCTTCATCAATAGAATAAGTGAAAGTGAGCTCAGTCATCGGGTAAGGCAAATTACTTGTCGAAATAGACAAAGGATTGGATGTAATCGAAGGTCTTGGCACGGAAAACCCTACGCTTCCATAATCAATAAAATCTATTGAGTTGTCATCACTGGAAACTTCAAAAGCAGTTAATATCCAGGCATCTAAGTTCACTCCATTGTTTGAAAGTTGTCTAAAACGAAGTGTGGTATTGGCACTCACCAAACCTCCATAATTCGCCTCTTCTAATTCATACGATTGGGTAGACCCATAAACTGGCAGCTCATTCAGCATGATCGTGTCAATAGGCATGTAATCACCTCCGGTAGAGTATTCGAAAACTACACCTGTGGCATCGAGACTTAACGCATCGTTTTTTCTGGCCATGGTAAAATAGATTGCATCACTAGAAAATGAGGTGAAATCCATTTCCGGAAAAGTAACACTACGATCTCCACTTTCATCAAACTGCAAATAGCCTCCAGTTTCCATTCCACCTGCCAGCGTGATTTCCATCATGTCATCGTCATCACTAAAATTAGGTTTGTATCCGCCTGATTTAAACAAGGCAGCATCAGCTGACTCATAAGCATATACCCTCAACTCATCGGTGTTTCCATACTCAACATCTAATGGAATAGTAGCAGAAATACTAAGTGCTGAACCTGTTGTTGTAATTACTTGGCTTGACAAATTGGTGAATACATCTGGCCCATCAAACAAAGCAGCGCCATAATTATAGTCGTCCAGGTTTGCAGGACCATTCACAGTTGCATAAACTGTAATATCATCTCCAGGATAAAGCATTGTAACATTGTCCCCTCCTGCATTTTCCACACTATCTATGGTGATAGATGGATTCATTACTGTGTAGGTATAAACCGAATCTGCTACTACAGAATAAGATTCTCCCACAGAAAATGAAATATTCGAAACAGCCCAATAACGCTCATTTAGATCGAGTGTATCAGCACCTGTTTGTTCTATTTTAAATTTGGTAGATGCAGTTTTTGCTGCATCCGGTAAACCAAAATATTTCCATCCATTAGAAAAAGAAATAGTATCAGAACCGGAGGATGACTCTAATGAGGTATAGGAACTACCATCAGTTGAATAATAAACCTTTACTACTCTGGAAGAATCAATATCTAATCCATCATATTCATTGAACCACAACTGAAGAGTTACAGTATCTGATTTATCCAGATCAATAGAGTTTGTAGTTAATGAACGAGCTCCAGCTCGGTTGAAAGTACCAGACCCACTGGATCCGATTTGTACCGTCTCATTATTGGCTACATCAATAGTCTCCAGTAAGTCAGAATAGTTATCCCCTGTAATTGCTAGGAAATTCAGGTTATAAGTTCCTGAAGTAGACCATTCAAAATTAAAGGTAACATCAGCGTCCTGGGTAGTCGAGCTTCCAAGCACATTATCTTCACTTTGAGAGTCATTTACGTCAAAATTTCCACTGGCTGCATTGTAAAGTAAAAACTTTGTACCTGCATCAAAACCTGTGGCATTGAAAGTGTAGAGTGTGTCTTCACCTACATATTTGGTGGTCAAGGTATTAGGATATATTTCCTTTGTTAACGATTGCCCACTTGCTGTAAACGCGAAAAAGCCCGCCATCATGGCCAGCATCATCGCTCTAATGTTTAGCATTAGTGATTTCATGTAAATATTTTTCATTGTTAGCGGAATTAAATTAGAGTAGCTTGAATCCAATTCGAATAGCATTCATGGTATTAAGCTTAGCATAGCTGTCTTTTACGCTATCCTGAAACTTCTCACCATCTACCATCACTTCTACCATATTGTCCTGGTAGAGCTTGAATCCAATTTCGGTACCGATGTAAAATCTGGAACCTAAATGATACTCAGCACCAAAGCCGAGATTTACACCATACCGTAGAAAGCCTCTGTCAGAAAAGTTATAATTCGCAGAAGTAGGCACCTCGCTGGCACCATCTACAGAAGAGCCCGTAGAAGACTCTAAACTAACATTACGCTGACCAAAAATCAGATCTAGCGCTGCATAAGAGCGAAATGCTCCATCAATACGCAAATGGTACTCCAAACCCGGCATCACCTCGTATTGACCGTAAGTCAACACCTCGTCCGGTGTGCTCTGCGTATTGTTCAAATCCATGGTAACCCCTAATCTGGGCACCAATACGTCAGTCACCGCATAGCGAGCTCGAAATGCCCCGAAATGCAGTAGCTGGTCTCCCCATCCATCTCCATTGAATGGACTAGCTGTGATCTCAATGAGTAAGTCTCCTCCATCCAGCGAACCACCGCTACCCAGGTCATCATCCTGAGCATACAGCGTACCAACTGATAGGAAAACTCCCACCAAAACCATGGTAAGTTGTTTCATAGTAATCATAATTTGGTTAGTAAAATTTTAAGCGGTTACATTAACCTTACATCAAACCTATGAAAAATCTAAACCGAAGCCTATACCCAATTTTGGGTATTCACAAAATAAAATATGCAGTTCACAAAAACTGAAGGATTATTTTATCAAATCTTAAAATTGAATTCACATACGATCACATAATTATGAATATATTAAAAAAATTTTTTTACCCAATGTTAGCAATTAAAACCCCGACCATCTTTTAAGAAAAAACCTTCCTGAATGCGTGTTGTTGTTCACAACAGTTAGCTTACAATGCACTTTGTAAATCATACCAAAAGGCTAACTTTGACATACACTCACAAAAATTCTAAACCATGAAAAACCACACGTTCAAACTTATTATTCCCCTGAGTTTAATTCTATGCATAGCTGCATGCAACTCACCAAAAAGTGGAAATAATGAAAATGCCGAAGAAAAAATCGATGAAGCAGCACAAGCTTTAGGTGAGAAAAAATATACTGTTTACAAAGCACCTCCATCTCCTGAGTATGCAGATGCTTCCTTAAAACTAACCGCACCCCAAACCCTACTTGACACTGGAGATACCCAGTTTGAATTTGAGGTGGCCAATTATGAACTGGGTGCACAAACCGCGGATGCAGCAGAACGAGGCATTGCGAACTCCGGCAAAGGACAGCACATTCATTTTATCCTTAACAATGACCCCTACAGCGCACACTATGAGCCTACTTTCACCAAAAACCTTCCTGTAGGGAATCATGTGGTGCTAGCCTTCTTGTCAAGGTCCTACCACGAATCTGTGAAAAACGGCAAGTCTCATGTGGTACAGCAGTTTACGGTAGGAAGTCCAGAAAACCCACTTGAGTTTGACCCAAATGGACAGCACCTGTTTTATAGCCGCCCAAAAGGAACCTATAAAGGTGCAGATACTGAAAAGCTCATGTTGGACTTCTTTTTGGTAAACACATCCATCAGTCCTGATGGCAATAAAGTAAAGGCTACTATCAACGGTGAAACACATTTGATTACTGAATGGGCGCCTTACTATATAGAGGGACTAGACAAAGGAGTAGTCACCATTGAATTGGAATTAGTCGACGCTGACGGGAATTTTATTCCTGGTCCGTTCAACAGAGTTACCAGAAAAGTCACCCTGGAATAATTCCTTCCGACAGCTTTCAACGAAAAAAATCCCGATTTACGTCGGGATTTTTTATTTTAACGAAAGATTAACTGTCGCCTAAAATTCATGTCTGCCTCATCTAAAACCCCAACATGGCCTCTCCTATCGGACAATGGCTATGCACTGGAAGAACGCCCTAACCAGCTGGTACTGCGTAAAAGCGTACAATCCGGCAAAACTTTCTCCATCATTCTGATAGTCATTGGCATTCTCATCCTTACGTTTGGAATGTACTTCGGTCTTCACTACGCCACAGTAATTTCAGGGCTGTTCTTCATAGGAGTTCCCTTTATCTATGAACGCTGGAAATACCCCTCCAAAATCACAATTGATCAAAATGAAGATAAAATTGAGCTAAACGGAGGTCTCACCTTTCATAAATCTCTCCGGTTTAACGACATCAGCAGCTTGCAAGTAGATGAAGCAGTGGTAACAAGTGATGTCAGCCCTTTCAAGGATGGCTATCAAGATTTCATCTACACCTTTAATCTTTTGGTAGGAAAGGAAAAACAAAAGTTTTTGAGCATAATCTCCCGCTCTAAGGAAGAAGAATCCATCAAATCAATGGTGGAATTTCTAAGCCAAAAGCTCCGACTCCAAAACTAAAATGCCAGTCAAAGCAAAAAAGCGCCGCTTAGAATAAACACCACAACCTTGCATTGCCTACTACTCGTCATTATATGGTAGTGATAATACGTGTATAAAGCAACCCTTCAAGTCACGCACGCATCTACTAATTAAAAACCTACCGAAACCATGCTCACCAACTACCTGATCGTCGCATTGCGCAACCTTAGAAAGCAAAAGTTCTATACACTCATCAATATCCTGGGCCTATCCACAGGCCTTACGTGCTTTCTACTCATTATGCTTTTTGTCTCGCACGAAGTAAGCTATGACCAACATCACGCCGATGCGGAACGCATCTACAGAATGGACTTCAGCGGCACCATCAATGGCAATGAATTCATCACCGCCCTCATGTGTGCACCGGGTGCAGCCGCCATGAAAGCCGACTACCCGGAAGTAGAAGACGCCTTTCGCTTCAGAACCACGGGCAACTGGTTTGTCAAACGACAAGGAGAACAAACTACGTTTAAAGAAGAAAACGTAATCAATGCAGATCCGAACTTCTTCACTTTTTGGGGCATCCCTCTAATCTACGGCGACCCTGAAACCTGCCTGTCGCGTCCTCGCACACTGGTCATGGACCGCACCACTGCCACCAAGATCTTTGGTGACACTAACCCTGTAGGTGAAATGGTGGTGCTTGACAACCACCTCGACTATGAAGTAACGGGTGTGTATGAAGACCTTCCTGATAACAGTCACTTTCAGCACAATATTCTCCTGACCATGCTAGATCGGGAAGATGCAGAATCGCCAGTATGGATGAGCTTCAACTTCAACACTTACCTGAAACTAGACCCGCAAGCAAACCATCAAGCTTTAGAAGCTAAATTTCCACAGCTGATCGAATCAAAAATGGGACCTGAGATCCAAAAGTACATGAACATGTCCCTGGAGGATTTCTCAAGCCTCGGCAACAAAGCCGGGATCAGCCTCATCCCACTAACTGACATTCACCTCCACTCCGACAAACTGGGTGACCTTTCAGGAAACGGAGACATCAAATATGTCTACATCTTCACAGCTATTGCTCTTTTCATTTTACTACTGGCCTGCATCAATTTTATGAATTTGGCCACTGCCCGCTCTGCAAACCGGGCAAAAGAAGTGGGCATCCGAAAAGTCCTTGGTGCCATCCGCCCACAGCTCATCCGACAGTTTCTTAGTGAAGCCATCTTGCTTTCCTTCATATCCACGGTTTTAGCCATAGGCTTTGTATACCTGCTATTGCCTGCTTTTAATGAGCTCTCTGGCAAGACACTTGCCTTTCAAAATTTACTTACTCCTGCTTTTGGCATCACAGCACTTGTCATACTCATCGTAGTTGGGCTGCTGGCTGGTAGTTATCCGGCATTCTATCTGTCAGCCTTTCAGCCTGCCCAAACCCTCAAGGGAAAGCTTACGCTAGGGCTAAAAAGTGGAGGTATACGAAGCACACTGGTGGTGCTACAGTTTACCGTTTCGATTATGATGATCGTAGGTACGGCTATTGTTTTTGATCAGCTATCTTATATCCAAAACAAAAAGCTCGGCTTTGATAAGGACCATATCATCATGATTCATGATGCCTGGATACTGGACAAAAAAGTAAAAGCATACAAAGCAGAGGCCTTGCGTGATTCGAGAATTCAACAGGGCACTGTTTCAGGTTTTCTACCGGTAAACACTTCGAATAACAACAACATCTACTTTCCTGGAAAAACGGTAAGCGGAGACAACTCACACGTGATCAACAATCACTGGGTGGACCATGACTACCTGTCCACATTAGGACTCACGATGAAAACAGGACGTTGGTTTTCCAAAGACTTCCCAAGCGACAGTACCGCAGTGATTCTCAACGAAGTGGCTGCACGCCAGATGGGTTTTGAAGCAGACATCTCTGGGCAATACGTTTCCACTTATGCTGGCAATAACTTTGACTCAGTAGAAGTTGCGAGCTACAAAGTCATAGGCGTGGTGGAAGATTTTCACTACAAGACCCTTCGAGACCACATAGAACCGCTGGTACTACACCTTGGGGAAAGTACTGGCTACATCGCCTTCAAAGTATCCGCCGAAAACCCTGCTACTACTATCGACTACTTACGCACCTTGTGGGACGATTTCGCACCAGGGCAACCGTTTGCTTACAGTTTCCTGAACCAGCGTTTCAACAACCTGTACAAGGCTGAGCAGCAGATTGGCAAAATCTTTGGCGTATTTGCCTTTTTAGCCATATTCATCGCATGCCTCGGGCTATTTGGGCTGGCTGCCTTCACTGCAGAGCAGCGCAAAAAAGAAATCGGGATTCGCAAAGTAATGGGCGCTTCCGTAAGTCACATTGTCAATAAGCTTTCGTGGAACTTCATACGTCTGGTGGGCTTATCATTTTTCATTGCTACTCCGCTGGCCTACATCGCCATGAATCGATGGTTGCAGGATTTTGAATACCGCACGCAAATTCATTGGTGGGTATTTGTGGCTGCTGGACTAGCTGCAGCAACTATCGCCTGGCTTACCATGGGGGTCCAATCCTGGAAAGCCGCCAGAGCAAACCCCGTAAACTCACTTCGCAACGAATAGCTGATTTGCATTCCTGATCGTCAGCCTTGTGGAAAAAATTATTAGAACACGCCCGGAAAATGGGCACCAATCAAAGCTCCTTTTTTGTTACTTTGTAGGTTAGTTTGTTTGGCTAAGAAAGACCACCCTGCATGTACTTAATCTTTGATACGGAAACCACTGGTTTACCCAAGAATAAAAATGCTCCGCTTACCGATTTTGACAACTGGCCCAGGCTAGTTCAGCTCGCCTGGCAGCTCCATGGACCGGATGGTAAGCTGATCTCCAATGGCAACCACATCGTAAAGCCCGAAGGATTCACGATCCCGTTTAACTCACAAAAAGTACACGGCATCTCCACAGAGAGGGCCCTCGAAGTGGGAAAAGACCTTCGCGAAGTGCTGGACATCTTCTATGAGGATGTTACAAAAGCCGAGGTGCTTGTGGGTCACAACATTGAGTTTGACAACAAGATCATCGGAGCGGAATTTCTCCGAACGGGTCAGGAAAACCTCATCGATGGCTATGCCAATATAGACACTGGTGAGGCCACCAAAGAGTACTGCAACATTGTAATGGGTAATGGGCGCATCAAGATGCCCAAACTCATCGAGCTCTATGAAAAGCTCTTTGGCAAACCCTTTGATGATGCGCACGATGCAGCATATGATGTAGATGCCACGGCTCAGGCATTCATAGAGTGTCTGCGCAGAAAGGTAATACCAACGCATGATGATACAGACCCGGGAAGTATCACCTATGAGGCCCCAGACCTGGAAGCAGCCAACTTTGCCTGGGCACGAGAAAAGTCCACCACAGGGACTGGTGGCGAAAAAGTAGCTGTAGAAGACATCAAGGGCCCGTTTTGTCACCTGCATGTGCACTCGCAGTGCTCCATCTTACAGGCAACCCCAGATGTACAGTCCATCGTAGCGAAAGCCAAAGAATATGACATGCCGGCAGTGGCGCTCACCGATCTGGGCAATATGTTTGGGGCATTCAAGTTTGTGCGTGCCGCCCTGGCCGAAGGCATCAAACCCATCGTGGGATGTGAGTATTTTGTAGCTGAGGAGCGTAAAAAGCTTCAGTTTACCAAAGACAACCCCGATCGCAGGTTTCAGCAGGTGCTGATGGCCAAAAACAAAACGGGATATCACAACCTGATCAAGCTGAGCTCGCTGGCATACATCGAAGGACTGTATGGGCTCTACCCACGTATCGACAAAGAACTTATTGCCCAATATAAGGAAGGCGTAATCGCCACAAGTGGCGGACTAGCCGGAGAAATACCAAACCTGGTACTAAACGTAGGCGAACATCAGGCCGAGGAAGCCCTACAATGGTGGCTGGATCTCTTTGGTGAGGACTTTTACCTTGAGATCAACCGACACGGCCTGGACGAGGAAAATCACCTCAACGAAGTATTGATCGGTTTTGCTCGAAAATACAATGTGAAAATGATCGCGGCGAACGAGCTCTTTTACCTCGATGAAAAAGACTCGACTGCTCACGATGTACTCATATGCATCAAAGAAAACGAAAAGAAAAGCACTCCTATCGGGCGTGGAAGGGGCTTTAGGCCTGGTCTGAAAAACGCCAAATACTACTTCAAGACGCAGCAAGAGATGAAAGAAGCCTTTACGGATCTGCCGGAGGCTATCGAAAACATCCAGGAGGTGATCGACAAGGTGGAGGAGTATAAGCTTGAGCGCGATGTATTGCTCCCCGCTTTTGAGATACCGGATGAATTTAAACACCCTGATGACGAAAAAGATGGAGGTAAACGCGGAGAAAATGCATTTCTGCGTCACCTCACCTACGAAGGGGCCAAAAAACGCTATGAAGAAATAACTGACGAGATTCGCGAACGGCTAGACTTTGAGCTGGCCACCATCGAAAACACGGGCTATCCGGGGTATTTCCTCATTGTACAGGATTTCACCAGTAAGGCTCGGGAAATGGGCGTATCTGTAGGGCCAGGACGTGGGTCGGCAGCTGGATCAGCAGTGGCCTATTGCATAGGTATCACCAATGTAGACCCCATTGCCTACGATCTCCTATTTGAGCGTTTTCTAAATCCAGATCGGGTATCACTCCCCGATATTGATATAGACTTTGACAATGAAGGCCGCGAGCGCGTGATCAACTACGTAGTAAACAAATACGGCGAAACGCAGGTAGCACAGATCATTACCTACGGCACCATGGCACCCAAGTCGGCCATTCGTGATGCCGGACGGGTGATGGAGCTTCCTCTCCCTGACACAGATGCCATTGCCAAACTGATCCCCGAAAAACCGGGGGCGAAGTTTTCGAAAATCTGGGGTGAAGTACCCGAGCTGGAGCAAATGCGTCGAGGCAGAGACCTACCCTCACAGGTACTCAATCAGGCTGTAGTGCTGGAAGGGTCCATGCGAAACACGGGCGTACATGCCTGTGGGGTGATCATCACTCCAGACGATATGACGAAGTTTGTGCCTTTGGCCCGAGCTAAAGACTCAGACCTGCTCGTCACGCAGTTTGACAACAGCGTAGTAGAGGATGCCGGCATGCTGAAGATGGACTTTTTGGGACTAAAAACCCTATCCATCATCAAAACAGCGATTGAAAACGTCAAAAAACGCCACGGCATTGAGATCGACATAGACGAAGTTCCGTTAGACGATCCGGTTACTTACGAGCTGTATCAAAAAGGAGCCACAAACGGTACGTTCCAGTTTGAGTCCCCGGGTATGCAGAAGCACTTGCGAGCACTCAAGCCAGATAAGCTGGAAGACCTCATCGCCATGAACGCCCTCTACCGACCAGGGCCGATGGAGTACATTCCTGAGTTTATCGACCGAAAGCATGGCCGCAAAGAGATCACCTATGACCTCCCTGACATGGAGGAATACCTGGCAGAAACCTACGGCATCACCGTCTATCAGGAGCAGGTGATGTTGCTTTCGCAAAAACTGGCCGGGTTTACCAAAGGTGAAGCGGATGTACTCCGTAAGGCCATGGGTAAGAAAAAGCGGGACGTTCTAGACAAGATGAAGCCCAAGTTTGTGGAGCAGGCCATGGAAAAGGGCCACCCTCAGGACAAACTGGAGAAAATCTGGAAAGACTGGGAAGCCTTTGCTGCCTATGCCTTCAACAAATCGCACAGTACCTGCTACTCTGTGGTGGCCTATCATACAGGCTACCTTAAGGCCAACTACCCGGCCGAGTACATGGCCTCTGTCCTTACACACAACCAAAACAACATAGAGAAGATCAGCTTCTTTATGGAAGAGTGTAGAAATCAGGGCATCAAGGTATTGGGCCCTCACGTGAACGAATCGGGGCTCAACTTTGAGGTAAACGCAGAAGGAGAAATCCGATTTGGGCTTGGTGCAATCAAAGGTACTGGCGAATCAGCAGTGATTGCCATCATAGAGGAGCGAAACGAAAACGGGCCTTTTCAAGATATTTTCGACTTTGCCACACGCGTAAACCTACGAGCGGTCAATAAGAAATCATTCGAAAGTCTGGCCAAGGCTGGAGGTTTTGATTGCTTTGATGAGTTTCATAGACGCCAGTATGTAGAGCCCGATGAAGAAGGTGCTTCGCTCATTGAAAAATCCATCCGCTATGCCAACAAAATGCAGCAGGAGGCAGACAGCTCTCAGGCTTCACTCTTTGGAGGTGGTGGTGACGGACAGGTGGTGATGCGCCCGCGCATTGGCAAGATCGAGCCCTACGGCAAAATTGAAGAGCTCAATATCGAGCGCGAGATGGTAGGCCTTTACATCTCTGGCCACCCGCTGGATCAGTATAAGTTTGAGATGGACTACCTCACCAACGCTACCCTCACAGATCTCAAAGACCTGGAAAAGCACAAAGGACGAGAGATGCGCATAGGCGGTGTAATCAGCAGTGTGGCCCACCGGATGACTAAGCGCGGCAAGCCTTTTGGGCAGTTTACATTGGAAGACTTTTCAGACAGTCACAGCTTCTTTTTGTTTGGGCAGGACTACATTCAGTTTAAGCCCATGCTCGAAAGCGGCTGGTTTATCTACATCTCTGGGATCGTACAAGAGCGCTGGAGTGGTACCGAGCTGGAGCTCAAAATCAATAATATGGAGCCCCTCGGAGAAATCCGTGAGAAAATGACCAAGGGAATAGAGCTGCAGATGCGCCTTTCGGATGTAAATCCAGTACTCATCAACGAGCTCGAAGGTTTTGGTAGAAAATATCCAGGCAAGTGTCCGATCAAAATCAGCGTGGTAGGTGCGTTTGAAGATCGCATGATCAATCTAGAGATGATGAGCCGTAAGCACCAAATAGAACTTACTGATGAACTGATCAAAGAACTGGACTTACTAGAAGAGGTACAGTACCGCGTACTTACGGCATAAAACGGCGGTTTGTCCTTCAGCAAACAATTGAAACACTATAGCGGCTGAGCATCAACAAAAAACGTATCTTTGCCGTTATTCTGTTGACAAGTAAATTTTTAAACGATAGATAAGCGATGGCACAACCATTAGAATTGACTGATCAAAACTTCGAGGAAGTAATTAACACAGATAAACCCGTACTTGTAGACTTTTGGGCAGAGTGGTGCGGACCTTGTAAGATGATCGCCCCTGTAGTAGAAGAATTGGCCGCAGATTATGACGGCAAAGCAGTGATCGCAAAAGTAGATGTAGACTCAAACCCTGAAGTATCAGCGAAGTTTGGCATTCGTTCTATTCCTACGCTTTTGGTGTTCAAAAACGGAGAAATTGTAGACAAGCAAGTAGGTGCTGTACCTAAAACTGCACTTAGCGAAAAGCTTGACAAGCAGCTTGCATAAGCAAGATTGATATAAAACAGTAAAACCGAACCCAGTGCGAATGCGCTGGGTTTTTTTATGGTTTATTTAGTAAATTTAGTCTCATGGAAAAGGAGCAACTAATAAATAAAACCCTCAACACATTACATCAATTGCCCCCGGAAAAAGTGCAAGAAATTGCTGATTTCGCTGATTTCCTACTTCGAAAATCAGAAAATGTTATCCTAACTAAGGGAATAGAGAAACTAAGCGAACAAAGCCTTGAGTTTCTCAACGATGAAGAAGACATCTACACCAAAAATGACCTAAAGGAACGCTACTAGATGAAGCCGGGTGATTTAATACTTATACCTTTTCCTTTCACTGACCTTACAGGTGTAAAAGAAAGACCCGCCCTGGTTTTAGCTAACAACAACACAGACATCACTGTATGTTTCATCTCTTCCAAAACACACTGGAACACAACACTTGACTTAAAAGTCACACCTTCTACTGAAAATGGACTAAAAAAGCCATCCATCATAAGGGTGGGGAAAATCGCTACGCTTAGTAAGTCAATAGCATCAGGATTACTCGGAAACCTATCAAACGAAGATCTTCTGCTCGTCAAGCACACTCTCCGAATCTACCTGGGACTTTAGACCTACTTCACAAAAAGCTCGGGATGCTCCTCATCAAAATCCGTAATGGACTGAAAGTACCTGGCAAATAGCAAAACCGACTCCTCATCAAAATGATTCCCGAGAAAGGTAATGGAACCCGGAGTGCCACCGGCATAGGACCCATTGGGCACTACCACACAGGGGTGTCCTGTCAGGTTCGTAATCAATAGCTGATCGCTAAAGCTCGGCGCAATCAACACATCTACATCAGCCATCATGGCATTAAAATCCTGCACCAGCTGATACCGCAACCTGTTGGCCTGTATATACTCCACTGCAGGTATAAACCGCGCACTTCTAAAGACATTAGGCCAGGAGTTGATAATCTGGCGGGTAAGGTCATCATCCAGATTACTACGGGTAAGGTCATCAAAAGCGGCAGCAGCTTCCGCAGAAAGAATAAAACTCAAGGCATAGGGTGGCACACCTGTTTTTAATTCCTTCTCAATCAGCTCCACACCACTCGCACGGAGCGTACTCAAGGCCGTAGAGTCATTTTTGGGGTTAAAGTCATTGGTTTCAAATGATTTCAAATACCCTACTCGTAATTTTTTAGCCTTTTCTTCATCGTATACATAATTAAAAGGTACATCACGTCGCACTTCTATATCCTTCCCATCAGGACCATATATCGCATCAAACACCATAGCCAGATCCTGAGCACTTCGGGTGATAGGCCCTAGCTTGTCCATCGTCCAGCTCAACGCCATGGCTCCATACTTACTCACCCTTCCGTGGGTAGGCCGCAGCCCGGAAGTGCCACATCTGGTAGAGGGTGACACGATAGATCCCCAGGTTTCGCTACCAATGGCAAACGGCACCAACCCTGCAGCCGTAGCGGATGCAGATCCGGCCGACGAACCGCTACTTCCCTGCTCCAAATTCCATGGATTTTTAGTCACCCCACCAAACCACACATCACCCCAGGCAAGCGCACCGAGTGAAAGCTTTGCCACCAGCACAGCCCCGGCCTCCTCCAGCTTACGAATGACCGTGGCGGTCTCATCGATCACCTGATCCTGATAAGGCGCCCCACCCCAGGTGGTAGGATAACCCTCCACCGCCAGCAGATCTTTTGCACCATACGGTATGCCATGTAGTGGGCCCCGATACTTTCCTGCTGCCAGCTCCACGTCAGCCCTTCGTGCCTGCCCCAGTGCCAGCTCTTCTGTAAGCGTCACCACACACTCCAGCTGCTCGTCGTATTTTTTTAGACGGCTGATATAGAGCTCTGTCAGCTCCACGGAAGTGACCTTTCGCTCTCGAATGAGCACAGACAAATCCGCCACCGTATAGAAAGCCAGGTCGTTGAGGTCTTTGGGACGTTTCACCTTTTTGGGGAGCGCAAAATCAACCGGCATTTGCTCCTGAGGCACTTTAGCTTCGTTTACCGGTGGAGTAAAAACCAATGAAAAAGGCGTGGAATTAGAGATATCTAGCGATCGGATCTGCTCGTAGCTCTCCAGATTATCAGCGAGAGATCCTCGCAAAGAATCGATTTCAGAAGTGGTCATCTGCAAGCCAAAAAGTCGAAGTGCACTCTGTATCGAATCTTGCTGGGCATGCACATGCGCAGCTGCCAGCACCATAGCCACAAGGCAAAAAAGTCTTTTCATTTTTCTAGTGTTAATGTTGAGGTGGGTAAACTTATTTTAAAATCGCGAGCTAAACCTAGTCGCATCAAGATTTCACACCATTGATCCGGCTAGAAATCCACCTAATGAATCATACGAATGAAGAAATAGTTAACTTTATAACACAACTGCATACCAGATGGATTTACAGAACACAAAACTCAACGTACTGCAAAAAATCATGACAGTGACAAAGCCTGCTCTTTTAGATAAAATCAATGACCTTCTAGATCAAGAGCTAACGGTAGGGTACACAGTGGATGGAGAGCCACTTACCCTAAAAAAGTACAATGAGCGACTGGAAAAAGGTGAAGAACAACTAAAATCAGGCGAATTGATCAGCCAGGAAGATTTAGAGAGAGAGTCTGAAAACTGGTAATGGAAAAACTCAAAATTATTTGGTCGAATCAAGCCAAAGAAGCACTAAGAAAAATTTATGAATACTATAAAGACAAATCACTGAGTGGAGCAAAAAATGTAAAGTCAGACTTACTAAAAGCTCCAAAGACCATCTATTTTTCAAAGCAGTACCAAATCGATGACATCAATCCAAAATACCGCAGAATCGTGGTGCGAGATTATAAGATACTCTACAAAGAGCATAATAACACCATACAAATTGTGGACATTATAAGCACCAAACAATCTCCTGACATCTTAAAAAACAAATAGCCATCAAACTCACACATTCATCACCTGATACTTGAGGCGCTTCATCTGGTGCACCTCCACACTGATGGCATCAAACTCCTCCACTACCTCTCCCACGATCAGGTAGATCCCCTTTCCGGTAAACGGGTACTTAGTGGAAACTGGAGGAAAATGAACCGTATCGATAAAGGCTCCCTCCTCGTCTAGAAAAGTCCCGAAATGCATGCGCTCACCACGTGCTGTCCCTGTATTTTTGATGGTCACCAGATATCCCAGCATAGGCACCACCTTACCCACACACTGCGGCAGGTGTCTGGCCAGCGCATACCGCTTTGGGCGCTCCCGCAGCAAGTGAAACGGGCTACGCAGCGGAAAACCCAACAACTCCATCTCATCATAGGTATCCTCAATCTCCTCATGCTCAATTTCAGGCAGTGTATAGCGCTTCACCACAGGCTCAAATAGCGAAAGCTTGTTTTGGCTTTTGCCTGTATTGCCCAACAAAAAATACGCATGCCACAGAAGTGCTTTTTTGTCCTTGCCCGTAAACCGAAAAGCATTGATACGCACCAGCAAACTCAGCTGCTCTAGCGACACACTCACCCTTCGCACAAAATCATCTACCGACATAAACACCCCATTTTGCTCACGCTCCACCAGCAATGCCCTCACAGTTTGCTGCTCCAGATCTTTGATCATATTGAGGCCCAAATAAATAGTCTTGCCACGTATGGTTGTGATATCCTCGCTCCAATTAACGCAGGGCAGCTGTATGTCGGCCCCATGCATGCGTGCCTCATGAATGTAAAACTCCCGACTGTAAAAACCACCTCCATTGTTGATCACGGCCACCATAAACTCCAGCGGATAGTGTGACTTCAAAAACATGCTCTGATAGCTCTCTATTGCATAAGAAGCTGAGTGCCCTTTAGCAAACGCATACCCTGCAAAGCTCTCGATCTGCCGCCACACATCTGCCGCCAGCTGATCTTCATAGCCCTTCGCTTTGCAGTTAGCAAAAAATTTATCACGCACCTGCTGAAACTCCTTTCGCGATCGGTACTTACCCGACATACCCCTGCGCAGCACATCGGCCTCCGCCAGCGAAAGGCCCGCAAAATAATGCGCCACTTTGATCACATCCTCCTGATACACCATGATACCATAGGTATCTGGCATAATGCTCCAAAGTACCGGATGTGCATCCTTGCGCCGCTCTGGTATCCTAAAACGCAAAATATACTCCCGCATCATTCCCGACTTGGCCACCCCCGGGCGAATGATCGAGCTGGCCGCCACCAGCGTAAGGTAATCCTCAGCATGGAGCTTGGTGAGCAGCATCCGCATGGCCGGAGACTCCACATAAAAACACCCGATGGCCTTTGCTTCACGCAAATTGATTTTTACCAACTCATCCTCTTTGAAGAGCTTGATATCATGAATATCAATAGGCGCCCGGTCAGGTTGATTTTCCTTGATGATTTGCAGCGCATCTTTGATTTTGCCCAGCCCCCGCTGCCCCAGTACATCAAACTTATAAAGCCCCACATCTTCGGCGATCAGCATGTCAAAGTGCGTGATGGGAAAGCCCTTGGGAGGCAGTGATGTAGCCGTGAAATAATGAATGGGTTTTTCGGAAATCAAAATCCCTCCTGCATGCACGCTCAGGTGACTGGGAAAACCAGCCAGCCGATGCCCATAAGTGAGAATCAGACGTGCATGATGATCCAGGTCTTTGGTTTGCTGCTTTTGGAGCTTTTCGATCTCATAAGCCGGCACCCCAAAGGCCTTACCCACCTCCCGAATTACCGCCCGATGCTGAAACGTACTGTAGGTAGCCAGCAGCACCACATGCTCATACCGCTCAAAAATATAGCGCGTGACATCATCGCGATCCCACGACGAAAAATCCATATCAAAATCTGGAGGGCTTTTCCTGAAAAGATTAATAAACCGCTCAAAGTATAAGTCCAGCTCGATAGGATCTACATCCGTAATGCGCATCAGGTAAGCCACCACACTATTGGCCCCACTACCCCGCCCTACATAGAAGTAGCCCTGATCACGCGCATATTTCACTATATCCCAGCTAATGAGAAAATAGGACAAATAGCCCATCTGCCGAATTACCCGAAGTTCTGTGACCACCCTGCGCCGTATAGAAAAGGCAGGCTGCGCTCCATAGCGATATGCAAGGCCCTTTAGGCACAGCTCACGCACCTTTTGATAGTCACTCTCCTCACTCCCACTCCAGGTTTTGAGGTTTTGGGGCGCAGCATCGTCGCTAAAGTCGAAAAAAATCTCACTGCCAGACACCACCTTCTTCAGATTTTCGATAGCCTCCGGCAGGTACTCATAGGCAGCCAGGAGCTGAGCCCTGCTCATAAACACATCCGTCTCCCGGGCTACGTCATCCTCCTCCAGCTTACTCACCAGCGTATTGAGATCAATGGCGCGCAGCACACTATGCAGCTCAAAATCATCTTTTTGCGGTAGCGTATATGTGGGGCATGCGATCAGCTTATGCTGAGGCACCTCAGCGCTAAACCGCACCCGCGTGACCTCCTCCGGGCGCACGCCTACATACTCCCAGCCATGCAGTGGGCGGGCAGGCACATTATGCAGCGGATAGATAATGTAGCACTGCTCCACACCTTCCGGCTCTGCAGGCATTTTCTTTCCTTCATGCAAGTGATCCGAAAGAAAAGCATTGGCTGACTGAAAGCCCGCATTGTTTTTGGCTATTGCCAAAAACTGCTGTACGGCATTGTTGCGAAAATCTATCCCCAAAATGGGACGCACTCCATACTTGGCCGACTGCCGCACAAAATCCAGACTCCCAGCCGTACTATTGATATCGGTGAGTGCCAGCGCCTTTAGCTGCTCACGCTGCGCCCATTTCAGCAACTGCTCTATAGACAGCAGACCGTATTTAAAGCTAAAATAAGAGTGCACATTAAGCATACACAAAGCTAATTATTTTAGTTTTTAACTAATATTATTAGCTTTTAAATTTCTTCAAACACAATGACGTGCCAATGGTTTTGTCATCACAGACAGCTTGATATGGATTTTTTCAACGACCTCAGTCTTACTGAAGCAACCGTAATTTTCGGATGCTGCGCCCTGCTCATTGCCATAGGGGGCGGGCAACTATCCAAAGAAGGTGACCGCCTCGCTGACCTTACAGGCATGGGTGAGGCTCTTTTTGGAGCATTGTTTTTGGGTGCCATCACCTCACTATCAGGACTGGTCACATCCGTAACGGCAGCCCACGAAAGCCACCCCCAGCTGGCCATCAGCAATGCCATAGGAGGCATAGCTGCACAAACCGTCTTTCTGGCCATAGCAGACATCACCTACCGCAAGACCAATCTGGAACATGCTGCAGCCTCACTTGCCAATATCATACAGGCAGTACTACTTATCCTCTTACTAGGACTACTGATGACCGTGAGCATACTGCCAGAGATCCACTTTTTCAGCATCCATCCTGCCTCCTTCATACTCGTGGGCGTTTACATATTGGCTCAGAAAAAACTAGTCTCCAAGTCTAAAAACATGCCCATGTGGCAAGCCGTAAAAACCGACGAAACCCGCCCAGACATCCCAGACGAAAAAAACATCACCCAACTCTCACTCCCCAAAACTGCCCTTAAGTTTACAGCCCTGGGACTGGTCATCACCATCTGCGGGTACTTTCTAGCTCAAAGTGCCATTGTGATCAGCAATCAGACCACCATCTCCGAAGGAGTCATGGGCGCCATGTTTACCTCTGTAGCCTCATCGCTACCTGAGCTTATCGTATCCATAGCCGCAGTACGCCAGGGTGCACTCACACTGGCTGTGAGCAACATCATCGGAGGCAACACCTTCGACATCCTCTTTGTAGCGGTGGCAGATGCGGCATACTCAGACGGCTCCATCTACCATACTTTTGAAAGTAGTCAGCTCTTTGTGATCGCACTCACGATCCTACTCACCGCTATCCTCACGCTGGGTCTGCTAGATCGCGAAAAAAGAGGCTTTGCGCATATCGGATGGGAAAGCCTCCTGATCATCCTCTTATTTTTAGGAGGATATGCTGTACTGTTTTTCTTATAGTGAAAAAGAATCTCAAAGAAGCTATCCCTTCCTTCCAAACAAGACACTCCAATACCTGGTCTCCTGAGAAGTGGACATCACAAACCTACTGCCTACGATTGGCTAGCAGTGGTGGCGGCTCGCCCGTAAAAGGATTCCAGCGGCCAATCGTGCGAGCCATCATACCCGAAGCACGCATCACCGACCGGTCTCCATACTTATCACGAATCTTGTCCATAGCACTGTAGAGCCCTAGCTGCTCTTCTGTATCATCAAACAAGTCGATCTGATAAAAGCCATTGACCAGCTCACTCATGCGCACACCGATAAGCCGCACCAGCAGGCGACGATTGTATAGCCGCTCAAACAGCTCCAGCGCACGGGGAATCAGCACATGATCTGCTGCCGTATATGGAATGCGCGCCTGCAGCGTATAAGTGTTAAAATCCGAATAGCGCAGCTTTACCGTGATACAGCCCGTCAGCTTCTCTCCACGGCGCAGCTGGAAGCCGAGGTTTTCTACCATGGCGGTAAGAATCCCCCGCAGCTTAGTCATATCTATGGTATCCTTATCAAAAGTGCGCTCCGTACTAATGGACTTTCGCTCCGAATAGGGAATCACCCTAGAGTGGTCTATCCCGTTGGCTTTACGCCAAATGGTAACCCCATTTGGCCCGAAGGCCCGCTCCATCAGGTCTACGGACATCTCCTGCACAGTATGGATCTTGCGCACCCCCAGGCTCACCAGCTTTGCAAATGTCTTATCGCCCACCATGGGGATTTTTTTAACGGATAGAGGAGCCAAAAAATGCTTTTCACGCCCATAGTCGATCCGCATGTGGTTATTGGGCTTTGCCTCATTGGTGGCCACCTTAGAGACTGTTTTGTTTTCGGACAAGCCAAAAGAAATAGGCAGCCCTGTCTCATCCATAATACGAGCTCGTAGCTCAGTAGCCATTTTCCATGCCCCAAAAAACCGATCCATACCGGTAAGGTCTGCATAAAACTCATCGATAGAACTCTTCTCCACCACAGGCAGAGACTCCTGCATGATCTCCGTCACCAGCCGAGACTGCTTGCTATAGTCGGCGGAGTTGCCCCGCACAATGACCGCCTCCGGGCACAGCGACCGGGCCAGCTTCATAGGCATAGCAGAGTGTATCCCAAACTGGCGCGCCTCATAGCTACACGCAGCCACCACTCCCCGATCACTCGTCCCACCGATCAGCACAGGCTTACCAATGAGCTTGGAGTTTTTGAGCCGCTCTACCGACACAAAAAACGTATCCAGATCCAAATGAAGTATAGCGTTCATAAAAACAAAGCGTGATAAGGGTGAAGCATTGATGTCTCACAAAACTAATATTATTAGTATTTAACTAAAAATATTAGTTAAAATAAAAACATAAAGCACCCCAACCTGCTCAGACCCGCCCACCCACAAACTAAACGAGCAAACTCGCAAGCTCAACGAGTGAAGACCATAAGGCATGTAAACATCCCTTTTCTTTGAATCATAATTAAATGCTACAAGAGCACAAGAGAAGGAAAACGAGAAAAGAAAGCACCATGAATCTACTAGCAAAAATCTTCAGAAATGAATCGCCATTGAAACTTAAGTTTAGCAACAGCATGCAAAGCTTTGCAGTGATGCACCAAAAAGAAGGCATCCTCTATGTGGGCAGCAAAGAACTCTGCGAAAGCTTCATGAAACAATATACTCCAAGACAAACCCCCTGATTTTAGAACCAGATCAGAATAACCATCATTACCCAAATCCACCAGCCGTACTTATTGCCAGGCACAAATTTCACACACAGGAGTATAGCTCTTTGTGCCAATAGATAATCAGCCCCTCAGTGACAGTAATGCCACTGTACCAAGCAAATACCCCGGAAGTCACCTTTCGGGGTATACTTTTTTTTACCCCACCTCTACACGCACCACTATAGACTTACTGATTGGCGTATTGCTTTTGTCTGCATAATGATTGATAGGCACCAGTAGGTTGGTTTCTGGAAAATACGCCGCCAGGTTTCCTTCCGGAATGTCATAGGGCACCACTTTGAAACACTCCGCCCTACGCTCCACTCCATCATAATGACTCGTAAGATGCACCACCTGCTCTTCCTTCAGGCCTTTGCGCTTCATATCCTCGGCATTCATCATCACTATACGTCGTTCATTAAAAATCCCTCGATAGCGATCATCAAGTCCATAAATAGTGGTATTAAACTGATCATGAGAACGAATGGTCATTAGCAAAAACGATTCTTCATCGAGTGTATGCTCGGCAAGTTTACACAAGCTAAACTGCGCTTTGCCGCCTGGCAGCTTCGAAAAATCCGCCTCTCGGGCGTTGTTAGGCAAGTAAAACCCCCCTCCCGCTGACCGCTCGGAATACTGCTCAAAACCAGCTATCACTTCTGAGATCTTTTCGCGTATGCGCTCATAGTCACTCCCCAGCGTGCACCAGTCCACAGGACCCGCACCCTGAAAACAAGCATCTGCTATACCCGCCACGATCTCCGGCTCACTCCGCAGCAGCTCACTAGCCGGCCGCAATCGCCCCTGCGAGCGATGCACTTTGCCCATGCTGTTTTCTACCGTGACATAGCGTGCCTTGCCATCCACCAGATCGGCCTCTGACCGGCCCAGAGTAGGTAGTATAAGAGCCGTTTTCCCTGCTACCAGATGGGTACGGTTTAGCTTGGTACTGACTGACACGGTAAGTTCACAGTTTTGCAGCGCCCGCGCAGTATAAGCCGTATCTGAGGCGGCAGACACAAAATTGCCTCCCAGCGCCACAAAAATCTTCGCCTTACCTTCATGCATGGCCTGGATAGCATGCACGGTATCTAACCCCTCTCTGGCTGGCGGGTCAAACCCAAACGCATCTTTGAGGGCCTGATTAAATGCTGGCGACACATGGTGCACGATCCCCACCGTACGGTCTCCCTGCACATTGCTATGTCCTCTCACCGCACACGTACCCGCACCTTTTTTACCTATACTACCTTTCAGAAGCAGCAGGTTTACACATTCTTTGATATTGTCTACTCCGTTTTTGTGCTGAGTGAGCCCCATTGCCCAGCAGATAATGATCCGCTTGCGAGCAGCCAGCAGCTCCACCGCCTGATCCACCTGCTCAAAAGGAACCCCACACAGTCGCTGCAAGTGTACCTCATCATGCGCATCCAAACTGGCCACCAGCTGCTTGTAGCCAGACGTTTTTTCGTTGATAAAAGCCTCATCAAAAACCTCACATCCCTCACGGTGAAGCATTAGCAACCGCTTCATGATCAGCTTGAGCAAGGCCACATCCTGATTGATTTTTACTTGCAAGTATATATCTGTCAGCGCTGCCCCTCCACCCAGCACGCCTTTGATTTGCTGAGGGTTTTTAAAGCGCACCAGCCCGCTTTCGCGCAAAGGATTTACAGCGATTATCTTCCCTCCATTTTCTTTGCATTGCTGCAAAGCCGAGAGCATCCTGGGGTGATTGGTACCAGGGTTTTGCCCAATGACCATGACCACTTCAGCATCTTTGAAATCATCGAGAGTAACCGACCCTTTACCTATTCCGAGCGTCTCAGAAAGCGCCACACCACTAGACTCATGGCACATATTGGAGCAGTCGGGCATGTTATTGGTGCCAAAGGACCGAGCAAAAAGCCCGTACAAAAAAGCTGCCTCATTACTAGAGCGCCCTGAAGTATAAAACACCGCCTCATCAGGTGATGCCAGCTGGCGCAAATGCTCTCCCACCAGCGCATACGCCTCTTCCCATTCTATAGGCTCGTAGTGTACGGAGCCTGGCCTCAACACAAATGGACGCGTGATACGTCCACTTTTCCCTATTTCAAAATCAGTAAGCCGTGAAAGCTCCTCCACGGAATACTTTCGAAAAAACTGCTCATCTACCCGCTCCAGTGTAGCTTCCTCGGCGAGTGCCTTGGCGCCATTTTCGCAGTACTCGCCCAGCTTAGAGCGGTCGTCCGGATCGGGCCATGCACATCCCGGGCAGTCAAAACCATCCTTTTGGTTCATATGCGCAAGCGTCTTGACACTGCGGATCAGGCCCGCCTCGCGCGCCGCATGCTCCAGCGCTACTTTTACAGCTGGGAGCCCCGCAGCATAGCTGGCTGGTGCTTTTCGTCGCAGCTCCTCAAAGCCTATGGTTCCCGTGATGGATATGTTTCGTTGGTATGGAGTAGGATCTGACATATAGTGATAGTGTTGCTGCATGAAGTTAAAAAATCTAATCGGATCCACATACCTACAGCTATACTAGCACAATATCTACCGCCTATAAGACGCAAAAAGGCCACCCCTGTTCGGAGTAGCCTTTTTTTATGCTTTCAACTTGTATGACCTTATGCGATCTCTACAAGCTCGATTTCAAATACCAAATCCTGTCCTGCCAATGGGTGATTGGCATCAATGGTAATGTTGTCTTCAGCTACCTCACGTACCAGTACGTGTGTTTGCTGACCAGCCTCATTGGTAGCTACCAATGTTTGCCCAGCCTCAGGCTTCATGTCTGCTGGCAGATCCGTGCGGGGCACCTGCTGAATAAGCTCGTCATTGCGATCACCGTAAGCCTCAGCACTAGGGATTGTCACTGTTTTCTTCTCGTTCAGCTCCATACCATTTACTGCTTCGTCAAACCCTTTGATCATCTGACCTCCACCTACGGTAAATTGTAATGGGTCACGCTCCAAAGAAGAGTCAAATACCTGACCGTTAGTAAGCTTTCCTGTGTAATGTACCTTTACGGTATCATTCGCTTTTGCTTTACTCATAATTATTGAAATTGATTATTGGTTTTATTACGTTTCGTTAGCCAGAATGGCCACTAGACACTCTGCCGGCTAGCAGATCAATAGTAACAGTTTACTGACGTGCACCAACTATCGTTGGCAAAATGATAGCGCAAAGGTACAAAATGCTCTTACCAATGCCGAAGATATAACTGGTTTTATGAAATTGATATCCAGCAGCTTAGCCTTTGACTACTTTGTGCGGTCTATCGTAAACTGCACCAGCTGCCGCAATGAGGTGTTGTAAGCCGACTCTGGCAACTGATCCAAAATGGCTTTGGCTTTGGCATGGTAGTCCTCCATCACTTCTGTAGCGTACCGAATCCCTCCTGAGGCTTTTACAAAATCAATCACCTCACTCACATACCTGGGCTCATCAGCACTTTTCTTAATCATTTTCTTGATCCGCTTCTTCTCAGAGCGCCCTACCTGATTGAGTGCATATATAAGTGGCAGTGTCATTTTTTTCTCCTTGATATCGATACCCGTAGGTTTGCCTATCTCGTAAGTACCATAGTCAAAGAGGTCGTCTTTAATCTGAAAAGCCATACCCACATTTTCGCCAAACTCCGTCATCATATCCACCGTCTGCGCATCAGCGTCTGCAGAGGAAGCTCCTACTCTGCAACATGCCGTGATGAGGCTGGCTGTCTTTTGACGAATGATTTCGTAATATACCTCCTCGGTGATGTCCAGTTTGCGGGCTTTTTCCATCTGGAGCAGCTCGCCTTCACTCATTTCTTTCACCGCATTGGACACGATTTTAAGAAGATCAAAATCATCATTATTCAATGAAAGCAGCAGCCCACGTGAGAGCAAAAAATCTCCTACCAGCACGGCTATTTTATTTTTCCACAGCGCATTGACAGAGAAAAAGCCACGTCGGTAATGCGAATCATCCACTACATCGTCATGCACCAGAGTGGCCGTATGCAGCAGTTCTATAAGCGAAGCACCCCGATAGGTAGGTTCTTTGATCCCTCCACAGGCCCCAGCACTTAGAAAAACAAAGAGTGGACGCATCTGCTTGCCCTTGCGTCGTACAATGTAGCTAGTGATCTTGTCCAGTAGCATCACGTTACTACGCATGCTTTTGCGGAATTTCTGTTCGAATTCCGTCATTTCGGAGGCTACCGGCGCCTGAATATCTTTTAATTTGAGTGGCATGAATTTTCCAGATGCAATATTAACACCTCCAACCCGCATTACAAATCCGTTTCTTAAGGCTATGCAACCTTTTGTGAATGGTAAGAGGTTTCGTAGTTTTATCAAAAATTAGAAAATCCCCCTCTAGCACTACTGAGCATGCATAAAAGTCCCTACGTTTTACTAGACGTGTTTACCGATAAAAAATATGGTGGCAATCAGCTAGCCATCTTTACTGACGCACGAAACATCCCCGAATCACAGTTTCAGCTGATCGCCCGAGAGCTCAACCTCTCCGAGACGGTGTTTCTCTTCCCTCCTGAGGAAGCAGGGAAAAATTACGCTATGCGGATCTTTACTCCAGGGCAGGAGCTACCTACTGCGGGTCACCCTACTATCGGCACGGCTTATTACCTGGCCGGAAAAGCAGAAACTACACCAAATGGTGAGCTAAAAATAAGCCTGGACCAAAAGGTGGGCACTGTGGATGTTTTTGTGAAAATGAAAGATGGGAAGGCAGAAACCGCTACGATGCACCAACCACTCCCTAAGTTTGGCCAGAGGCATGACGACAAACGCGACATGTTGGCGGCTGTTTTATCGCTATCAGTAGATGACCTGGCCGACCGCCCCATACAGGCCATTTCTTGTGGCAACAATGCGCTCATAGTACCTGTCCGGTCGGCGAGCACGCTCAGCAATATCCGTTTGAGAGTGGACCAGTGGGCGGCACTGAAGGAAGTGATCGACATGACCATGATGTACGTCTTTGCTACCGATGAAGTGCAGGGTGGTGACATCCAGGGACGTATGTTTTCTCCGGACATTGGGATCACAGAAGATCCGGCTACAGGATCTGCAAACGGACCATTGGCATGCTATCTCACCAAATATGACATCATCCCGCTACCAGCGCTGAGTCTGCAAGGGTACGAAATGGGCCGCCCCAGCCAGCTACAACTCAACACCACTACCGATGACAAAGGCAACATCACCTCTGTACAGGTAGGGGGCAAAAGTGTGTTTGTAGGTGAAGGTGTCCATTTTTTGGACTCGGTCTGACATTTATCACCTAAATTGCAGCCCGAAATCATTGGAATAAGCCCTGAATGAGAAAACAGAAAGTTAGATATTCTGAAATCATCCCCCGTACCCAGCAATGGCCGATAGTACAGCTGAGTAAAAACCGAAAAGCGTTTATAGAGGAAGTTTCTCAGGAGTCTTTTGACAATCTGAAGCGCATCACTCGTGGGCGATCACTCCGCGAAGAACTGGAGATGACGGTCTACCGTGAAAAGCTACGAATCAAAGCGAATCCGTGGCGGGTGGACCCAAAAGATGAAAAACCCTTTTGGAGGAGTATACAAGAACGGCTGGCCGATAGCGCCACGCTCCCTCCACAGGAAGCCAAAGAAATAGAGGAAAAATTACTCTATGAGATCGTATCTCGTTACTCTGAAGAGATAGCTGGCAACTTCAAGCGCAATTCGTATCGATTTGCAAAAGCCTTCATCACTTTTGGTTTTGCCAGACTGCTCAATGCTGCACGTGTCAAAGGAATCCTGTCTCTTTTTAGCCGTCAGCTAGATCTGGACGACAAAATCCACATCGTAGGAGAACCAGAGCACATTCGTAAGCTAGCCAAAAAAGGCACTGTGGTAATGGTCCCCACACATTTTAGCAACCTGGACTCTATCCTCATCGGATGGGTGATCCAGTTTTTGGGGCTACCTGCCTTTATCTATGGAGCAGGGCTCAACCTCTTCAATCTGAAGATATTTGCATACTTCATGAACAGCCTGGGCGCCTACAAGGTGGACCGAAGAAAGAAAAATCCCGTTTACCTCGAGACGCTCAAAACCTATTCTAGCAAGGCGTTGCGCAGAGGCTGCCATAGCTTGTTTTTCCCCGGAGGTACACGCTCGCGCTCCGGCAAAATAGAGAAAGCACTAAAACTCGGCCTACTCAGCACAACTATAGAAGGCCAACGAATTCTCTATCAGGAGGAAACACCTGAAAAGCCTGCTACGAAGGTTTTCATCGTTCCGGTGGTGATCAACTATCACTTTACGCTTGAAGCCCCAGCCCTGATCAACGAGCACTTGCGACGCACAGGTCAGGAGCGTTATTACAAGGAAGCAGATGAGTTTACCACCTCTTATAAGATCGCTACGTTCCTATTTAAGTTTTTCACCAAAGGCTCCAACATCTCTGTAAGCATAGGCAAGGGTATGGACATCCTGGGCAACTACGTGGACGATGAAGGCAATAGCATAGATGCTGCGGGCAAGCCACTAGACCCCAAAGACTACTTTATCTCCAATGGAGAAATCACTGTGGACCATCAGCGGGAGCAAGAGTATGTACGCATACTGGCCAAGCGAATCGTAGAGGAGTACCACAAGTACAACCGGATTTTTGCCAGTCATTTGGTGGCTTATACTGCCTTTAAGATGATGGAGCGCAAAAACCCCAAACTTGACCTGTACAATGTACTGCGGCTACCTGACGAAGACACTGTAATCGACTATAAAGAGTTTAAGAAAGCCTGGAAAAAACTACGTAAACGCGTACTTAAGCTTCATAAAAAAGGCAAAGTAGGAGTAGCCGATCATATGCTGGAAAAGGCCGATGCGGCAATAGAGCTGGGACTAAACAATGTGGGCATGTACCATGCCCGTAGGCCGCTGATAAAAAAAGGTGACCAGATCATCATTCAGGATATGAATACACTGTATTATTACCATAACAGAATGGAAGGATATGGGCTCGAAAAACACATCTGAAACTCCAGTAGGAGTAATAGGCGCCGGTAGCTTTGGCACAGCCGTATCTAACATACTGGCGGAAAAAAACAAGCGTGTACTACTCTATGCCCGCAGTGCTGAAAAGGTGGCTACCATCAATGCTTCTCGCGAATGCGCAGGTCATAAAATCCATGACCATATAGAGGTCACCAATGATCTGGAGTATGTAGGACAAAGCTGTAATGTCATCTTCCCGGTAGTGCCTTCAGCTAATTTTCGGTCTATGATGAAGGAGCTAGCCCCCTACCTGCGCCCTTACCACATACTGATTCATGGCACCAAAGGCTTTGACTTAAATATAGATCGCAAAAAAATAGATGAGCAAAATCCGCTATCTCGCGAGCATGTTCGCACGATGAGTGAGGTGATCAAAGAAGAAAGCTCTGTAGTACGTGTGGGTTGCCTGGCAGGCCCCAACCTGGCCCGTGAGATTAGTGACAAAAAACCCGCAGCTACTGTAGTAGCCAGCCACTTTGATGAGGTGATCCGTGTAGGGCAAAACCTACTGCGCAATGACCGCTTTCTGATCTATGGTAGCAATGACCTCATCGGTATAGAACTCTGCGGCATACTCAAAAACATCATCGCTGTAGGTGCCGGTACTATTGCTGGACTAGAGCTCGGCGAAAACGCCAAGGCGCTATTCATCAGTCGCGGACTGGTAGAGATGGTGCACATCGGCAAGGCATTGGGAGGAAATGCTCAGGCATTCCTTAGTCTGGCTGGCGTAGGCGACCTGATGGCTACTAGCTATAGCAACCTGAGCCGAAACTTCACTGTAGGCAACAGACTCGCCAAAGGCGAAACCATCGACGAGATCATCGCCTCTATGGAAGAAGTGGCCGAGGGTGTAAAAACCATCGAAATCATCAACGAGCTAGCCCAAACCTATGGAGTGAGATGCCCAATCACCGAAACACTACATCGGGTGATCAAAAAAGAGATGACTGTAAATGAAGCCCACCGCTACCTGATGAAATTTCCATTTAGAGCGGAAATAGACATAGTATAACTCTCAGAAGCATGCCTGATTTCAAGAAATATTTCATCATCCCTGCGGAGCCGGAAGAGGTCTATGCGGGCCTGACTTTTAAGCCAACCATAGAACTGTGGACGGGTAGTCCGGCAGTTTTCACACCGGAAGCAGGTACAGAATTTTCTCTGTGGGATGAAAGCATCGAGGGAAAAAACCTGGAATTCGAACAAGGGAAAATGATCCGCCAGCAGTGGTATTTCGGTGAGGCCAGCGAAGACTCGATCGTGACCCTAAAACTGCACCCTCATAAAAAAGGCACCTCTTTGGAAGTGCAGCATACCAACATTCCCGAAGAGGCTTATGAAGACATAGTAGATGGCTGGCACAATGTCTACATGCGGGATCTGATTCAGTTTTATACAGAGTAGCTAAACTGACACTGGCAAACCACTGGCCCCGGACTCATAGATGGCTTCCTGCACTTCTATATTACGCAAATACCACGCTCCGTTTGTCTCAAAAGGCTGGTCTAGCAACATAGAACGCACAAAGTGCAACTGGGTCTGATAGACACAATCCCCGGCAAAGCTATGCTTACTGGGCTCGTAGCTAACCGCACGCTCCGGTAGACCAAGTGGCTGTACGGTGATCCCCCCATCACCCTGCAATCGGATACTGCCCTCACTCCCCTCTATCAGTAGCTCTCCAAATGTATATCGGCTGTTTGTGACATTGCTCTCATTGTAGCGGTTGGCATCCAGACACACCATTTGTCCACTTTCAAAAGTCAGCTGGACCAGGGCAGCGTCTTCTCCTTTTATTTCGGAATTGTACCGGCGAAGTTTTGCGTAAACCTCCACTACCTCACCAAACAAGTAACGGAAAGTATCTATAAAATGAATACCAGTTTCGTAGATAAGCAAGCGAGGCATATCTCTAAAATATGGCTGACGATCCATGTATGCATCTGACTGCCAACCGTCGCCCATGCGCATTCGGAAATAAGCATAAAATAGCTGCTCCCCGATTTCATTCGTATCCAACAACGATTTGATCTGTCGATACCAGGGCTGAAACCGCCAATTTTCATGGATCATCAACCGCACATTGTGCTTCTCAGCCGTCTCCACCAGCCCACGAGCTTCCTCCAGAGAAGGAGCCAGTGGCTTTTGGCATATAATATTCACCCCTCGTTTAGCTGCTGCCTTTACGATATCCAGGTGCGTTTGGGGAGGTGTAATGATATCTATAAAATCTGGCTTTTGCTCGTCGAGCATTTTTTCAAAATCAGTATAAACTACTCCAATCTCCCACTTTCGCGCTACCTCTGTGGCCTCTTCCAAGCGCAAATCGCACAGCGCCAGTATTTCTACTTCGGGTATTCGAGCCCATGCTTCATAGTGAAACTGAGCAAAATACCCCACTCCAACACACACACCTTTGAGTTTTTTCTTCATTTAAATCGCCTCCTCTGGTTTTGCTGCAATCCACAAAAATATAGCTAGCAAATTGAACACTACACAGGCATAAAAAAACGGCTCTATGGATCCTGTCCATGCAAACAGGTATGGAAAGGCCAATGCCGTAAGGAAAGAGCCTACATTTCCGGCCATGTTCATTGTGCCAGAAACAGCACCTGCATTTTCTTTACCTATATCTACACAAAACGACCAGGACGGAGGCAATGTCATGTCTGCTCCCAAGATAGCTACCGTCAAATAAATTACTGCTTCGTACACTCCATCGGCATATAGGCTGGCCAGCAGCCCCCCCGCTGCCAGCACAAAGCCTACAATTGCCGGGACACTGCGTGACAGTGCCCAGTTTCCTTTTTGATACATCCTATCTACCAGCACTCCAGAAAACCAATTCCCCACAGCACCACCAATAAGCGGAACAGCGGCAAACATTCCTGCCTCTACGGAGTCCAGAGAATAAGTCGATTTGAGGTGTGGATACAGCCAGGTGAGCGCAAAGAAGAAAGTGAAATTAGAAGCAAAGTATTGCCCCATAGCCAACCACATGTTTTTAGCTCCAAACAACCGCGACATAGCGATGGTCTGCTTAACTACCGGTTCCTTTTCCTGCCGCCCATCTAATATTCGCTTTTTCTCAGCAGGGCTTATGGCCGGGTGATCTTCAGGTCGATCACGAAACAACAGGTACCACGCCAAGGCCCAAACAATACCTATGCCGCCCAATATAAAAAAGCTTACTCGCCACCCCAGTCCTGCGATCATCCAGGCCACCAGTGGCAACGCAAAAGCAGCACCTAGTCGTGATCCCGAGAAATTGATTCCGTTGACAATCCCACGCTCCTTCATAGGAATCCATGAATAAACCGCACGAGCGATTCCGGGAAATGCCCCTGCTTCGCCTGCCCCAAACAGAAACCTGACAATCAACAAAGTCACCAAGCTATATGCAGCACCTGTAAGCGCCGTACATACTGACCAAAAACTCACTATTGCTGTAAGTACCCTACGGGGCCCCAGCCGATCTGACATAATCCCTCCGGGAGTCTGAAATGTAGCATACCCAAGGGCAAAGGCTGACAACACCCATCCCATGGCAGTGTCTGATAAGGCTAAATCACTACCTATGGCATCTTTGGCCACCGATATGCAGACACGATCGATATAAAGGAGCAGGGCTAGCAAAAAGGTGCCTAAAACCATAAAATATCTTGATGGCATCATTGGTTAGTGTTTTTTAGTTTAGAATAGGCTTCATACAAGGCTTGCTCTCCACCCACATTACCCGGAAATACAACATAGGCCATACCTGGAAACCTGGATTTAGCAGACATCTGCCATACAGGTACGCCGGGCAGAAGCTGCCCCAGGACTTTCGCCTCTTTTATCCCCAGTGCTTTGGTAGCCACATCGCTCGATGTAATGCCCCCCTTTGCTATGATAAAGCGAGGAAGCCGCGAAACATCAGATACCACTGCTACTAGAAATTCTGAAATGCGCTGACCGATCTGTAGGTTTTGCTTAGCAGTTTCCGCCGAGAGTAGCTCACGTGACGTATAAAGCACCACGTCTTCGTCTGCAGCAAGGTGTTTACTCACCTGAGATTGAATGTGCTTTAAATAACTCCCATCATCCTGAAGAACCTGTTGCACATTGACCATGAGCTGTGTAGCTGACCCATGCTTTTGTAAATAGGCCAACTGAGCTGTAGTCTTCGGTACGTAGGAGCCTGCTACGATCAAACCTCCACAGCCTTCCGGGTTGACGAGCTCTTCGCGAGCAAGCAATGGCTTTGGCGGCACACCCAGCAGGGATGCCACAAATGAAGCCGCAGAACGTACATTTACGCTACGTCGTGACTTGATGAGGCAGTAGGTGAAAAAATCCAATTGCTGGTAATTGGTGGCATTGACGATCAAGACCTGATGAGGTGATACCGACTGCAAAAGGTGTTCTAGCTGATCTCCTTGCTGGTGCTCCAAAAGGCCTATAGGTACCGATACGACATCCTCCCGAGCTATCCTACCACCAGATTTTTCCTCCACCCAGTCTTTTAGGTTGGAGGACTGATAGCCAAAACTCTTATCCTGAGCAAAAGGGCTCTCACCTACAGGTAATAAACTGCCACCATCTTCCAAATAGTGCACATCCTCTATGGTATACCTGCCTCCTTCAAAGAAAGCCGGAATAAGGACGTTGAGGTCAGGCTGCAAACCGAAACCTTCATAAAAAGCATCCACTTCTGCAGGGTAATGTCCTCTTAGCGTAGAATCTCCGCGACTGATGGCATGGATTTTCTTATTGGCACGCTCTCCTGCCAGTTTTAGGTTTCCACCTATTTCCCTGCCCAGCGCTATGGCCTCCGGCTCAGACAGGCTACGTGAATTGGTAAGAATAAAAAAATGAGAACACCCACCTGTCAATACCTCTGTAAGTGACTGCACATCCCAGCGTGTGATGACTGGCACATCATAAGCGGTCTGCGTGCCGGTAGGATCATCATCGAGCATCACATATACGGCCGATGGATCGGCGGCATGCAAGCTCCCTATTTTGTTACGGAGATTCGGATCGAAGGCTGCTGTAGGAATGGAAGGTGCCTTATTCATGGGTTTCATTTTCTATGGCTATCACTCTGGCTGGAGCTCCATCGCCATCTTTTATTTTCAGTGGCAGTGCGATAACGTCCACTTTGGGTGAGCTTATTTGATCCAGATTCGTAAGGCCTTCTACGATGATGACCCCTCCTCCCAGCAATACCTGATGTATTCGGGTAACTTCTTCCAGATTAAAAACATCTGCTACCGATAGGGGCTCTACTCCTATCATTTTCACACCATGACTCACACACCACTGAGCAACCTCTTCACTCAGCCGTGGAAGTTCTGAGCGGTACCGATCCTGACCTGCGTAGCTACTCCAGCCCGTATGTAGCAACAAGCCTTCACCGGATTTAAAATCATCCACTATAGCTCCAAGGTCCTTCAGCCGAATTTCAGCTTTTGGCGCAATATCCACCAGATCCACTACATGACAAGTGACCATGAGATCCTTCACCTCAAAAGCATCGATAGTAGGCCCTGCTACTCCAAAGTGACAGGGCGCATCCATGTGCGTACCAGCATGCGAATAGAGATGCAACGTTTTAGCGTTCCACCCATCTCTGGACAGCTCTTTGGCCTGCTCAAAGCTCACACCTCGCATGTCTTCAGTGTAAGTCATCGTAAGGTCATGAATGCGCCCCATGCCAGTTATTTAGAAATGTAATTAACGATAGCGTCAGCGATTTCGTCGGTCTTGGCCTGTCCGCCAAGGTCTATGGTATGAAGTCCGGATTCTGTTGTCTGAGCTATGCCCGCAACGATATCCTCAGCGGCTGCTTTTTCTCCCAAATGCTCCAACATAATCGCCCCAGACCAGATCGCCCCTATAGGATTGGCTATGCCTTTTCCGGCTATATCAGGTGCAGATCCATGGATGGGCTCAAACATAGACGGAAACTCCTTTTCAGGGTTGATATTACCACTCGGTCCTAATCCTAAACTCCCCATAATAGCGCCACCAAGGTCACTGAGGATGTCTCCAATCATGTTGGTAGTTACGATCACATCAAACACCTCCGGACGCAAAACGAAGCTTGCAGAAGCATTGTCTACATACATAGTGTTATACTCCACATCTGGGTACTGCTGAGCAACTTCCGCTATAACATAATCCCAATAAGCAAGACTGTTGATCAGCGTATTGGATTTGGTAACGTTTGTGACCTTTTTTCGTCGCTTTTGTGCCAACTGGAAGGAATAGTGCGCAATGCGCTCGATACCTGCACGTGTAAACACGCTGGTGTCTGTAGCCAGCCCGGAAGGGCTGTCAGGATTGAGAATTTTTCCGTTTTGCACAAATTCGCCTTCATTGTTTTCTCTCACCACTACAAAGTCTATATCCTCCATTCCTTTGTTGCGTAGTGGACTCGGAATACCCGGTAGCAACTTCACCGGTCGGTAGTTTACATATTGCTTGAAAGTGGTGCGCACCTTGAAGGTGTACAACATGGCCGGAAGGGTATCATCTACCTCAGGATCGCCTACAGCTCCAAAATAGATGGCATCAAAAGCCTTGAGTGTTTCCAATCCATCTTCGGGCATGAAAGCGCCATGCTTTTTGTAATACCCTGCTCCCCAGGGGTAAAAAGTGGTTTTCAACTCAAAACCGTGCTTTTTGGCCGCAGCCTCCATTACCCTCAAACCTGCAGGTACGATTTCGTTCCCTACTCCATCGCCATTAACGACTGCTATATTGTGTGTTTTCAAAATGATTGATAGTTTTTATTACTCAATTATTGTGTTGCTCATATGCTAGCCCCATGCTCCACTGGTCGAACTCAAAGCCGTCTTCGCGCATGGAAAAAGAAATGGTATGTTTGCCGGCCGTGTCAATATCCAGGTAAATCAACTCTGGTTCGCCGCAATGCACTTCTTTCGTGCGCTGCTTGCTGTCCCACCTCCAACTATTTTTACCTGCACACCACTGCATACGCTGACCGCTTGCGGGCCATGAACCGTCCAGCCCTACATGAATCCCATTATCTTCACTCCCGGTGCTGTAAGCACGCACCCAGATGTAATACCTTCCGGGCTCTTCCACCTGCACCTCATAGTCTAATATCGCCATGCGGCCAGGCTCAGGACAAAAGTTGAGCCCCTGGATCAGCTTGTCACCGTGTGTCACGCGCGTATCGGGCAGCAATTCCAGATAGGCACCCCCACTGGCATCAGCCAGGTGAGAATCCTCACGGATTTCAAATTCTGAAGATTCATCTATTGTGTACCAATGCCGCTTCTCATTCTGATATTGCCGGGTGTAGGCTTCTGCCTCCACTTCCAGATACCCCGCTTTCACTACGGGAATATTGCTTGCATCAGAAAACCATGGAGCAAGCATTGCAAAAAACAGTACGGTATTAATCATGATTACCTGAGCTGTTTAGTTGTGTCATCAAAGTATCTCTGGACCGGGCTATATGAGCGCGCGCAGCGGCTTCAGCAGCCGAACCATCACCAGACCTTATAGCCTCAATAATGGCCCAGTGCTCAGCCAGGGTTTCTTCCGGTGTACGGAGCAGCCCTTTGCGTACTACTTCGCTATAGATATTACTGATAAAGTAAATCTTATTAAGTGCCTGATTGCCCACCAGGTCTATCAGTAGCTTGTGGAAGTCTCCATCCGCCCTGGCGTATTTCTTTTGATCGATTCCTTCCGATGCATCAAAACCCGAAAAGCACTTTTCAAGCTTGCTGAGGGTTGATAGATCCTGCCGCTCCGCCAAACGCCTGGCAGCCATTCCTTCCAACACTTCACGGCAGTCATATACATCGATGAGCTCCTGCACATTGAATACTTTCACGTAGAAACCCCTCCTCGGAATGCTCTCCACCAGCATTTCGCTTTCGAGTAGTTGCAGTGCTTTCATCATGGGTGTCCTACTCACTCCCAACTTCTCCGCTATTTTCTCCTGCAGAATCTTCTCCCCAGGCTTCAATTCCTGAGTTAGAATCATTCGCTTCAGTTCCTGATATATGGGGGTACTCAGCCCGGAATGCTCAATCATTTTTTACACAGTATTTTGTATACAATATTCAAATATACCAATAAGATTGTAAATTGCCAGTACGGTAAAATATTATTTCATTATACTGACTTATATCAAATGAATTACCCAACAATCTTCCAATACACACTCACTGTTTTAGGAATTACGCTTCTGAGTGGTCTAAAGCTTTCGGCTCAGTCTCAGGACTGCTATACGATTCCAGCCAAAGCTATCAATACAGCTGTGGTCTCCGATTATGCGCCAACATACTTCGATAAGGGGAGGCAGGCGATCGCTGTAAACTCCATCAAATATCCCGATCAATATGCGGCTGTTTCCTTTTCTTTTGATCAGGCTACTGGTGTATACGACATATACCTCACATCACTTTTAGAATCGGATGGAGAATCTACCTACCAGATACTCATTGATGGGAAATTGGTTGGGGAGTATCAAAACCCGGAATCTACTGAAGATTATAAGCCTTTTGAAAACGTCTTTAAGGAGGTAAGCTTGCAAAAGGGTGCTACTGTGAGCGTAGCCTGCATAGCACATACCAATGGCAAAGTACCTGAAGGTAGTGGAACGGCCTACGCAAGGGGCAGATGGACAAGCATCCGTTTTTGCAAGAATTAGGTTGTCAAGTACCCGTAGATGCATTAAACATATTCTGGGTAGATATCCATTAAAAAACCCCGATGCTCCAATGGTGTGTTTGCGGTCGGGGTTTTTTAATTGGGAGCTGCCAACTGACTGGCGCTGTAGTTATTTAGACGAGTGTAGAGCAACTTTGTTACCTTCAGTATCCAGAAACTGTGCCATAAACCCATTCGCTCCTATTGCGGTTTTGGGTAAAACAACCTTTCCTCCAGCAGGCTCCACTCTGGCCAGAGGTATCGACAAATCATCGCCTCCATTGAGGTAAACCAATACGCCCTGCTGACTGGGCTCATAGCCTGGGCCGGCAGCAATGCTTCCACCTACACCTTCTTTTTCGAATGGGAAAAACCCCCATTTAAAGCCTATATCCTCAGCTTCCATCAAATGCATTTCACATGCCATGACCGCTTCATAAAACGATCTGGCCCGATCGAAATCGGTGACAGGTATTTCAAACCAGTTGAGTGAGTTTTTAGATTTCATTAGTTTGGAAAAAAAGGAACAATTTCATGAAATGAGCATGTTGCTCAACCCAAATATTGATCGGACCGCCGAAGCGGAAACACCAACCGCAATGATCAAACCTGGGTAACAAACCGTTCGTTTCACAACTTTGAACACATGAAAATAAGCATTTTAATCCCTTAAAGCAAGCACATTCAATCCGTCAAAGGGCACTGCTCAATACTTCCCAGCTCAGGTCCACCGCCCTGATTGCCAGAGCCCGCGGCTGTATACAGCACGTCATCGAGTACGGCTAGTCCCGTCCCATGACGTCCACGCTGCAGCCTGCCCACAATGCTCCAGCTGCTCATGGCTATATCATACACCTGCACCTGATCATGAGCTGACTTTTGGCCGCTTTCTCCTGCCGTGTAGTATATTTTTCCTTTTGCAAAGGCTGCAGCCCCACCTGCTGTGGGTACTGGCAAACTATCCGGCAGAGTTTCCCACTCATAAGTTTCCAGGTTGAGCCGACCTACTGCGCGCTGAGTTGTGCTAAAAAACGCAGCAAAATTTCCAGGTTTATGAAAATCACTTTCCCTGCCACCGAGGACATATAAATAAGCCCCATCACTCGCGGCCACTACATGGTCACGCTCATTCGGAGCATCGGGCAGGGTTTGCCATTCGCCAGAACGAAAGTCGTACACATCAGCCCACGCTACGGTACCGCTACTGTGACCATCCAAGATACCACCGACCAAAAAGAGCTTATCACCCACTACCACACAGGCAGCCGCTCCTCGCTCACGTCCTTTGGGCATATCTGGCCCCGTACTCCACCGGTCTGTTCCCGGGTCATAGACCAGCAGCTCTCCTACGGGTACCTCATGTGGGTATTTACCTGTAAAAGCTCCTGCTATGTATACCTTTTGATTATAGCTTACTGGCTGAAAATGATGTATTTCCAGCGGAGTTTTGTTGAGCTGCTGCCAGCTACCTCCCTGAGGATCGAAGCGCTCTACAGGCTTTACACCACGCCCACCGATAAGGAAGAGCTCGTCTCTACAGGCCACAAACCCACACTCATGCCTGGGAGTAGCTTCCGTATCAACTGTGATTGTCTCGAATGCCTGAGCGCTAGTCTCCATCAATGCGAGACAGCCTAACACAATAAAAAATAGATATGCTTTCTTTTTCATGGTTGGAAAGATCGTTTAATCTACTACCAGCCAGCTGCAAAAAGGTTTGACCAACAGCCGCTCAACCTCAAAACTCCTTTTCTCCAAATTCACTTTTGATAAAGCGGGACTTATTGAGCGATTTATTGATGGCATAAGTTAAGTTGATCATGATCATGTCTACCTCATACACATAGTTGGTAGTGGTATAAAATGACCCCTCCCGCCAGGTGGTGATCCGCTGCTCATTGGTGGGCAGCAGCCCCATGTCCATATTGAGCCACTGAAGGGTAGCAGAAAATCGCTCTCCGAAATCTTTACGGATTGTCAAATTTGGAGAAAGATACCTACTGTCCTCCCCCTGAGCTGTCACACGATCGGATAGATAGTTTAGAGCCCACTGCACAGATAAATCATCCCGTATGTCAAAAGTCATGTTTGCATTGATGGAGTGGATCCACGCACTACTACTTACCGGGCGCTCATCAAATCTACCATCTATACCGTAGTGATAGACATTGCCCCCTGCAAACACTTTCCACCAGCTGGTGGGCTGCAGCTCTGCTCCCAGCTCCAACCCAAAAGTAGTACCAACTCCCACGTTGGAGTAGATCCGGTTGAGGATGGTATCGTTAAACACTGTGTTCACTCTATTGACCAGGTTGTCAACATTTCGGTAGTAGGCCGTTGCAAAAACAGAGTTGGCACCAAAATCCTTCACCGCGCCTAACTCTATCAGATCGATGAATTCGGGCTTGAGTGTAGGGTCTCCCTGCTCGAGGGTCTCGGAGTGCTCTCGCTCCGGAAAGGGATTCATCTTAAAAGTAGTGGTACGCTCCACTCTACGGCTGTAGGCAGCTTTGAGGCGTAGCGATTCAGAAACGGCATATTGCACATTGGCAGAAGGGTATGGCTGCACAAAATCATATTGGTATAAAGTGTCGATTTGCCCTGCTTTGTCTTTTAGCGAAAGCTCCCGATCCATCACCTCTAATCGTAAGCCGGCCCCATACTCCCATTTGCCCTGGCTACCAGACAGCTGCACGTATCCCGAATGAATACGGCGAGAAAGATCTACCTCACTGGAAAATTCCGGCACCAGCTCAAAAGCACCAGTAGCATTGTTTTTGCGCTGGTATACAAAATCTCCTGTATGTACCAGGCTGCGGTACTGATAGCCCATATCCCACTGCAAGCCGTCAGTCATGGGCAAGGAATAGTCGATCTGGGCACGAAAGCCATCCAGCGGGTTGTCATTGGTATTGTATTCTTCCTGATACACCTCGCCAGTTTGCGGGTTGAGGTTTACGTTGGTAGTAGGTCCTCCTAGCAGTGTGTACTCATAGAGCACCGAAGCGCTCAGCTTGGCTCCATCGCCAAAAGTATGTGCATAATCTATGCTTCCCAGAGCAAAATCTCCTTTTCGTATCCTTAGGTTTTCATTGAAATACTGAAAAGTATAGAGCCGTTCGCCAGTAAACTGTAGGCGGGCATGGTTGTCATCATACAAGATGTCTGCTGTCCGGTCTTTACTGCGCTTACCTCCATATACTCCCAACGAAAACTCATCACTGGCTGTAGGACTGTAGGTGAGCGTAAGTCTTCCTGAGTAGCTCTGATCGTCAAAGCTACGCTCGCCATCCGAAGGAAACTGTGTAATGGTATCACCCGACACGGTATACACATCTCCTTCTCTTCTTCCAGAGATGTCATTGCGCAGGTAGCTCAAGCCAACAGACGACTGCCACTTGCCTTTGCGCAAATGCGCGGTAACATCAGCACCATGGCGAAGTGCCGCCTCGGCATTGTCATAATCCTGAATACTGGGCAGGCCATATTTTACGTTGGCTTGCAGAAAGGCTCCATCGGCCGCACCTTTTTTGGTTATGATATTGATGAGCCCTGCCTTACCTTCAGGGTCATATTTGGCCGAAGGGGCAGTGATCAGCTCTACACGCTCTATGGCATTGGCAGGCAGCTGCCCTAGCACCAGCGCAGGATCTGATTGCAATGGCTTGCCATTGAGCAACACTACGAAACCAGAGGATCCACGCACAGAAATATTGCCTTGCACGTCCATACTTACCGATGGCATGCCACGCAGCACATCCGTAGCTGTGCCACCCTGTGCTGCACGAAACTTTTCTGCTTCATATACCTGCCGGTCTATTTTATGAATACTGGTGACTTTTTCTCCAGTTACCCCCACTTCCGCCAGCAGCTGATCGTCGGGCGAAAGACTCAGCACGCCAAGACTTACCTCCTCATTTTTGGCTACAGATATGGTAGGGACAGTAAGCGAACGAAAGCCAACAAACTGCGCAAGCAGGTAGTAATCCCCAGGTTTTAACCCAGATAAAGCAAACGCTCCACTTTCATCAGTAACTGCACCCCCTACCAGCACGCTATCGGTGCGGTAAAGTGCTACAGTGGCGTACTCCAGAGGAGCACCTTCCGCCTGATCTTTAAGTATGCCCTGCACGGAAGCTTGAGCGTACAGAAGTGATGCATTCATTAGCAGTAAGGTCACAGTAATGACCGGTCGGAAATCAAACTTTATAATCATATGTGCAAAGAAAATGGGCTACACTTCTTATTTATGGTAAATTCATAAAATAAACAGTAATTTTTACGGTTATTAGTCACCCAGCTGGCTGACGTACTCCCTAGGGGTGAGGTTTGTGCGTGTTTTGAAAAATTTAATAAAGTTGCTTGGGTCAGTATAATTGAGCATATAGGCCACCTCAGCCACCGACATATCCGTGTGTCGCAAGAGGTTTTTAGCTTCAAGCGTAAGCCGATCCTTAATAAAGTCAGTCGCATTGGTACTGGCTACAGCCTGTGTGATCGTGTTCAGTTTGTATGCCGTCATATTCAGCCTGGCAGCATATTCTTCTACTGTGCGCAAGTCTGTGATATGTTCATCTAGCAGGCGCTTAAATCGGTAGAATGCGGGCAAGTAACGATGGTCTCTTGAAATATCAGCATCCACTAGTTCTCTTGCTTTCAACACAATGAGGTTGAGGTATGCTGCCATCAATGCCTCTGAAGCACCCGCTTTAAATTCGCCGTATAGCTGATCAAGCAACACAAAAAATTCCGGGTTACGCTCTAGCTGAAAAGAGGTAGGCAATGAAAAAAGCTCCACCATCAGGTTGGGAAAAGGAGCTATTAATTTTTCATCGAAAAGAAGTACAAAACCCGCTGGTAAGCGCGAAAAATCCCAGCAATGCACCTGGCCGGGTTTTAGGTAATAGCCATGAAAGGGCCCCACTTCGTAAGTAGTCTCATCGATCTGGTGCCATCCAGCACCCTCGCTCAAAAAGATCAGTTCGTGATACCCTCCGTGCTTATGCGGTACGGTAGGTTTGATCACCGGCTTCATCCGGGATACCTTTATTGCACCTTGTGTTAATTTGTTTTTGACTTGAAGAACGGACTGACCTGTATTTCCCATGAGGAGTCTTCTCCACAAATATAATGCCTCCAATTAGCGCAAAGGATTGGCCAATAATCTGGTGCATCTTAAAAGTAACAAGCTTTCCAATTCGACAACTAACCTCAGGTAAGGAGAGGTTTACGAGTAAATGCATAAAAAAAGACCTGTTTGCGTTCCAAACAGGCCTTTCAATTCCCAACCAAGAATCCTTTTTATTTCCCAACCACGGATTCTTATGTACTAAAGTAGAAAGCCCCAATCTACTATCGGGGCTTCACTCGGTGGATGGTTAGAGTTACTCGTTGGCTTATGCTTATGACACTTCTAGTTGACTACCAACACCAGCTGCTGGCCAGTAGTAATGAGTCCAGGCACATAGAAGTCAAAATTTCCGTTAAAGGCTCCGCCCGCAGGCACAGTCCAGGTGGCTAGCCACTGACGTGGTGAGGTCGGAGTGGTGTAGACGTTCTTTGTGACGCCATTCATCAGCACAGGACCATTGTAGGTAAATGATGGCGTATTTACACTATTGGTATAGTTGGAGCCGAAATAAACGGAAACCGTTTTAGATGTGCTGTGCGGGTTTGTAAACGCCAAAGTGATGTCATATTTATGCCCATAGTTGCCATAGGTTTTGTCTGCAGAATCTGACAGCCTCATCACATCGTCCGCATTCTGATTTTGCAGGTACACGCCATTTACAGCAAACTTGCTGGAAGTATTGAGTGCAAGTCCCAGGTGAGAAGTAGAAGCAGGTAGTGGTAGGTTGGTGGTACCTTTCCATACACTTTCGTCATACACGCCAGCTTCTCTACCATACGCATTGGTACCAGGAGAGTAAATATCTCCAGCTGCAGGACCGCCCTGCGACTTATTTACTGCGTCGGTAAAACTTCCTCCTGAAGTCACTACGGTATACACATACACACCCTGACTAGCCGTCACTTCAAAGCGACCATCGATCATGCCATTGTTAGAAACCGGCAGTTTGGCTACCTCATATGCCTGGTACTGACCTAGCGAAACGTTAGAAAAGGACGTTCTCGGGTTGTTGTTGATCCAATCTTTAGCTACATGAAAGCTCTGGCCTGTACCCGAACCAGTCAGTGGTTTTTCAGCATTGTTGTACATCGACCCCTTACCAGAGATGGTGATGGTAGAGCTGTTGGGGTTGGTCACCAGTACATGCACGTATTTTTGACTACCTGTCTTGTTGATATGGAAAAGGTAAATGGGAAAAGTACCAGACATGGGTGTGGCAGAACCACCTCTGGAAGCATCTGTGCGGGAGTTTTGCATGAGCCAGCCTGTGCCCCTAAAAATTTCCGGGTTGTTACTTTTCCAGATATTGGTACCCTCTAGCTGGCCACCAAGGTCTTCGAGCTCATCTGGTGGCACTATACTGGAGATGGAGCCCGACTGCCAGCTAGAAGCCGGTATCGTACTACTTACAGCACCTGCTACCTCCTGAAATTTGGGCATCTGCCCTACTTCCTCTTGCTCGCATGCGCTAAAGACTAACAGCACTACGCTGAATACAAGGTAAATGGTTGGCTTTTTCATAAAGTAAAAAATGTTTTAGTTAAGTAATTATTTTAAAAAGTAAGATTAATTTAATAATTATTTCTCTTAATAAGAAATACTAAAACATTTATTTACCTAACAACAATCGATTAACCAGGAAGTCTTACCGGTCGTGTAGACCTTTTCCTGCCAGTATCATAGGTGTGTATTTGGCAATGCGGCTTTGGCGTGTTTTGGACTGCTTAGCTGCGGAGATTTGCAGAATATAGCCCCGCTGGCGGCCGGGAGTGAGGGCTTCAAAGGCACTTTTTAATGCGGGATCTGCTTCCAGTGCGGCATGCAGCTCTTCCGGAACCTTCTCCTGTGGGGAGCTCTTGGGCACTTTTTTACCAGACTTTTCCACCGCTATAGCTGCCTGCAAGTAGTCCTGCAGTGCTTCACCATGAGTGACTACTTCCTCCACGCTGGCAAAACGCATCACCTTGCCTACAGTAGAGTTAGGGCCTGGCTTTTCCAACAGACCATGAGGATCATCCAGTAGCACTCCTTTCATAAAGCTCACTACACAGTGAGTTTTCATGGCGCTGACCATCACCACATTTTTCCCGCTGAGGGTATAGCATGGACTGCCCCATTTTACGGTTTCTTCCAGACCAGTGCCCAGCACGATCTCGCGCAAAGCTTTGAGGATATCCACTTGCTGCACAGCCTTACATTGGGGAGTGCCTCCCAGTGAGCATCGGCCACAGCCTTCGGCCAGATAAGTAGCTATATCAGTAGTCATAGTCATGAAGGTAGCATTTTACATCTATTTCTAAAAAACAAGTATTAGTTAGCGGAAAACCGATAGGTAGCCAGCAGGTAAATGCGCTGCACTCTGGATTTGAGGTGGTTGTGCACCGACATACCATTTGCGAGCTCGTAGCGCATTTGCACCTGCACATCCCCTCTGCTAAGTCCTGCACTCAGCACAAGCCCCTGCTCATGGGCACGGGCATCGGGCACAGCTTCTCCCTCGTTAGTTCGGTTGGTGCCGTATATGTGCTGATCTCGCTTTAGTGTGTTAGTACCGGCTACTCTAAACCCATTGGACATCCCCACATCCATAACCAGCGCCCATGCCCCTACTGGCTGACGGTAGCGAATCAGGCTGTTGAGCTTTAGGTAAATGCCCTTGAGGTGTGCATGGTAGTTTGTATAGTACTGGTCATTTTCTGCTTCACGGTAAGTAGTGCTGGTCTCATATGCCGTATAAAGCAGCTCGTTGGCAAAAGACCATTTACCGGCTTTTCGGGGCATTCGTAGCTCGGCCAACAGCCCAAAGGTCAGATGCTGAGCATGAGGAAAGTCCGAAGCTATGAGGTAGTCAAACTCTGATCCCTGAAAGGTAAGCCAGGTGTATGAGCCGCCCAATACCAGTCCCCAATGCAGGGGGCTTCGATCTGGTGGGCGCACAAAGGAAGGTTCAGCACCCATACAAGCATAGTATTTCTCTATAGCGCCCTGTAAGCTGAGGGCTGTATACCTGGTACGCTCCAGATAAGTAGAGATGTCTGGGCACGCTTGCAGGTAATGGGAGAGCTGGCCGAGGTAGCGTTTGTTTTCCACCACCGCTTGCCTTCCGTTTTCGGTGGCCAGGTACCGGTTATACACCAGCAAATCATACCGCCCCTCTTGACGGATATAGAAGTTTTCGGGGGTATCGGTGTGTTTGAGGTAGTATAAGCTACGGTCCCCTCCTACCAGCTGCTGCAAAAACACCCGACGATGTGTGGTAGTCTGCTGATCGTTGTTGTCCAGGGCACTTGTAGCACGTGAATCAGTAACTACAGAAACTTCTGCACTGTAAAAGCGCTCCTGTGCCATAACAGCCAACACGATATCATGAGGGCTAAAATGCGTCAAAGATCCGTCCAGTGTTGCACTAAAAGCAAGCTTCTGCGGGTTGTGCTTCCAGTCTCTAAAATCTATAAAACCCGTAAGCGTATCAGACTGGGTGGTAACCACATAGCCTGGCACCAGGTTTAGCTGTGCTCCCAGTGGGAGCACCAGAAGCAGGAGGGCAAGCAGAAAGATGTTTTTGATGTGCGAAACCATGATGTATTCTTTGGCAGAATACTCAAAAATAACCGTTTGTCGTCAACTAGAAACAAACTTAAGCCCAACTATGGAAGCAATCAGTGTAGTAAGAAAAAAGAGGCGCCAAAACGTGGCTGGTTCGCGAAAAAAGAAGGACACACCCTACATCAAAACCCGTATGAAGATGTCATCCCCGCTGAAATAACCTTTAACTGATTAATTGCCTTTGAAGATTCCTCTGCTCTAAAAGTAACAGACTTGGATGTAGTGCTAATTACTTCGCAATTCTGTTGGTTGAGCATGACTTCAACATACTCCTCTATATGATGAAAATTTTGACCGTAAATTTTAACAATATCTCCTTTTGAAAATTGAAGTGGCTCTATCGAATCAACCGAAGGCACTAAATACTGAAACGATTCACTTGCCACTGTGGGATTACCAACTACACTGAGTTTAACTTTCACTTCTGGAGCATTAGCCACTGCAGGAATGACCGCCATTATTATGGAATCATTAGCCATGAAAGGCCTCAACTCTACATCTCCAAGACTCAATTCATTTTCTATATACCTATAACTAAAATTGCTTCCAGAAATAATAAGCGTATCTTTCCATGTACCAATTTTCGGCGTAAATGATTCAATTTTAGGACCAGGACCACCTATACTCTGAAAGGAAACATTAACCCCATAAACGAGGTAACCTTCTGTTTTGGCGTATGCCCTTACATAATATTTCTCCCCAGGAATCAATGCCGACTGCCCTGTCATTGAAAATCTTTCAGATTCAATATTCTCTGTCTTTGTCACACGATTATGGTGAGTTACTCTGGGATTCTCTATTGTAGCGTATACAAACCCGTACTCTAAAATTTCCTCATTTCCCCTTCTTACAAATTCAGCATTGAAAACCACCCCCTCTTCACTGATATTCTCAATAGGCAAAGTTAGAAGCCTGGGATAGTCCCTTTCCGAGTAAAATTCATCAGAACAACTACATATTGTCGTAAGTACTGTTACTACGACCAAAACCCTGAATGTGTATATCATTTCAAGAATAGAATAAAATTAAACGAAATCCGACTATTGGAAGCATAAATAAAGTCCGTTTCATTAAAGGCTCTCATATTCATGTACCTTAAAGAAACATCTGTAATCCGACCTTTGAAAGGCAATTGGATTCCTGCTCCACCAAAAACCCCGATCTGATTTTTATTAACTTCGAATGGCTCAATTTCTGGCTGCGTACTAATGATATTGTTAAGTTCAAATTCCGAAGACGACTTGGCCTGGGTTGCAATATGAAAATCTAAATTTACTCCGGCCTGAAGATACAATGCATGCTTTTTTCTCGGAACAGTATATTTCATAGATACAGGTAGGGAAATCGTCTGATGCATGATGTAGGAATCGTGGTGTTCGACATGACCTTCTTTGAATCTTATATAAGATGTGTACTCTACTTTTTGATAATGCGTTTCTACTTGAAACCCAAATCGATCATTAAACCGATTAAAAGTAAAGGCACCTACTAAACCGATTGAAGGGTCAAAACTTGAGTATTTATCATCCATGGTAGGCACCATATTACGTCCATCAATATTTACTCCATACCTCGAAAAACCAACAGCCGCACCAAGCTGAATCGTGACAATTGGAATTGACTCTTTAAATACTTGATAATCCTCTTCTCTGCATTGACTATACTTTTCAGAAATGGATATCAAATTCCTTTCGTTCAGTCGCATTTCACTGACCTCAATATTTCCTTCCTTTAAACAATCACTTATCAAATATGCTAGTACGCCTTTCCAGTGGTGAGAGGTTTTTAAAACCTCCCTACCATCATTTACGACCTTCGTTTTCTCAATGACCAAAGGGAGGAAGGAGGTATCTTTTTCTACATAAAACTGATTTTCCAGCCTGTAAACACTCAAGGGCCCTTGAAAAACAACCTCAACAAATGAACTATCTATCTTCGAAGATCGGTATACTCTACCTCCATGATACCCATACCCAAGTAGCTCGTCTGGAAGGAATTTTGTTATCGAATCTTGAGCAACAAACGAACAAGAAACATAACGTTTACCTAATGCCTGATCAACAATACTTCCTGAGACTGTGTCCTGTTCGATTGTGACAATATACCCAGGCTTGTAAACACTCTGTGACGTTGCCTTAAGAACAATAGCCAGGAAAAAACAAAAAAATAAGACTCTACAACTCATATAAGAATGGTCGAAATTATGTGCTTTATCAAAGCCAGAATTCGGCTTTAGGAAACCCATGCTTTAGAAAAAAATTCGAATATAATGAATCCAAGGGATATACCAGCCAGTATTTGCAAGCATATTTAAACTACAGAATTCACTATTTCTACTACTGGAATGTCATTCAAGTTGAGAGATGATATAAGGCATATAAACTATTGATCAATACGAATACTACTCTAATTTGACACCCACTTAAGCCCAACAATGGAAGCAATCAGCGTAGTAAGAAAAAAGAGGCGCCAAAACGTGGCTGGTTCGCGAAAAAAGAAGATCCCCACCAATACGGTACCTACAGCTCCTATTCCCGTCCATACGGCATAGGCCGTACCGATGGGCAACACCTGGCTTGCCTTTACCAGCAAAAACATGCTCACAGCCAGGCACAGCAAAAAGCCTACAAACCAATAGGTGGCTGCTGCACCAGTGGCCACTTTTGCTTTGCCAAGACAGGTAGCAAAAGCAACCTCAAACAACCCGGCAATGATCAATACTATCCAATACATATATGCGCTTGTTCTATGCTTGCAATTTAGTGTGTTTAGGTAGACCAATAGCCCCTTTCAGAAGCTTCTAACACAATTATTGAAAAGCAGCCAGTGTAAGGTCCGGACTCTTCTGCACGAACGCCGCAGGCAACTACCTTCCTTGTCAACGCCCGCCTGCCGGCGAGGCAGGCAACAACCTTCCGCCTCAACGCGACTATCGTCCGCATGAACTCAACTACCTTCCGCATGAACGCAACTACCTTCCGCATGAACGCAGCCACCTTGCGCCTGAGCGCAGCCACCTTCCGTCTCAACGCGACGATCGTCCGCATGAACGCAACTACCTTCCACCTCAACGCGACTATTGTCCGCCTCAACGCAGCCATCTTCCACCTCAACGCAGCCATCTTCCGCCTCAACGCGACTTTCGTCCGTATGAACGCGACTACCTTCCGTCTTAACGCAGCCACCTTCCACCTTAACGCAGCCATCTTCCGCCCGAACGCGACTTTCGTCCGTATGAACGTAGACATCTTCCGCCTCAACGCCCGCCTGCCGGCGAGGCAGGCAGCCATCTTCCACCCTTTCATGAGCTACTTAGAATGGAGAGCCTTAGCATAGCCACCGCTTTTTCCCACTTTTTCAATCTTTTTTACTTAAATGACGGTTTAGTATTGTTTTATTTATACCGGCTCCGTATTTTCAGGTTATTGTTTTACCTAACTCTATCATTATGAACCCATTGGAAAGTAGAAAGTATCGCATGTCAGACGCCATCTTACTGGCTCATGTTGGCAAGGTGGTACAGCAAATTCCAGAAGACCTGGAAACACTCGAAGAGATGATCCCCGTGATCAACAGCCAATTTGTAACTCATCTGAGTGAAGATTATCTAACGGCCCTTCGTGAAGGAGGTGACGATGTAGCTAGTGGTGAACTGGGCCAGCACACACAAAACCTACTGGAGGCCATTGATGACACTAAGCGTCAGGTCAAAAAGCTGCGTTTTTGGATAAACGAAGCTTTTGCCAACGACCCAGCGAGAGCGCGTTCGTTTCAATTGCATCGCTTTTGGAAAGTGGCCAATAGCCAGCCAGAGCTCATCCGGTTTATGAACGCCCTGGCTACACAGGTACAGGCCAACAAACCTGAACTCATGGCAGCCGGAGCACAAGAAGCACTGCTGGACAGCACCAGTATCATCGCAGAGCGACTGGCAGAAGCAGATGCCATACAGGAAAGCAGCAAAGGAGGACGGGTACAAGCCACACAGGCACGCATCATTGCGCTCAATTCCCTATACGATCGCTGCGTAAAGCTCAGCAGAGCAGCACAAATCGTTTTTGAGGATTCACCAGCGGGAGCGCGTTTTTACCAACTGCCACAGTATGAACCTGACGCCACCGATGTAGAAGAAGAAGCGGCTCTGGAAACTCATTAAGGGTTAGAACCGGAGAAAGTTTATGAGGGCTCAAGCCCATTTATCAGTGCATAAAAAAAGCCTGTTTGCGTTCCAAACAGGCTTTTTCAATTCCCAACCAAGAATCCTTTTTTATTTCCCAACCACGGATTCTTGATGCTAAAGTAGCAATGCGCTTTTCTGCACTCTGTCAGTACTCGGTGAGTGGAGTTTTCGGCTCGTTGGATGGCCGGCATTTTTCTATTAGCTATTTCTTCGCTTTAAATACTTCCCCTGACAAACAACAAGAGTCCCTCCAAAAGGGACTCTCACCAACTAATTACACCAAACTAAAAAACTTGCTAAGAGGAAACTGCACGGAAGCTATCTACGGCCTTGCGTACGGAGCCATGAGCTTCCAACAGTTCTTTGGCCTTAGCCTCTGATACTCCGGTATCTTCCATGATCATCTTCACTGCACGCTTTACCAGTTTTTTGTTGCTCAGCTGCATGTCCACCATCTTGTTGCCACGCACTTTGCCCAGGCGTATCATCACGGTGGTAGAAATCATGTTGAGCGCCAGCTTCTGAGCGGTACCTGACTTCATGCGGGTGCTCCCCGTTACAAACTCTGGCCCTACGATCAGCTCTATACCTACATCTGCCACTGCCGACAATTCGGTGTTGCTATTGCAGGAAATGCCTCCTGTAAAAATGCCATTCTCGGATGCTTTGCGGATGCCCCCCAACACATAGGGCGTGCGCCCAGAGGCCGCTATGCCCACTACACTGTCTTTTGCGGTGATGTTGTGTGCCTGTAGGTCTTTCCAGGCCAGTGCTTCGTCATCTTCTGCATGCTCTACAGCTTTGCGAATGGCCGTATCGCCCCCGGCTATGAGCCCTACTACCAGCCCATGCGGTACGCCATAAGTAGGCGGACACTCCGAGGCATCCAGTATACCCAGGCGACCACTGGTACCTGCGCCAATGTAAAACAGCCTGCCTCCCTGCTGCATGCGGGCCACTACCCCCTCTACCAACTCCTCTATCTGAGGAATGGCTTTAGACACGGCCGCTGGCACAGTCTGATCTTCTTTATTGATATTGGAAAGTATCTCCTGCACGCTCATCTTTTCCAGGTCTGTAAACTTCGAAGGTGCCTCTGTGATGATCATATCTCTCTTGTTTTATTGGTCTATCTAAGTCGTTAAATCTTTATGACTGCTATGGTGAAAATCCACCAGTGCATCTATCGGTCTGTGGATGATGTGCTCGCAGGTCATACCTTCTGCATGAGCAACCGCACGTAGCGCATCTGAAAAATGAAAAGCAATGGACCCCACAAAGCCAATGCTATATGCTGCATAATCGGGGTAAGCCCGAATGCACTGCTTAAAAAATGCCTGAAACTCTCGCTCTACCAGGTGCTGCAGGTAACTGGTGTGGCGGTATTCTGCCACGTGTGTCACCATGCTGGCCAAAAATCGGTTGGGATACGGCATGCGGTAGATGCGCTCATAGATAGCTGCCCGGTCCATTTGGAGCGTTTGCCGCAAATGCTCCGCGATATCAGCTGGCATATTACCACGGAGATAATCCTTCAGCAGGCGCTTGCCGATACTCACACCGCCCCCCTCATCACCCAGCAGATAGCCCAGGCTCAGCACATTGGCCTGTACTTTACCTTCTGCATACAGGCAGGAGTTGGACCCGGTACCCAATATGCAAGCGATGCCTGGCTTATGACCAAACAGTACCCGTGCCGCAGCCAGCAAGTCACTGTATACGCCCACTGCAGCTTCAGGAAAAAGGCCTTGAAGCATGGCTGTCATTTGCTTATTGACCTGCTCATCGGCGCATCCTGCGCCGTAAAAATGCACCTGATCGGGTGTCCAGTCGCGTAGTGGCTCCAGCATAGGGTCCTGGCCCAAAGCCTGCAAATCTTCCAGCGAAGGGTTGATCCCACGCGTAGAGAGCTCCACAGGTGTACCGTCTGGCCGTATCCAGCGCCAGTCGGTTTTGCTCGATCCACTTTCTGCTATCAGTACACTCATTTCAATGCTTTATAAACTTTAGTCGTGTAGCCTGCCCCTTCAGAGATGCTACTGCTACATAGATGCCAGCAGGCAAATTATTCGAAAGTAGTACTGGCTCATCAAATTTCCCAGTCAACTCTTTCATCTTTTTGCCCATCAGGTCATAAATGGCCAGCTGCTCTACGGTCTCTCCTACCGGAAAAAACCACACAACGCCTTTACTATCATAACGAATTTCAGGCAAAATTGTCTGGTTTTCAGCCGATAACACGGCCTCTACCAGTAAGCTCACCTGGGCCCACTCACCTACTCCTCCTACATTTTTACCCGCCACATTCAGGTAGTACTCACCAGGAGCCAGCATCCCAAAATTTTCAGTAGTATCTGCTTTGCTAAACTTTTGACGAATGTCACCAACCACATCCTGGCGTGCCACATCCGTGGAAAGCACCACTTCGTAGCCTGTAGCCAGATCAGTTTCTCCCCACACAAAACTCACCTCATCTTCTTCTAACAAGCTAGTGCCCGTGGCAGGCAGATAGATCAAAGGGGCATCCGGCAGGCGCATCAGGGTCTTAAAACGGGTGGTCAGCCACTCTCCTTCGCCCAAATCATTGTAGAGCTGAATTTTTAGGTGATAGGTGGTCCATTCCTGCAGTTCGCTGGCCACCTGATAGGAGCTTACTGCTCCCAGTGTCTCATCGATCACCACATTAAACTCCTGAAACTCGGCACCACCTCTGGCGATTTTGAGGCGGGTCCCTGTAGCCACAGTACTGGCCTCCCACGAGATGAGCGGCTTCAGTGCCACCAACTCCTCGCCATCGTCAGGATGGGTGAGTACAGCCGTACCCGGAAAACCAGTGGTAAAAGTATGCACTGCACTACTACTGCCGAGCCCGGCATAGTTGCCAGCAAACACCCTCCAGTAATAGGTCTGCTCACCCACCAGCGCAAACGACGTAGCATTGATCGTGGTGTCCTTTACGGTAGCTGAGAAGTCTATTGTAGCAAAAGTCTGATCTGTAGAAACTTCTATTTCATAATACTGCGCATTGGCCACACTGCTCCATCGAAAATCAAAAAACGAGGATTGATTTTCGGCACCGTCTTGTGGTAATGCCAAAGCGCCTACGGCTGTGGGAGCTTCCACGGAAAACGAAGTAGTAGTAGAACTCAGGTTTCCGAATCGGTCATAAGCTTTGATAAACAGGTAAGGCATGCTACCTTCCTCCGTTTCCTCTGCGGTAAACTTATTAGAGAACAATACTTTATGAATATTGGCAGGGTCATCAAAATAAGTGTCTGGCACATCGGCACTGGCCGAGGCATAGATCACATAGCGCAGGCCTGCCTCAGACTCATCCCAGGTAAGGTAGTAGGCACCTTCTGTATCTTGTTCCCAGCGCACATTTTGTGGTGCTTCAGGCAATACATCTTGTCGCCACGTCATGGGTGGCATGAGAGCTGGTGCCTGGTATACATTGTCTCTCAGGTAATCTCGCAAGCCATTCACGCGGTTGAAATCCTGGTAGCGAAAAAACACACCTCCCACGGAGTTTTGATGTGCATAGTTCCGTGTGATACCCACTTGCCGGGTGATCTGCTCCAGAGTCCAGGGATCAGCCATTACACGGGCATTGGCTGACTGCTGGTCAAAATACGCTTTGTGCTCGTGCAGGGAGTTTGCCTGCCGGGAGGTAGCTGCGTCGGCATTGAGCCGGTAGATACCGTGGCCTGCCACTACATGTCTGCCAGCATCATGTGCATGGCCTGCCCACCAGGGCAGCAGCTTGCCAAAATCTTGTGAACCGCCTGTAGGCCAGTAGAGCTGAGGGTTTACATAGTCTATAGTGCCAGAATTGAGCCAGTGCAGTGGATCTATATAAATGGTGTTGTAAGCATCCAGCCCTACCACACCGTCCGGGTTTTGGCCATTGCCATAGATGCCAAAGGGGCTGATACCAAAGCGTACGTGGGGTTTTACGGCCACTATGGTGTCGTACACCATGGCCACCATCTTGTTGATATTGTCGCGGCGCCAGTCGCCCTTGTCGGTATAGCCGGTGCCGTAGGTATCAAAGGTATTTTGGTCCTGGCTGCTGGTACCGCTGTAGGAGTAAAAGTAGTCGTCGAAGTGGATGCCGTCAATGTCATAATTATTAACGATCTCACCCACAATTTCTTTGAGGTGCTGCATCACGGCAGGCACTCCCGGGTCAAATATGCGGTGGTCGCTATAGGTAAGCATCCAGTCAGGATGATCCGCATTGTAATCGCCGGGTTTTCCAGAGTTTTTGCCCACGTAGCTTTCGAAGCGATAGGGATTGAGCCAGCCATGGAGCTCCAGGCCTCGCTGGTGAGCCTCATCTATGGCAAACTGCAAAGGATCATAGCCGGGATCTTTGCCCCGCTGGCCGGTAAGGTATTCAGACCAGGGCGCAAGCTCAGAAGGATAAAAAGCATCTGCCGATGGGCGTATTTGCAAGAAAATAGCGTTGAGGTTGAGCGCAGCTGCAGAGTCTAGCAACTCGCGCAGAGTGCGCTGCTGTTGTTCTTTGGTAAAGCGGCCATTTCCAGAGGGCCAGTCCAGGTTGCTGACAGATGCCACCCATACAGCGCGCAGTTCGGTGAGTGGCTGTGCCCGGAGCTGATATCCCAAAGCAAGAATTACCACTAGCACAAGCATTTTACAGTAAGCGGCGCCCATCATTTTCTGTAGTGTCATCAAGGTGAAAGTCTTAAAAAATGTTCTGCTGATAGAAAAAAAGACAACCATGGATGAGGTACCCTAAAAAGGTGTTGCCGTACCCAAAAAATGCACCCATGGTGTCAGGGAAAATCATTGAATCGATGAAAAGGGAGATCTTAGAAGAGACTCTTCAAAGACCGCCCTATTCGAACCTACCTATTGCTTTCGGTGATCAATAGCTAGTCCGTAAACCCACACATCTTTCACGAAGATTTCTACGTCACCAGAGCCATCGATTTTCCATCGTTTCACGCCAGTAACTTCTAGTGGATTGGTTTCAGGGTCTGCATTATCAGGTGCACGGTAGCCCCAGTATACATAACCACCCTCTGCATCTACAGCGATACCTGTGATACCTGTAAGCTCATTGTCTCCCCCTTCAGAGTGCAGCTTAGAGTCGTCGATCAGCTCTATGTTGGAGCCATCCAGATCAGAACGGTACATACCGATAGCCAGCTCAGAATTTACTTTATTGATAGAGAAATATATTTTCTGATTAGTCTCATCGATTGCGAAGGCTCTCACTGCCTCAGTAGTAAGTACACCACCTAGCGCAGGCACAGTTTCAGTTTGCCCTATGTCACCAGCCTGGAATCTCCAAAGACCTTTGTGGTTAGAGTTTTTGGCCCACCAGAATTCTTCTGATCCGTTGTTGTCCCGTACGTGGAACGTACCATTGAGCGCACCCCATCCGTAGGTAGGACCTCCGTCAGTTCTCCATGCAGAATAGTAACCAAGGTCAGCGTTTTTCACAAAGTATGGGTAGTCTGCAGTAGTGTAAACGGCGTCTTCGAGGGTTACATCGATAGCTGTCACACCGTTTCGTCTGTCACCGAAGTAGATCTTAGAAGAAGTTACGTCTCCAAAGAATGGATCTGTGGTGTAATCTCCTGAGCCCCCTGCAAAGTCGAGGTGTGTTTTGTAGTCAGTAGGATCGTCCAAACCAGCACTGAAGATTTTACCATCCGCTTTTGCTGCCTCATCACTAGAGAATTTGATTCCTAATCCTGCTTCAAATACATAAACACGCTCGTTAGCTACACGTACGGTCAATGGGTGAGCGCCGGTAGGCACGTTCATTTCTTCCTCAGCTTTATCAAAACCAGAGTAAAGCTTTTTGGTATACAAAGCACCTTTGGCACCGCTGAAATCTACCACTGAGAAGATCAGCGTTTTAGCCAATTGCCCTTTTACGTCCACCTCGGTAGAACTTGTAAGCTCAGTAGAACCTACCGTAGCAGTCAATGACACGGTGACTTTGCCCTCAGCAGTGAAAGTCACCACAGGGCTCTGCACCGTACTTTTACCATCGGTGAGGTCGTCACCTTCTGCCGCAGCACCAAAATCCCACGCGAGAGATACGGTCTCACCGTTTGGATTGTAAACCTCAGCTGTAAACGTCACTTCAGATCCAGCTTCCACTGTTTCCGGGCTGTAACTGATCACAGGCACAGGATCACCTACCGTGATGGTTTTGGTAGCCATTAGCTCTTCGTACCCATCCACCATCAGGGTGATGCTGTACTGTCCAGCTGCTTCAAAAGTATACGTAGGATTTTTGTCTGTAGATGTACCACCATCACCAAACTCCCAGGCAAATTCGGTACCGCCTGTAGAAGCGTTGGTAAAGGTCACCTCCTGCCCTGCTTCGGGATTTTCAGGAGCAAATGAGAAAGCTACACGAATGTCAGGAATGGTCTCGCCATCTTCCTTACATGACATCACTAGTGCTAGCGAAAGTGCGAGGCAAAGAGTGCCCAGCTTTCTTAAATGAGTAATAACACGTTTCATAAAAATGTAGGATTAGTTGAAAATTAGAAGACTAAAAATGATCGCCTGGACTCATTGTACTCCCCAGTGGAGTTGGTAGCCCTAAAAGCGAGGGTAATTGCATATTCAGATGTAATGGAGTAGCTATCTCCTACCAGTTCTTTGGCTCCAATCTGAGCCAGACCAGCCTCCATGGCTGCTCGTCCGTCTGTAGTAAGAAATCCACTCTCTGCATAGTGCCCATCAAACTCGGCCTGAGTCATGACCTCATATTCGAGCATCAGCTCATTGAGGGTAGCACGGCTGAGGTTGGAGGTATAATGACTGTACATATCTGCCAGGTAATTTTCAGGCGCAGCTGCCAGATACTGATCTGCAGTGAGCTCGTCACTACCAGCTGTTGCATTGTCATATGCTTCCTTGATGTCGTAAGAGATTGAGCGTTTGTAGGCAGAAAGCTCCGGGTCCCAATCTGCAAAGTCAAAGTTGTAGGTGGAGACTTCTGTCCAGTCCTGAAAATCCTCATTTTCGCTGGTGCTGAACTCCACACCTTCTACGGTCACTATATACTCTCGAGTGACAGTCACATAGTCCCATAGCCCGAGGTAATCAAATCGATCATCCAGCGACCAGTACTGCACCTCCAGGTCTTTGGTAATGCCAGCCTGCAGGCTCGGCGCAAAAGTTTCCAGGTATACGTTGGCCACTATGCTGCCGTCAGTAGTGCCCAGCTCATTGAAGATATTGTTGGTCTCGCATGCCGCTGCCACCATCAGTATGCCTGCAAAAAGTAAGTTTCGTAATGTATTCATCAGTTGTACTTTTCTTTCAAATAATGATTGCTATCACTGCCCGGTCCACCAGAGTGGTACTTTGAGCCAATCGGGGTTTTGATATGCTCCTAGTCTCTCTAGCTCTGGCTTGTTGTAGATCTCTTCGGTCTGATTGTCGTATGCCAGGCGCTGGATCCATTCGGTATCATCATCGTCTGACCAGAAAGACGCCAGATTTTCCGGACGGGTAAGGCCTACATACACCTTAGGGTCGTACTGGTAGCGGCGCATGTCTACCCATGCCTCAGCCTGGAGGTATAGGGCCAGCCACTTTTGCATCATGATATGGGACAACTCCAGGGAAGCCGCGTCCTGAGCCACCATATCACCCGCCATAAATGTGTCTATATCTGATTGCTCTACACCTACACGAGCCATATGCCGACGGATACCTGCCTGGTAGGCAGCAAGCGCCGTAGCCTTGTCGCCGGACTGAAAAGCTGCCTCCGCTTTGATGAAGTGGAGCTCCTCCTCGGTCATGAAGTACTGCGGAGAATCATCGCGCGTCATGTAGCTCCCGAAAAGGTTCGGGTAAAATTCGTTTTCAGCCAATGCATCTTTGCCTTCACTGGTGCGCACCACCAGGTATCCATGATCAGGATTGGGGGTCATCAGCAAAGGCTGACGAGGGTCGCGAATGCTGTCATTTTCACGGTCATAGCCCATTACCACATCCACCAGATAAGGGGTAGGTGCGCTGGTTCCAAGAATGTTTGGCACGTAATCCCAATCAGGACGAGCACGTGAAGGTCCCCAGGGGTTCATAAACCACGGTGAGGGAGACTCTATGTATTGATACTCCGGATCAACCCAGGTTGCCTGCGCAGCTTCTACTGCGTCGATTACTGCCTGGAAGTTTTGATTGATGTTAGGCGTGAGGTGCAGAAGCAATCGCGCTTTGATGCCGTATGCCAGTCCCAGCCATGCATCCAGGTCGCCTCCATAGAGGTAATCTTCCTCCGGTTTGATGGAGCGGTCTGACTCATCACGGATCGTTAGCAGCTCAATGGCTTCATCGATTTCGGCCAGCATACCTTCATAGATAAGCTGCTGCTCATCATATGGAGGAGAAGGATTTCCTTTTAATGCCTCTGTGTAAGGCATGTCGCCAAACAGGTCAGTAGCCGTCTGCGTAGTAAGCACCATCATCGTGTGCCCAATACCTTCATAGTTTTCCGATTCTTCCGCTTTAGCAGTTAAGATCAGGTTGTTGGCATTGCTTGCTACATCGTGAAAATGTCTACGAAACAAGCCTACACGGGTCACCGAGCGGTAATCCCACCGATCCTTTACCGCACTAAAGCCCGAAAGCGTCGCAATCTGCTGTGCAAAATAAGCTGTGGTTTCGCCTTGTTCGTAGCAGTTGATGGCCATCAGCCCGGTTACCGGATTGAGCAGGTAATTGGGTGTACTGGCACTTGGCTTGTCCTCATCTACGTTTACATCCAAAAACTCGTCACAACCAAAGCCTACCAGAAGCAAGGCTGCGATCAGTATGTTTTTTACTTTTAAAATCATGATTTTCTGAGCTTTCATAGGTGATTAAAAAGTGGCCTTGAGTGAGAAAGTGATTCCCTGCGTAGTAGGCACGTTGAAGTAGTCGAGCCCGACCGTACCTGCCCCGCCAATAGACGAGCCGTTGTAGTCGTTTTCAGGATCTCCACCTGAGTATTTGCTAAGCATGAAGAGGTTTCTGCCCGTCACGGTAAAGTTGAGGCGCTGCATGCCCAGACGTTCGGCCATATCATTGAAGTCATAGCCCAGTGCGATATAGCGCAGCTTTACCCAGGAGCCATCCTCTACGAAATTTTCACCTACCGAACGGTAATCGAATCGGAAGTAGTTATAGTCCAGAATGACTTGCTCCTCGTTTTGCACAAATCCTTCGGGGGTCTCCACCACACCGTTGAATGTATAGGCTTTGTTTCGCCATTCATCGAGCATCTGATGGGTGCCTCTACTCATCATAGCACTGGAGGTCGCGTTGATTACATCGCCTCCTTTTCGGATATCGAAGAGAAACGACAGGTTAAAGTTTTTATAGTTGATGGTATTGGTAATACCCATCAGCCAATCGGGCTCCCGATCACCGAGAAACACTTTTTCCTGAGAGACCTTGCGATAGCCTTCCTCATCTACGATGTAGTTGCCTTCCTCATCTTTACTGTAAGTACCCCATCGTGGAAAACCATATTCATCGATCACCACATCACCATTTTCATTGCGCAGGTAAGGCACACCTTCTATGGCATAGAGTGGCTGATCTAGTAGAGCAATGGGGCGTGCTTCGTTTAGAATCTGACCAGAAGTCACAGGAAGTCGTGAGATGTAGGCTGGCAGATCTGATAGTTTCGAATTGTTGCTAGAAAAGTTGAGTGAGGTATTCCAGGTGAGGTCACCTTTTTTGAGCACTTTGGCATCCAACACCACTTCCCAACCCTTATTGGTCATGGAACCCGTGTTGAATGTTTGGATCACCCAACCTGAAGCTGTAGAGATTCGGTTTTGAATGATCATATCCTTGGACTGAATGGTGTACTTGGCCACATCCAGATTGAGCCTTCCGGTAAAAAATGAGAGGTTCATACCAAACTCCGTAGACTCAATTCGTTCAGGTTTTAAGAAAGGGTTGCCCGCATAGTAATCATGCTTGTAACCTCCTCCGTGTCCGGGGTACTGCTCCAGCACCACACCCAGGCTTTCGGGGTTGGCATCTTGCCCAGAAGCCGCCCAGCTCGCTCTTAGCTTTCCAAATGAAAGCACTTTGGTATGAGAACCAGTCAACAGCTCGGTGAAAGTGAAACCTGCAGAAAGTGATGGATAGAAAAAGCTCCTGCTGTGCCTGGGTAGTGTAGAAGCCCAGTCATTTCTACCTGTCACCCCTATAGAGGCAATGCCCTTGTAGCTCAAGCGTGCCTCACCAAACACCCCCACGATGCGTCGCTGTGTAGTGTTTTGGACAGGAATCAGATAGGGTGCACTTACATTGTTAATACTGTGCAGGTTGGGCAGCAAAAAATCTACTCCTGAAAATGAGGTGGAGCGCGCACTGGTCATATCCACATTATGACCAGCGAGCAAGAACACATCCCAATCCCGCACAAATGTTTTCTCATAAATGGCCGTAAGCGTAGAAGTCATTCGCTTTACATCCTTTTCAGACTCATAAATACGTCCGTTGTAATTGGTTTCAGACCCAGAACTCTCAGGCACAGTGACACGCTTGTAGTACTGGTTGGACCTATCCATACCTATTCGGTAGTTGACCTTTAGTGATTCCAGCACGTCCCAGTCGAAAAAGACCTGACCGATAGTGCGGTTGATATCATAGGTAGGCAGATTGTTATTAACACGCCAATACGGATTTTCCGGGTTGTTGTAGATAGGATCCAGACTGGGGATCAACCAGTTTTTCTCGCCATTTGGCTTGATGTAGTCCGCCATGTTGTTGTCCCGAGGCCAGTTAAATACCTGGTACATACTACCACTGCCTCCGCGTGTGTTCTTGGAGAAAATATTGTTTACCGAAGTGGTCACTTCCAGTTTTTCATGCACCTTCATCGTGCCTTTGAGCATCAGATTGAAGCGATTGTACGATTCACCGGGTACGATTCCCGTCTGGTTGTTGTTGGAAGCCGACAGGTAAAAAGTAGAAGACTTATTACCTCCATTGATGCTGAGGTCATATTTCTGCTGTACGCCTGTCTGGAAAAACTCGCCCATGTTGTCATACACATCATCCGAACTGGTAAAGGCCGGCCCCCAACTCAGGGAGTATTCGTCATCAGCCACTCCATTGAGTCCGCGCCCATAGGTGCTCTGCACGCCGTGTGTTTTAAACACCTGATCAAAGGCTACAGTAGAACCCACATTTACTTGAATTTTCCCTTCTTCACCTGTCTTGGTAGTAATGATTATAGCACCATTACCGGCCCCGATTCCATAGAGGGCTGCAGCGGTAGGGCCCTTTAGCACGCTTATGGATGCAATATCTTCCGGGTTGATGTCCATCAGGCGGTTGCCACTGCCCTGAAACGTAGAATTGTCTACGATCACCCCATCAATGATGAAAAGTGGTTCGTTGCTGCGGTTTTCACCTATAGAAGTCCCTCCCCTGATCACAATGGAAGAAGAAGAACCCGGAGAACCACTAGAAGATGTTACCTGTACTCCTGCGATTTTTCCTTGCAGGGAATTGACCACATTTTGTTGCTGGGTGGCGGTAACGTCTTTGGCCTTGATGTCTTGCACCGCATAGTTCAGTGCACGTTTATTCTGACTACCATTGAGGCCCGTCACTACTACTTCTTGTAGCTCGGTGAGGTTCATTTCCAGCGTGACATCTACATTGGTAGCATTCCCGATGGGTACCTCCTTGGCATCATACCCTATAAAAGAAAACACCAACGTTTTGGATTTTGGATCCTCCACGGTAAGTGAGTAGTTTCCTTCCAGGTCGGTGACCGTTCCGTTGCTGGTTCCTTTGATTAAAACTGTAACTCCTGGTAAAGCATCATTTGCCTCGCCATCCGTAACCTGCCCTTTGATCGTGACACTCTGTGCCAGCACCTGCCAGGCATTTACAAGCAGGCAACATGTAAAAAATATTCGTACCATTCAATTAACATGTATAAACCGTCAAACAATGGCAGTAAATTAAGCAATATCATGCAATTATATGCAGGTTTTGTGAAATATCATCTCTAAAACACGCATTAAACCTGCAAGTAAATCCATTATTTGTTTAGTAATAAGCAATACCTGGGGGAGAAACTGATAACATTTTCAATGAATCAGCAGTTACACTGATTAAACCATAAAAAAACGGCACTATTTGAAATCAAACAGTGCCGTTTTTTGCTACTATAATTAAAGAATGATTTATTTCGGTGGCTTCACCTTTATAAATCTTACGAACGTAGGCTCACTTTCATTGCTCATACGATCCAAAGCCGTGATTGCATAGGTATATCTCTTGCGTTTTCGTGCAGTTTTATCGAGGTAAAACGGCGAACTAGAAGGAACTACCCGCAGTATATTCTCCGGATCGTTGAAATCCCCGATGCGCTTGCCATCAAACCGGTAGATCACGTAGTTTCGGGTAGTAGAGTCTTCAGTGTTCCAGCTGAGCAATACGCCCGAAGGATCATTTTTGATCACCAGCTCCGTGGGAGTAGCAGGCGCACTGCTATCCAGCCACGGCATAGTAGGCACCAACGCAGGTGTTCGGTAAAAATCACCCCTAAGCCGATCTGTGATGCCCAGCTCGTTATTAAAAAATGACTTGGAACTGAAGTAAGCACCCCCCAATACATTGGGCAACTCTCTGGAAATCTTTATCTGCTCTGGAAGTTCTTCGGGGTTCATCCACGCACCATCCTCGCGCTCGCTACCCACACGATATACTGCGTGGCCTACATACAAGTGCCCCATATAATCGAGAGCATTCCACCATTTCAGTACTTTGGTGTAAGAAAGCTTGGGATGCTCCCGGTGCAAATAAAGCTGAGGAAGTATGTAGTCGATCCATCCTTCATCCATCCATTTGAGCACGTCGGCAAACAAATCGTCGTAGTTGGTCTGACCAGCTTCTGAGTCCGACCCACGAGGATCATCGGCAATATTGCGCCACACCCCGAAAGGACTGATTCCAAACTTCACCCAGGGCTTCACGGCCTTAATGGTGTCATTGAGGCTTTTGATAATCTTATTGACGTTTTCTCTGCGCCAGTCGTCTTTGGTCTCCTGGGTATAATCAGTACCGTAGCTCGCAAATGACAAGGAGTCTGGAAACTCCACTCCCGCAATGCGATAAGGGTAGAAATAATCATCAAAATGTACCGCATCGATATCGTAGCGATCTACCACATCAGCTATTAAACCTACGGTATAATCCTGCACCTCGGGAATGGCCGGATCGAAATACATCCGATCGCCATACTGCACAAACCACTCGGGCTTTTCATAGAAAATATGCGTGCTGTCTTCTGGCATTTCCTCCAGATCCACGATAGCACGGTATGGGTTGAACCACGCATGAAACTCCATCCCCCGATCATGCGCCTCATCCACCATGAAGGTAAGTGGGTCATAATACGGATCAGGTGCGAGACCACTTTCGCCTGTCAAATATCTGGACCAGGACTCCACTCCGTCGGCATAAAATGCATCGGCAGAAGGGCGCACTTGCATGATAACGGCATTCATGCCGTTCATCTGATGAAAATCCAGCAGGCGGCGGTACTCTTCTTTTTGTTGGCGAGTAGTGAGCCCCGGCTTTGTCGGCCAGTCAATGTTTTTAACAGTGGCTACCCACACCGCCCTAAACTCTCGCTTAGGATTTTGCGCAGCACCTATCAGACTCGTCAATAGTAAACTAAAGATTAAAAAATGTCTCATGATTAAAGCGTATTAATGATTGATTGAAAGTCCGGAACCTGCACTCCACGAGGCTACATCCACCGGCAATCGGCCGTGCATGGAAATATGCCCCTGTAGTGCTTCCAGCATATATTTTTGCGTATAGTGATTTTCCTGATAGGCCAGCATAATGGAGGCACATTGCTCCAGCTCTGGCAAGCTTCCCAGTGCGTAGGCATTACCGAAAAACACGAGATGCACTCGGTATTTTGACACCAGGGCACGAACTGCATTTAGCAACTGGTCATTGAGTCCGAAGTTGCCGGGAGCCTTAAGCCGCACGTCATGGATGGCCAGCATTACCTCTGCACCTTCCTTGATTTCAGGCATAGTGAATGGCGCTGAACTTCCCGCAAACCGGCACTCAAATCGCTGACACTGCGGATAGGCTGCCATCCACCCAGCATCAAAAACCGGCATCTTCTGGCTACGCTCACTGCCTTTGGTAGTGGTATGGTGAGCCAACGCCCCCTGCTCTACCTGCTCACCTTCCCCAAAAAAGGAAAAAAGCGCCTCTAAAGCTTGCCCATCAGCCAGTTCACGTTTAGGGCAGGTAATGGATGCTGCAAACAGCTTTTCATTCAACTCCGAAATCCCTGTATTTACCTCCTCAACGATATTTTCCAGGTCCACCGACTCATAGCTGGAGAGCCCCATCCAGTATTTAAACAAAAGCTGTTTGTAGACTCGTTTGTCGATTGATTCTTCAGCAATGCGACCATCTTTTACGGCCTGAAGCATCGCCTCTACAGTGACAGCCACATCACGCACAAAGAGTAGCACATCATTTCCCGCGAGGAATGCCTCCACCTCAGCGCCACCAGGCGGAAAATGATCAGCTACCGCTTTCATATCCAGCGCATCAGTCACTACCAGTCCCTTAAAGCCCATCTGCTCCTGCAGCAGTGTATGCACAATTTCTTTGGCCAATGATGAGGCACGCTTATCATTTTGCAGTACTGTAACCTGCAAATGCCCCGTCATCACAGCCCCTACACCTTCTCTAAACAGATGAGCGAAGGGCTGAAGCTCGGTAGCTTTCAGTTCGGCCAGGGACTTATCAAGCACGGGTAGGGCCAGGTGAGAATCCACAGCTGTGTCTCCATGCCCTGGAAAATGTTTGGCACAAGCCAGCACCTGCTCAGACTGCATGCCCTTCATATAAGCCGTAGCACGCTCCTGCACGGCTTCTACTTGCTGTCCAAAAGATCGAAAATTGATCACCGGGTTGGCCGGATTGGTATTGACATCTATCACTGGGGCATGGTTAAGGTTTACACCCAGGCGACGCATTTGCCGCCCTACCAGCCTGCCCATTTCTTCTATCAACGAAGGGTCAGCTACCGCTCCCAGTGTCATCTGATAGGGAAAAGCCTCCACCCCATCGAGCCGCATGCCCAGCCCCCACTCGCCATCTATCGAGATCATGACTGGCACTTTGGACACCTCCTGACAGGCATTGGTCAGCACAGCCTGGCGCTCAGGGTCACCCTGAAAAAAAATCACGCCTCCTACTCCATATTCCTGGATTGTTTTTAGCAGCTGTTCGTCATGAGCCGCACCTCTATTTGACCATGCAGCCATGTGTATCAGCTGACCTATCTTTTCTTTTAGCGAAAGCGAAGACAGCATACTTGCAGCCCAGTCATGTGCGCTGTTGTCGATTTTTACGGGTATATCCATCACTTCCTTCATGCCTCCTCTTTTTTACCAAAATCCGCATCTATCTGTAGAAAACGTGTAACCACAAATGATGGAATGGTAGCAATCACCACCCATACAAAAAAGTACTGATAACCGATAAGCTCCTGAACCCAGCCACTTATCATACCGGGCACCATCATGCCCAGCGCCATAAAGCCTGTAGCCAATGCATAGTGCGCCGTACTAAACTGCCCACGGGCGATGTATATCATGTAGAGCAGGTATCCTGCAAAACCAAAACCATACCCAAACTGCTCCACCACTACCGCAGCAGTCACCAAAAAGAATGACTCAGGCTGCGCAAAAGACAGGTAGATATACACAATGTTAGGCAAATTGATAGCGGCTACCATCCACCAAATCCAGCGCTTGAGCCCATCGCGTGATGCCACAATACCACCGAGTATACCACCAAGGGTAAGTGCTATCACACCAAAAGTGCCATAGACCACCCCTACCTGCTGGGTACTGAGTCCCAATCCTCCTACGGAGCGTTCGTCGAGTAAAAAAGGAGACGCCAGCTTCACCAGCTGCGACTCTCCCAGCCTATAACACATCAAAAAAGTAATGGCTATGCCTATTTGTGGCTTTTTGAAGAATGCAGCCAGGGTTTGAAAAAAGCGTTTGAAGACTTCCCCGGGCTCTTGTACGGTAACTTTTTCATCTTGCGAGGGCTTCGGAAGACTCCATCGGTGATAGAAAAAGAATAACAGGTATAACACCGCCACTCCACCAAACACGGCACTCCACGCACCCTGTATAGTAGGCAATCGTTCTTCAAGATACCCAGCCACTACCACTACAGCTCCCTGCCCGGTGATCATGGCCACCCGATAAAACGTACTGCGTATACCGATAAAAAACGCCTGATCTTTAGACGGAAGCGCCAGCAAGTAAAAGCCATCAGAAGCAATATCGTGGGTAGCCGAACTAAAGGCCATCAGCCACAGAAATGCCAGTGAAAGTTGGAAGAAATTATCCATAGGAATGGTCAAAGCCACACACGCCAGCGCTGCACCCAGCAAAAACTGCATGACCAATACCCAGGTGCGACGTGTAGAAAACATCTCCACAAACGGGCTCCACAGTGGCTTGATCACCCAGGGAAGGTACAGCCAGCTGGTATAGAAGGCGATTTCGGCATTGGAGATGTCGAGGTTTTTGTACATGATGACAGATACAGTCATGACGATCACATAGGGCAAGCCCTGTGAAAAATACAGACTCGGTATCCATCGCCACGGATTTGCTTTGGTGGCAAAAGGTCCCATTCTATTGTTGTTTACTTCAAAAGATCCCGGTATATACCAGGATCGGATTTATCTATAAGTACTGCGTCTACTACGCGTTTGTAAAAATCTACCGGCCCCACTCCACCAATGATCGCATAAGAATAGCCTTCGGCTTTCATAGCATAGAGTGCTTCTAATAGCAGCGCCTTACCGATGCCTCTACCCTGATAAGTATCCAGCACTCCAGTAGGCCCAAAAAAATTGACAGCTGTAGTATGATAGCACGCAAACCCTACGAGCTGCTGTCCATGATATGCTACAAAAATTGTCGCTGGCGTTTTACCAAATGCAGCTCGGCATTCGCTTTCCCATAGCGAACCAAAATGCTCTCCTACCCATGAAGAAACATTTTCCAGCTCAGGAGCTATGGCGCGCTTGATGCACACTTCTCCGTCTGTCCATTTACCTACAGGGTAGTCAGGCAAATCATATAACCGCACCAGCATGTCTTGCATTTCTAAAAAGTTATAATACTTGTAATCCGCGTTTGCGGTAGGCAGCCAATAAACTGCTTTCAGGATCTACCTCCGTAACGAGCGTATTGATTTTCTCCAGTGGACACACCAAAAAGCGCTGTTTAGTATCTATTTTTTCTGAAGTAGACATGATTACCACCTTATCTGACACCCCTACAATCGCCCGTTTCAACTGAGAAACTTCCCAGTCTATCTCCATCAGTCCAGCGTCGATATCCAGGCCACTTGAACCCAGGAAACAGGCATCAGCGCGAATTTTTGAGATGTACTGGATCATATCCAGACCTATCGTCACCTGCGCTCGCTTCATGAGCTTACCTCCAAAGAGAATGACATCAATTTTTGGATGCTCAGAAAGACGCATCGCTATTGGCAAACTGTAAGTAAAGACCGTCACGCCCAGATCTGGCGGCATCAGACTAACCAGCTCCAGGTTGGTAGTACCGCCTCCGATAATCAGCACATCATTGTCTTCGATAAGCTGCAGTGCCTTTTTAGCTACCTACAGCTTTTTGTCATGATCGTAAATCTCGTTTTCCTTGTATGCATACAGGTTTTGCGAAGTGATAATCGCACCTCCATGCACCTTGAGGAGCTTGCCCTCACTCGCCAGCTCTTTGAGGTCGCGCCTGATTGTATCTTCCGATACGTTGAGCTGCATGCTCAAATCCGATGAAAGTACTTTTTTATCTTCTTGTAGCTTACTGAGTATGAGTGCCTGGCGTTCTCCTTTGAGCATGGTTTTAGTCGGTATTGCTTATTTATGCGTGTTTTCGAGACTAAACTACGAACAATCTTGCGCTTTTTTGCGCTTTTAAAACAAAAAATATCCAAAAATGTGGATTTTTTAAACATTAAAGGAGAAAAAGGCCTTCCCGAACAATTCTTGCAAACAGGCAAATAGACGCAATATATTATTTGATTCACGAAGAGAACCGAATGAAATAGCTTATTGGCTTAGGCTTTGCATGCCATGTATTGCCAGATCAGCAACAGCCCACCAATGAGCGATTCCACCAAAAAAAGAAAGGCAGCACCCGAATGGACACTGCCTTTTTACCACTAACAAACTAACTCTTGTCTATCCTGCATGCATGGCTTGCTTGTAATGCACTTCAGGAAGCTCACGAAGCGTTTTGGCAGCCATTTCTGCGGTAATGTCTCGCTGAGGATTGGCAAACATTTCATAGCCAACCATGAATTTCTTCACTGTAGCCGAACGCAACAGTGGAGGGTAAAAGGAATAATGAAAGTGCCATCCGCTGTAATCTTGATCATCGGTAGGGCGCTGCTGCATGCCTGCCGAATACGGAAAGGAACACTTGAATAAATTGTCGTAGCGAATAGTGATTTTTGACAGTATCTCTGCGAAAGCGAGTTCTTCCTGCTCGGTCATGTCTGTCACGGCCTGAAAATGCCTGCGAGGAACGATCATGGTCTCGTAAGGCCATACAGCCCAAAATGGCACCAGACAAACGAAGTAGTCATTTTCACACACGATGCGCTCTCCCGCTTCCAATTCCTGGAAAAGGTATTCTCCTAAAAGAGATTTGCCCGTTTCGGCAAAATGTTTCACCTGCGTAGCTGTACGTTTGGCTATTTCATTGGGCACGCTGCTCTGCGCCCAAATCTGCCCGTGAGGGTGTGGGTTGCTACACCCCATGATAGGTCCTTTGTTTTCAAAAATCTGGACATTGCTGATCTGTGGGTCTTTGGCCAGGTCTGCAAACTCCCGCTTCCACACTTTCACTACCTGAGCAAGTGCATCTACACTCATCTCTGGCATAGTAAGCGAATGGTCTGGCGAAAAACAGATCACTCGTGCAGTACCGCGCTCTTCCTGTACTCTAAGGAGTCCTTCGGACACCTCTGCAGTACCCTGGTCTTCCATCAGTGCGGCAAAGTCATTTTGAAAGACAAACGTATCCTTATACTGTGGATTCACAGCTCCTCCCATGCGTTCATTTCCCGGACACAAGTAACATTTGGGATCATACTGTGGTCGCTGCTCTTCATCTACATCTTCCACTTTTCCCTGCCACGGACGCTTGGTACGGTGAGGCGATACCAGCACCCACTCATCTGTAAGGATGTTGTATCGCTTATGCGGCTTTTCGAAGTTGGTACTAGGCATGTTGTACTTGGTTTATGAGCTGCACACCATCTGAGATTTTTACAGAGATTGGCGTGATCGATTTATCAAATTTTTGCTGATATGCTGCATTGAGATCGGCAATGAATGCTTCTTCACTCTCGGCTTTCACCAGGTTGATGGTACAGCCACCAAATCCTCCTCCCATCATGCGGGCACCCAGCACGTCTTCACGGCTGTTGGCAAAGTCGGCCATAAAATCTATCTCTGGACACGAAATCTCGTACTCGTCGCGCATTCCTTGCTGAGCACGCTTCAGGATTCCACCTATGGCTTCCAGGTCGCCGTTTTCCATGGCTTTGGTCATGGTTTCCACGCGCTTATTTTCTTCTAATATGTACTTGCATCTACGAAAAACCACTTCGCTCATCTCCTCTTTGCAGGCATCGAGCTGCTCCAAAGTGACATCCCTCAGACTGTCTACTCTAGCGAGTTTCTCATTGATAATAGATACGCCTTCTTCACATTGCTGTCTGCGCACATTATACTCTGAGCTAGCCAGGCTATGGCTCACATTGGAATTGCAGAGCACCAATGTATAGTCCTCCAGAACGATGGGAAAATGACGGAATTCAAGGCTCTCACAGTCGAGCAGTAGTGCCTCATCCTGCTTGCCCATGAGACTGGCAAACTGATCCATGATGCCACACATCACACCGGCATAGTTGTGTTCCGCCTTTTGAGAAATCTGAGCCATTGCTACACGCTCCAACCCAAACCCAAAGAGCTCATTGAGCCCGAAACACACTCCACACTCTAGTGCAGCTGATGACGACATTCCTGACCCACGTGGCACATCACCACTGAAGACCAGATTAAATCCCTCAACTGTCTTGTCTCGCTTTTGAAGCTCTGAGACTACCCCCATTACGTAGTTTTGCCAGGCGCCCTGCTCTAAAGGCTTGATATCAGCAAGAGCTACCTCATATTGCTGGTCCATATCCAGTGATATAAACTTGCAGGTGCCAGCATCTTCGGACTTACCGATAGCAAAATAGGTCGCATGGGCCACTGCCGCAGGTAGCACAAAGCCGTTATTATAGTCGGTATGCTCGCCGATCAGGTTGATACGGCCGGGAGCACGTACGAGCAAGGGTTGCCCTCCGAAGTTGGCTTCATATGCGCTGGTTACAGCCTTGATTAGTTCTTCGTTCATCTTCTATTCTTCTTAAAGACCAGTAAACCTAAAACTAGTCATGTTTATAAACGTAAATTAAACGCTTATTATCAAAAAAGAAAAATATCGCCCAAAAAATGTTTTCAGTGCAAGAACAGCTCCCCTACTTCTTTCGTATTTCTACACCCGCTTTTCATTGCATTATTCTCTGCTAAGTAAGCGAGGTATTGAAAGTCCAAACTATTCGTTTTACCTTCATATGCATGAAATACATCAACCACATTACAACACTCGCACTGCTGGTTTTGGTGGCTTGCCAGAGCAAGCAACAGTCCAGCGAAAACACCGAAGAAGAAACCCTGACACCTCAGCTCTCGCTAGTTTGGGAGAGTGACACACTGCTCACGACCTGCGAGTCGGCATTGTACCACGGAGAATCCGCCACCATCTACGTAGCCAATATCAATCAAGGCCCGTGGGAGAAAGATGGAAATGGCTTCATTTCCAAACTCGACACGAATGGAAACATCCTGTCGATCAAATGGGCTGTAGGGCTCCATGCACCGAAAGGCATGGGCATCCATGATGGTAAACTTTATGTAAACGACATAGATGATATTGTGGAGATAGACCTGGCCACGGGCTCTATCTCCAACACCTACACCCTCCCTGACAACCCTCAACTCAACGACCTGACTATAGGAAAAGATGGAACGGTGTATGCCTCCGGATCTAACTCCAACAGTATCCACGTACTTCAGAATGGGGAGATTGTAGCTACTCATGGTCTGGATTCCGTACAGCGTCTAAACGGACTATTGGCTACCGATAACGGCATGTATTTTCTGGATTTTAAGGGAGGGGCATTTGGTCTGCTAGACCTGGATGCTGGCACTACCTCTACGGTAGCCACTGGCATCACGCAGGGCGACGGTATCGTACAGCTACCAAACAATGACTTCATCACCAGTGCGTGGGGTGGCCAGCTCTTTTATATAGAAGGTAAAACCGGCAAAAGCACGTTACTTCTAGATACTCGAGAGCAGTCTATCAATGCTGCGGATATCGATTACATATCAGAACAAAACCTGCTGCTGGTGCCCACCTTTTTCCACAACCGGGTGATGGCCTATCGGGTGGAGTTTTAGGGTGAGAAAAAACAAGCCTATTCATTGATCGGATCAATGAATAGGCTTAAGTGATTATCTAGATTTAATGAATTTTAAAACCTCAGAAGAACCACTAGCTCGTTTTACCTCTACCAAATATACTCCGTTTTTCAGATGGCCAATATCTATGAATGACATGTCTTTTTCCAGGTAAACACGTATATCCAGAACCTGACGCCCATCCGTCCTAAATAGTTTAATCTGGTCCTTACTGATGCAGCATCCAGATAGCATGAGTCGATCACCTGCCGGATTGGGATATACCTCCATCGTCAATTCCTTTTTTTGGGCTACAGCTTTCCTACTGCCACTACCACCGTAGATAGCCCCACCTGATGGGCCGTTGTATTCCGCCTCAAAGTTGGCCGTATGGTCATAAGTACGCCCAGCAGCCACTGCTTCCTTTTTTCCATCTATCGGCCCGGCATATACTACCGCTCCTGCACCATCTTGCCCGGGGTATAGCACTGCGCCACCGTGATTGTTTTCCACGCATGTGTTGTTATAAATGTAATTATCTGCCAATGACATGTTGTGCTGAGTAGACCAGGTCCCCATTATGGCATAGTATCCTGTAGGCATATCTGCAGGTAGCGTAATAGTATTATTTTCTATCAAATTATTACCAGCGTCTTCGGCATGAAAACTCACCTCCTGCTGGAAGACATTGTCGTATACGACATTGTATTGTGATGAAGGTCCCTGCAAAGAAATATGTCTGATTTGTGTGACCGTACACTCAGTAATTAGATTGTCTCTTCCCTGGATAAAAAAGTACCCATTAGCTCCCCCTCCTTTATTGAATGCTCCTTTGATATCAGTATTTCTTATAGTGATATGGTGAGAATCATTAGAAATATTAATGGGGTGTCGTCCGCTATTATTAATAGCCACATTGTCTACCCAGCAATTATTCGATTCGTTGATTTGAATACTGATATTTGTAACTGCTGGCAGCTCGTTACAAGTGCTACAGCCCCATTTGTTGGTAGGTGTAACGTAGTATGTGCCGTCACCTACAGGAAACCGACCACTAATGGTCATACGGTAGATACCGCAATTACTGTCTTTGTACATAGAAAAGGCATTACCGGTATTGAATTTAATCAGCACTTTTACGCCGGACTTACTTTGCCCAACAAGGGAAACGCCTGACGTCATGTTTACCTGTCCTGTGAGATTGTACCATCCATCTGGCAGATACACCCAGCTTTTACCCTGAGAGGCTGCAGCATCTATAGCTGCCTGTATCCCCGCATTGGTCTTCGTGGTAACGGTGACAGAGTTACCTGAGGTAAACGACCCTGGGAGTGACGGTATGCCACCAGCAACTCCTGCGTCATTCCATCTGTCAATTTTGGCAGAAGGTATGTTGGACAATTGAGCAGACAGGTTAATAGTGAGAAAATAGAAAACAATTCCAACCAGCAGTTTAGGTAGTTTTTGTACGTGGTTCATGTGCTTAATAGTTTGATTTGAATGGATAAATAATTCAAGCAATGAACTATCAATACACCATTTTCCTTTGACTGATTGTACAGAAAACTGTCAATATCGTACCTAAACAATAGCTTGAGAGCCCTCATTTACGTTGCCTCAACTTCACTCACGCTACAAATGCAAAAAGCCGCTCATGTACTTCATGAAACGGCTAATCGACTGACATCAACTGAATGAAGTTTCTTAATTCTTCAGATAAGTAGGAATTTTCATTCCATTTTGCTGTTTTTGGTATAGGAACAAGGAAGCAGGAGCCACATGTTTTCCCCAGGACTCTACCTTGCCTACGCTTTCTTTCACAAAACTGGTTCCTTCCCCTTTGTAGCCTACTATCACCGGGTTTACAGCTGTTAGTGGACCATAGAGCTCATCTGGTTTGTCTTCATACAAATCCCAAAAATCGAATCCAGGTCTGGGTCTTGCGGTTTGCTCAAAATTCCATAGCACCAACCCGCCCATGTGGTTGGGCAAATTGCGAAAGCTCGCACCATGACTGGCCCTACCCACACTATCACCATCGAACCCAGCCATTACGCATTGGTCAAAAAGTGTATTTCTTGGAAAATCACCGTGCAGATCGATACCACGATTGATTCCTTCAAATTTATAAATTACACTACCCACAGAGCGGTGAGAAGCATTAGGGCCATGCCAGGCATTGGCCTGATCTTCACAGTATGCCATCAGTGAACGCGTACTGGCGTGAAACCCAAAACTAGAATGTCCACCATTGCCTTTTACTTTACAATGTAAAAACGTACCACATAAAGATGAGCTGAAGCTTGCTGCAGCACTGACATCACTAAAGGATACATGCCTGATCCAGGAGTTGAAGGTACGAACCATAGCGATTCCGGTAAACCCTGAGTCATGCAGTGCATTTTTATGGTGTTCAAAACCTTCATGAAAGTTTCCAATGAAATGCAATTGCTCAACTCCACATTTTTGTAGCAGCTGAATCTTTTTTATCTCCCATGGATCGCTAGCGGAAATAGCCAAAGTAACAGGCGCATGCAAAACAACCCTATTTCCATCCACTGCTTTCACCTGATGAATTTCATCCACTGCGGCCCCTCGTTCGTTGATGCGACTCCAAATAGGCCTGGTTTTCTTGCCTTCTAAGAGCTGCTCATTGAGAAAGGTCCCCACTGCCGATATTGTAATAAAATCCCCAGCTTTCACTTTCGGCTCTCCGACAAATTCCAAATGATCCTGCCCCCGCGCTACATCTTTTGCCAAACTACCTGCATCTTGTTTCTTGGAAGATGCTCTAAACTGAATCATGGCTGGAGTGCTGTACATTTTGGAAGGGTCTGCAGGCTCTAGCTGCCACGACATGAACAGCTCGGTTCCTTCAGGACCATCTCCTGCTCCTCTTAAAATAACATTGTCAGCTTCAATAATTAGTCCCTGCTGGTTTCCTTTTTGTTCGTTTAGCAAATACCTGCCGGGCCCAAACAAAACAATCCCGCCATTAGCCTCTGCTGCATCTATTGCCGACTGGATCGCTTTAAAATCAGAATTGGCATCATTGGCTATGGCTCCAAAGTCTTCTACACGAAAAACCTGCAGCCCATTACCCTCTGGCAACTCCCCCTGTCCAAAGTCATAGCCTGCGTAAGAAAAATCTGGCAAGCCATCTACGTGAATGCCCCTGGCTTTATCTCCCTGATCATTTTGTGCGCCAGAATGCGAGCTACAGGAAACACTCAGCACACTTACCCAAACCAGGAAACAAACTATTTTACTCATGATATTAATATTTTTAGTGTTCTACTTTCGTCTAGTTTTATTCACGTCTTACTTTCTGATCAGCAGGTAGCTTTTCACCTGTGTGGGCTCATTGACCTTTAGGAGATAGCTTCCTGCGCTTACTCCAGATAAATCTATCTGGCTTTCTCTGGCCTTATGTACAGACTGATACACCAAAGTACCCGCCACATCATATACCGCCACAGTATGGGGTACCTCCGTGAGCACCAAAACCTTCTGGTTAGTAGGATTAGGATAGATCAATGCACGCTCTTGTTTACTTTGACTTCCAAGCGCCTGGATCACCGAAAAAATAACAGAATCTTCCGCTAAAAGGCCGCTTTGATCTATTGCCTGGACTTTAAGCGTATGCGCTCCTATACTCATCGCATGGAGCGCTGGAAAAGACGTATCGTGTGACCAGCTGAAAGGTGAATCGCTTTTAGTATCGAGGGTTTCACCATTGAGGTATAATGTAGCTTTTTCCATTTCACCAAAATCATCAGAAATAACAATCTCCAGAGGAATCTCCTCTCCTAACTGGTATGTACTGGATGTAGGATTTGTGATAGATATGTTGGGCGCATCATTCATGAGTACATGAATGATGCGTTGTGAAGTAGCGCCTTCCGTATCCTCTGCTACGATTTTCAGAATCTGGGCACCCTGCAACCCAATCAGGGCACTGATGGTATCTGCATGCTCCCACCCAAATGGTTCTTCCTGTTGGTAGTCCAAGAGTTGGTCATTTAGGTAAAGGCTGACACTTTTGAGGTCACCATCATCCGAAATATACGCACCCAAACCCGTCAGCTCATATAGCCGACTACCACTTACCGGTTCCGTTACACTGATCAGCGGAGCATCATTTGCATTACGCAAAATTCGAACCTGGTGAGAGGACTGCTGCTGACTGTTATCATAGGCGGTAATCTTGATATCGTGAGCCCCTGAAGAAAGCAATCGCAAAGCACTTAACTCCTCTCCCCATTCATATGGAGGATGCGTAGCAGTAGCTACCCATTTGTCATCTATGTATAGTTCTACTGAATCAATTTTTTTATCATCTATCGCGGTAGCGTGTACTTCTACTGATTCTCCTTCGCGAAAATTGAACGAGTCGTACAAGTTTTTAAAAGTCAAAACAGGTGGAGCGTCTAACTGCTGACCTAAAGTAGTCCAGCTAATGTTATCAAATGAAACTGTTTTAGCTACATCCCCTTCATCCACACTGGCATTGCGTATTTCTATGACAAACTCCCCCATTATTTGAAGATCAGACACCTTCACCTGGTATTTGTCATAACCAGATTGACGATGGGAGTGTACCAGCTGTTCATTTACATAAACTTCTATAATTCGCTCACTGTCATCAAACTTATTGATGCACTCAAACGACAAATCCTTTAGCCCACCTAAAAGTGTTCCAGACCTGATACCGGTCTGTTGTTTTTGAAAGTAGACGCCTTTACCATCTAAGTCTCCGTTCACTCCCTTCGCATTTACTGACCAAACCCATCCATCATCTCCCACGAATGACGATTCACCCCACCCACTCAACTCCATGTTCGTAAAGGTCTCAGTATAACTATCGGGAAGCACCACAGGGTCAACCACCTCGATATTCAATACGCGGGTGGTTTTAAGCCCTTCATCATCTTCAGCCACAGCCACAAGTTCATGCTGCCCCAGGTCGAGTGTGGCTAATGCTCCTTCATTATTCCAGACGTATGGAGGGTGGGATTTTACACCCACCAACTGTGAGTCCAGGTAAAGGTGTACTTCATTGATCAAATATTCATCATAGGCCTGAAGCTGGATCAGAACTGGACTACCATAAAGCAGCTGAGAAGTGATCGGCTTGATAAACTGCAACCGCGGGCTTCTCGCCAGATGACTTATTACGGTAGGGTTAGCACCTGAAACGGCATAGAGGGTATTACCTTTAGGCGGAACCTCCGAAAGCACAGGGAAATTGCTGATATGGTCTTCGGGAGTTTTACCAATCCTGACAGGCCCTGAATAGACCACCGATGGGTCAGACCATGGCGTATTCGACCCAAAGTTATGGTTGAGTTGGAGGCATTGATTAGCAAAAAGATAGTTGGGGTGATGCGATACTTCGTGCTGAGAAGACCAGGGGCCCATAATGGCAAAATAGTTGGGAGCATTGGTATTGACTTCCGGGTATGGCCCTCCGGCCTCCACGGGTGGCATATCTGCCGGAAGTGTGATGCGATTACCTTCTATCAGGTTATTGCCATTGTCACCAGAGTGAAAACTGACCTCCTGGTGGAAGTTATTGTCATAGACCACATTGTACTCCACCTCTGCGCCTTGCAATGAGATATGTCTGAGGTGTGTCATCTCACAGCCTGTGATGAGATTGTCAGGTCCCTGGATAAAAAAATACCCCTGAGCACCTCCAGCCTTGCGGTGTGCGCCCTTTACTTTTAAGTTTCGAAATGTCGTATGTGCTGCAGCGCAGCGCATAGGATCTTTGCCACTATTGTAGATGTTCACCTCATCCAGCCAGCAATCTACAGACCCTTTAAATTTCACTGCAACATTCTCATTGTCGGGCATTTCGTCATTTTCTGAAAGGCTATAGTTCCAATCGTATCGTGGCGTGCCCCACCCCCCCTGGATGGTCATCCGATAAATGCCTGACCTGTGTACTCCAGAGAAGTGAAACCCAAAGCCATTTTTAAAATCGATGGTGCACACAGTACCGGACCTACTTTCGCCTATGAGGGAGACGTTCGACCGCATGGTCACTTCTTCTCGAATGTCATATTCACCATTTCTTAGCACTACCAGCCCGAGCTCCCCTTCCTTCAAGAGCCCCGACACTTCTTTGATTTTATTGTTGATATCCGAACTGGTACCCGGCTCCATACTCCTGACCACATCAAATGTCTCTGGAAAGGGAATTCCACCCCTTACACCTGCTTTTGCCCACCTTTCCATCTGTGGAAAAGCAGTCTTATTGGCATTTATCACAGCGTAATCAGGCACAACCCCAGGGTCACCAGCCTGCATCTGAGCGAAAACAGCAGAGAAGTGCAGCATACAACATGCTAATACCAGAACGGACTTTAGACATTCGCTATAGCCACTACTCATGCTAGTTATAGTTTAGGTATTCTTTAGCTATACCTCGCTCTACCCAGGAATCGTTGGTGGTCACTAACAGGTCCGCAAGCTTTGTCTTGAGATCTTTTAGAAGCTCTTTGTCCAGCTGTTCTGGCGCGATTCGTTCGAGTTGATAAGGGTCCTTTTCATTGTCATAGCAAAATACATTCTTGGCTTTGCCTCCCTTTTCTTCCACTACAAAAGTATACCTCCCAGTAAATACACCTCTGTACTTATAGCTCATGATCAGCGCTGCTTCTGGCTTAGGATTTGTTTCTTGAGCACTGACGACCAAATCCGAAAAGTCTTCGCCCTGTACACTCTCAGGTATTTTATTTTCCAGTCCGGCAAGCCCTAGCAGAGTAGGCATTACGTCTGGCACACTCACGATTCTGTCCTCCACTCTGTGTTTGAGCCGGTCTCCCCATTTGATCATAAACGGGATGTTTAGCGACTCCATTTCGGGATAGTTTTTCCCCTGCTTGCCATGACTACCTAGCATTTCTCCATGATCAGACGAGAATACAATAATTGTATTATCATCCAGATCCAACTCTTCCAGCTTGTCCAAAACTCGCCCGATGTAGTAGTCTACGGCCGATACATTGGCAAAATAATAAGGAGCGTAATGCCCTACTTCATGGTCGGCATTTTCGTGAGTAAGAAGCTTGTCGAGATTAGGTGTGCCATTTTCAGTGTACTGGTCAAAGTATTCCATTTTGGTGCTTTCTTCGGTCCAGGGGTTATGAGGGGGGTTTAGAGACCACATCATGAAAAATGGCTTCTCAGGATCACGCTGTTTATGCGTCACTTCCAGGTATTTGATAATGGCTTCTGACTCTATTTCTGCATTGAACCTACCAGGCATGTGCTGTTCTCCATCAGACTTACCATCTATTAGTTTTGGGTCAGATGAATACACATAAGGATCAAAATGAACATCCTTGATCACCTGATACATATAGTCGATTCCATGTCTATCTGGTCCTGGTGGCACATAGGTATCATAATCGTTGATATAATGACCTCCTGGAGGCAACGTGGAACCTACGTAAGTTCCGTGTTCATCAAAAAGCGGATCGTTCTTAAGCCAGTGCACTTTTCCAAAATAGGATACGTCATATCCATTATTGGCAAAAACATCCGTCACACCTTCTATGTCAGACTTGAGTGAAGCCTTTCGGTCCTTTCGGCAGTTAGCCTCTACTCCGTTGTTGTTAGGATACATACCAGATATAAGCATGGCTCTGTATGGACTACAAAGTGGAAAATTGCTTAGCGCCTGACTAAAAACGACAGCTTCTGAGGCAAATTCATCCAATGCCGGCGTAACTACCGGATCCCCTTTTCCCTGTATTTTGCCTTCATATTCAGGTTTGGACCAGATTCCAAGGCTGGCATTTCGGTATTGGTCAGGAAAGATAAAAATCACGTTGGGTCGGGCATCGGTACTGCTTCCTCCAGTTTTGCTTACGTTGCATCCCTGTAACAATGTGATTAGGAAAAGACTTAGAAAAAATAGTGGTTTGTCTGCTTTCATAGTAAATGGAACCCTTTTCAAAAAATGGCAGGTGCTCGAATAAGCACCTACCTGATCTACGAATAAGAAATAATTAAAACGCTATTGGTACGACTCCTTCTGATTCAATGACTGATTGATGGTCACCTCTACCAGTGGGTATGGAAGTGAAAGGTGTTTAGATGGATCAAAGTTATTAGCTGGCCGTATGATGGACAGATGATCCTGATTTGAGGATGAAAAGTCCGGATGGCCTTCAACCACCGTTTTAGCCTCGGCAAGTTTATCGCCTAACAATTCCCATCTCACCAGGTCAAACCTTCTGATACCCTCAAAGCATAACTCACGCGCACGCTCATCTACCAACTCTTCAAAAAACAACTGCTGATCTGCAGCCACTACAGGGCTAGCCGCTTCGATGTTTTCGAGACCTGCCCGATTGCGCACTTCATTTAGGTACTCTAAAGCCAAAGAAGTAGGCCCACCCGAAACCTCGTTAGCAGCCTCTGCATACATTAGCAATACATCAGAATACCTGAGCACAGGGAAATTGATCGTAGTAAAATTTCTATACAGCTGACTAGGGCTGCTTTCCAGAGCTACATAAGATTCATTTTCACCTTCCACATCAAGGTCAGCATAGTTTAAAGGCTCCCATCTTCTAAACTTTGCCGGGCAAAAATCCCGTATACTTAACTCGCTGGCCACTCGGATGATATCTCCGGCACCAGTTCGCTTATACGATGCGATGTTCCACTGGTAGCGTTTGTCATTCGCTTTATCAAACAAATTGGCCAGCGAAGGGTATACTCCGGCCATCGCATATCCATTGGGGTCACCGAGCGTATTGCTACTGCCAAAATTGATCCCATTGAGGTTACCATGACGTCCATCTACATCCAGCAAGCCCTGATCTCTCAGGTTCTGAAAGGCGATTTCGAACAACACTTCGGTGGTGTTATAATTACCTCCTATCAGGTCGTAAAATACCTGACGATATCCGGTGGTATCAGCATTGCTCGTCAGCTGATGGTACCCATCACTAATGATGACCTCACAGTGGTCCATTACCTTTTGGTAATGATTCTCGTTCAGCGGGTAACCGGACATTTTCAGGTATACCCTGGCTAAAAGCCCATGCGCCGCGAATCTATGCGCTCTGCCTGATACAAACGAATTGTCAGCAGGATGCGGAAGGTGCTCAGTGGCATACGTTAAGTCATCCACAATCGCCGCATATATGTCTGTCAAAGAAGCCGCGGGAGCATGGTTATCATCTTGTCCTTTGGATGAAGTAAGCCTCAGGGGCACTTCCTCCCAGTAGTTGGCAAGGTTAAAGTAGCATAGCGCCCGGAGAAACCTGGCTTCAGCCACCAGCGCATTGAAGGCCTCCTCAGTTTCGAAACTCGAAGGGCTAATGCTTTCCAAAAATAGATTGGAAAGGTTGATGGCTTCATACATGTTGGTCCAAAGATTGGAGGTCTCATCATCAGACGGAGTATTTCTATAGACTGCATAGCCCCAGTTTTCGTTGGCGCTACGGTTATAGTACATCTCATCTGTACCTGCCTCTAGCGAGATAGTGAGGTCACGACCATATCCGAAATCACTGGCAATTACACCATATATACCTGCTAAAGCAATTTCAGCTTCCTGTGGATTGGAATAAAAACTATCTGATTCCCATACGGATTCCGGTTTTACATCCAGAATATCGCCGCAGCTTGTACCCAAAGCGATGAGTACAATGGAAAGCAGCCTGATTGTTAGCGTATTTTTCATTTGAATCTTCATTTATCTTGTGGAAAATTAGAAGGTAATGTTGACCCCTCCGGTGATAGTAACACTCTGCGGATATGCAGAAAAGTCGAGGTTTGGAGCCAGAGCAGCGGACACACCGCCTCTTGGCGGAATGGAAACTTCAGGATCATACCCAGAGTAGTTGGTCCATGTGAAGATGTTTTGGGCCGAAACAAACACCCTGCATGACTTCACAAAAACCTTCGACAATACGTTTTCTGGCAAACGGTATCCGAATGACACGGTCTTGAGTCGTAAAAACGAACCATCCTCTACGTAAAGATCACTGATCCGGGTGCCGTTAACTGGCCGTCCAAATACTTGCTGGTATTTCAAGGCATGAATATCTGTGTCAGTATTATCAGGTGTCCACTGATCCATCAGCGCTACAAACCCATTTTGAGCCGATCCCATTGGAGATTCAAATTCTACTCTATTGAGGTTGAGGACATCCGAACCATAAGACCATTGGAAAAAGACCTGAAGATCAAACCCTTTATACCTAAAATCATTGGTGAGTCCCCCTATGAATTTGGGCTGGGTATTTCCGATTACACCTCTGTCGGCCTCCGTGATGGTACCATCACCATCTACATCTACAAATTTCACACTACCGGGAGCAGGATTGCCGCCATTATCAGGCACACCTTCCTTGAGCTGATAAGTACCGCTAGTGTTGTCATATACGAAATCATCCAACTGGTAAAGGCCATCGTATTGCAGTCCATAAATTTGGCCTACTGGCTGGCCTACTTGCGTGATGTACTGAAACTCTCCCAGGTTTATTCGCGCAGGATCCGTATAGATGGCCTCCTGTCCCTGGTTTAGATTGATCACCTTGTTGCGGTTAAAGGCAATATTGAAGCTTGTGGTCCAATCAAAGTTGTTTTTGGTGACATTGAAAGATCGTAGCGCTATTTCCAGCCCCTTGTTTTCCACCTCTCCTACATTTTGCTGTACTCTGGTAAATCCGGTACTGGAAGCCATATCCGCATTTAGCAGCAGGTCAGTGGTCCTTTTCAAGTACAAATCCACTTCTCCTTGTATTCTTTCTTTAAACAAACCATAATCAAGGCCGAGGTTGTACTGACTGGTAGTCTCCCATTTCAGATCAGGAACTCCAAGGTTGTTTATGATCGCTCCCACCTGATAAGCTTCACCAGCACCCCAAATGTAGCCTGAGTTGTTGGTAGAAGACAGAGTAGTAAAGGCATCAAAATCTCCGATACGGTTGTTTCCTGTTTTACCCCACCCCGCACGTAACTTCACATTGGAGACCAGGTCTGAGCTACCGAAAAATGGCTCCTCAGAGACAATCCACGCTACAGAAAAAGAAGGGAAATAGCCCCACCTGTTTTCTTCTCTAAACTTTGACGACCCATCGGCACGAAAGTTTACAGTAGCCATGTACCTGTCTTTGAGCGTGTAGTTTGCCCGTCCGAAATAAGACAATAGCGTACTTTGTGTAAAGTTGGAAGAAGGAATAGGAGCAATCAGTCCTAGCCCCAGATTATGAATACCAAACACATCAGTAGGGAGCTGAGTACTGGCGAGCTCTGATGACTCCAACGAGCGAGACTGAGCCTCCACTCCAGCGAGCACTCCAAAACGCTGATCAGATGCGATTTTTTTATTGTATTTCAGCACACTGGACCCTGTAATTACCTCCAGTCGCTGGTTCGTTATTCTACCGCTTATACCGTTGATGCCTCGTTCTCCTTCATAGGTCTCTGCGCCATAAAAAATGGAATTGTTTCTGTTCTGTGACTGATAGCTACCAGTAACGTCCAGTGCCAAACCTTCCAGTATTTTCAGGTTAGCATTCAATGTACCACGAAAGAGCTCTCGTCTGTCTTTTCTTTCGGTATTGTTAAGGTTATCCACAGGATCATACAGCCTTCTACCTGCTTCTTCATCAGGGTCAAAACCGTCCAGCCCATCATCATTGATAGGTTCTACCGGGCGAAACCTAACAGCATCACGTATGATCATTCCACTAAAGCCGTTTCCGTTTACATCTACTCCGAGGCGGTTTGACAAACTATGCACAAGGTTTGCATCCAGCTTTAGCCGGCTTCCCACCTTGTGATTCACCCGTAGATTGTTCACTACTTTATTGAACCCTGTATTGATCACAGTTCCTTCCTGATCGAGATACTGCCCACTGTAGTAAAGTCTTGTTTGCTCTGTACCACCACTCACAGACAGTGAGTAGTTGTTAAAAGATGACTGCCGGAGTATTTCGTCCTGCCAACTAGTGCTTTCAGCATTACGGTATAGCTCGGGATCTACCCAGGTCTCCAAAAATTGTTTGGTTTCTACACCCGGACTATAATTATCCTGAATCAGTGCTATTTGCTCCAAATAGGAAACATACTGGTACCCATTCATTACCTCCAGTCGCTTGGGTGCATACTGTACCCCCTGATTGTAGCTAAAACTCACATCGGTTTTCCCGTCAGACCGTCCACTTTTGGTGGTAATCAGAATAACGCCATTGGCACCTCTGGATCCATAGATTGCAGTAGCAGAAGCATCCTTTAGCACATCAAATGACTTAATGTCATTGGTATTGAGTGATGCAGGGTCAAAATCCTGTAGAGGGACACCATCCACTACAAAAAGTGGCGAATTGTCTCCAGTAATCGAATTCCCTCCACGAATTACAATATTGGCATTGGCACCTGGCGTACCATCCGCTGAGGTTACTTGAACACCGGCAATACGTCCAGCTAATGCCTTATCAAAGTTGGGAGTGGGTGCTTTTGCCAGATCTTCTGCATCCACAGTACCTACGGCACCGGTCAGATCTCTTTTCAGCTGGGTACCGTACCCTACGACTACTACCTCATCCAGGCTCTGTACATCTACAGACAACTGCACGTCAATTTCAGATCGGCCATTGATGGCTATTTTTTGCGTTTCATAACCGATAAAACTTACTGCTATAGTCTCATTTGCACCGATGTTGGGCAATGTAAACCTACCGTCCAGATCCGTCACCGTGCCCTTGGTAGTACCTGGCACAGTCACCGTAGCTCCTGGAATGGTCTCTCCGGTTTCCCCGTCGGTAACAGTACCGGATATCTTTACCTGTGCCATTGTGACCAGAGAGAGGCCACAGCACACCAAAACAAAGAATATATATTTTTTCATTAGATAAGTCTTTATTGTTCGTAAGCTTTTATGTGGAAGTCAGATAACCAGTACTGGCCAGACCTATTGGAGTTTCCAGCTCTGGCTATTGTACCTTCAAAGGTGGTATGGACTCTAAAAGCAATCGTGACATTGCTCATCCCAGCGTACGGCGATAAGTCAAACACACTCCTGGTATATTTATTGTCACCGTTTTTGGATGCATCTTTCAGCCCATCGGGATCATCGAAACCATATGCTCCCTGATCACCCGGATACGGAAATCCTTCAAATTCATTTTCTTCTACAAAAGCCCCTCCTGATTCGATATTAGATACCAGCTCGTCTGTAATTTCAGTCCATTCTGCGGCTTCAAAATCGCCTGTATAATTTGAAGAAATGTACATTTTGAATAAAGATGGAGATGTACCGTCAGTAGACAAGTATTCTACAAATCTGTTCTTGGTATAAAAGGTAGCTTCTACATCATAGCCAAACTGGTATGCACTCAGATCTTGAGAGTTCATAATGCACCACGACTCATGTGGCACCTGAGCAGCGGTAGATGGCTTCACCAAATTAATGACCAGCTTTCGTTGGTTGGAGTTTTCATCTGGCCGATACTCCCCCGCAATAGCATCCGCATTTGAATTGTTCCAAAAAATATCTGGATCTCCTTCCAATACGGTATGAATCCTGTATCCATACACGGTATTTTCTGCTTCCATGGTGGGATAAAAGACATCCACTGTCAGTTTGGGAATGTCTACAGGTTCTGATGATAAGTAAACGTTGATAACATCTTGAAACGACACCAACTCGTCGGTAATGTTGCTAATAACATTGATGGTAGGAGACACAATTTCCGGTTCTTCAGTAGGCACATAGCCACTCACCATAGAAAGCTCTCCGGTTGCGGCATCTATTCTGAGTTTATCTGTGTGATCCCCTAACTCAAACCTATAATCTGGATTTGCTCCGAAAAGCATAGGTGCTGTAGTCTTGTCATCCTGCCCTACCAGGAGGTTTTGTCCACCTGGGACATACACCAATCCAGAGGCCAGTCTCGGCCCCATGTACAGTTCAAATACATTCTCAAAAGTGGTTGCAAAAACCTGATCGTTATAAGTGGTGGTCATTTTAATATCAAAGAAGTAAGTTCCTTCCTTCAATGGGTTATTGGACGCAATTTGGATTCGTCCTATATCCTGAGAATTGATGGCTGTATATTGGCGAATGGTATCACCTGCTTCGTTTACAAAATACCCGTCATCATCTACCACTACCGTATCTACAGAGTAATTGAGAATGGTGAAGTATTTACTCACAGTATCCTCTGGAACGACCGCTCCATCACCATCTTTCACCTTTAAAATCTCGAATGTTGGGATTGCTCCATACGAGTTGTACGTAGGAGGAGCAGAAAGCATGACCGAATACTCCCTTGCATTTACCATGGGAGCATAACTAAGCCCGGAAGGAGCCTGAGGATCAGACTCATACAGGCTGTCGCTCACAAAAGAGTCTTCGATACATCCAGTCAACCATATAGCAATCACCGCTAATAGTGTCATTTGTTTCATATCATACTTAGATTATTGGTTGTTATAATAGATTTAATTGGCCTAGACCATTCATTCACTTTTCATTATTGGAGTATGTGTTGTTTATCCTGCTGCCTCAAAACTGCCTCTACATAGTAGTAATCGGCATAGGCAAGTGGCTCGTCTATTTCTGCACCGTGAGGAATGCTTCCTACTGAGTGGTCCAATAAAAATTTGGTTTCATCATGCGCTCCTACCAAATAGGCATCACTGCTTAAGCTTTTAAGGATTTTGTCTACCTCCGACTTATACTTCTGGCCGGTATACCTATTGAGTTCTACCAAAGCTGAAGCTGTAATGGCTGCAGCAGAAACGTCTCTTGGTTCATCAGGGATGTTGGGTGCATTAAAATCCCAATAGGGAACACCATCGGCCGGCAAATTGGGGTGATTTACCATAAAATCGGCAATCTTAATGGCTCTGTTCAGGTATCGCTCGTCTTTGGTATACCGAAAACATACGGTGTACCCATAAAGCCCCCAGGCCTGACCTCTGGCCCATGCACTTTCATGCGCAAACCCCTGAGCGGTGTGCTTGTGACGTACTTGCCCTGATGACGCATCATAATCCACTACATGATAGGAGCTGTTGTCTTCGCGAAAATGGTGCTTTAATGTTTGATCTGCGTGAGCAATGGCTACTTCACGGTATTTGTTGTCACCGGTGAGTTCGGTGAGCTCAAACAGTAGCTCAAGGTTCATCATGTTGTCTATAATCACCGGAAAACTCCATCCCCGCTCGGCTTGCCATCCCGAGTCCACATTCCAACTCTGAATACACCCAACCGTCGGGCTGTATCGGCTCAGCAATGAGTTTCCTGCCTCTATAAGTACCTGCCTATAGGCCGGTTCTCCAGTGATTCGATAGCCATTCCCAAAAGAACAATAAAATACAAAACCTAAATCATGAGAATTCAAGTTGGTTTTGAATGGCTCTATCTGCTCTTGAAATTTAATTGCAGCCTTTTTCCAGGCTATATCATTCGTGTGCTCGTACAAATACCAGCACGTACCTGGGAAAAAACCTAAAGTCCAGTCAAATTTCATCTTACCGTGCTGGTCGTACTTAGTGGCCCACATGATCTCACCGTTCGGTTCTTCACTTCTTGGAATTTTGTTTTGCTCCACAGCCAGCTCACGGAGGTCACCCAGCTTTTTCTCTGCCAGGTCTAGTCGGGCAGGTCTGGTCACTTGTTCCTTTGGTGGTTTACATCTGGAAATACCAAGTGTTAGCGCTAAAGCGACTAAGAAAATATTAAAATGCTTTACCATTATTTCGCTTAAAATTATATGCCTTTCATTTTTTTGATTTGATGATGGCAATTTAGATTTTCACTAAATCGATGGCTTTCACATACGTTCAGTTCTCCTTTCTTTTTGTACAAAGGATAAACCCGACAAGTGTGCAGTGATTTGAAATAGCATGGCTTGGAGAGGCGTACAATAGTTCATAAATTCTGAACGATAAGTACCGAGATTTACCCCGCAAAGTATTTTTTTGACCATTCGTTGAATAATCGGTTCAGACGCTCAGAAATTAAACAGACACATGACAAGGTTTCAAGTAATTGCTTTCGTACTGCTTTCTGCTTTATCCAGTCTATTGCTAACTAAAGGATGGACCCAGGCTATTGAGTTTGAACACCTCGGACTGGAAGAAGGGCTGAGTCAGATCTCTGTAATGAGCATCAGTCAGGATAAATACGGTAGCATATGGCTGGGCACCCGAAATGGCCTCAACAGATATGATGGAAAAAAAGTAACTATATATCGTACCTCAGACTCCAGACCCTCGCTTATAGAAAATCAGATACAGACCCTACTGAGTGAGGATAGTCTCATATGGGTGCACACCCCAAATAGCATCAGCGCATTTAACCTTCACACAGAAACCTTTCGCAACTACCCACTTACGGGTATCAGCTCCTTTTACCTCATCAACAACAACCTATGGGTAGCAACTGCAGACCGTCTCTTTCTACTTGACCCACTTTCCGGGACCTTCCATCAAACACCTGTGGAGCTTCGAAAAAACGAGCGTATCTCCAAACTTATGGAATACAATGGGCACCTGCTCATAGGCACAAATATGGGCGTATGGAAGAAGGATGATACGGAACAAACCCTACTAACACAAGAGCAATATCAGGTGATGTGCCTGTATGTAGATCGTCACCTCAACATCTGGATAGGCACCAACCAAAATGGACTTCTCAAGCAAAAAGACAGCACCCTGCTGAAGCATTATCACGGCAACAATGACCTCAGCAATGATTATGTGCGCTGTGTAGAAGAAGATGATGAGGGGAATATCTGGGTAGGCACATTTACAGGCCTGGATGTAATCAAAACTGATGGAAGTATCTCTCATTATGAAAATTACAAAGGACTCAGAACAAGCCTATCTCACAATTCGATCTGGTCATTGTACAAAGACAGAGATGGTGCTATGTGGGCCGGCACTTACTATGGAGGCGCAAATGTTTTTCATCCTACCCGTCATTTCTTTAGCTACTACCCAGAAAACACTCAAAACAACCGAGGGGTAAACTTCAGAGTGGTAGGCCAGGTATTGGAAGATGCCAAAAAAAACTTATGGATTTGTACAGATGGTGGTGGGCTAAACTACTTTGAGCGCTCCACCGGAAAGTTTAGCTACTTCACATCCAGTGATCATACCAACAGCATCTCGGCCAACAATGTAAAAAGCTTATGTCTGCAGGGAGATTCCGTTTTATGGATAGGAACGCATCGGGCAGGTCTGGACCGCCTAAACCTTCACACCAACACATTTACGCACTATGTACCTGAAACGACTTCACTAGACTCCTCCCTGGTATCTCAGATTCAAACGATCCTTCCCTATGAAGACAACCTACTGATTGGCACAGGCGCAGGCCTGCTTTTATTCGATTTAAAAACCTATCAGTTTAGTCCTTTTTTACCTGCTCACCTACAAAAGGAGCTCTCCTCTCCCATTCTCAGCATACTACACCCAAAAGCCCATGAAATATGGATAGGAACTGAAAAATCAGGGGTATTTAGATACAATACAATGACCCAGAAACTCCTAAATTATCGATCGGATCAAATACCTAGCAACTGTGTATATCAGCTATATAAAGACCAGTCCAGCCGGATCTGGATAGCCACGTCCGATGGGCTTACTGAGTACCTGCCCGAAGAAGATAATTTTCGCACCTATTCTATGGAAGATGGATTACCCGGAAACATTGCATTCGGAATAGTAGAGTCTCCATACAGTGGACTAGTGGTAGAAACGGACAAAGGCATCAGTTTTTTCAATCCCACCGAGGGCTCGTTTCAAAACATCTCTTCCAATAATGGTCTCCCTCTCAGAGAACTTAGCCCCAATGGTATTTATCACTCATCCGACGGCATTCTGTATATAAGTGGAGTAGAAGGTCTCGTAGCACTCAAAGAGCTGGACTTTCTAAGTAGAAAGTCTAATAACTACCCGATGATCACCGGACTGTCTATCAACAACCACCAGATCACGCCTGAGCTAAACCCAGATATCATCTCCAGAACCATCATGGATGCCGATATCATCCGCCTAAAACACCAACACTCCTCTATATCTTTTTCCATTTCAGACATGGCCTTTACCAAATCTAGCCGTCAGGGCTTAGAGTATATGCTGGAAGGGTTCGACAAAAAGTGGATCAAAGCAGAAGCCCGAAACAATATCACTTATACCAATCTGGATAACGGCACCTACAATTTCTTTGTGCGAACCACCAATAGTCCTGACAATGTCAGGAAGCTCAGTATCGTGATGTCTCCCCCATTCTACCTGTCTTCCTGGGCATTTGTCACATATTTTGTGATTGTTATAGGAATAATCATATTGATCAACTTACAGTATATCAGGCAGAGCAAGCTTGCATATAACCTGGAAGTAGAAAAAGAAAACCACCGAAAAGACGAACAGCTTAATCAGCAAAAAATTCAGTTTTTCACAAACATTTCTCACGAATTTAGAACGCCACTCACCCTCATCATTGGCCAGATAGAACTGATCCTGGAAAACTCCAATCTATCTCCTGGTGTCTACAACCGCCTCTTAAATGTCCAGAAACACACCCTAAGACTAAGAAACTTAATAAGTGAGCTTCTTGATTTTAGAAAGATGGATCAAAACAAGATTAAGCTAAGAGTCCAGGAACACGATTTCATACCTTTTATGAAGGAAATCTACCTAAGCTTTTTTGAATTAGCCGAACATGGCAATATAGACTACACCTTGAAGACGGATTTTGAGTCCTTCCCTTTATGGTTCGACAGAAACCAAATGGAAAAAGTCTTCTACAATCTGATCGCCAATGCATTTAAGTTCACCCCAGAATCGGGTCAGATCATTATCAATAGTTATGAAATTCAAGGCGACCTTTTCATAGAAATCATCAACACTGGCAGCTTTATTCCATCCGAAAAAGTGAATAAAATATTTGACAGGTTTTATCAACTAGACAACATGTCAAATGCTGACGAAAAGCAAGGAACAGGCATAGGTCTTGCTCTTGCAAAAGGGGTAATAGAGGCTCACCATAGCCAAATCACCGTCAACAGCTCTTCCAAAGACCAATCAACAACCTTCAAAGTGCAGCTCAAAGGCGGAAGCGAGCACTACCACAAATCGAATCTGGAACCCACCACTTACGAGCACAAAATAGCACTAGTACCAGAACGAGAGACTCCCACAACATATACAGAAATGGGCGAAACAGTGCTGATCGTGGAAGACAACCTGGAAGTCATGGAATTCTTAAAGGACTTATTGAGGCCTTTATTCAAAATACAGACAGCCTACAATGGCCTGGAAGCTCTGGAGTTCATTAAGCAAACTCCTCCAGACCTTGTAATCAGCGATGTACTAATGCCCAAAATGAGTGGTACCGAACTCTGCACCAAAATCAAAACCGACCTGCTAACCTCGCACATTCCGGTAGTACTTCTCACAGCCAAAACCTCAGACGAACACCGAATAGAAGGATTAGAAACAGGAGCTGATGACTACATCACCAAACCATTCAATACCAAAATTCTGATTGCCCGAATAAACAACGTACTGAATAACCGCAAGTCATTGCAAAACTTGTATAAAGAAAACCCGATTCAACACGTTCGTAAAGTCGCCAAAAAGCGAATTGATAAAGAGTTTATGGAAAAAGCTCAGGAAGTCGTGCTCAAAAACATCAGCAATTCTGATTACAATGTAGAATCGTTTTCCAGAGACATGTCGCTCGGTAGAACGAACCTTTTCACCAAAATCAAAGGTATCACAGGCCAGACACCAAACGAATTCATCACAAACATTCGCCTGAACAAAGCCGCTCAAATGATCGCACATCAACCCGACAAGTCTATTTCAGATATTGGATATGCGTGCGGGTTTTCTAATCCTAATTACTTCAGCAGAGCCTTCAAAAAAAACTATAACCTGTCCCCTACAGCGTACAAAAATCAGCTGAGTAAAGAAGCAGCCCTCCCTAAAGAGTAAACACCCAGGCTCGATACCTTCAACCTGGGTGTCTTATAAGCGTGTGGGATTACACACTCACTTCTTTGCTCCATGCAAACTTCTGAAAGGGCTCATCCACTGGGGTATTCGCTATATGATTGGTGTAATTACTCATCGTCTTTTGTGCCAAGCCCAAAATAATGTCCAGCACATGACGCTCTCCATAACCTGCCGCATAAAACCGCTCCAACTCTTCATCCGAAATCTTACCACGGTTTCTCAGGATGCTCAGCGTAGTATCCTTCAGCACCTGCAACTTTTCATTATCAAGGGGTTCGTCATTCCTCAACGCTTCAATGAGTTTTTGATCTACCTTCATTGAATGAGCAATCCCTGTGTGGGCAGGCACACAGTAGTGGCATTCATGTTCTACATTGATGGTTTGCCATACCACAGTGAGCTCCTCTGCATTGAATGAGGTGTTGGAAAACAGCCCATGCAATACTTTGTAGGCTTCTAATGCCTGAGGAGACTCTGCTAAAACTCCATGGAGATTTGGCAACATACCGAAACTCTCCACAGACTCCCGCAAAGATGCTTTGCTCTCATCTGGAGCTGACTCAATAGAATGTACTTTAAGTGTACTCATGTCTAAATTATATTTATAAATTGTTTCTAAACGTTTGTTTAGTTTTAGGGTAAAAAAAATGCTTAGTTGAAATGGAATATATTTTCAATGTAGTTTTTGAGCTGACTGGTGCTAAAAACTCTAGATGCAGACGCAAGACCAAACATGGAGATGATCAGGTAATCAGCCACCTCATCGATCTGGCCAGCCTGAAAGGATTCGTCCTTTTTCAGGATGTGAGCAAATACCGCCCTCACCTCTGCCGTAAACTGTGACAGCACCACCCTTATTTCTTCAGGTGCATCTGGTCCTAGCTCATTGGCGGTATTAGTGACCAGGCACCCTTTACCACAGCCCCCTTCCCGAGAGAAAGCAACAAAATCATAAAAGTATGCTTTGATACTCCCAAGCCCCTGATCGGAGCCTTTAAGCTTATCAATCAGTACATGCAGCCTCTGCTTGTAACACTTGATGCTCTCCAGAAAAACGCCTTCTTTGTTTCCAAAACTTGAGTAAATAGAAAATTTATTAATTCCCATTTCCTTTTCCAACATGTGCATAGAAGTGGTCTCATAGCCATTACGCCAAAAGAGGTTCATGGCCTTTTCAATTACTTCCTGCTCGTTATAGTTCTTTGTTCTGGGCATCGTACTGAGCTAAACGGCAATTCTAACCATTTGTTTAGTTATTTTTAAAAAAATTACCCAACCTGTCAATGACATCAGGGCACATCATACCAAAAACTTGTGAAGTAAGAGGTTATTTAAAGATTAACTAGAAGTTTTCGGGATGATACAGAAACTATCTGAACTGCGGAGTTCTAAAAATAGCAACAGGCTTAAACGCAAAAAGCCAGATTTGAAAATTCAAATCTGGCTTTCGATGCAGTCCCCACTGACCACAAATCGAACCCCATATACATCGAAGACTTCCTCAAACTATCCGAATCAGACTTACTTCTTGCAATCTAATCATTACACTATGAAAGTTTTTCAATACTTTTATGCAACTTTTTTGTGTTACAAATGTCCTACGATACGCCATTTCATTTCTGTAAGTTGCATTCATGGATCAAAATTGGAAGATAACCACAGTCTACATCAACGTATGGTTATATAAGTACCTCAAGTCTACTCAGGGGTTCACAGCTCAAAATGAACTCCATATAAAAGGCACCATACTCATTCCGGCAATTACCGAACGCTCGAGCAAACGTATCCACAATTATTTCTTTGACAAGATTAATCAAAAACAACAACTCAGGATACTCAGTCGCCAGCAGCGACTCGATAGGCTATATGCCCTCATGAGATTTTTTACCCAGTGCTTTTACCGAGACATGATCCAATATACTGTCGCCAGGCACAACATCCTTCCACACCAAACTGCCCTACGAGAGTTCCTCCGTAAAATGGAAATTTACGAATCAGAGTATTCCACTGAGGCGGCCTACAAAAAATGGCAGCGATCAGAAGAATACCAGGAACTTAAAGGAACATCAATCTACTCCGGAGATCAAAGCATCAAAACCTGGAACAAAATCAAATCACTTGTAGAGTATGGCCAGTATCAGCAACAATTACACAGATAATTATGGAGGCCTCAAGGTCATCAAATACGCCATTGCCCAGGATCTGGAAGATCTTATCGACTGGATGACACTCTGGCAAGATCCAGACACCATAGATGTGCCTCAAAGCGTCATCGACAATCACTTCCATGACATCTCTCCTATCCTGCTTACTCCTCAGTTACAGGCTCCGTCTGAAATATCCGCTGGCAATAAGCAAACCAACAACTCCCTAGAGGCTCGGTTCAACAAAGACAGGGCAGACATACGATCCCAGCTGGAGAAAGTAACCGATCGTGGACTCGTATTATATATAGAAGACCGAAACGGCGCTAAAAAACTAATCGGCACACCCGAATCTCCCATGCGCCAAAATGAAGACTATCGCACAGGCATGAAAATGATGGACTTCAATGGATACACCTTCTACTTCACCGGCTCCACACCTCACAAACCCCCATTGGTTAATCTCACTTAGGTTTTCCGTCCTACCACCCACACCTATATATATATACCATTGCCTACATAATGGCAAAGGAATCCCACAAACCGACAAATCGCTGGTTCAAATCTGAAAGAGTGACATTTGGCACTTCTAATATAGATGCTGAAAATGGCGTATTATCTGGCGTAATCATGTGTCAGGTTGGTGAGGCTTTAGGTCATGGGGTACATTTAGAGCAATCCTTTATTGAGGATGGCATCAAAAAAGCCAACGAAAATTTCAAGAAAAAAGGAATGAAAGCCAGATTCGGCCATCCATCCATGAGCAATGAAACGCTCGGATCAGAGATGGGTCGATTCAAAAACTTCAGAGTCGAAGATGATAAAATGGTCGCTGACCTGCACTTGTTTGATTCGGCAAACCTTTCTCCTACTCATCCAGGAATGAAAGACTGGATGATAAGCCAGGCATCAGAAGATCCTGAAGCAATCATGTGCAGCATTGTCTTCAAACCCCTCTACGAATACCAATACGATGAAGACAATAAAAGAGTCAACATCTGGTATTGCGACAAAAAAGGAATATGGAATCGCTGCAGAAATCAAAACGGGGAAATGACTCACTATGATCCTAAAAAGGATCTGTTTGTAGAGATGGATGACATCTATTTCTGTGATATAGTTGACCAGGGAGCGGCCACCGATAAACTCTTCTCTGCAAACTTCAATAGCGACAAATTCTCAGTGATTGCCACCGAGTTCTTAAATGATAACCCTAACATTGACGATTTCATTCGAGACAACCCAGAGAAACTCTTTGAATTCTTACATTCTCGTCATGCTGAGGTCTTTGCTCCCTCTCAGGAAATGAGCGAAGGACACACTGGACTGCTAAATAGCATCAAAAAATTCTTTAGCAAGAAATCTTCAACCAACTCCCCAAATCAGGAAACCAAAAAAGAAACTATGAATTTTCAACGATCACTCGAGATTCTTGGAAAAGAAACTCCTTCTGCTGAAGAGCTGGCAGAAGTAAAATCAGAGATCCAGCAATTCACCGGTGCAAATGAAAAATTCACCAAAGAAGAGCTTGATCAGCACGTAGAGGATGCCAAGTCAGCAGCCGAGAATGCCAAGCAATCGGAACTGGATCAGGCCAATACTGAAATCCAGTCACTTAAGGATAAAGTACAGGAGCTCGAGTCAGCTTCTGCTGATCCCGAAAACCCAGAAAACCCCTCTGGCAAAGAAGAGCTCGAAACAGCCAATCAGCCTGAGGTGCCTTACTCAGTCAAAACCGCAAACGAACACTTAGGAGACTAATCAATGACTACCTACTCAGATATCGATATTGATCAGATTGTCGCCGAATGGGGCAAAGAGTATGTTGATCGTGGGCAGACCGCTCGTGATATCAAAATGAAACTGTTTAAAATGGACGATCTGTCCATGTATTTCAGACAGATTCCCTGGGATGAAAGCCACTACAAGTCTGTATATGCTACCATAGATAGCGTGCTGCAGGCCTTCAGTATCCCGTTCACGGCCAAAAACAAGTCCACATTCACGCCGTGGCAGCAGGAGCTCGGCGAATTCAAGATCGACGCTACCAGCACACCAGACACGCTGTGGCCATCGTATCTTGGGTTCCTCACAGAAATCGAAAAAGCCGATCGATCCAAGTGGGGATTCATCAAATGGTTGATTACAGAGCAGCTGCTCCCTCAGGCTGAAGAAGACTTCATCTCCGAGGTAGCCTATAAGGGCTGGAAGATCACCGAGTTCAACGCCGCAAAAACAGTCTCCCAGGCTGGAGCTGTATTCACCAGGCAGTTTTCTTCCAATGACATTGTGCAGCCCGCCAATGGTTCTATGGACGGTATCAAGCATCAGATCGCACGGATGGTCGCGCTTGGTAGAGTCACACCTATCACCGTGGGCGCCTGGTCTATAGACCCTGTCACCTTCTGCGGCCAAATTGAGGCATTCGTCAAAGAGATCCCTAAAGAGCTGCGAAAGAAAATCGACTTCCTCTTTATGAGTGAGACGCTTAGAGACAGATACGTCGATGGCCGTCGCGAAAAGTACAACTTGTACTACCGTCAGGAATCCGATCTCGAGGCTATTGACAAGTCCACCATCAAGGTGAAGCAGTCAGATGCCATGGAAGGTTCTGAGCAGGTTTGGGGCACCACTCCCAAAAACCGAATCAAACCTTCTAGATCCAATAAGAGCAGCAGGTTTGACGTGCAAAAGGAAAAGAGACAGGTACACCTGCTCAACAACTGGAGCTACGTCATCACCTTCGATGTACCGGAATACGTCATCACCTCTGAGCACGACACCACGTTCACCGCTCAGGATATCGCAGACCACTACACCGAAGCATAATTTTTCAAACACTCTATCGAGTCCCCTCTCCGGAGGGGATTTTATGAGTCGGTTCTATACCACAAAAAACAAACTCATGGCAAACGAAAATCTTGTAATAGATAAACCTCAGGACCTGGATCCAAAAGATTTGGTCAAAGCTTACAAAAAGCTCGTCCAGGCATTTCAGGATCTTGAGAAGGTAAACGAATCTCAGGCTGAGACCATCACTCAATTAAAGAGTGCTTTGGATCAAGCCAATTCCGATGTAGAGACCAAAGATGCTGAAATCAAGCAACTGAAGGAAGATTACGACACGGCTCAGGCCATCATCACTGAGCAAAACGCCTCCATTGAAAAAATGGACGAAGAAAACGGAACGCAGACCGGAAACTTCTTCACCCATAAGGGAAAGAAGATCGAGCAGCGCATCCCTAAGTTCAGCGTCAAAGGCACCACCTACTCTCGGGAAGATCTCACCGAAAATCGTGAAATCACAGTCCCTGGCAAAGGTGGCAAACCTGAATCAGTCGGGCTCACCGATTACCTGTTACGTATCAAATCACCAATTCTTGAAATAGAGGAGTAACCTATGGATCTCGAAGATGTTGTATGGCCAAACGGCCAGAATAATGATGGCGGTCTTGCCACCGTCATTTATGTAGCCCGAAAGTCAGATTTCACCACCATCAGATGGATTCCTGATGCTCCGGCCAACCTGGAAGCTAAAGTCACCATCGCCACAGATCACGTGTTTGCCAGCGGCAAGTGCTTCAAAAAGATCAGCTGTACCCTCGAAAAAGGCCAGCTCGAATCCAACCTGGTCGGTGAGCGAAACTCCCATAGTTATGAAAACCTGGCCACCATCGCTCAGCCGGGCAACAAAAAACTCATGCTGGGGATACTCGAAGAGTTCAAAAACGATGACCTCATAGTCCTCGTCAAAGAACTAGACGGCCAGGTACGCCAGCTCGGATGGGAAGACGTCCCTGCACACCTGGATTCAGGAGAAACCACCACAGGTACAGCTGTGAGTGATTTTAAAGGTTCCACGCTTACATTTAAGTCCATCGGCAGAATCGCTCCGGTGTATGAAGGAGAGATCCTTCTCACCCCGGCAGCATAATCAGAAATAAAATTTTGGCAGGTTGTCATCCATTAGGCAACCTGTCATAAATCACAAAATTTATGCAGCGTACCATTTCATCTCATATCAAAGACCGCTACCGCCTAGTAGGCATACTGCCAGGTGAGGTAGAGTACCGAGGCTTTAGGGTAGACTTCCGTACCATCACAGCCGCAGAAGCCGACAAGCTCTATGCCCTGGGATACAAGCGCCTGGTTCCGGTATCAGAGGATGTGAAGAAAGAAATCCATGATTCACTACAGATAGAGTCACAGCAGAATCAGGAGGTGCATAAGCCAGCCAAAAAAGTGCACAATGTAGACGCGCTCCTTGCATCAGCCTCTCAGGCCGATGATTCCAAAGCCACAAAAACCAAAAAATCAAAACCCTAAAATCCTCTCTTGTGAGGGGATTAAGTGTATTTACCAAAACCACAATCCAAATGAAAGCTATCTTAAACGCTCTATTCTTATCCTTGATCATGCTCATTTCCTTTGCTGAGCTCACAGCCCAGCCGCAAAAAATCGGAAATGCAGACTCCTACACGTCCATTGCGGCAGATACCAGCTTGCAGGATCTCAACTTCCAGTACTTTGGCAATGCCACCACCTTCACCGTAGGCGTACTCTACTCCAAAGGTGCCTCAGAAGACAGCCTCTCCGTACTGCAGGTATACCATGCACTTATACCAGATGCAGCCACCGCAGATCTCGGACGCAAAATCAGCAATGACACCCTACTGCAGTTTGATCATCCTGGGCCCCTCGAGTACAAAGAGCAGACCATCACAGTACCTGGAGGCGTCGGTTATCTCAATTTTTGGTACAACAAAGCCGCCACCGCCACAGACACCTTTACCCTGGCACCCAGGATATTTATCAAACCCAAGCTTTAAAACACTTCTGCTCATGGCCATCGTTACCAAAAGAGTATATATAAACACCAGCACGATCCTTAGCGCTCCTTCTGGGCATAGCATACCCACGGCCAAAAATGCGGCCATAGCAGCCCCTACCATAGAAGAGGAAGAAGACTTTGAGCTCACAGCTGGTACCTATACCAATGCCAACAAAGTCACGGCCTTTGAAGGTATGGTCGCTGCCCTGGAGACAGCCATAGATGCGCTCATCACCAGCTGGGGACTCGCCACGGCCAACACCATAGACTACAACGCTGAGGTGTTCTCCATCAAGCGTGGAGCTGCTGCAGACGACATTTATCTCGCAGAGGCCAGTGACAAGTTTTACGTCAAAGTAAAGCTGTCCATCGCCCTCTCATAATTAATAGTCCCCTCTTGGGAGGGGATTCAGACACTCAAAACATTCAAGACTATGCGTAACCTTCTCTTCATACTTCTGGTCAGCCTGTGCGATGTGCAGGCTGATCTAGACGTGTCCAACGCCCTGGTGGCCGTAGGACCCGACAAGGTGCTCGCTATCTCCACAGATCCTACTGTTCAGCACTTCCATCAGCACGCTACCCTATCCTCCCTTGAGGGAGCTATTAGTAGCGTGTCATTCCAGGTATCCGGTCATCATAGCCCTGGAGATTTTGAAGGCGTAGATCTGCAGAAAGGAGCCCGAGCACCACCCAGTACATTCAGGCCGGATGCTAAAAAACCATTGAGAGGCTATCAACTATCTGCCTTTAGATCGGTGACCAGGAAGCCACGAGACGGATTGATACCCTCGGGTTTGCTACCCTTATCAAGCTAAGCAATCACTTATAAGTTTATTTACAGATCCTGACTTCACACCAAGTCAGGATTTTTTAGTAAACTGACATCTTACCAGTGTTTTTAAAATCATTTACGTGAAATTTAAACAGGTACTCATATGTATCTTCTCCTGATGAAATGGGGAGCAAAATTGAAATATCCTTATCTATGTAAACATCAGTGAGAGCATCCAGCTCCTCTTGAGATCTCCCCCAATTAGGTAGAATTGGTTTCGTTTTCCATCCTCCGTATTGACCGGACACATAATATATATTTTCACTCGGCACTATGATGTCCTCTACTTTTGATCCAGCGACGATAACTGTGGGTTTTTGAGGCTTATTCTTATCTATGTATTTTACTTCCGAGTGAATGATTGCACCACTTGTGCCACTATGATCCACATATACTGCCTCATTCCAATTGATTCTAAGGTTTGAATTGGATTTATTTACCAGTTGGAAAGAAAAACTTGTCGCATTTAATTTCCACGTGATATCTATTAGACTGTCTGAATGAGTCATTGTATTGGCCGTAAGAGGATAATTTTTAGTGCCTGATTTGACTTGATTTAGAGATAAGTCATAGACTCCGCTATAGTAAGTACATGAGCTAAGTATCAGCAATAGTAGGGCGACGCATGTGTTTTTCATAACTGTTTTTTGAGCGCAAAATACTAAATCCCATTACTTTTTTGCAACTCTCCTTTCTGTCCCCTACATTTACATCAGCGAAAATCATAATTTATTATTCAAATCACGGTCTTCATGATCTCATTCAGTTTATCGGTAATCCCAAATATATGGGGCGAGGTTGGGTTTTTCCCAAGCAATTCATCTCATGATGACCATTGTGATTTTCGCGAACCCTCGCCCCACTTATATTTATCTAAAACGCGAAAGTCACAATGGAAACAATCACAAGCAAGTACAGTGAGATACTAGAGCTGTATCCGCTAGACGCCCACCCCACACATCTGCCAGACCTGGTCAATATGATCATCCGCTTTATCCGGGATGGCGTTCGGGACAGAGACATTACAGAGACGCTCGAGTTTCTCGAAGAGCTCCGGGAGGTCACCGAGTTAATGTCGAGAAAAAACAGCGATGGTTTACTTTACAGAAAAGGCGATTTTGAGATTTATATAGATCCATTCCTTAGCTGGATGGATCAGCACGGCCCGGCAGACCTGCTGCTAGCATTTGGTGACGTGGCCTCAGTAGCCACAGATGCCCTCACCAGGTCAAACGTCCGTGATTACAAAACCGTCACCAACCTCATCGAGCGTTGGCAGGTATTCATCATGTCCACAAACTACGATCGTGTCTCCGGAGCCTTCGCTCAGGTATAGCAGGGGGACCATCCGCGCCCCGCTATTTGTCTTAGCAGAGGGCGCACCCCTTTTCTATATTGACAGGTCGAAAAGATAGACATTATGAAATTGCACGAATACGATATGATTATCATCAATTCCAGCGGTGGCAAAGACTCACTCTGTGCCCTTTGGGAAGTGTGCCGTCAGGCCAGAGAGCAGAAGTTCCCTTTTGATCGTATTGCTGTTTCGCATCAGGATCTAGGTGACATGGAGTGGCCCGGCACTAAAGATCTGGTTAAGCAACAAGCCGACTTATTCGGCTTGAAAACGTACTACTCGAAGCGTAGAACCAAAGATGGCTATGAAGAGAACCTTCTCGAATACGTAGAAAGACGTGGTAAATGGCCTAGCAATGGTCAACGATACTGTACCAGTGATTTTAAGCGCGGCCCTGGAGGCAGAGTAGTCACAGCCCTCACAAAAGCCCTGGGTAAATGTAAAGTACTGTACGTGTTTGGATTTCGCCGTGACGAAAGCCCCTCCAGATCAAAAAAACCCGTGCTTAAGTTGAATGACAAACTGACTACAAAAAAGCGTACTGTTCACGATTGGCTCCCAATTCACCACTGGAGCAATGAACGAGTCTGGGCCACTATCAACACCCATCGTTTGCCATACCATCCAGCATATGATTTAGGCATGCCTCGTCTTTCTTGTTGTTTTTGTATTTTCAGCCCATTCGATGCACTGGTAGTAGCCGGAAAAGCCAATCCTCATCTATTGGATAGATACTGTGCTACAGAAAAAAAGATTGGCCACACATTCAGAAACGGATTTGCTATCAATGAAGTGAAAGAAGCTATCGCCAATGATTATCAACCGGAAACCATCGATGACTGGGTGATGTAAATGAGAGACCATGGAGAGAGCATTGATTATTAAAAAAGTTTGGCTGGACAAGATCTTTGATGAAGGCAAAGTTTGGGAGATGAGAAGCTCCCGCACACAGATCACTGGCAAGATCGGCCTCATAGAATCGGGCAGTGGATTGATCCTCGGTGAAGCTGAACTGACAGGATGCAGTCAACTCCCCATCCCAAAGGACAAAGGTTTGATCAAATATCACCATATTGAAGACCTGGACATGCTGGACAAGTGGAAATATGCCTGGTTCTTATCCCGCGCCAGAAGGTTTCACAAACCCATACCCTACCATCACCCACCAGGTGCAGTGATCTGGGTAAGACTTTAGATAGCCGCATACGTCTGCCTGCGGCTACATTTTGGTTAATTACAGGCAGCAGTTAAATTCAAACTAAGCATGAACAAAAAAAACATTATTATTTCAGGCCCTTCAGGAAGCGGTAAAAATTGGATATCTATGGCTATAGCTGCCACCCATGAGAAGGTAATAAACACCACCGCTCAGCAAGTCAAAGATCGAATAGAACAGGGGTTCCCCTCTAATTTATCAGAGCAATATTCCTTGATGATTATTGACGACTGCACTGCCGAAGATATCGCCGAAATGGATTTGATATTGGGTAAATTTCCTATGGTAGACCATTGGAGCAATGAATTTAAAGATGAAGATCAGCTTCCTATCATCTATCTAACTCAGGATGAAGTGACCAACCAAAGCCTGGGAAATAGCCACTTCCACGTAATTCACTGCAGGAATGCTCATCTTTAGGGTGACAGCTGTATAAATTATAGAGCGATGGCAGATAAGACAAAAGTAGGAATAGAACTAAAACCTTATAACGCGCTTAGTATTCTATCATTTTGCAGAGAGTTTATCAATGATGATACCTGTGATGAATACAGATTTCAAGCAATCAAAGAAGCTGTTGATGAATTAGAAATGCAATTAGGCAGGCATCTAACAGATGAACAATGGGATGAAATAAACGCTGAAAACCAAGTGAATCAATTGATAGGCAAATCCCCTGCGCGGTAGACCAATAAAGATGAAGATCATGAATACACTAGAAGTTGTTTTTACAGTGAATAATTTGAAAAAGCCTAACGGCTACTCTATACGGTATACTAACTACCCGACATAACCAGGATGAATATGCTGGAAGATCACCGTCGATTCAAGAAGAGCTAAAACCACGATTTATTAACATCTAAAAAGGAGCTTGAAGAGCAAGCCGGCAACTACTATGTTGATGAGTTATACACACAAAGATTTTACACAAAGTGGGGTTATTTGATAATAGTAAGCGTGTGCAGGGCTAATGGCAGATAAAACTATAGAAAAGGAGAGCGATCCAATACTTCGTGAAGTATGGGCAGAAGGATACACACCATGTTCAAGAAAATGCTGTTCATGGAAATATTAAATTGATTGATGCTACGAACGATTACATGAAAGTGATTGACTTGCATTACTTCAGGGATTTAGCTTCAACACTTAGTTTTAAAAGAGCTTTAATGCCAGACGGTAGTGTTCATACTTGGGTCGCTGAAGCTGATGGCAGTGCAGATAGGTTAAGAGAAGTAATCCGACCTTGTAGTAAGACCGAGAAGAATTAGAAATTATGACAAAGCGTGAAAAACAAAAAATATTAAGAACAATTCAAAAGGCAGAAGACAAATACAGGGTTGCTGAATCGGAAATATCGGCACTTACAAAGTTTGTTCAGCCTTACTTTGACAAAGAAGTATCAGTTTGCCCATCACCTGATGATGGAGCGATTATTACTGATGATAAGGGAACTATTGGAATAAGTTTGAGGGATTTCATAAATGCCCTCTAACACCAAGCTATGGCGCGTATCCCGCAGGGTATGCGCTTTGAGCGGCTGTTAGCCGCCCGTGACGGCCTGCACGCAGTGAGGCGCGTCATGGCGGAATGAGCGTAGGCAGCGCTGCTCTACCACTCCACATCACCCGTCCTACCACAGCGCAATTGCACGATCGATCTTTGCTCCATGATCGATCAGAAGCTTATTCTACAGATTAGAGACTTCCTATCCTCGCCAGATCAGGGCGACTGGTACCACTCCGGACTCTCCCTGTTTCAGCAGTCTACAGCCAATCCTTCCCTGGCCAGACTACTAGCCACCGGCGAGACACTCTTCTTTCGAAAAAAACTCCTCGGCGAGCTCCAGCAGCTCGTAGAGCAATACCCTCTCGAGGGGGAGACCCCGGTTCAAATAAAAAATGATGCAGGTCAAAAACCCGAAAACCCCGACCTGGATAAAGTCATCACCCGGCGAAATCACGCCGTACGCCGGCAAGACTACCTCAGAGGGCAGCTCCAGTTTCTCAGAGACGTACCACCTGCCAGGGCCTACCCCGTCTGCAGAGAGATCCTGGAAAAGCACGACGAGATCAACGCCTGCTGGAAGGTCATCCACCACCACAGCGAAACCGGCCAGCTAGACCTCACACCACTAGCCCTATTCGATCGTCACCCTCAGGGCCTCGATAGCCAGGTCAGCGCCATATTCAAGTCTGCCATCACCTACATGGATATAGCCCGGATCCACAGCAGCTACAAGTCCAACATCTCCCGTGCCAAAAACGGCAAGCTGCCCAAAGACAAGCTCCCATTCTACCAGGCAGTCCTGGACAAAGCCACAGAAATCCTTTCGGCTCCCGTTGCACCCGAAACCTACGAACTAGAAAACCACTGGAAAGATGAGTGATATCCAAAAAGCACCTCCCAAGCTCCTCACCATCCAAAACACCGATCGTGAATTGCTAGTCTCCTACCTCCGGGGCAACATCCCGCGGGCGCAGCTATCCCCTACACTACAGACTCATGTAGACCGCATGTACATCTGCGCAGACCTCATCCGCAAGTGGGGCACCAGGTTGCGGGTAGAGCCCATGCTCATCAGGTACATCAAAGACGCTACAGGATCCACCATCAGCAGATCCACCGCACGCAATATCTTCGAAGACACACAGCAGATCTTCTCCGTTACCAATCAGAGCAATAGCCAGCAGTTTTGGGTAGACATCCTCATGGGTGAGATCATGGCCACTAAAAAAAAGGCAGAAGCGGCCGAAGATTACCGGGCAGCTGTCAGCGCCCTCAAGGTCATGAAAGAAACCATCAAGGAATTGATGGGTACCATGGACGCCTCCATTTATGAGCGGATACAGCCACCAAAAATCATTCTAGGCTACTATCCAGAAGAGCTCAGAGTGGATAAGGTCCTCCCTGATCACGAGCTCAAAAAACTCATCGATAAACTCACCCAGAAAAAACGCCAAAAACTCTACGATCAGGTAGAAGAAGCTCAAACTATCGAAGATGAAGAATAAACCAACCGAAACTCCCCTCCCGGGAGGGGCTGGGGGTGGGTTGAAACGCATCCACCACAACATCCCCCAGATCCTGATCAACATGATCTGGGCACAGGTCACCATTTGTATCTGGGGACGTGCCACCGGTAAGACCGAGGGGCCAGGCACAGACTTCACCCTGCGCAATGCCCTCACCATGCCCAAGTCCCTGGGAGGCATCGTCTCAGTCACCTTTGACAAGATGCTCATGTTCATCATCCCCAAGCTCGTCAAAGGTTGGCAGCGCTATGGCTACATCCAGGACACCCACTTTTGGGTCCGCAAGTTTGCCCCAAAGGAGCTCAAACGTGAAAAACCATTTCTACCAGTCACAGATCCTAAGTACTTCATCCATTGGTTCAACGGCTCCGGACAGCAGCTCATCTCCCTCGATCGTGTAGGCATCTCCAACGCCTCAGACCTGGATTATATCTACGGAGATGAAGCTCGCTTTTTCAAAGAAGACAACTTCGCCGAGGTAGTCAATGCCAACCGGGGCAATGCCGAGCACTTTGGCCACCTCAGCCAGCATCACTCCATCCTGCTCACCACAGACATGCCTCGCGATCAGAGGGGGCGATGGCTCTTCCATTATTACGATCAGGTAGACAGGGAAGTCATCGATGGCATCATGATGCTCAGGCAAAGAGTACAGGAGCTTGAGCAGCAGCTAGAGGAGATCAATCAGAAGCTATACACCGGAGGAGTGTCCGAGTATCAGGAGAAAAAGCGCCGCAAGGTCCAGCGCCTCATAGATGATTTTGAGTCCGGTCTCAACGAGCTCCGCAAAGGCACCGTATTCGTCTCAGAAGCTTCCACCCTGGACAATGTAGATGCCCTGGGTATAGACGCCATACTAAACTTTAAGCGCAACCTTTCAGAGTACGTCTTTAGGTTATCAGTACTCAATGAGCGTATCGCCCAGGTCGAAAATGGCTTCTACTCCATGTTCGATCCGGACACCCACTGCTACACAGCTACCAACTACTCCTACCTGGACAAACTCCAGCTAGACGATTACAGCCAGGCAGCCACAGCAGATTGCCGCTGGTACTCAGACTATGACGCATCCCGGCCATTGCATATCTCCTGCGATCACAATGCCGCCATCAACTGGATCGTCACCGGCCAGATCCACAAGGCCCGCAAAGAAGCCCGCCAGCTCAACGCCATGTACGTGGAGCGCCCACTCAAGATCCGACACCTCATCAAAAAGTGGTACGACTACCACAAGTACCACCTCAAAAAAAACCCAACAGTCGTATTTTGGTATGATCACACATCCGTAGGTGACAATGCCTCCAAAGACCTCAATTTTGCCGAAGAGATCAAATCCATCCTTCGGAAGCTAGACTGCAAAGTCATCTCCAAGTACATCGGCCGCACACCATTTCACAGCACCAAGTATGAGTTTTGGGGCTCACTCCTGGAAGGGAAGCGCGAAGACGGCTGGAAGTTCATGGTCAACGAATCCACGCATCAGGAAGCCATTGTCGCCATACAGGGCACTGAGGTGAAAATCAGCGGTAAAAATGGATTCGAAAAAGACAAGTCCAAAGAGCGCGACAAAAACTTTCCCCAGGTAGAGGCGCCGCACGTCACAGAAGCCATGGACACCCTCTGGTGGGGACTCCTGGAGTCAGACATCCGCCATCAGTCAGAGTTTACAGATACCATGACAGGTTGATTCTTTTTTATCATTACCTTTATAATCATGGATCAAGCAGCTTGGTATAAAAACAAGATTTCTTCCCATTCAGGTGTCATTGATATCGCTAGAGAAAAACTCCCTTCAGTTATTGATTATCGATTTGATAGCGTTCGAATCCCTGTATCTAAGTCAATAGGTTTATCATCAAAAAGAATGCACTTGAATACAAGTGAGGTGCCATATTATGAAGTCGAATTCAGAAAGAATCGAATTGGGCGAGTGGTTGTTGGATGGGAATTTGTCAATATTTTTTAGCATGGATAATAAACTCAAACTATTAGGTAGATCCACTGGTGGTAAAGAACTACCCATTATCGAATTTATTAACGAAAATCACTCATTCGGAGCAGTAGAGCGTGCCGAAAAAATGGGATTCAAATTAAATCCAGACCTATATCGGATCGATAGAAAAATAGCTGATGGAATGGTACAAGAGGAGCTTGATAGACTAGCCCAAAAACGTGAGCTTGATTATTTTAAAGATATGGCCTATCACGCCAATATTTCCCCAGTAGTTCTGGATCTTACCCCTGAGGAAGTCTTCAAGGATTTTAAATCAATTCACGATCTATTATTCGCTATTTGGAAAACCATCCCTATCGCCTATCGATCCAAATATAAAATACCAATCAGCGATCGTCTACACTTCGAATATATTTCTGAGTGCCGCCAAAAATTCACTCCCGGACAAGCCCCCGCATTCGACAACTTTCTGGGCGTTCCATTCTTAATCCTAAATCATGAGCTGCGATAACAACATAGGTATCTGGGGCTTAATTGAAAAATCTATCAAAGGTGGAAGGGTTACTTTTCCTAATGACCCATTATTCAATGATTTTCTCAAAATGCATTCAAATGATTACGATCATATCGAATGTCAAAGAACTACTTGTCCGGATACGATTAGATTTCTCGCTTTAGACGCTCATTTCCAATCCAGAAAAGCACTACAGTGAATCCGAAATGATTCACGAGCAAAAATATTGCTGAAATAATAGATTTATACTAACCACCAACCGTCCTACCTTTTCCCCTCCGAATCCTCCACCTTCGAATTAAAAAAACGGAGGATTCAAAATGTTCGATCACCTTTCAGCCCAGGACCTGTATGTCTGCCTCTTCGGCATACTCATGTTCTGGTTCTTTCGCTTCAGCTCAGATAAAGATGAGATAGACAATGAGCTCAGCATAGACAAAGACATCTCCACCGCAGAGAAGCAAACCAGGCTCCGAGACTTTAATAGGAAGTGGATCCGCATCTGGATACTCTACAAGTGGGACAACATCTTTTGCCACATCCTGGCCAGCTTGCTATTTCTCTACCTGGGCGAGGAAAACCTCGAGGCATGGCTGGGAGATATCGCCACCAGACTACCTCAGGGCGCCAATCAGATCGGTAGTGCAGCAGTCATAGGCTACTTCGGCTCATTCATAGCCGAAGGCCTCAAAAAGCTAATCAAACTCATCAAAACTTAAACGTCCATCCCTCTACTCCTCCCCTTGGAGGGATAGAGGGATGGCTTTTTTTACGGCAAACATTTCTAAAAATGAAATTTCTCAAACTCATACTATTCCTGTGCTACATAGCCCTTCTAATAGCCCTCTTTAGCTGTAAAAACAGCCAGAAAAACACCTCTACATCCAAGACAGAGGCCACCTTAGAGCAGACCACCCACAGCGATATCCAAACACACCAGATAGCCTCCAAAACCACCGAGATCACCACCTCATCCTCCGGAGACACCCACGAGACTATTTCCTTTGAGATTGTGGGGCCCGTAGAGATCTCCCCAGACGGCACCATCACCGGCACAGATAGCACCACCAGGATTACCGGCACCAAAACCACCAGAAAGAAACACCAGGAAGAAAAGCAAGAAGTGAGTCAGGAATCAGACTCCAGTAAAACCAGCGATCAGTCCAAAAGCAAAACCAACACAACACTCAAAAACAAAGAGAAAGAACAAGAAGTCCATCGTACCGTATCTTGGAAGCCATGGATTATCCTGGGCATAGTCATTATCATCATTCTTGCAGGTTTATACATCCTGTACAAGATCTCATGAAATAGCTAATGCAATTTTTAAATAACTTTTAGCAATATTGCATTGCATTTTTGCAACACTATTGTTACATTAGCTACATGGTTAATTCGCAATGGCGAGTAAATTTTAGGCGGTGATACATTGGAGCCGGTCCTTGCACCGGCTCCAACACACTGGAACGTGACGAAAATACTGTTCATAGCTGGTTGGGTTTATTGTTTTTCATAATGGTCGTCCATCGGGTTCGAATCCCGGTTCCAGTGCATTCACACAAACACCGAAGAAAGCCCTTCGCCCCGTAAGGCGACAATGATGTGATTTGGGTGTGTAAGTTTCGAGATATCCGTAGCACACTATCAACATAGGATCTCCATTGACGGGCATAGACAACCACCGGGGCAGGCATTAGAGCCTGCCCCTAATTTTTGATTCAACCCATGAACCGAAAAGAGCGAAGAAAAGTTGAAAAGCGAGCAGTCAGAGAAGCTCATAAGATAAAGCAGTCCAAATCCTTCGAACTCGTTAATGCCATCAAGACCCTCAGAGATCGTGGTGCCATCAAAATCAATTACAGTACCTATCACGTACAGCTACTACGTAATCTTATGTGGGATAGTCACGATGCCCAGTGGCAAACAAACTTTACCGCCAGACTCCACGCCTACCTGGACGGCATGACCGGCAAAGACCCGGATGCCCCCGACTACAAACCACTCCCACTTACCATCACAGACCTCACCTCCGGGGAGCTTCTCATCACATTCTCCCCAGAATCATGAGCCGGGCATTATATGCACTTTTGGATGGGCTATCAGGCACTGCACCGCTGCCTACCCAGAGCATTGAGTTCGCCAACAATCGAATCGTCCTATTAGGAATTGTGAAGAGTCATTCAAGACCTATCCTTTTACACGGAAATATAAGAGACACCTTGATCAGATGGTGAGTTTCTACGAATCATACAAATTGAATCATGGATAAGTCTCCAGTTTACTTTGTAGATCAGTCAGGTCGCCTCGTTTTTGATGGTCATGATATATCAGGAGACTCCATTAAATTACTTGTAGTTGGTTGCTTGTCTACACATTCTTTTTCAGTGCGTTTATTTGATACACATAAATGAAAGTTCATCAAACCAAAGCCCTATTCCTTTCAGTCATTTGCATAGAAGGTATCCATCACCAGTTGGGCATGTCTGGTAATGCTGTACGCTCAATTCGTTCCCGTATTCGTCATCAGGGCCAGTGGCCATCCATTAACAAAATGCATGAGGTTCTGCAGCTGGCTGGTTACACTTCAGTCCATCATCACACCTGGATTCACCAGAAGCAGTCATCCAAGATTGCTTATACCAGAAAGAAGCTTCATCACCTTCTCACAGACCCTCATTTCGACCAGGACTTGAAAGATTTCCTCACTCCACTGCTTTCAGAAGACTAAATTTCGGTTGACTCCACCTCTAAAAAGATGTGTTTTGGCCTCTGCGTTGTATTTATGACACATTATATATCCCATATTTTTAAAAGTCTTATTTATAACACGTTGATTTTCTGACACTTTACTCTATATCCTGAAATTCAAAACATTTTTTAACACAGCGCCCTGCACGCCCCGCACTGTCGAGCCTATGCAATTGCATACAAAAAACAGCCTTATGTGATCTGCTGATTTCCTGTCCTATGCCATACGGGTGCTTGTCTGTTTGTTTGTACCATGCATTTAAAACAAGCTATAGAAAGAATGGAGAGTGGAGAACCATTCGATATTGGATTCTTTACCTGTTCCAAGTCTCGTGGTACTGGTGGTCAATACATCACTGGCAATCAGGTGCGACTAACTGGTAAGACATTCGACCAGGGAGGATGGTGCAGACCATTATTTCAAGATGGTCAACATCGAACGGTGCATGTAAAACTAATTGTAGAACTGAACGGAGAATTAGTTCAATGAGTGAGTCATCTTTGGAAGTCGTCCACGAGCGCGATGAAGCGCTAATAATGGTAAGTGAAAAAGCCATTTATGAAACAGGTACTTCATCAACTGCTGTCGCACCTCGAACAGCTAAGCGAGAAGAAACGAATGAACCCAATGATTACAAGATTGCCTACTGGGGAGATGGTAACGACTGGCCACAGCAAGTAGACAAGGACCTTGAGTTAAATACAGATCTCTGGCGCTCACTGGATATGAATGCCAGGGCTTTGTATGGTGGTGGCGTTGAATATTCAGTTTACAACTTCGAGACGGGAGATACTGAGAATAAGAAGATTTTTGAGATCGAGCAGTTCTTATTTCGAAACGCCCGCTATCCTCTCCAGGCTACAGTAGACTTCTATAAATATGCCAATGTTTTCCCCGAAATCATTGTCAATAAGCCTAAAACCAAAATAGTATGGTTAACCGCACACCCAGCTGGCCACTGTCGGTATGCGCTTCAGAAAGATTCAGGCAAGCTTGATAAATGCTTCATCAATGCGAACTGGGCGGAAAGAGCTACAGCTGATGATGAGTACACGCTCAAGCGACCACTTTTAGATCCGTGGGTAGACATGCCTGAAAGACTTGCCAAGCGCAATGACGGCCCTCGATTTGTATACCCACTATCCTATCCTTCCGGAAAAATATATTACCAGCTTCCCATCTGGAATGGCATTAGGCACAATGGCTGGCTGAAGCTGGCAAATGACATTCCGAAGCTGAAGGCAGCGGTCATGAAAAATCAAATGACCATCAAATACCACATTCGATTTCCAGACTATTACTGGTCATGGAAGTGGCCTGAGTGGGAAACATTTGATGCTAAAAAGAAAAAGGCATTGAAAAAAGCGGAATTTGATTCAATGACAAAGTGGCTCTCTGGCCCTGAGAATGCCGGAAAAACCATCGCCACTGGCTACAAGACCGATCCTGACACACTAAAGGCTTATCCTGGTGTTGAGATCCTACCAATCGATGATAAGCTGAAGCAAGGAATCTACATCGAGGATAGTACCGAGGCGTCGATCAAGCTGTTTGCTGCGGCAGGAATCGACCCCTCCCTGTTTGGATTTCAGTTGGGAGGTAAAACAAACCTTTCGGGAAGTGACAAACGTGAGGCTTATAACATTTTCGTGAGCTTCATGAAACCACATCAAGACATTGTCCTCAGACCTTACGATTATATCAGCTGGTTCAACGGATGGAATTCCAGCAAACAAATGATCATCTGGCGATTTTCCAGATCGTTCATGCAAATGCTCAATGCAGTAACCCCTTCACAACGCGAAACCACTCTCCCTGATGAAACTACTGATTAACGAAGAGGATATCAAATCTCAGGTTTCCTTAGCGAAATCTTTCTCCATCGACAAACTGAATGCCGATATACGAAGAGCTCAGCTCCGATGGATAAAATGGATTCTTGGGCCCACGCTGATGAATAGCCTGGCACTGGCGTATGAAGATGGTACCACAGACGAATCGGAAAAAGAACTGCTCGAATATGTACATCCAGCGCTGGCAAACATTGCTATTTGGATGTATATCCCAAAAGCAAACATGACTATCGAAGAAGATGGCATCAGCCAATACTCTTCAGATGAGAAAAAGCCTGTCACTCAGTGGAGCTTCAAAGCACTCAGTGGTAACCTGGCTCATGCCGGGCTGGACGGTCTCGATGATCTAATTGAGTTTTTGGAAGAAAATACGGGGATTTATGCCTGGAACTTTGCCAATACTCGCGAACTGTTCATTACTTCGGCTGTCATCTTCCAGAAGTATGTCAATATCAAATCTCGAAGACTGACTTTCCTATCCATGGAGCCATTGATGCGCGAGGTGGAAAGATCACAGGTCAAAGCAACTCTCGGACCTGATCTTTATGATTCACTTAAAAGTGAATGGCTTGCAAGTGGTGAGCTTTCCGCTAACAACGAAAAGTTGCTTGACTTCATCAGGGGTGCAATTGCTCATTTTAGCTATGCAGATTTCATCATTGAAAACTCAATGATCAGCGATGACCAGGGCTTTCACCTGCTGGAAAACTCTACCAGTGGCAGTACTGAGTCCGTGACTGCAGCTGAGCAAAGTCGCCTGAGATCCCGGAGGGATTTGCACATTGCCAAGGCCGAAAAGTACCTTCAGCAGCTCGCCGATTTTCTTTACACCAATGCTGACGACTATCCGCTCTACAAAAACAGCGATCTGTATGTAGAGGGTGAAAAGCCCTCTGATCATCTCGAAAACGATTCAGACTCACCAATATTCACGATGTTATGAGACGAATAAATAAGATCATCATTCATTGTTCAGCCACACCAGAAGACGTGTACTTTGGTCCTAAGCAGCTAGAAGCAATGCACTTAAAAAGAGGAATAAATTCTCCGGGGGGATATCATTATCTAATTACCAATAGTGGCATGCCTTATGAGATTAGACCTATAGAGAGAATTGGCGCTCATATTTATGGCCACAATACAGATTCAGTTGGTATTTGCTATTCTGGGGGGGTTGTTTCTGGAGGAAATCCAAATAAAGCAAGTGACGCCAAGGACACTAGAACAAATAGACAGAAATCGGCCATTGTCTCAACTATAGTTTACGTATTGAAAGTCTTAGAGCTTTACCAGCCCATTGATCATATCACAATAAAAGGGCATAGAGATTTCTCTCCAGATGTTGACGGAGATGGGATCATTGAACCATGGGAATTCATGAAACAATGCCCTTGCTTTGATGCCGAAATAGAGTATTGTGATATTTTTAATCAGTTAGCCCTATAATGAGCGCCCTCTATTTCAAAGGAAAAAAGTTTGACAACATCCCTGGTACCTGGAATGACCTCAAACCAAACCAGCTGATAACCATCGCAGGATTATTGCATGCCAATATCCATCCGAATGAGGCAGTCTTCAAAATCATCATGTGCCTCCTGGAAATTAGAAAGCATTGGTGGCTCGCCTGGAACCTATTGCTCAAAACCAGCCATGAGGATAAGATTGATTTCATGGCCGACACCCGATTATTAGCTGATTTCATACTTACCCCTGAGTCGTACTCCCTCACTCGCAATTTGATCCCTGTGATTACAATTCCTCGTACCATCCGCAAAAGTGAAAGACTATACGGCCCACCAGACAGTTGTAAAAAAATGGTATTCATGGAGTTCATCAAAGCGGAAACGTATTACCTGGCGTACCGAAAGAACTACACAAATGTTCCATTACGCATGCAATCGCTTAACCGTCTGATAGCAGTATTATACAGACACAAGCAAATCATTAGCAATACGTCCACCTGGAATGGAGACGTTCGCGAAGTATACAATGACAATACGGTCATTTATCGTGCTGAAAAAATCATTGCCCAAATACCTGACAATATAAAATACGCCATCCTGATCTTCTACATCAGCTGCAGAGCCATTAAGGTCGAGCGATACAATCACGTATTTAGTGGTGAGACTGGATCCGGAGGTGGCAATTGGATAGATGCGCTCAGATCCATGGCCGGCGGGGCGCTCAACATGGAGAAAATTTCCATGGTAGATGCTGATGTGGCACTCTACGATCTCAACAAATCAATCGAAGAAAGCAAAAGGAAATAACCAATGACAAACGATAAAATTGTCAAACTACTCACCATCATTCATGACTATGTGCCTGCAGTGGCTGGATCTGGTACCGGTGTTATCATGGTTTATATTCAAACCTGGCAAGACAAACTTCTCAATGGCATGATCAGCGTCATCACATCACTTGTAATCACCCTTGGCACCTTCTTTCTCACCCGCTATCTCAAACTAAAATTTCCCACTAAGAAATGAAAGCACTCGACGCTACCAACTGGTTTAAAGATGTAGGCAATCGCCTGAAGATGCTTTCAGGCTTTTTTCACAACATTGACCACTTCAAAAAAGAAGTATCCAACCTGGACAAATCAAGCCTCTACCTGGTCATGGATGAACCAAAGGGAGGCCTTTCCGGACAGAGCAATGAAAACATTCGCGATGGACAGAAATTTGGATTCTTCATTTTTAGTCATGTATCCAACAACGACTGGGAAGCTGAAGATGCCGTCTATGATCAAGCCAAAACCGCCGCACTAAAGATTCTGGGCAAAGTGTATCACGAAAGACTCAACCAGGAAGGACTGTTTAGATTCGGTAATATCGATGGTGTAGATTACATGAAAGTAGGCCCAGAGTACAGCAAGTGGTTCGGATGCTTCTGCACATTTACAGTCTCCGACAATGCCAATGACCAGCTGGTCTATGACGAAAACGACTGGGAACCTCTTACCTAATCAGTAATCGAAGCTCAATCCCACATATACGCACTTTTTCGCCGTTGGATGAATAAGACTGAGGGCTTATTAATCCAGCAGCTGGTCCGTCAGGGCATTGGCGTGACACACGAGCTACGCAAGCAGCTGCACCAGGAGCTACGCTCCAAAGGTGAAGGATACCTCGAGGGGGAGTTTACCATGCTCACGTATGGAAGATATGTAGATATGGGAGTTGGTCGCGGCAAGTCGCTGGGGATGTCTACTCGTGGTAGTCTGGATCTTGACAAAGGCAGGAAAGCGCGAAAACCAAAGAAATGGTACTCCAAAACCTTCTATGGCCGACTGTATGATCTATACGGAGCCATTGGCTATCAGATCAGTCAGGAAGTGTTAAGTGGTATAAAAGAGCCGCTGAAGGCAGCTTAATTTCCCGTCCTACCACACCACACTCCCCCGCTCTACCTTGGCCCAAAAAGGAGATCTTCTTTGGCCAATTTCCAGGATACCGCAAAAACCACCGTCATCGTAGATGGCAAACAAGGCATCAATGAGCTCGGCAAGCTCGAGATGGAAGCTAACGAGTACAAAAAAGCACTCGAGGGCATGCGCAAGGGCACTTCTGCTTATGTCAATACCTCCAAAAAACTCACAGACACTAAAAAGAGAATCACCGAGCTACGCCAGGAGCTAGGCACAGCAGGCATGACCATGCGCCAGCTGCGAAATCATGCCAGAGATCTTCAAAGACAGGTAGATACCACCGTAGACAGAAGTACCAAGGAGTACAAAAAGCTAAAATCAGAGCTTATTCAGGTAAACAAAGTCATTCGCCATCAGCGAATGGAGGTGCGTGGCCTTACAGGAGTCTGGCACAACCTCGGACGATCCTTCAAACAGTCGCTCTCACTATTCGGACCATCAGCCCTCATCACTACAGGTATCTACACCCTGATCAGCGGTATCAGAAGTTTTGTTACCACCTTCAAAAACTTCCAGGAAATAAATAGTGAGCTAGCTGGTATCCTCCGGGTCGCAACCAAAGAGACTGTGGCACTCCAGGCTCAGCAGCTCCGGCTCGGCAAGACCACCGAATTCACCGCCAGGCAAGTAGCTCAGGCCCAGATCGAGTTGGCACGATTGGGCCAGGAGGAGCAAAACATCATCAAGATGACTCCTGGGATCCTCGCTGCAGCTACAGCTATGAAAGTCAGCCTCGCTGAAGCCGCTGAGCTGGTGGCCGGCCAGCTAAATGCTTTCAATCTGCAGGCCGAAGAATCTACACGAGTTGCTGACGTACTGTCCAAATCCACTCAGATAAGTGCTTTCAACTTCGAGCGCCTCAAAACCGCCCTGGCCATTGTTTCTCCTGCTGCCAAAGCCAGCAACGTGTCTTTAGAGCAAACCCTGGCAATTTTGTCAGCGGCCATAGATGCCAATGTAGATGCTTCCAGTGCTGGCACCGCACTCAGAAACATCTTCATTGACATTGCGGACAAAGGACTCTCGTTAAATGACGCTCTGGCCAAAATCAAAAACAGCCAGGACAAACTCACTACAGCCAATGAGCTATTCGGTAAGCGTGGAGCTGTCGTCTCCGCCATTATCGCCGAAAACACAGACAAGATCCTGGCAAACACCGCAGCGCTAAACGATGCTAAGGGCACTGCCCAGGAGTTTGCAGACAAGCAACTAGACAACCTCACCGGAGATATCAAGCTCTTAAACTCTGCATGGGAAGGGTTATTACTCACAGTTGAAAAGGGGGATGGGGTCATTGCTGGCGCACTTCGTGGCACTGTTCAGATGGCCACAGAAGCAGTTACTGCGATCACAAATCTCGACCTGGTCTTCTCTACCATGTTCGATTCATTTGACCGTCTTTCAGACAATGAAATATTGAAGTTGATGGATGCCGGGATGCAGACCGACTCAGGTAAATCAGTACTATCATTTTTCAAGAAATTGGAAGATATCCCCATGGATAAAATCATCGCCAACACTGAAAAATATAAAAAGGTTGTTGTTGATGCCTTGGTATCAGAGGGAGAGACTCTAGAACAATCCTCTCGAATTTTTGATGTTTGGTATGCCAGCAAAGAGAAAGGCTACGAAATAGCTATCAAGTCTCAAGAATCGTATGATCACGCGCTCAATAAAGGGATAGACTCCTTTGACAAATTCCAGGAAAAATACGGTGAGAATTTTAAACACATAAAATTCGGCCAGGAAAAGCTCATCGAGATCGAAAAACTGTATCAAAAAGCGATTGAAGACAGACAAAATGCTCAGTCTGGTCAGACCAGTCCTCGAGGCCCTCAGCAGGCCTCGGACCCGGCAGAAGAAGATTTAGATTGGAGCTGGATAGACGATGGTGAGGAGCTCCTGGATGTCATGGTAGATGACTGGGACAATCTGTGGTTGCAGCTAAAGCATGGCAAGGGAGAATTCTATGAGTCGCTCAATGAACAGACACTAGAGTTTGAAGAAGCCTTTACCGACAGCTTTGACGCCATGATGGACAAAGATCTGGAAGCAACGCTCAGCTTCCTAGAAAACCTGAAGATCAAGGATGAAGCTATCAAAAAGCAGAAAAAGGAAAACCTTCGCGATTTTCAGTCCCTGGGAGCTAGTGCTGGCGAAATATTCGGAGCCCTTGCCAGCTTACAGTCAGATGCTACCGAGCACGGCATCAGATCAGCTGCACGGCTGGCAAATGCTCAGGTAGTAGCAAGCAATGTAGCTGTTTTGGCTGAGCAGGCATCGGCATTAGCTACAGCCATCAAGGCTGGTACCGTAGCTGGTGCTACAGCCGGACCAGCAGCACCGTTGGCCATTCCTGCTGCTATAGCCGCTATTGTGGGCACAGTAATGTCCGCTTTCGCATCTATTAGAGCCAATAGCATGCAAGCCGATGCCCAAATCGAGCAACTCGGTAGTCAAAAAAAGGAAACAGCTTCCCCTCGATCCTACTATCATGGCAACCTGGACGCTCCGGAGACTTATACAGGCATGCGAGATGCCTATGGCCCATTGGTAGGCTCAGCTGCCGGGGGCATGTATCATCCTCAGGAGGGCCTCATTCCGGCTTATATCCGGCATGATCCTGAGTCAATAAACGCAGAGGCAATTTTGGCAGCCAAAGCAGCCGGATATTCCCTGGATAGATCTGCTCAGGGTGGAAGTATGAGTCACAACATCTCCCTAGATGTGCAAAAGCTCGATGCTGCAGTAGATAAGCTGGGCGCTTTTATTAATGTCCTAATTCAAAAAGGCATTCCTTCCTACTTTACACCCCGTGAACATGAGCGAGCAAATGACTACCAAGCTAAAAAAACTAATACACGCGATCGTGGGGCACTCTCATAAATCGGAGCCGCTGTTCGCGGAGATTAACATCTACACGTGCAGCTGTGGACACTACTATTACGACTGGGACTGATGGCAATTACGATCATATCACAACAACCGACTGACCCGTGTTTTTCGAAAAACGTAGTAGCCTGGAAGGTGTCTACGACGAACAAACATGCCGTGGTATGTCGCTTGTTTGTGGAGACTAGCCCGCACAGCGGCACTTATGAGTTTGTAACTGCGCTGAAGGCATGGCCAGACAGCAACAGCCAGTGCACCTTCTATGTGCACGACCTGCTGGAGGCTGATGTGCTGAACTATGACGCTCCCGTTTTTTTCGACGATGACGTGGTGATGGCTAATACCTCTCGCCGGATAAAGTGTGAGTTCTACGAAGATGACCCGGCGCAGCTGGAGCTGGTAGAGGAGATCTACCATGAGGATAGCGATGAGGAGACGCTGAGCTGGGTGGATATCACCGCACTGGAAACAGGCGAGGACTACATAGTGGTGCTGGAGACAGACCAGGTGTTTGCCTCGCTCCGCACCAGATCCGGCGCCAGTACGCAGAACTTCAACAAGCTCTACGAGCTGGGAGATGAGCTATGGCTAGATACCACTGACATAGCGGCAGGTACTTACGATGAGCTGGAGGTGCCCGGCTATACGAATGCTACCATTTATAAAGGACTGAAATACACGATCGTGACCAGCGATGTGGTGGCTGTGCTGCTGGGTGGGTATGATAGTGTGAATATGTATTTCATTCTAGCACCGCCAGACGCACCATCCAACCTTCATAGTACTGTTGAAAGCGACACAGAAAACCGCCTAACCTGGACGGATAACTCAGAAAATGAAACTGTCTTTGAAATAGAAAGAAGTTTGGATAGGGTGACCGGCTGGACTAAAGTCGGTGAAGTAATTGAAAATGTAACTGAATATATAGACGATATATCCGAGTAATATGGAACTAACTGAAATAAACCTGGAAACAATTAATGACGCAGATGAGCTGATCGGTATTGCCTCGCATTGTGTAAAGGTTATGAACAAAGTAGATAACGCAGTTAATGCATATGGTGGCTTCAATTCATTTCCTTATCTGAATGCTGAGTTGAAGGATGATGGCCTTGTACATCTGACGCTTAGCAAAGATCCAGATGAACCGGTCTTTACCTTATCTCCAGGTGACTTTAACAACATGATGTCACACCTGCGTGACACCTATTTCCCAGGAGTAAAAGCCTTTGCTGAGAATATGCGTAATGAGGCTATTGCAAAAACTGATGAAATAGTAAATCCACCTGCATGACAGATTACAACGCTACATATCTTGGGCGAGTGGCTAATGCGATTAGCCAGCTTGGCAATGCGCTCTCTGGTGGTAATCCTGATATATCAGTGTCTGCTCGTATAGGCTTTATGAGCCTGATTATGCGGTCTGACAGCTTGTTTTGGATTGTTTGTAGGGTGATAGTTGATTTTACTTTCTACCCAGTAGACGGAAAAGGACACTGCAAGAATGCTTACTTAAGTGATATTGACGAGGACTTCAAGGTAGGTCAGGGATGGGTGCCAGGCTTAGTGATTATGTCCATTCTGATGATCTTATTTTGCTTGGTGCTGAGTCCAATTACATGGTTTTACTATTTAATTCGAATATTACATGCCTAACTGGAAAGAAGGAATAGACTGGGCAACAGATCCGACTGGTGCTACAGCAAAAGCCAATCATTACTTTGTGGCTCCATGGGGAGATGACGGCACAGGAACTGGCACTGCTGCAAACCCTTGGCAAACTATAGCAACAGCTATAGCATCGACATCATCAACTGCCACGATTGTGATTTATACGGGGGTTTATCAAGAAACCGGTTTGAGTGCTGGTACAAGAAATATTATCGGAGACGGTAGTGTCATGCTGCTAGGTGCGGGATCTGGTATTGGTCTTACAATTGGGGGATCAAATAATTATGTCAAGAATATAATATTCAAAAATTACGACACCGGTTTGAGAATAACTAATTCCGCGAATTCTACTTACGCTGAGGATTGTGTATTTGTGAATGCGGGCTTATTAAATCAGTACACTTTTACAGGAGGGGCTTTTGGATATATTAGAGGGTGCATTCTTATCAATTCCGTGTATACCGCTGGACAGGCTACGGCAAGAAGGGATACAACCTTTGATAGTATAATAATTAACTCCCCTATTTCAGGAAACGGAACTCACAGAGGTTGTTACATAGATGAAAACTCACACCTGACCATGACCGTGGCTGGTGATCCTGCGACGAACAGTAATATAAGGGGGAGCATCACTATAGATGGAACCTCTTATACTGATCTGGCGGCAGCCAATGCAGCAAACCCAACATATTTTTCGGGGTGTGTAGATTTAGATCCTAAGTTTAACAATGCTGAGGGGGGAGATTTTAGCCTTGCGGCTGATAGCCCTCATATTGGAGCGGGAAATGCTGGCAATAACATTGGAGGGACAACTTTTGGCCAATCCTATTTCTATGGCTCAGAATGGCTTGATGCAATAATCGATTCTGATGCAAACTTAACTTATAATGTAAGTACAGGAGAAATAGAAGTAGCTGCAGATACCGTAGTGGAGACGGGGGAGTTTCAGGAATCAAATTTGAGATACCTACCTCGATTAGATTTGTGTGGGTTTCCATCCTTAGACAATGACGCAATAATAGCATTAGCTGGTCAGGATCGACTTATCTATGAATGTGCTTGGTCTGGTCTGGATGGTATTTATGGACCGTGGAAACGTTTTAGGTTTGGTGAGATCCCATCTGTAGATACACTCGGAAACTACAATGGGGAGGAGGACTACAGATGGGGTGAAACTGAGAAAATAATTATGTATAAGCGAAAGTATCGATTCACTTTTCGAGCTAACGGACTCTAAAATGCCAGTAGATAAACTTACCGGATTAGTTTTTTATCCAGACAATGATTTTCTGATCAGGAAATTTACGGGATTGAAGTTTGAATACCTGGAAAATTTGTCTGTGGCTGTTGTAGATCAGTTTGGCAATCTAGTGTCAGGAGCTACAATTACGATCGAGCGTAATGGTGGAGCCGCCCAGCAATACACATTACCAGCCGGGGAGCTTTTTGAGCTTGTGGAAGGATCAACCGACTTTGTGATTTCTGCAATAGAGACAGATACGCATATTCCTGTCAGCCCACCACAGGCATTTACATTCGATGGTTCAAACAAGAAATCGGTAATACTGGAAGTTCGCAGGGCATATTACTACCGCGTAAGAGCGGTGAGAGATGGGCTTAAAAGCAATTGGAGTAACACAGCAAAACTAGCGTTGTAATAATGATAGACACTACAAGTCATTACCAGTTCCTCACCACCCGCCCACAGCGGCGAATGATCAGCAAGAATCACCCGGAGTTTCTCTACATTCTCCCTCACCAGACGGTCACCAGCCCCAAACTGGTGGCTGTGGTGACGTATACTGATAACACTTCAGAAAAACACGAGCTCTTGGCCACCACGCTCAGGGCCGGTGAGACGCGCATGTATGATATCAGCTACGCCAAGCGCAACTACGACATGCTAAATCCGGCAAAAACCATCCGCAAGTTTATCATCCGGGTGGACAGCCCTGATTACCCGGACGGGACTGAGGACTACATAGAGTGCTACCCATACACACCCACCGGTGATCACATTCGCGCTATCTACTACCACAACTCGCAAGGTGGAGTGGACAGCCTGATCTGTGTGGGCGATGAGCAGGAGCAGATCCAGGCAAATGGCATCATCACCGCCCAGCCATTTGAGGCGGTGTACGAAAGTGCCAGCCAGCAGTTTCGCTATGCCGATCCGAAGTTTCGCACGCAGCACAGCTTATCCAGTGCGGCTAAGCCGGGAAAAGAAGTGTTTGCACTGAAAGATCTTTTCTTAATCAAGCAGGCTTACGAATACCATAAGCATGACACTGTGGTGACCAGAGCACCGATTATCCCTGAGCAGGAGCAGCTTATTTTGCCATCCGCAAAATCAAACATCAAGCGCCTGGCGATCACCTACCGCTATGCATTCGAGCAGCGGGCAATGGATAGAGTGATATGATAGGACTCAGCAAAAACGGCAGGCAGCTTACCCTAGACCCCGGGTTTGAGATACCGTGGAATGTCGAGGATGACTTATTAGATTTCGGGCACCTGGGACAGGGATGGTCCGCGCCCATCCAGATACCCGTAAAGGGCAACGAATGGGCCTTTAAGTACGCCAGCGATCCGGCCAACAGCCGCAACCGGTTTAAGACCTATGACGATTTTGCAATCACCTGGGGTGGAAATGTCTGGTGGGAGTGCAGCTGCGTGCTGGAAGGTGTAAGCGAGGACGGTAGATATTACGAGGCTACGCTCAGCACGGTGGATAGTGTATTGGAGTCGAATAAAGGTCGAAGCTTGCGTGAGCTTCTTAAAGAAAGAACGTTTAGTTATCCCTCCGGAGGTTACGAAGTAGTTTATAATCACTTCAACGGCACCACAAACCGAGGTATCAGATTTCCCTGGTGTCATTTTTATGGTGAAGTGGATCGAAATCCAATCACCGAGGAATACATCCATATTACGAATAGCGATGTATTTGCTGTTCCTTTTTTTACCCTCAAACACCTACTCAATATTACAGCCTCTGAGCTGGGATATAGCACAGAGTATCGTCTTACCTCCAAGGTGTTGGATAATTATCTAGTATGCACACCGAATCAGTTTACTATCCTGAGCGATGGCGCTTCATTACCGTATGGTGCTTTCGTGCCCGACATCTCTGTTTCTGATCTAATCTATGAGGTGAGTGTGTATGCAGGTGCTTCTGTTTATGTAGATGTGGCTAAAAAACTAATACAAGTTGAGAGCCTTGACTTTTCACTCAAGCGACGAAATGGTCCGTATTTAGCTCTTACGTACCAGCGTCCATCGAGCACATTTGTAGATGATGTGGTCATTCGGTTTGCAGAGGGCAATGACTTTCTGCATATAGGGCCACAAGAGATGCAAGGCAATTATTTGGGTGTGTTTGACTCCAAAACGGACCTAAGCTTAGAGCCTGGTACTGCTGAAAACGATTACGGATTTTGTAAATGGGAGCAAAAGTATTATCAATTTTTGAAATACAACGATGTATTGTACATGGAGGCTTATGCTACTCCTTTCAGAGAGAAGAAGACTGGCACGAAGAATCCGATTATTTTCCAGAGCAAATTTACGCCGGCCATGCGTGATAGATGGTACTATGGTGAATACGATGTAGATATGACACTTACAGAGTCGGCTGCATCACCGGGAAAAGTGCGGTTGAATGGTTTTGAAACAAGTTTGCTTTTAAGTTACGACTACTTCGCCGTTCTCGAATTTAGCTCTCGAGAAAATAAAACACAGAAAGTCTTAAGTCGGATGCGAAATTTCAACAGTGTAGATCTGGGGCGAAACGCAGCTCCAGGAACTCGCGGTAATGTGGGAACCGGAGGTAGAGGCAGAGGCTACGAAAAGGGACTTCCATCACTGATAGTGCCCGCAAACATGACCAGGAGTCGGAGTGGCAATATTATCACGCTCACAGACTATTATACAGGCGTTAGGGAGCCGAGACTTTATTTTTCCACCTTACAAGCAATCTACAATCCCACTACAGGCACTCCGGATGATTCATTCATAGACCTTCTATGGGATTATATAGAGGATAAAGAGGTGAAAAAAATCAAGACTGCCAGTCAGGTAAAATTTTTCATGCCTGTAATTGGAAAAACGCTGACTCGACACGGTTCTTTTGATTTTGTGTTTCAGGATGATGCTGAGGACACCTCAGGCACCATAGTGCAATGGCATGGCATGCAATACGATTTCAATAAAGTAGACACCTACCCGTATGCTAGTAGTGACAACCTCTACTCCAATTCTGTTGACGGTGAAAGTGAATTGCCTGGAGTAAGCTTGCAAATTGCTGAAAATTATGAGGAGAACAATCTTTGGGATAATACACTTTTAAAGCTCCGTGACTTTGCGCAGCAAACGCGGATCATCAAATCACTAGGCAATCTATCAGGGTTGGAGGCCAAAAACCTTTCAACAAAAAAAATCATCCGCCACCTCAAAGGCCTCATGCGCTTCCGGTCCTTCCGCGCCACCCTCACCCGAGACGGCATCCGCGATCAGGAGGTGGAGGGGTATAGTTTGTAAAGTTTTTTCAAAAAAAAGGTAAATATATTTCTCTTTTATGAGAAATATATTTACCTTTACTATATCAGAACGGCACGGAGCTGTTCTACAGAATTAAAAACTTTGCGACCATGAAAACTTCAAAAACACAAATCACATCAGTTTTAAGATCAGAAAACACCACTGAAATCTTCAAAATAGCTAAAGCATCTGGTATAGATGTATCTAATAGAGGCTCATTAATGAGATGGATTGAAGCTCATTCACCTAGCCAAAAAGTATCCAGAAAAGCGTATAACCTATCTTATGGAGCTGGAGACTTCAAACACCACAGAATTAATCACTCTCACAATAGGAACAAAGTAATTGCTGCGATCAAACGCGCAAAATTTGAAAAAGCAAAGGGTTATATGGAGACCAATTATGGTAAGATTCTCGTGATTGGTAATGAAAATATATATTGGGCACATCCGGTTTATCAGCATCAGGATTACAATAAGTCCATAGCATTCACCAACACTGAGAAGAACAGGAGATTGGCAGCAGTTATCAACTCCTATTTGATGAAGTAACACTTCCCGTTAGTTTCTCGCAAAGTTCTAGCGGGAAACCAGCCCCGGCCACTGGTCGGGGCTTCACTTTTAAAAAACAATGCTCATATGACACCAGAACAAGAATTTATCGCAATTGTAGGTAAGCAGCTATACACATTGCGCAAGTACCGGCAGCTCACCCAGGATGAGGTTGCAGAAAAATGCGGCGTGAGTCGTAAGTATGTTAGCCAGCTGGAACGCGGCGAGGTAAACGCCTCATTGGGGATCGTGTTCAAGCTGTGCACAGCACTCCAGTGCTATGCAGACCTCACCTTCACCCCTGTAGAATCACAAAAAAAGCCGGACTAGATCCGGCTTTACTTTTTCAGATTGCTTCTCACCCAGGCATGTAGGTACATACCCAGTGCGGTCATTAGTACCAGTACCAGCACATCCAGATATCCCATTTATCCCCTTCTCCGTTTACGCTCAGCTTTATACGCCTGGTGCGAGATAATCCCCAGCTTATAGGAGGTAAAGAGGTCCCCCTCACTCAGGCTTGGCATGTCCAGGTCCTTACCACTTACTCGCCATTCATTGCGCAGGTACACGTTCCGGATCTTCAGCTCGCGCAAGATGTCAGATAGCTTCGTATAGACCGCTATCCAAAAAACCACAAAAATAGCCGCGCAAATCAAAAATAGTATTGCTTCCATAGGTATCAGTTTTTCATTTCTTCCCAATTAACGACTTCTCAGACTTAAAGTCAAATCTTCTCAGCACTCCATTTTCTGACCTACTCCCCTTATCCTCTCTTGCTTATCTTTAGTACTCATATAAATTATAACCAACCCTCTAAAAAGAGGCTTAAATCACTTTTAATCATGAAAAAAAAGACAGCAACAATGCTCACCCTTCTAGCGCTCATCGCTTGTACATTTTCTGCATGCAACGATGACCTCTCAGCTAACGAAATCAAAATCGAAAAACACGATGTGGATGCCACCCATGGCAATGCCGAAGGTGATCCAGATGGCGGTGACGGAGGCTATGGTGGTGGCTGATTGACAGACCTCACTTAGAAAAATACAAATAGTTAGAGGCACTTTCCATATAACGAAAAGTGCCTTTACTTTTTTATGTCGTGCTAATACGCTATAATTAACAAACTCAACCTCGCCATAATTTCAATTGATACAATGAAGCGACCTTTTTTAGTGTTTTTAGCCATTATACACTATCAAATGATAGTGGCTCAAGATTTCAACCTTGCATTTTCGCTATATAAAGAGGGCAACCCGGCTTGCAAAGCAATATTTTTTTCAGCCTTAGAATCAGACATGCCGGCAGACTCCCTCCACCTCAGCGCCTACTACCTTGCAGGTGTGTATTATGCCGAGGATTCCGTGGAGCAGGCACTCATCCACGCGCACAAATCGCTAGACCTGGCATTCAAAAGTGACGAGGAGCTCCACATCATGCGTGCATACATGAGACTCTTTCAGTGCTACTACAAGTGGAACAGCTTCCAGGAAGCACGAAACTCCGCCATCAAAGCACTCAAGCATGCGCCAGATGACCATTGGAAGCATAGAAATCAGTACAACCTCGCCCTGGCATACCAGAAGCTAAACAAAATGGACTCAGCACTCTGGTACTTCACAGAAAATTACGACTACTACCTTGCCCAAAAAGACACCCTGCAGATTTGCAAAAATCTCAACGAGATCGGCCTGATCTACTTCTACCTAAATGACTACCCACAGGCTCGTGAGTACTACTTTGACCTGCTAGACTATAGCACACACGTAGGCTCCACCAAATACCAGGGATTTGCGCTAAACAACATCGGCAATGCCTACAAAGAAGAAGGCATGACAGATTCAGCCATTGCTTACCTGTCCAGATCCATCCCCTTTCAGTCCAGCAGGCTCGCCATGCACATCAGCTACAACCTCTCCCGACTTGTAGACGATCCATACCCCCACCTCATAGCAGCCAAAGACAGGTTTCATTCAGACCTGGACTCCAGGGACTACAAGTCCATACTACTAGACCTTAGAAGATACCATACCCACCCCGACAGCATTCATCACTACGAGGCTCTTCTGGCCGATTTGGTAGCTGAGGATCTTACCAAAGACCAGCTCATCCGGGCAGAAAACGCCAGACTCAAAATCCTCGAGATAGAACGACAAATAGAACTTCGCCGCAGAGAGCTTCAGCAGCAAGAGGAACGTACGATATACCAGTTTATCATTCTGGCCACCATACTCGTTGCTATATTCGCATCACTGTATTACACGCGTAGGTTCTTCCCCGAGAAGATCAAAGAGCGATTAAAAATCCTATCCAAACAAAACGCCGAGTATCGCAATACCATGCGCCAGATGCTCAATAAGTAAATAGTAAATGGAAGAGCTGGGAGATAGAGACTACCTGTATTTCTTCAGCTCCTTTTCCAGGCGCTTGATCGTCTCAGACTGCTGACGGATCACCTCATTCTTAGCCTCGATCATCAGGTCATAGTCTGCTATACGATTCTTTAGAAACAGGATATCATCCGAATCCGTCCTTACCTGTAGCTCCAGCTCATTCAAGCGAGACTCCAACGCCTCATTAGAATTACTGGCATAAGAATTCTTTACAAACTTCTTTAAACGGGGGATGTGTTGAGAAATGTCAATATTCAGAATGGTTCCGATCTTGATCCAGATATCATCGTCTATCCGATCCAATTTTCTCTTTCGTAGCAGGGTATGATATGACTTACCGATCTTTTCAGCTACGGTATCAAACTTCATTCCCGACTCCTTGATCAGATCCTCAAGTAATTGACCTTCGTTCATGATTGCAATATCGTCACTAATATAGAGCAATTTTGTAAGGTTTTACTTGCTTTTATAGAGCATCTAGTTATATTTGTCTAACATCTAGCTCTATTTATAGAGCATATACGATTATATGTAAGTAAAACAGCACAAAATGATAACAACCTCCACCTCCAACAAACTAGCTCTATTGATCGAACAAGCCATCGCCGGAGCGCCAGACAGAGACCAGGCACGGGAGCGCCTACTCTCCGAAATGTCCAAATACGTAGACAGCCAACTACAGTCTGGAAGCCGCAAGCGCCTGCAGTCTCTCATCAATGGCTCCTACAAGATGAAACTCGATGAAGCCATCACCTTCACCTACTTCTTTGGCCTGAAAAGTATCGAGGAACTCCTGGATATCTCGGCCAAAGATTTTCGCACTGCAGAAGACATACTGGAAGCCCACCCACAGGTAGCCTAACAGACACAAGCTGGTTCATGAGGACCTGCCCTACACCTTCCCCTGTCACCCGGGGGAAGGCCCGGGGCGGGAGACCCCAGCTAAAACCCTTAAATCCAAGAAATAATGGAATACGCCACCAAAGAACAACTACGCAAATCCATGCGAGGATTCCTGGCACAGCGAAAGCACATTTATAGAGAGCTGAAGCTAAGACATCTAGAGGAAATCTGTATCCTCCTTCAAAAGCGCTTTTGCTTCATTCGAGACTGGAGCTACTGGCGTCACTGTCTCGAGGTGCGCAATGCTGAGCACCTGATTATGTTCATCCTACCATCCGCCACAGGCGGTCATGCCACCACTCATAAGCACATGCTTGAGCTCATCGCACATTGCAAGCAAGTATCCAGCCTTACCAAGCTGCAGTATGACAATCAAGCTCAAAAAATTCCATCTCGACCATGAGCTTCAATGCCAAATCAGATTGCCCGAAAAATACGCAATGCCGCAATTGTGAACATTACACCCACGATCCTAAAATCGGATTTAAAAACATCAAGGGATCACAGGTTGAAAGTGGAAAGTGTGCGCTTAGAAAAGGCCCAACCTACGCTACCTGGTATGGATGGGTAGACATCAACAATCCTTTCAAACAAAACGAAAAACCATGAAACTTTTAGTAGATAAATCAGCACCAGAATACCAGCAGCTTATCTCATTATTAGATAAGAGAATTGCCTACGATCAAGAAGCCAACAAAATAACCAAAGAGGTCGGAGCCAAAGCACACACTATTGGTATAGACTGCTTCGCAGGGGGTATTTCCGCATTCCAGTTTGACAGCAAACCTGATGGCTATCGCAATTCCGGCTACAGGTCACGCACCAACCTCTATTTCCCAAAAAAGATCAAAGCCAATAAAGAGCTACTAGAGAGAATCGCCGCCCTGCCCAAGATCCGTAAGACAGAGTTTAAGGCCATTCTCAATTTCGACTCAATTTTCGCATGTCCAGGCTTGGAAGTCCACAAGAGAGATATCATCATCACAGCCAATGAAAAGTGGGTCACAGAAGCAGTAGGATACGATGACAAATGGGAAGTGCCAGACTTCCTTCGCCAGCTCACAGTGGTAGAATATCAATACCTCACCAACAAGCAAGCATCATGAAATACAACGCCACATACAAACCAGACAAGCTGGGCAGAAAACCCGGTATAGATCGTGAAGTATTCATTGCCTTTATCTTCCTGGCTTTCGGACTCATCTCTGGGGCCGTAGGTGCCACACTAATCTGTTTTTTCAAATGGGCACTATAGACACAAAAGATAAGCAGACTGAGGAGTACTGGTACCACACACTTGACGACAAGTTCGCCGAGTTTCTCACCAGCAAAGCACTCTTCCTACTGGCATTCATGGGATTTATGGCCTATCGGTACTATGAATCACAGCAAATATTCCATGACCTGCTCGATGACCCCTGGCCCTCTCATGTCATTGCCGTGGTAGCCGTGCTCACTACCCTCATCTTCATGGTCAATAGCTCCTATCTCGCCCCCATCCCGGTCAAAGATGACGAAGGAAAAGTCACCTCCCAGCTTCATTGGTCTAAGGTGATACTGGTGCTCTATGCCCTCATCATCAACATCTTCTTTTGGAAGCCCTGGAAAGCAGACACCCAGGCCGAGTACTACTTCCTTTGGTTTAGCTGCATCATGCTCAGCTCCATGGATTTTGGTTTTGCTCACCTGTTCAAAGAGAAGCAAGCGCAGACCACTGCACAGCAGGAGCTCACCAGCTTAGACCAGCAGCTCACCAGCAAGGAGGAAGAGCTCACCAGCTTGAGACAAACACACACCAACCTACAACAAGAGATAAACCAACTAACCAGCAGAAAAAAGGAGCTCGCAGACCTGATCGACCAGTTTACCTGTCCGCATTGCCAGCAGGTCTACTGGCCAGAGAAGAGCATCACCTCCCATATGTCAAAGTGTAAACAAAATTCAGATAGCAAATGACCAGATATTTCGCAAAGATCACGGCCACCTATGTAGCCAAAAACAAGCTATGCCAGGAGCTCGCAAACATCGCAAAAACCAAAGATGCCAAAATCCTGGAAGGGACAGATGAGCTAGAGCAATACCTTGAAAACCTCAAAGAACACGTAGCCCTGGCCAACGCACACCATCCCAGATGCAAGCCTGAGGAGCTCACAATCTACACACCCGGAGACAGCCATACATGCTACATGGTCTATATCCCCGGACTATTTCACATGAGCATATTCAAAGAAGCCACACCATGAAAAGACTTATATCCGATAGCGCCGGACAAAGGTTCGTGACTTTTTCAGTGTCTGGGTACACAAAGAATCACAGCGAGTAGTCCGGATACCGATCATCAAAAACCAGTACCTAAACAATGATATACAGGATCTCATCACCGCCATGTCATCCATTGGCTACAACTACGAAATACTATGAACATAAACCTCCAAGGCGACTGGATTTTACTAGGTATCACCATCGCAGTCTTCATCTACCAGCTCATCAGATTACAGGCAAATAAGAAGCGTCATCAGGATGCCTGTGAAGTACTCAAAAATCAAGACACATTTGACATCAAAAGCATGATCCTTCAGGCAAATGGATATGTAGAAATAGAATACCATCCCAAGGCACTTAAGGATCCATTCTTCGAAGATGCCGTCAAATTAGACCCCACAAACTAAATCACTCATAATATGAAAGTAGAAGTAAATACCATATTTAATCCTGCCACCGGCCGCATACTCTGGCAGGTAGAAACCGACCAGGGAGGCCATGCTCGAGGCAGCGAACTCATGGCCACACTAGAAGATAGCGCAATCCCTCACTCACACATTGGCTCCATTTTCACCAATGTACGCAGGGAGTTTATCGGCCTGGAAGGATGCTACACCATTAAAATAGAACAGGAGGTAGAATCATGAGTACGCTAAAGGTACAAGGCCAGCTCCGCTCACTGATGGACAGTCTCGTGGAAGAAGAAAAGCGGCTAAACAAGCAGCGCCTCGAAGCAGAAAAAATAGCCCGATCCATGGGACTGCAAATTGACTGGTACTCCGGCAAACTATCAAAAAGGGACTGATCTCCCCTCACCCATTTTCTAATCATCATTAAACTCAAGGAACTAAAGCGTGTACATCAAACAATCGTTTATAGACCGCATCAAAGACCAGGCGGAAATCACAGACATCATTGGCCGCTATGCAGACCTCAAGCGTCAGGGAAAAAACTTCTTCTGCCTGTCGCCTTTCGGTACCGAGCGCACTCCTTCATTCTGTGTAGATCCGGACAAGCAGCGCTTTGTCGACTACCATTCAGACAGGTCAGGAGATGTCATCTCCTTTATCATGGAGAAAGAGTCTCTTCCCTACCCTCAGGCCATAGAACACCTCGCAGGTATGTTAGGCATGCCTGTGGAGTATGAGGATGAAGCCTGGGCAAAAGAAAAAGCGGTTCAAATCCAGAAAAAAGAAGAGCTCAGACCATTGCTCAAAGTGGCCCAAAAACTCTATGTACAGGAACTTAGAGAGATCAGGAAAAACCAGACAGATCACGGTGTATTGAATGAGTTGCAAAAAAGAGGATACACAGATCACGACATCACCGACTGGGAGCTGGGCTATGCACCTGGTGGCAGACTGATCTTCAGTGACCTGGTCAAACGCGGCAAATTGAAAGAAGGCCAGGACTTGTTTTTAGCGGGTGAAAAGGCAGACAAGTACTGGAACAGACTCATCATTCCCATCCACGATGAAAATGGCCTTCTCATCGGCTTTGCAGGCCGCGATGTATCCAAACCCTTGTCATCCCAGGAGCTTAAAGAGAAGCTGGCCAGCGGTGAGTCGGTACAGCGCACAGCCAAATGGATCAACCCCAAAGACACTCCCCTGTACAAAAAAGACAAAGCCTGGTTTGCACTGCATAGAGCCAAAGACGAGATTCGCAAATCCGGTGAAGCCTGGCTCATGGAAGGCTACAATGATGTCATCGCCTGGCACAAACAAGGCATCACCAATACCATTGCCAGCTGTGGCACCAGCATCACGGAGACACAAGTCAGGATACTGAAGCGCTACTGCAGCAAGGTCATATTCTGCCTGGATGGAGATGCGGCGGGGATCAAAGCTACTATCAAGCAGATCCCACTATTCCTGGCAGCTGGCTTCCAAACAGAAGTATGCACCCTGCCACCCGTGAATGGTAAGTTCCTGGATCCGGATGACTTCTCCCGGGCGCTGTATACCTCAGCAGGATATCAGGCCATGCACAGCCTTCTGCAGCACTCCCCACTACAGGAAGGGTTTAGAATACTGCTGGATCACTACCTGGGTGATGGCGTCACCGAGACAGAGAAAGCCATCGGCGCTCGCAAGCTGGCAGAGGTAGTAGCCTCCGTTCCGGACGAAGCCCTCAAAGAGATCTATCAGGGATGGCTTACCAAAGAATCAGGCCTCAAAGCAGCGGCAATCTCCAGATGGGTAAAAACCGAGCAGGACAATCAGGAAGCTGAAAAGGTAACATTCAAACGCTACCAGCTGCCCACAGAGGTCAAAACCCCACTCAGTGAGCTCATCAAAGACATAGAGCGGTACCAGATGTTCATCGCCAACAACCGCATCTGGATGATGAAGGGAGAAGAGCGCCCATACACGTTCTTTCACGTATCCAACTTTAGTATAGAAATCATCCAGCACATGCAGGATGAGCGCTTCCCGATGAAGCTCGTCCGGATCAGAAATATATACAATGAGGAACGAATCTTCGATGTGCCTTCGGAGAACCTCAACACACCCCAGGCATTTGACAATGCCATGACCAACCATGGCAACTTCCTGTGGACAGGAGGTCGAAACGAATTTCAGCGTCTCCGTCAGTACTTATACGATCGCATGGGCACGGGCCAAAAGATAGAAGTCATGGGCTGGCAACCTGATAATTTTTGGGTCTGGAACAATGGCGTTACCATTCCCGGCAAGGGCACCATTCCTATCGATAACAATGGAGTATTCAAATATTCCCAAAATGATGCAGAGGTATCGTATTATATCCCCTCAGCCAATAAGATCTACAAAAACAACTCCTTCAAATACGCTCCTCAAAAGAAGGTTCACCTGGACCAGGATCCTCCATTTAGCTTCTCAGCATACTGCAGCAAGATGATGGCTGTTCACAGATCACATGCTATCAACGGCATTCTGTTCACCGTGGCCACTACATTCCTGGATATTGTCGAAGACAAGCTTGGCAACTTTCCTCTCCTATTCCTATATGGACCACCCTCATCTGGTAAGGATCAGCTGATAGAGTGCTGCCAAAGCTTCTACGGGGCTCCTCAGTCTCCCATTCACCTGGAAAACAAAACCAGTACAGCCAAAGCACAGATCCGCAAGTTTGCCCAGTTCCGAAATATCATCGTCCACCTCTCCGAGTTTGTCAATGACCCGCAGATCACCGGACTACTTAAAGGCTTCTGGGATCGGCGGGGCTATGAGAGGGGCAACATTGACAGCATGTATGGCACAGACACCATCCCTATTACCAGCTCAGTCATATTCACTGGAAATCACTACCCGGAGGCAGACGCCCTGATCACCAGGATCATCTGTGAAGAAATGACCAAGACGGAATTTTCCCTGGATGAAAAGAAAGCCTACCAGGAGCTCAAGGATATGACCAAAAAAGGCATATCAGGATTTACAGCTCAGATGCTCGAGCACCGACAGTTGTGGAAAGAAAAATTCAAGGAAATCTACCGGCGCGTAGAGAGTAACCTGAAAAAAGACTTCACACTCACCAGTGGCCATGACCGCATGATAGGTAACATCGCAGTACTGGGAGCTACCTATGAGCTCATGAAGGACGTCCTCCAGTTCCCTTTCAGTTTTGCCGATTTCCTCGAGCACAACAAAGCAGCACTGGAAACACAGGTCCGCAAGCTCAACACTGCCTCGGTAATTATGAAGTGGTGGGATTGCTTCCTGGCCAGCGTCCGGACACAGACAGATCCCCTGCGTCATGGCCGTGAGTTTGAGCTTAAGGATGACAAGCTCTACTTCAATTTCACGCACTGTTACAACAAGGTCATAGCACAGTGGTGGGCACAGTACCACGAGCAGACACCTTCCAAATCCAAGCTCACAGATGTAATCAAAAAAGACACCTCGTTTATCGAGGAAAAAAACAGCCACCGCATGCCCGAGAAGAAAAGTAGCGTGTGGGTCATAGACCTCAAAAAGCTCAGCATATACGATGACCTCTACGAGGCTGTAGACTGGCAGATAAGGGCCAACCAGGACCTCAAACCAGAGATAGGCAGCAGACAGATGTCAGATCAACCAAAACCCGTACAGGGCAAAATGTTTAACGAACCAAAAGATGAAAAAGACCTTCCATTTTAGAATTTCCCTGCCACCCTTTTTTAAAAATTATCAGGAAAGAAAAAGAAAGGGGTGTTTTCAGATCGGACAACTTCGGACAAATTATAAGTATCTGATTAATAAGTATTTAAGTATTAATAAGCTATCCGAACCCCTGTCCGATCTTGTCCGATCTTGTCCGAAGTGGGTTTGTAGTTCGGACACTTTCGGACAGAATCGGCCAGTTTTTGAGCTCTTGTCCGAAACTCATCTTTTTGAATATCAGACACTTAGATCAAAAAACAAGCTTGTCCGATCTGTCCGAAGTGATTTCACTGACTTCCGCATTCACCTCAAAATTTTTAATCATGGGATTTAGAGTATTAGACCAGGAGAAAATCAACTACATCTACGCCAATTATCGCCGAGAGTCCAGTAGTGATATGGCCAGAGTGCTCGGAGTGAGCGCCTCGGTTGTCAAAAGATTCATGAATGAAAAAGGCCTTAAAGTATCAAAGGCCCAGAGTCGCAAATGGGCTGCTGAGAAATTGAAAGGCAAAACCTCTCTTACTGCTGAGCAGGATCAGTTCATCAAAGCCAACTATGATAAAATTGGATCCAAAACAATAGCGCGAAAGATTGGGAAAAGTGACACTGCAGTAAGAACCCGAATGCGTCAACTCGGAATAGTAGTCCCGGATGAGGTCAAAGCACGTATCAGACAAGAATCCTACTTTAAGAAAGGGCACAACCCAGCAAATGCCGGTAAGAAAGGAGTGCGAGTATCTCCAAAATCTGAATTCAAAAAAGGCCAGCAACCCGCCAACACACTGCACGATGGAGCCATCTCCCTGAGGACTCACATCAACTATCGCACAGGTCAGCAATACAAATCCTGGCATATAAGAATCTCCAAAGGAAAATGGATTCAGCTAAACCGATATGTCTGGGAAAAAGAACATGGTCCCATTCCTCCTAAGCATATCATATCCTTCGTAGATGGCAATCCACTAAACTGTGACATCAGCAATCTGGAATGCATTTCTATGGCAGAAAATGCCCGAAGAAACAGAAACTCCGAAAAAGCCGGCCAGACCAACAAGCTCAACTGGGAAGAAGGAGGATCTGATAAAAGAGTCGCCAGCTATATAGTAGGCGCTGACACTGAGATGCAGAGCATGGTCATTAAAGAAGCTCCAGAGCTCCTGGAATTAAAAAGAACTCAATTTCAACTCAACAAACAAATCAATGATGAAAAGTCCAGAAGAAAAACTATTTGATATGATCGGCAAAGACTGGTTGTATCACAGCAAAAACATCCGAATACTAGGTGTATTCCAGAGAGATGAAATATTTCGAATCAAAGCTGAGTCACCTGAAGGGACCAATGAAGACATAGATCTACATGCTCAGGACGTGAAGCAATTCGTCAAAGACTGCCTTATTGTGGACATGACTCCCACAGTAGTGGAAAAGGCGAAGGATGAAAACACAGAGCTCGCCATGGCCATTGTCAAGAATTCCAATCTCGACATCAATGATCTCACACAAACGCTGCTCGATAATATTGAGAAAGTACGGGAGAATCCTGAGTACATAAACCAGGCGAAAGCGGTCACCAACAATGTCAATTCAATATTGAATTTAAAGAGACTTCAATTCCAGGTAGCTAAAGAACTGAAAAGGAAATGATGATGGCATCCTCTATCTCCTCCATATCGGTATTTGACAAAACCTGGTGCCAGGCAGAAAACATAGAGCAGTTCCGGCGTGAAGATCTTTCACGCCGAAATGGCCTTAATTACTATGTACTTTACCAGGATGAGAATGGATCAGTTCTTATCGAACAAACGGTCACCAATGAGACAGACCCAAAGTGGATCCAGAAAGCTATTGACATGGGATTGATTTTCATGAAGAAAGTCGATCATGAAATCACACTAGCCAGTTGGAAAGCCAGAGATGCAAAGTAGAGATCATCAACATATCGATGATCGCAGAAAGGCGTTGAAAAAACTAGCTCAAATCCTATATTCTCACCATATTAAGACGCAGAAACAAACAGAAGCAAAGAATGTATCTTGATAAAAGTTCGTTTGAAGGCAAAAGAGCAGTATGCTACCTACGAAAATCCACTGATGATGCCTATAGACAGAAGTACAGCATCCAGGCTCAGCGCGAACAGATGGAGATGTGGTCCTCAAACTTTGGCGTGATCACCGAAAAGTATTTCATCGATGATCATTCAGCCAAGGATTTCAAGCGACCAGGATGGGTCGATCTGATGGACTACCTCAAGAAACATCACACCTCTATTTCCCTGGTATTGATCATCGATTACTCCAGATTCAGCCGTAATGACGTTCTTGCCTATGTATCCATCAATCAACTGGATCAATGGGGAATAGAACTACAGGCCATTGATCAACTGTTAAACTACGAAGTACCTGAGTCGTTGATTATGCGCGGCAATTACATCACCATGCCTGCGGTGGACAATCTGTGGAGATCTAAAAAAGTGAAGCGCGGCATGATCCAATCACTACGTGCAGGTAACTGGTGTGCGGGAAAGTATCCTCGAGGCTTCTGGAAAGATAAGAACACCGGCGAAGTTCAGATCACTGATGAAGGCAAACTGATCGCTGCAGCTTATGACAAAATAGCTCATCATGGATACAATATTCGCGAGGCACAGACATTTCTAAACCTAAGAGGTGTTAACGTAACTTTTAAGGCGCTGAGCAAAATGCTCCGAAACGTCTTTTACAAGGGCTACATTTCTCATCGTCTATTAGGATCTGAAATAGTAAAAGGGAATCAACCACCCCTCGTAGACCCTACCACCTGGCAGCTTGTCCAGGATATTCTATCAGGCAACAAGAAGTCCGGGAAGAATGAAGATCTTTTCCCGTTAAAGAAGTTTCTACAATGCCCAGACTGTGGCAAATCCCACACTGCCTACCAACGCAAAACCAAGCAAAAGCCAGACGGCTCATATCGAGAAAAGAAGTCTAAGCCAATCTATTACAAGTGTGCTTGCGGTGATATCTCCGGCAAAAAGCTTCACGAAACCTTCAGCGATATGCTTAGCTCCTTCTCGCTCAATCACAACGATGTAGACATACTCAGAGAAGAGCTCGAGATTGTATTCAACTCAATGCAGGAAGAAGCAAGAGAATCCCAGGCATTATTGAAAAAGCGAATCACTGAGCAGTCTCAGTTTCTGGAAAAACTGGAGAAGAAGTATATAAACGATGGATTAGATACAGAGACGTATAAAAAGCATAAAGAATCCACACTAAATGAAATCCACAAACTTGAGAGCGCACTCAGAAGCCAGGTACAATTATCGAACCCCACCCAGTTCATTAACAACAGCCTCAAACTTGTTACAAAACCCTCCAAAATATGGCGTGATAGCAATATTTCAGCCCAGAGGGAACTTCAGAAATTGATCTTCCCAGAAGGTTTAATGTATAGTAAGAAAAAAGAAGAATATCGAACCCCACGTATACACTCCATTTTCGCGGTTATTCATAGCCCTACAAAAGAAAAAACCAGACTTACAAATGGTGTAAATCTGGTTTATTCAACTACAGCAGTCCCTAGGGGAATCGAACCCCTGTTTCCAGGATGAAAACCTGGCGTCCTAACCCCTAGACGAAGGGACCGAGTGTTGTTGTTTTTTTACCTTTCTTTAAAGGTTTTTGTCTGTGTGGTTTTCCTCTCAGTATGAAAACCTGGCGTGACTAGCCGTCCGCCCATACCCCCTAGACGAAGGGACCGAGTGAAGCATTTATACCCTGCTTTTGTGGGTCAATCTTCCGAGCGTTTGTGGCCGTTTGCCTTGCTCGTTTTGTTTCGGTGGTGCAAAAGTAAAAAAGGTCTGCATAACTGCAAATACTCCACGAAAAAAAATCAAAATATTTTTCACCCGTCTGGATAACTACCTGATATTCATTTGAATCTTTTTCAAAAAAACACACCCTCCACCATCAAATTCACCATTCTGCCTTTCGACAACTCGCTCAAACAAAACAAAATTTGGAAGTAGACCGCATTTGTCTGCTAACTGACCCATGAAAAGCTCCTAAACTGATCTTTTTAGGAAATTTGTTTCTGTAAAATCTAGTTATACTTTTGTAGCAAAATTCAGAAACTCACACAAACCATATAATTTATGTCAAAAGTAAAAATCGGAATCAATGGATTCGGACGTATCGGTCGATTGGTATTCCGCGTAGCTGCTGAAAAAGAGAACATCGAAGTAGTAGGTATCAATGACCTGCTAGATGTAGAGTACATCGCATACATGCTAAAGTACGACTCTACGCACGGACAGTTTAAAGGGACGGTAGAAGTAAAAGACGGCAAGCTGGTAGTAAATGGATCTGAAATCCGTGTGACTTCAGAGAAAAACCCTGCTGACCTGAAGTGGGACGCTGTAGGTGCTGAGTATGTAGTAGAATCTACAGGTCTTTTCCTTACTAAAGAGAAAGCACAAGGTCACATCGAAGCTGGCGCCAAAAAGGTAATCATGTCTGCTCCTTCTAAGGACGACACGCCTATGTTCGTAATGGGTGTAAACCAGGACAAGTACACTTCAGACATGCAGTTTGTGTCTAATGCCTCTTGTACTACCAACTGTCTGGCTCCAGTAGCTAAAGTATTGAATGACAAGTTTGGTATCGAAAGCGGCCTGATGACTACCGTACACGCTACTACTGCTACTCAGAAAACAGTAGACGGTCCTTCTATGAAAGACTGGAGAGGTGGACGTGGCGCTGGCCAAAACATCATCCCTTCTTCTACAGGTGCTGCTAAAGCCGTAGGAAAAGTGATCCCTGAGCTGAATGGCAAACTTACAGGTATGGCCTTCCGAGTGCCTACTCCTGACGTATCTGTAGTAGACCTTACGGTGCAGCTGAAGAAAGAAACTTCTTACGAAGAAATCTGTGCAGCTATGAAAGAAGCATCTGAAGGCGAACTGAAAGGTGTGCTTGGCTACACTGAAGATGCAGTAGTATCTAATGACTTCATCGGTGACAGCAGAACATCCATCTTCGACGCTGGCGCTGGTATCCAGCTGACTCCTTCTTTCGTGAAGGTAGTTTCATGGTATGACAATGAGTGGGGTTACTCCACTAAAGTGGTTGAGCTTCTTGAGTTCATCGCTGCGAAAGGTTAATATTTTACTCCTCGTAAAATTCCTAAAGAACCCTGACACTATTCGTCAGGGTTTTTTTATCTCCCGCTGGCAAAGATTCAATCAGGTCTGTAAAAAACGATCACCTGTATGATCAGACCGATAACGATCAATGCTCCGATCTCCAGCTTAGCCATCAGATCACTTTTCGCTATCGCCCTATTCGAAAAAGCAATCTGTCGCTTTCCCTCATTCTTCTGGATTTCAAACAAATGATCAATGGTTTCACGCAATTGCCAGTTGAGCCCCCACAGCTCATCAATCTGCGATTCCGAAAGCTCCGCTCCTCCTTGCAGAAAACTGGCTTCCTTTCCTTTTAGTGTTTGCCACTGAGCATAAAGGTTTTCATATATGGATGCTTCCAAAGCCGTCATTTTGGTGGCAGAATATTTATTGATCAAGGTTTGGATAGAATCCGTAGACTGAACGCCCAACTGCCTGGAAAGATGGGCCGAACGCTCTTTCAGGTGTTTTTCCTTTAGCTGAAGCTGCCTGCTCATTTTGTACAAGTAATCCTTGACCAGAAGTCGATCTTCATATACAGAAGTGAGCGAGCGCTTTACCACGTCAAAATGATGATTATCCATCAGGTTGGTCGCAAGCACCAATAAAAAAACCAGCACCAAAACCACCACTGCTTTTACCCGGTTCCAAATATTTCCTGTTTTGCCCATTATAGGTTCATGTTGTTCTTCTATGGAAGAAACCTCATATTCCACAAAGCACACCTCCTCATATACCCGCATTTTTGAATCCTAAAAAATACGGATAGGTGATAGGACCAAAAGTGACCAATAAAAAAGCCTCCATCCTGTCTCGTTTCCGATACTGGCATGGAGGCTTCTCTGGGTTTAATGAGGGATATTAAAATCTGGTCACTTCATGATTAATTTTCTAGTCAACTGCTCCTCACCGATCTGCATGCGCAAGATGTAAAGCGCCTCGGAAGGAGGTAAATCCTCTGCACTAAGCTGCACCTGATAGCTTCCAGGAGAAAGCTTCTGATCAAAAGCCTTCATTTGCTTACCTGCGGAACTAAACACCTGAATGCGTACTTCTGCTTGCTCTTTTAGCGTAAAGCTGACATTGGCATGATCAAAAAACGGATTCGGGTGCACGGCAACATCAGCGCTCAATACCGTTCCTGTTCGCCCACTACTCGACCAGCTCCCGCCATTCCAGTAGGCATCCGGACCACAGGTATAGAGGTCAGCCGTTTGCCCTCCACCATTGTAGCTAAAGATCACATTGGAGCAACTAGCCGGTATGGTGATGGAGTTCCAGGGATTACCTGAGTTCATAGCACTGCCTGGCCAGCTTCCCAGGAGTGGGTTAAGGTTGTCATCCCAGGCATAGCAGTGCGTATATCCCTGAGCATAAACGGTCAGTGTATTGTTCCCTCCTCCCGAAGTAGGGTCCGTAGCGTGCCACGTACCATTATAATAGTACGGCTGATTGTCACACGTACTCAGATCTGCAGTCTGACTGCCACCATTGTAGCTAAAGATGATGTTGGTACAGGTCGCTGGCACAGTAATCTCATTCCATCCATTAGCACCAGCCGACATGGCCGACCCTGGCCATGCTCCTAGCAGTGCATTTTGGTTATCATCCCAAGCGTAAGCATGCGTGTAGTTTTGAGCATAGACGGTCATGGACGTACCACCTCCGCCACCACCTCCGGAAGTTGCCTCAGACCATATAGCGTAGTTGGTACCGGAAGCAGCCAGACTCCAACTTCCACCCATTCCCTCATTAGCAGGATCTCCCCAGTTGGTATAGCCCATCTTCAGGAAAACCGTATGGTTGTCTCCAGCTATAGAAGCTACATAGAGGCCACTTTCACTGCGATGGATGGTAACAGGGCTTTGGCTATGAATGCCCGCAGCTTTTCGTAGCTGAATGAGTGTTTTCAACTCATTGGTCACCGCAGTGCCCCACTCATACATGTGCGACCAAAAGATACAAGGCACACCGGGGTGCGTAAGCAGGTAAGCGTAGGCCTGCCCAACATTGCTGGCATTGAGCACATTATTATTCGGGTCATAATCCGGGGTATCATGATTTTCAATAAACGTGGAGTAGTTTTTGGGATCCCAACCAATACCCCCAGCCGGAGCTCCCTGATAAGCGAGATAAGAATAATTATTGTCTCGAATCACTCCTTTGAGCGCATAGTAAGTAGGAAAATCAAATGCCGCAGAACCTGAAGCATCTATCCAGTCCTGAATGACCTGCTTGTCGCTGTTCCAGTTTTCACCCACAGAATAGGTCGGACTCGTGTGATTGTTGTACATACTAATGTATTGTGTGGAAAATCCATGCACGAAATCATACCTCCAGCCATCGTAGCCCAGTGCTTTTAGGTTATCCAAAAATGCCTTGATGTCATTTTGGACAAAAGTCTGGGTATGATCTACGTCACGAGCCGCCGCATACGGTGTACCCGTATCATAGTTGCCACGAAGGCCAATACCACTGTAAGCTGGCTCACTCCATACCTCATCATCGGCGGTGATGGAATTGGTTCCCCAGGTAGGGTTGGTGAAATCCACCCAGTTGGTGGAACCCACGCGGTGATTGACCACAATATCAGCAATAGCATCAATACCATAACCATCCAGTGTGCTCAGCAAACTTTGGTGCTCACTGAGTGATCCATACGAGTTTGCAAAATTATTGAGTTCTCTAGGTAGGTACCCCTCCCATGATCCAGCATCGCTTGGAGGTGGAAGCCAAATCAGGTCAATGCCCGCAGCATCCATATCAGCGGCTTTGGCTTCTACATATTGGTACCAGTCATTCTGGTAATCATGTGATGACTCCCAGTAAAAGCCCTGCAGCAGGACTCTCCCATCATTGGCCACCTGCGCGGTGACAGTGCAGCACAGCAGTAGAGCAAAAAGTCCGAGTAAGTTTAGTCTCATAGTGAATTAGGTTTTTTGATTAACAAAATAGATGAGCAACCAAAATAGCCTGTAGCAGCCCGGAAATCGACTCATTTTATAACCTGACACTTGGCACTGAGCTTTTAGCCTAACCAGGACACTATTTGCAATGCTCAGAAGCCGCGAATAGCTCCCGTTATTGAAGAAATTCATTTTACCCTTAGTTAGGCAATTGTACTGATTATTTTCGGTAGTTTAGGGTTTTTCATTCGTCATACACTACATGAAGCGCCCCATTTTTTGGCCAGTATGCTGCTGTGCCCTATTCTTACTTATTGCTCATTTCGACACCATAGCGCAAGATCAAGCGCAAGTGGATTCTTTACTTCGCAGGATTGCCAGCCCCATTAGCGATCAGGAGAAACTAGACACCTATGTCAAACTTGGCAGACTACATATCAATACAGATACGGCCAAAGTCCTTGAATACACAGAACAGGCCTGGGAGCTGGCAGCCAGTGCTCAAAACAACATTGCCAAAACTGACATACTCAATATACGCGGTAGCATGCTGATAGAGCTTGCAGCCTATACCAGAGCCAGCGTGCAATTGGAAGAAGCGCTAAACCTTGCTACCGACCTCAACTATTACAAAGGAATAACTGACGCCAAACTGGGGCTAGCCCGAATTAAGCGCTCCAAAGGGAAATACAAAGAAGCGCTAGGCCTACTAGATGAAGCGCTTGCAGCACTGAATCAAAGTGAGGAGCCACGAGATTATGTGCCCGTCTATAACAACACGGCGCTCAATTTCTACTTATTGGGAAACCTGGATAAAGCTATTGAGCAATTCGAAAAGTGCATAGCCATCTGCTTGCAGCAAGGAACTGACTCCAAACTCGGAAGAGTTTACATGAATACCGGCGTGATGTACATCGAAAAAGAATTGCCGGAGATTGGCCTGAACTACTACCGAAAAGCACTTGGAATTCAGAAAAAGTACAACCAGAAGAACAACATGGCCGGTACCTTAAACAACATCGGTGTAGCTCACAAAAACCTGGGCAACGCCGATAGTGCACTCTACTACTACCGCCAATCCATGAAGCTCAACCTGGAGCAAGGGCTTAAGGGTCGCATTATTCAAAACTACAGCAACATCGGTGCGGTCTACTCGGATCGAAATGAATACGACTCGTCAGACTACTATGCACTGAAGGCCATCCAACTATATGAAGAAATTGAGGATAAATACAACGCTGGCATTGCTTACCGAAATTTAGGGCACGATTATTACAACAGATCCAACTATCCACAAGCGTTGGAGTATTACCTGATCGCTTTGCGCTACGCTCGCACCATTGAGGCTAAACTCCTCGAAGGGGAGTTTTTAAATGCCATCGGCAAGGTCCATGAAGTACAAGGACAAACCGAAACAGCCCTCCAACACTATCGCCAGGCAGCAGCCATCAGCGAGGCAGTTGGTGATCAATACAACATCGCTGAGGCTTTGACCAATATCGGCATGCTGCACCACAACCTGGAGCAACTTGATTCTAGCATTTTTTACCAGGAACGAGCACTGGCGATCAACCAGGAAACCAATTACCCATATGGCATCTGCGAAAATCACCTTAATTTGGGGCTAAGCCTCACGCTCCTGAACCAGACATCAGAAGCAGAAAACCACCTCCGCAAAAGTCTCCAAATCAGCCAGCAAAACGGACTTCAAGGGCAGGAAGCCACCGCGCTATTAGCACTCGGTGAACTAGCGTTCAAACAAAACAAACCCCAACAAAGCTTATCCTTCCTTGAAAAGGGTGTGGGTCTGGCCCAAGAGATTTCGAATCAACAATTAGAGAAAGAAGGACGAGCAGCACTGGTGAGACTGCATCAAAAGCGAGGTGAATATAAACCCGCACTTGCTCACCAGTTAGCCATCGCACAGCTGCAAGACAGCATTTTCAACGATAACAATACCCGAAAAATCATGCGACTGGAAGCCTCGTACGCTTTCGAAATGGCCAAAGATTCCATCCGATTTGCCAACGAAAAGGAAAAACTAATGCTCGATCAAAAAATTCAAACGGAGCGCACCAATACGCTGATAGTTGCCATCGTGCTGGCAGTAGTTACTGCTTTGCTCTTCCTGCTGTACTTTTTTTATCAAAACAGAATCCGCACCAACAAAAAACTGCAGGAACTCAATGAGTCGATCACCATACGCAATGAAGAAATCACTCAACAAAGAAATCAGCTAGACCTGGCCAATAAGAAACTCACCGAGCTCAACGAAGAAAAGAAAAAAATACTGGCTGTAGTGGCGCACGACCTGAGGAATCCGGTCCAGCTCATAAAGGGTTTCATTTCTATGGTAAAAACTCGCGCATCCGACAGACTGGGGGCCGAAATGGAATTTGTAGATTATTCCCTGGAGGCTACAGACAGACTTTCGAACATGATTGCGGAGCTATTGGACGTAAGTGCCATGGAATCCAAAAGTGTGGATGTCCGGCTAAAACCTGTGATCATCAACGACCTACTCCGCCAGCTGGCGATCAACTTTTCCTTATCCGCTGCAGAAAAGAACCAAAAGGTAACCGCCGAGCTACCAAAACAGGAACTCATCATTGACGCTGACCCCAACTACCTCATTCGAATCCTCGAAAATTTGATTTCCAATGCATTGAAGTTTTCAGAACCGAATACGCAGGTACAACTTGCCCTGGAGCACAAAAATCAAGAGGTACTTATCTCAATAACTGATGACGGCCCGGGCATCAGTCCTGAGGATCAGGCCAGGCTTTTTGATGAGTTTCGCCAGCTGACGGCTAAAGCCACGGCCAATGAAAAGTCTACAGGTCTTGGGCTCTCTATCGTAAAAAAATATGTAGAAGCGATGTACGGACAAATCACCTGCAAGAGCGAACTGGGCAAGGGCACTACATTCACACTTCAGTTTGCGCGAGGGTAAGTCCCGTTCTTTTTATTGAAAACCACTTAATCGGGGATGGTTTATGAGGCTAGAAGTAAATAGTAACAGCTGGTCATTCAATACAAAAAAGGAGCCCAAACGGACTCCCCTTTCCCAACCAGCGATTAACACCTTATCAAGATCACAGACTATCCCGGATCTTCTTGATCCCGTACACCCCTCCAGCCGCTAGCAAGAGCGACAACCCTCCATCTATGGGAGTAGCAGGAGGCGCGCCCTGAGCCATCACAGGCAATGCCACGAGTAAAACCACTACCACCAAAATTGTTCGTTCGATTAATGCTTTCATAATTTCTCTTAGTTTATAGGAATCATTAGCCATGTCATAAGACCATAGCTCTTAAATGGTTGTTACTTGAATACTACTTTTTTGGAGATTGATCCGTCATTGATAATATAAACTCCTGACTGTAGATGATCGAAGGTCACTGATAGCTCATTAGCCACCTCTCCGCTCCACACCTGATGGCCATCCACGCTCATCAAACGGTAAATTCTTTTATCAGCATCACTTGCTCTTCCCTCATGTCCCCTACGAATGGTTAGGGTTTTGCCATGAGCATAGACCAAATCAGAGGTTTCAGGCACTTCCAGAATATTGGATGTAATCATCAGTTCAAACCTATCGACAAACTGGCCAGCAGAGGTTGTAAACGAATACGGCTAGTCATTTAAATGGTGATAAACACCCGTGTGTAGGTCATGAAGATATAGCGCCTGCCCACGTGATCCTTCCAGTTCCGAAGACAAGGTATAGCTACCAGATTCGGATACGTTTACCCCTAGAGGAATTCGCTCCACCGCCTGATTTACCCCCTGAATCGCCAGGGCTTTGCCCTCACAGATTGTGTACAATAGATTCGCTGAAGCCGGATCAAAAACGGGAGCATTGAAGGAATTTTTTAAGCCATGACCTTCCTGCAAGCCCACTACTGTTTGTCTAAAAAAGCCATTAGCGCTTGTAAGATTCACGCGTGCTATCGCTTGAGGTGTTTGGCGGAAAAATGTTCCGTTATCTCCATCACCGAACATCTCGGGACTCAAAACAACCTCTGTTTCCCGAACACCTTCTTTCATTTTCACAAAAAATCCCTGCCCCGAAGAAAGACCCTCCAGCTCAGAACTGCGCCCCCCAGGCGTGGTTTGGACAGCCACATCTCCATTGTGGACGAGGTAGTCAGCATTAGTACCTCGGCCCGTGTCAGAGCCATTATCATCCCATACATAGACAGCTCCTTCCAGGTCTTCATTTTCTGATAAAAACTCAGATATGGATAATGACATGGGATATGGATTGGACAGAATGTGATAGCCCTCATAGACATCTTCAACTGCAGCATGATCGGTAGCCGTCAATGATCGCGTGATCTCGCTATTGTGTGGAGTCCCCACAAACGTAACCAGTCCATCTTCATCTCCGGTAAACGCACTGAAATAGCCAGCTCCAGCCTCCATTTCTGACATTCCATTTGCCAGCGGATCTTTAAATCGATTGAGACCATCCGTACCCCCAGGATCATAAGTCTCTGACTCGTCATAGAAATAAACCAATGCGTTTTCACCAAGCACATCAAAGGAAGCATCCTTCACTGGCGAACCAATCATGCTATACCTTCCTGTAGACTGATCAAATGTAGTATTTCGTTCTACGGTATAGTTATCACCATATAACGTCCCGCCCAAAGGAATCAGCTCACCACCGGGGGCTATACGAACTTCGCCATAGTTATAAACATCTGCAGAAAACACAGCCACCGGAGAGCCTGCGTCAATATGCAAACTACCTGATGCCTCAACGATAAGATCCTTTCCAACCTCTAGTGCACCATGTGCATCTGTATCGTATGCACTCGCTATCACGTGCACTCTATTGTAGCTCACAGTACTCCAGGCATTCCCATCCCACACCTTCATCTCTTCCACATCTACAGTAAACCTCAGCGTATCGGTTAACTCATGCTCCGTTTCCTCCATCACGACTACTTCCACTGCATGGCTCCCTTGATGAATGAACGTGGGCGTCCATCGCAAAACCTGGTTTTCGTCTATGAGCATCCCTTTGCTCTTCGAGGTATCATCCAAAGAAAAAACAAGATCATCACCATCTGCATCTGTAGCCTCTATGGTAATTGCGAATTCCGAATATCCTAAAACTGACTGGTCAGCAACGTGTGCTATTACTGGCGGTTGGACCACAGATACTTCCCAATCTTGCCGGGTGATACCATCATAAGCCGTAACCGTATATATCGTGGGGTTGGCAAAATCATTAACCATACCTGAGTCAGGAGATACTGTGGCTCCATAGGATGTAGTAATACTTGGGGCAATGGAAGTTAAATCAACTTCTACTGGCATAATGGCCTCTATGGTATGGGCACCCGTATCAATGACAGCTTCAGCCAACTGCCCTGGCAGAGCAAAACTGCTAATAGCCGTGGCAGATTCAGATGGGTATGTTATGGTGACTGTCCAATCTTGTGTTGTAGTACCGTCTTCTGAGGTTACCGTATATACCTGAGGTGTAGTAAAGTCCAACGCCACTCCACTCTGTGGAGATAGGCTAGCCCCCTCTGTAACGGACAATTCTGGTACCAAATCAACAAGGGATGTATCAAAATCCACCTCACAATACACTGTCTGATTTGATTGGTTGATTACCGGCTCTGAGACAGCCTCATCCAACTGAAACTGAAGGATACTCGTACATTGCTTTTGATCTCCATCAAAAGACCACCCTGCATTGGATTTCAGGCTTTCCCTGGCCGATTCGCCAAAACAATAAAGCATATCCTTCACCCCAACTGTTACGTTATTTTGCACTGCTTTTTCAGCCCACCCCTGCAAGGTTTGATCGTAGCTGTATCCAGACATCCCACTTTCATTAAACATCAAACTCATATTCTCTACCTTCTCAATATTCCATGCACCCAAATCTTGATCAAAAGCGGAACTAAGCTGAAACATACCTTTCATAGAAGTTACTTTACTTACATCCCAGCCACTAATGTCCTGATTAAAAGAAGTCGCTTTATCAAACATGTACTCCATGAAATTCACGTTACTCACATCCCAGCTACTGATATCCTGGTTAAATGAGGATGCGAGCAAAAACACTCCACGCATAACTCTCACATTACTCACATCCCAGTGACCGATATCAGCATTCATACTCGTAGCACCGAAAAACATGTCGTACATGTCGTATACCGCACTAAGATTCGGAGCATCTGTGGCTGGTATCGTCAGGTTAGAGCAACCCTTAAAGGCACGGTTCATGTTTGTCCACTGGATATCACCCCATTGCTCTATGGTGAGTATTTTGTCTTTATCTCTTCCGTTGTTGAAATAGATGCGTGGAAAAACTCCGATGATACTCACTGAATATATACCCGGATCTGTATACACATGGATGGCACTTCCCTGATAAGTGGTGGTATCAGTACTTCCATCTCCCCAGTCTACAGTGTAAGCATATCCGCTACCTCTCGTGGGGATGGTAATGGACTCATTTTCCGTAGTGGTCTGCCAGGTTGTTATAAATGCCCTTTGAGCATACAGCGACCCAGTGAGCACACATGACAGGATAAGTGGTAATAGTTTTTTCATGTTGACTTTAGATTATCTTTAAAAAGGAATAACCGAAAGTATCCATGTCAACTGGTGACCACAATCGCTAATCAGTGAACGACATCAGAAACTAGGTAAACGACAGAAAAAAAGCCAACGGTGGTCGCTGGCTTCATTGGAAGGTACTTTTTCAAAGGAAAAACTAAAGGAGCCTCAACTGCTGCATCAGCTCCTCCCTGTATACCCGACCTATTGGTATGGCATGCTCCCCGAGAATCAAGTGTTGGTCCTTGATCTGTTTGATCGCCTTTTTATTGACCACATAGGATTTATGTACTCGCATGAAACCATAAGATCTGACAATTTCTTCCACCTGCTTGAGTGGTTTGCTGATCATGCATCGGATATTATTCGTGATCACATGGGAGTACACGTCATTGGCTTGGATAAACATGATCTCCGGGATATTTACCCGTAGATAGCCATTGCGATCTTTCACATACACAGTACCATCTGCATCCATCAAATTCTCCATGTCGGACTGCTCCCGCTCTATAGCAGCAAAAGCCAGCTTCAATGCCACACGCACCTCAGCCTCGCGAAAAGGTTTTATCAAATACCCCAAAGGATTGGTTTTGGAGGCACGATCTACTGTCTTTTCATCTGAGTAGGCAGTGATGAAGACCAGCGGGATTTTTTCGCGTTTTCGTACGATCTCCGCCAGTTCTATACCTTCATTTTTCCCTTCCAGGTTGATGTCTAACAATAAAAGATCCGGCTGGGTGTCGGATATCAGGTTCAATGCCTCAGTAATGCTCTCTGCCTTACCACAACATCTATAATTAGCATCTTCTACAATTACTTCCAGTGAATCTGCTATCAGCGGATCATCCTCTACAATAAGTATTTTGTATTCCATCAGCCTATTACTGTATATTGTTTTATCACAAATGATGTTTTAGTTCCACCCCCGGAAGATGACCTTGTCTCTGGCTTGCATTTTAGCTTGCGACTGAGCGAACTCACTAGCTTCAATCCAAAGTTACCATCCTTATCAGAATTATTTATGTCAAACCCAAGACCATTGTCTTTGATTTCTAAATAAAGATGGTCCTCCGATTTTGACAGCTTCAAGCGTATCTCCGGTTCAGCAATAGTATCATCAAATGCATATTTCAAACAATTGACTATCAGCTCATTAGTAATTAAACCAATATTGATAATCGTATCAAGATCCAGCACAAAATCATCCACTTCTTGCCAAACTTTAACCTGGCGAGTGGTGTCCAGCGAATGCACTATGGACTTCACCAGGTCTTTGAAATAAGTCTGCACATTCACTCCCATCCCCTTGTCGTTGGTTTGGTAAAGCTTCTGATGGACCAGTGCCATCGTCTGAATACGATACTGACTCTCCTGTATGGCCGTTACAGCTCCCTCATCTTTGATCGACTTGGACTGTAACAATAATAGACTATTGATGGTCTGTAAATTATTCTTGACCCTATGATGAATTTCACCCAGAAGCACTTCCTTTTCCTGCAGAGATTTGGCAATCACCTCACGTTGGTTTTCGGCCTGTATCTGAAGCCCCTCCACCTGATTGAATAAGCCCACAAACCTCACCGCCATCATAAAAGCAAGTGTCAACATAATACCCAGCGTACTGAGGTTTTCTACAAAAGGAACATACGGTATCCAGTTCAAGTAAAACAATATAGCTGGCACTGGAGCAAACAGAAAAAACCCTACAAACGAAAGCGCCAGGTGAGATTTAATTTTATTTCTTCGGTAGGCCAAAAAGACAATCCACAATAGGATGATCAAAGTGGCCAGCATAACTACGATTGTAAGTTTATGCATAGTAGAGAAGTAATAAACCGGAGCAAGAAGAATGACCACCATCCCCACCCCGAAATACGTTAGCAAAGTCAGGTATAGCCTACGTCTAATTTCCTCTGGAAACATGGAGCGGAAGAACAGGATAAAGAAGAAAAAAGACAAATAGGTCGTCAGATACTCAGCTCTCACCAGATATATCCATGGCACATCCGCCAATGCCTTATTGATCAAATGAAGGTCGTACAAGCCAAACCTCAGACCATAACTCAAAAACGCTAATGACAGATACAAAGTAGGTGGATCCTTTTTCCAGTAGAGATGCATCCCAAAGAAAAACAGGCTTAACGCAAACACACTTCCCATCAAAAAAATAGTAGAAATCACCTGCAGTTCCCGCTCATCAAAAAGCCCATCAAAGTGGCCGATACGTATGGCCTTGTTCATCCCACTTTTGCTGTGCTTATAGTTAGCTACTTGCCATACCAGTTCGTTCTCCCCTTTTCGCAGCATCAATGGCACCACCTCAGGGACCCACCTGTGTTTTGTTTTTTGAGGATCAGCATGTACCTCACCACTACTGCTTATTTTTCTTCCATTCAAGTAAAGCTCTGACGCTCCATGCGTCTCAGGCACATTTGCCGCCAGCCGGGTATACTCATCATCAGCGGTGATCACCAGCCTATAGCACGCCTTGCCCTTAGAGGGATACCCAAACGAAGACCAATTACCCGGAACTGTGATAGGGCTAGAAGGTGACAGGCCTTCAGGCACTGTGACAAACAAAGTATCAAAGTAAAACTCCCATTCGCCCGCTAGAGAGAGTTCTTTTTCTCCCTGGTAGAAAACACGACCTTCCCTTACTTGAGATTTTAAGTCAGAAATACCCGCCAGAAACAGGAACAAAAAACTAATTAGAACGGCAAAGCACTTGTTGCCAAAAGATAAGACCATAAGCTGAAATGCACCATGAATATAAATTGGTTACCTGACAAAAATAACCAACTTATAAAATGTTGGTCCAGGTATACTTAAAATGCCAATCGGCGAATCAAACCTGAACGAACTAAAACTCAAGCCTTCTTCTTCAGCACTACATTCAGAGCCACACCTGCGATCACCAAAGCCATACCCAGGTAGGTCATCAGGTTAAACGTCTCGTCAAACAGCACCCAGCCAAACAATAAAGCATAAATCAGCCCGATGTAGTTTAAAATGGAGACTTTGGAGAGCTCCTCACTTTGGTAAGACTTGGTCATAAAAAACTGTGCAATTTGAGTGCACAAGCCAACCGCCAGCAATACCAGCCAGTCCCAACCCTGTGGCTGCACCCACACCATTGCGGACCACACCCCTGCTATGGGCAACAACACCAGCGGAAAGTAGAATATAATAACGAGTGGATGCTCTGAAGTCTTGAGCATTCGAATGAAATTGTAAGCCAGCCCCATAAAAAGCGAGGCACCTATCCCCATCCCTAAATGCAATAGCGAGATACGATCATCAAACCCTCGCACCACCAGTACCCCTGCAAAGCTGACCGCAAAAAACACCCACTGCCAGGGCCGCACCTTTTCTTTCACCAGAAATATCCCGAGGATAGCCGTAAAGATCGGCGCCAAATACTGTAGCGTAGACATGGTAGCCAATGGAATCTGCTGGATCAAGCTAAAATACGTAATCAATGCCACCGCTCCAGTAGCTCCACGCAACACCAGTATGGGTTTATTGTTACCCCACACACTTACGCGCTGCTTTCGCAAATAATACACACTGATGACCAGCGATATCAACGAACGAAACAAAATCACCTCGATCGCCGGAATGTGCGGCACTAGCTTTACACAGACTTTCATGAGGGTAAACATGAAAGTAGCCACCAGCATGTAGCGTACTCCCTTTGACATCAGTCGGTGAGGATTACGCCATCCGCTATCTCTAGCTTTCGGTCAGCCATCTCCGCCAACTCCTTATTGTGGGTGACGATTACGAAGGTTTGATTTAAATCTTTTCTGAGTTGAAAAAACAATTGATGGAGTTCATCTGCATTTTTAGAGTCTAGATTTCCGCTAGGCTCATCTGCAAAGACGATGGACGGATCATTGATCAGCGCACGAGCTACTGAAACGCGCTGCTGCTCACCACCCGAAAGCTCAGAGGGTTTGTGATCTTTGCGCTGATCCAGGCCCAACATACCCAGAAGTTCTAGCGCACGCTTTTGTACTTTCGACGAAGACCTCCCCCCTATCAATCCGGGAATCATCACATTCTCCAGTGCCGTAAACTCAGGCAGTAAATTATGAAACTGAAAAATAAAGCCGATGTGCTGGTTTCGGAATGCCGCCAACTGTTGCTGATTGAGTGCAAATACATCTGTATCATTGATGAAGATTTTACCCGAGTCAGGCGTATCCAGTGTACCTACTATATGTAGGAGCGTGCTTTTACCCGCACCCGAGGCGCCCACCACCGAGACCACCTCCGATTCTTTGATATGTAAATCGATACCCTTCAGTACTGGCAGCTTGCCGTATGCCTTTAAAATCCCCTGAGCTTTTAGCATGCCGCAAATATAGGCGTTGATCGCAAGTAATGAATCAGAATGCGATTCTTGTCCAGATCAGCTCCATTTTTCACTCCTGATCTTACAAAATCCACAAAAAACCTTGAAGCCTTCACAGGATTTAGTTGAATAAACAAGCGGTATACCCTAGATTCGCAAGAAAATTTCAACAGCATGAACATCCACGAATATCAAGCCAAAGACATACTCAAAAGCTACGGTGTTACGATTCAGGAAGGAATCGTCGCTGACACCCCCGAAAAAGCCGTAGAAGCTGCTAAAGAACTCAACCGCGAGACCGGCACCGAATGGTACGTGGTAAAAGCCCAGATTCACGCTGGAGGTAGAGGAAAAGGTAAAGTACAGGAAACCGGCTCTAATGGTGTGGTTTTGGCCAAAAGCCTGGATGAAGTAAAACCTAAATCAGAAGCCATCCTCGGAGGCACACTGGTCACTCACCAGACGGGCGCCGAAGGCAAAAAAGTAAATAAGGTGCTCATTGCTCAGGATGTATACTATCCGGGTGAGTCTGAGCCTAAAGAATATTACCTGTCGATCCTTTTGGATCGAGCAAAAGGCTGCAACGTAATCATGGCCTCTACCGAAGGTGGTATGGACATTGAAACTGTAGCAGAAGAAACTCCTGAAAAAATCGTAAAAGAGTGGATAGACCCAGCTGTTGGTCTTCAGGGATTTCAGGCACGCAAAGTAGCTTTCGCATTAGGGCTGGAAGGTCAGGCATTCAAAGAAATGGTGAAGTTTATCTTCTCCCTCTACAAAGCATATGAAGCTACTGACAGCTCCCAATTTGAGATCAACCCGGTGCTTAAAACTTCAGACAACAAAATATTGGCAGTAGATGCCAAGGTAAACCTTGACGACAATGCCCTCTACCGTCACAAGGATATCGCTGAGATGCGTGACCTCTCTGAAGAAGATCCGTTGGAAGTAGAGGCTGGGCAAAACGGATTGAACTACGTAAAACTAGACGGAAACGTAGGATGTATGGTAAATGGTGCCGGACTGGCCATGGCTACCATGGACATCATTAAGCTCTCTGGCGGTGAGCCTGCCAACTTCCTGGATGTAGGAGGTGGAGCAAACGCACAAACCGTAGAGGCTGGTTTCCGAATTATCCTGAAAGACCCTAACGTAAAAGCCATCCTTATCAACATCTTCGGTGGTATTGTACGTTGTGATCGTGTAGCTAACGGCGTAGTAGAAGCCTACAAGTCTATCGGCGATATCGATGTGCCAATCATTGTAAGACTTCAAGGTACCAATGCTGAAGAAGGCGCGAAAATCATCGACGAGTCAGGACTCAAGGTAGTGTCTGCAGTAGTACTCAAAGATGCAGCCGAAAAAGTAAAAGAAGTTTTGGCGTAAGCCTTACTCCTTCTAATGATAACAAAAGCCGAATCATTTGTGGTTCGGCTTTTTTTTATGCCTTTTTTACCTGCATCCTGACTTCAGCAAACCACTACTCACCGCAAACACCCTCTTTCAAGTCGTAATGAAAACCACCCTTAGAAGACCTATACGACAATTTAAACCAATACTATCACCTTAAGAATCGTAATTATTATCATTTCTGTGAAAAAATAGCGTGCTGGGCTTATTGATTTTTATCCTTATACATTAGCTTTGAAAAGCGTTATGAAAACATTCATCTCAAATATTGTCATTACACCAATTATTATTCTGGTCATTCGATTGACCAAGAAGGGGAATGGCTATGTTTAGCTGAAAATGAAAAATAAACATAAAGCGCCATTCCTGAGGGATGGCGCTTTTTTTTAACCCAAACGACAAAATATATGTATTACGACGATCGAACCGAGGTATTCCTGGACGGTGAGTGGATCAAGGCCAAAGATGCCAAGGCCAGTCTCTTCGACCAGACGCTCCATTATGGCACTGGAGTATTTGATGGCCTCCGCTCTTACAACAGCGGCAATGGCTTCAATATCTTTAAGCCATTTGAGCACTTTAAGCGCCTGCACAGCTCGGCAGAAAAGGTTTTTCTTAAAGTCCCCTATACCGTAGAAGAACTCATTAAAATCGCCTATGAGCTGATCGATCGCAACAACCTGACCAACGCATACATCCGCCCCCTTGTATTTGCTGGTCCGAACATGATACTGGCCCCTGCTAAGGAGACACACGTTTTTATGACTGCCTGGAAGTGGGCCAAATACCCGGGTTTTGAACCGCTCAACTGTATGATCTCTTCATACCTAAAGCCAAGCCCCAAGTCCACTCCCGTGGATGCCAAAGTAGTAGGCAACTACTCCGCCAACACCCTGGCATCAGCGGAGGCAAAAAAACTAGGCTTCGATGAAGCCATCCTGCTCGACCACCAGGGACATATCTCTGAGGGCCCCGGCAGCAACATATTCTATGAAAAAGACGGTGAGCTTTTCACTCCAAAAGAAGGCAACATCCTACCGGGCATCACACGCAGCACGGTCATGGACATCTGCAAAGAACTCAAAGTGAAAGTCACCGAAAAAGACATCACACCAGAAGAACTGTATGGAGCAGATCATGCATTTTTCTGTGGTACAGCCACGGAAATCACCCATATCAGCTCAGTAAATGGTGAAAAATTCAAAAAGAAATGGGAAGACTCTGTAGGATACAACATCCACATGGTCTACCAGCAAAAAGTAATGTTTGACGAATATCAAGGACTGACCATCGTATAAAATTAATGGCACAAGAACTGAACAAGTACAGCAAGACCATCACGCAGGACCCTTCACAGCCTGCTTCACAGGCACAGCTTTATGCTACTGGCCTCACAGAAGAGGAAATGAAGAAGGCCCAGGTGGGCATCGTATCTACAGGATTTGAAGGCAATCCCTGTAACATGCACCTCAACATCCTCGCTCATCAAGTAAAGAAAGGAGTAAAAGAAGCAGACCTTGTCGGGTTGATCTTTCACACCATAGGTGTAAGTGACGGCATCTCCAATGGTACCACGGGTATGAAATACTCCCTGATATCGAGAGACATCATTGCTGACTCTATAGAAACCGTAGTTCAGGCTCAGTTTTATGATGCTGTGGTACCCGTAGTAGGCTGCGACAAAAACATGCCTGCTGCTATCATGGCACTAGGCAGACTAAACAGACCTGGCCTCATGGTATATGGCGGCACCGTGAAACCCGGAAAATGGAAAGGCGAAGACCTCAACATCGTATCGGCGTTCGAAGCTTATGGAGCCAAAATGGGAGGCAACATCTCCGATGAAGACTACCAGGGAATCATCAAAAATTCCATACCAGGACCCGGCGCATGTGGTGGAATGTACACCGCCAACACCATGGCATCAGCTATTGAAGCCATGGGTATGAGCTTGCCTTTTAGTTCTTCAAATCCTGCTGAGAGCGAAAACAAACAATCCGAAACACGCAAAGTAGGGTTAGCCGTGAGAAACCTCATGGAGAAAAACATTCTCCCAAGAGACATCATGACCAAAAAGGCATTCGAAAATGCCATCAGCACGATCATGGTACTGGGAGGATCTACCAATGCGGTCTTGCACCTCATAGCCATGGCTCGTGCGGTAGATGTAGACATCACACTGGACGATTTCCAGCGCATCAGCGACAAGACACCGTTTATCGCAGACCTCAAGCCAAGTGGCAGATTCCTGATGGAAGACCTGCACAACATTGGCGGTGTGCCAGGTGTGCTCAAGATCATGCTCAAAGAAGGATACCTGCACGGCGACTGTATGACTGTAACAGGAAAAACACTCGCTGAAAACCTCGCCGAAATACCTGATTTGAAGGATGACAAAGGACTGATGTACAGCTTTGACAAACCAATCAAATCACAAGGCCACTTACAGATCCTCTACGGTAACCTGGCACCTGAAGGAGCTGTAGCCAAAATCACCGGTAAAGAGGGAGAGCTATTTGAAGGCCCTGCACGTTGCTACGATGACGAGTTTGCAGCTATAAAAGGTATCCAAAACGAAGTGCAAAAGGGAGAAGTGATCGTGATCAGATACTCTGGCCCGAAAGGTGGTCCGGGTATGCCGGAGATGCTCAAGCCTACAGGAGCTGTAATGGGTGCTGGATTAGGTAAAGACGTGGCACTGATTACTGATGGTAGATTCTCTGGAGGATCACACGGATTTGTAGTAGGGCACATCACACCGGAAGCTCAGGACGGAGGACCAATAGGACTCATCCAAAATGGAGACATCATCCGCATAGATGCGGTAAACAATAAGCTGGAAGTAAAAATCAGCGACGAAGAAATGGAAGAGCGTCGCAAAAACTGGAAACAACCAGCATCAAAAGCGCCAAAAGGCATATTAAGAAAATACGTTAAAGCAGTAAAATCGGCTTCACTTGGCTGTGTAACCGATGAATAAACAATCAAGCATGAATACACCATCACTGGAGGTAGCGAAGAAGCCCAAAAAAGCAACGATCGAGGTATCGGGTGCTGAGGCGGTATTGTTGTGTCTGATAGAGGAAGGTGTAGACGTCATCTTTGGCTACCCTGGAGGAGCCATTATGCCGATCTATGATGAGTTGTACCGCTATACCGATCGACTCAACCACATCCTCACACGCCATGAGCAGGGTGCTGCACACGCAGCTCAAGGATATGCGCGAGTCACGGGTCGTACAGGGGTCTGCTTTGCCACATCCGGGCCCGGTGCCACTAACCTGATTACCGGCATAGCCGATGCACAGATAGACTCCACCCCTATGGTGGCGATTACCGGACAGGTGCCTTCGCACCTGCTAGGCACAGATGCTTTTCAGGAAACTGACGTGGTAGGCATCTCTATGCCCGTTACCAAATGGAACTATCAGGTAACTCGTGCTGAAGAAATCCCTGATGCCATTGCACGTGCTTTCTACATCGCAAAAACGGGCCGTCCGGGTCCTGTCTTGATTGACATCACCAAGGACGCTCAGTTTGAGAAGATGAAATTCACTTATAAAAAGTGTACCAAAATCAGAAGCTACCATCCTTACCCTTCACTAGAAGAAAAAGAAGTGGAAGCTGCTGCAAAACTCATCAATGAAGCTAAAAAACCTTTCCTTTTAGTAGGACATGGCGTATTGCTATCCGGTGCTCAAAAGGAATTGATTGCTCTTGCCGAAAAAGCGGGTATCCCAATGGCTTCTACGCTGATGGGGCTCTCTGCAGTGCCTACCAGCCATCCGCTTTACGTGGGCTATTTGGGTATGCATGGCAACTATGGCCCCAACGTGAAAACCAATGAATGCGATGTACTCATCGCGGTAGGTATGCGCTTTGATGACCGGGTAACAGGCGACTTAAATACTTATGCCAAACAAGCTAAGGTCATCCACATAGAGATAGACCCGGCTGAGATCGATAAAAACGTAAAAACAGCTGTAGCCATCAATGCCGATGCGAAGCAAGCGCTACAGTCGCTGTATAAGCAGGTAGACCAGCAATCGCACGACGAGTGGATCGCAGAGTTTAAAGCTTGTGAAAAGCAGGAGTATGACAAAGTAGTGGCAAAGGAGAAGTTTCCTACCGAAGGACCACTCCTGATGGCGGAAGTTATCCGCATGATTTCGGACAAAACCGAAGGAAAAGCCGTGCTGGTTACTGATGTAGGACAGCACCAAATGGTGGCCTCTCGCTATTACGAATTTTCGGATACAGACTCCAACGTAACCTCTGGTGGTCTGGGTACCATGGGCTTTGCCCTCCCGGCAGCTATGGGTGCGAAAATGGGCCGTGAGGATCGTACAGTGATCGCCGTAATCGGTGATGGTGGCTTCCAGATGACCATTCAGGAGCTTGGCACCATCTTCCAAAGCAATATTGGTGTAAAGATCCTGATCCTCAACAACAATTTCCTGGGCATGGTACGTCAGTGGCAGCAGCTGTTTATGGATAAGCGCTACTCATTTACGGAACTTACCAATCCTGACTTCCAGAAGATCGCTGAAGGCTACGGGATCAAAACACAAAAAGTGGTGGAAAGAGCAAACATCGATGCAGCCATAGACCAGTGGCTCAGCGACGAAGGCCCTTCACTTCTAGAAGTGGTAGTAGAAAAAGAAGAGAATGTATTCCCGATGGTACCATCTGGAGCTTCTGTATCAGACATCCGTTTGGAGTAACTAAAACAAGCTAAAGAAAATGTCTACGAACAACATATATAGCGAAGATCATTCGGACAACGTGGAAAAAGAATTTACACTTTCCGTACTTACGGAAGACAAAGCCGGCTTGCTCAATCACATCACCATCATCTTCACCAGAAGAAAGATGAACATTACGAGCTTAAACGTCTCTACCACCGAGGTAGATGGCGTTTCCAGATTTACTATAGTCTTGACCACCACTCGTGAAAAAATCGAAAAAGTGGTAAAGCAAATCAGGAAGCTCATAGATGTGCTGGGAGCATTCGTATACGAAGAAGATGAGGTTTACTATCAGGAGATTGCCCTCTACAAAGTGCCTACGCAGGCCTTTCTGAACGGCAATGACACAGAAGACCTGGTAAGAAACAATGGTGCGCGAATCCTGGTAATCGAGCAGGACCATATCATTATTGAGAAAACAGGTCATAAGTCAGAAACACACGAACTCTATAAAAAACTGGAGCCTTATGGGCTGTTAGAGTTTGTAAGATCCGGACGTGTGGCCATTTCCAAATCAAAGCGTAAAACAGAGGCTTATATCAAGCAACTGGAAGAAGCTCCGTCAAACTATTTAAGTATCAAAGACTTCTGATAGTCAAAAGTAGAACACTATAATATCACAGCAGGGAGCTCTGGCTCCCTTCTACCCTTTCATTGCTTTATGAAGACCACAGAGATAGCGTACAGACCGGAAATAGAAGAAGTAAAAAAGGCCCACAACAAGCTGAAGGAGGTGATCTACCAGACACCGCTACAGTATAGCTTTAACCTCAGCGAGCGATACGGTGCCGAAGTATACCTCAAGCGTGAGGACACTCAAATAGTGCGGTCGTACAAAATTCGTGGAGCTTACAACAAAATCACTTCACTCTCAGAAGAAGAGCTGAAAAATGGTGTGGTCTGTGCTAGTGCCGGGAATCACTCGCAAGGTGTAGCACTTTCTTGCAATAAACTCAAAGTAAAAGGAGTGATTTTCATGCCTGCACCTACTCCCAAGCAGAAGGTACAGCAAGTCAAAATGTTTGGCAAAGAGTATGTAGAAGTAGTACTCAAAGGTGACACCTTTGATGACGCCTACAACTACGCCAAAGCCTACTGCGCTGAAAACAACAGCACCTTTGTGCATCCGTTTGATGACCCAAAAGTCATCGAAGGACAGGCCACAGTAGGACTTGAGCTTTTCAAAGATGCCGATTTCGGGATCGACTACCTGTTTCTACCAGTAGGTGGTGGCGGACTTTCCTCGGGTGTATCCAGCGTGATGAAGCTCCTCAGCCCCAACACCAAGATCATCGGTGTGGAGCCAGCAGGAGCGCCGGCCATGTATGACAGCTTCCAAAAAGGCAAAGTGGTGTCACTAGACAAAATTGACAAGTTTGTAGATGGTGCTGCCGTAAAGCGTGTGGGTGATCTCACCTACCCGCTGTGTAAGGAAAACATGCAGGAGATAGAGCTGGTAGATGAAGGAGAGCTCTGCACTGCACTGATCAAAATGTACAATGAAAGTGGTATAGTATTAGAGCCTGCAGGAGCACTGTCAGTCGCTGTACTGGAGCACTACAAAGAGGAAATCAAAGGTAAAAACGTAGTGTGCTTGCTTTCGGGTAGCAACAACGACATCACACGCACCGAAGAAATTCGCGAGCGTTCATTGCTTTACCAAAAGCTCATGCACTTTTTCATTGTGCGCTTTCCGCAGCGGGCCGGTGCACTTAAAGAATTTGTAGCTGAGGTACTCGGACCCGATGACGACATCATCCACTTTGAGTATACCAAGAAAACTTCGCGTGAAAAAGGTCCTGCGGTAGTAGGTATAGAACTCAAAAACCAGGAAGACTTTGAACCGCTCCTTCGCAGAATGAAAGAGCGTAATTTTCTAGGCGAATACCTCAATGAAAAGCCAGATTTGTTCAGTTATATCATCTGATATTTTGGTCGCAACATATTAGCCCTTAGTTTCGACATTATTTTTAATAATCAAACAAATCCGGGAGTTGGTAACCCCACCGATGACCTGACAAATAATCTCAAGCCGCTGCCAAAACCAGTGGCAAAAGAGGCAAAACACGACAAGCATGAAAGTACTAAAATTTGGAGGCACTTCAGTAGGCAGTGAAGAAGCCATCAGACAAGTAGCTAAAATCGTTCAGGGCAATGTAGACCAGATTGTCATGGTGAGTTCCGCTGTAGGTGGTGTCACTGATCAGCTGGTAGAAATTGGCGATACAGCAGCCAGAGGCAAAAAAGAATACGAAAGCCTGCTAGAAGCGGTAAAGCTACGCCATGAGCAGATGTACTACAACCTGGTAGAAAACAAACCAGACACCAACTTTTATGACATCATCGAGGAGTTTGAAGATATCTGCCGTGGGGTATGGCTTCTGAGAGAACTTACTCCTCGCAGTGCAGATTTTATCCATAGTATTGGTGAGCGCCTGTCTACGCTCATTATTACAGACTTTTTCCGCACTCAAGGCATCGATATTACACTTTACGATAGCCGCAAATACATCGTCACCGACGATCAGTTTGGCAATGCCAATGTCAACTTCAAGCTCACCAACGAGCGCCTGCAGGAAGCGAAAAAGTCATTTACCAAAGTGAACCTCTTCCCGGGATTTGTAGCCGCTACAGAAGAAAACGAAACCACAACACTCGGGCGTGGTGGGTCAGACTATACAGCTGCAATCCTCGCAGGACTACTGGCTGCAGATCATTTTGAGGTGTGGACTGATGTAGACGGCCTCATGACGGCTGATCCACGCATTGTAAAGAAGGCACACTTCATAGAGCATGTGAGTTATGAAGAAGCCCTGGAGCTTTCGCACTTTGGTGCTAAAGTGATCTATCCGCCAAGTATCCAGCCAGCGCTGGAAAAAGGCATTCCGATCACCATCAAAAACACTTTTAACCCAGAGCAAAAAGGCACGCTCATCACCAAAGAGTGGGATGAAGACAAGCAGCTCATCAGAGGTATTTCCAGCATCAAAGACATAGCACTGGTAACTCTCAGTGGTAGTAGCATGGTAGGGATTCCTAAGTTTTCTTACCGCTTTTTCCGCGCTCTGAGCACGGCAAATGTCAATGTGATCCTTATCACACAAGCGAGTTCAGAGCACTCTATTACCGTGGGTATCGATGGCAAAGAGTCTGGCAGAGCACTGCGAGCGCTCAACACCGAATTTGAGGAAATGATTGCTACTAACCGCATCAATCCAATCGAAATCGAAGATAACTTCTCGATCATCGCACTGGTAGGCTCCAACATGCGCAACCAGGTGGGTGTCAGCGGACAGATGTTTAATGTACTGGGCAAAAACGGCGTGAGCATCCATGCCATAGCTCAAGGATCGTCTGAGCGCAACATCTCGGCAGTAATATCTAAAGAAGACCTACACAAAGCACTCAATGTACTGCATGAGAGCTTCTTCCTATCGCTGACCAAACGCATCAACCTGTTTATCATCGGTACCGGAAACGTAGGCAAAGCATTTATCAACCAGCTGGCGCAGCAGTTTACTTTCCTTAAGAAAAACCACCAGCTCAACATTAAGATCATCGGGCTGGCCAACTCGCGCCAGATGCACTTTGAAAAAGATGGCATCCCACTTTCTAAATGGGAGAGCTACCTGGCAGAAGGCGTAGCGTTTACGAAAGAAGACTTCATCCAAAACATGTATGATGTCAACCTGCGAAACAGTATTTTCATTGACATCACAGCTTCCGAAGATATCGCTGCATTGTACGCAGATATCCTGAAGAAGAGCATCTCGGTGGTAACACCAAACAAGATAGCAGCCACTGGACCACAGACGGACTATCTGAACCTCAAGAGCATGAGCAAGCGTTATGGCAGCCAATTCTTGTTTGAGACCAATGTATGTGCAGGCCTGCCGGTACTGAGTACGCTCAATGATTTGGTACGCAGTGGAGATCAGGTACATCAGATCGAGGCTGTACTGTCAGGTACACTCGTATTCCTTTTCAACGAGTACGATGGCACCACCAAGTTTGTGGACGTTATCAAAAAGGCGAAAGAACTAGGCTTTACAGAGCCAGATCCACGTCTGGATCTGTTCGGTTCAGATGTGAAACGTAAGATTCTCATCCTGATCAGAGAAAGTGGCTACACCTGTGAGTACGATGATATAGAACTCAACTCGTTCTTACCAGAAAGCTGTATGGAAAGTAGCTCCGTGGAAGACTTCTACGAAAAAGTAGAAAAAGAAGAAGCACACTTTAAGAAACTCTATGAAGATGCCAAAGCCAAGGGTGCGCGCCTGAAAGTAGTAGCGAAGTACAAAGACGGACATGGATCAGTAGGACTGGAAGCAGTAGATGCCACGCATCCGTTTTACAACCTGGAAGGCAAAGACAACATCGTGCTCTTCTACACCAAGCGCTATGATGATCACCCAATGGTGATCAAAGGAGCCGGTGCAGGCGCCGAAGTGACCGCTTCAGGAATCTTTGCGGATGTGCTCAGACTGGGACAGAGTGATATGTAGTAGATTTTGGCTATTTTTAAAGTAGACTACTATGAGCAATACAATCAAGGAAAAGTTTCATCACCTCATCGATCAAATCTCTAATGAGAATTTGGAGAACTACTATGAGTTGATTCATGATCTTTATGTTCAGGATCAATCGAGTAAAGATGTACTCGATGAACTTTCCCAGACTCAGTCTGCGAGACTTAATAATGCGATCGACAGTGCAAATGCTAAGCGTTTGATCGACCATGAAGAAGCTCTCAATCGTCTAAAATGAAGATAAGGTGGACTGAGGAAGCCCTGGAAGACGCAAATGAGATCATCGAATACTTACAGGAAAGATGGTCTGCGAAATCGGCGGATTTGTTTCGCTCGAAGCTCATTTCCAAAATAGAATTACTGAGCCTCCACCCATTTATCGGCAAATCTTCTGATCGAAATCCTGAGATACGTAAGCTCGTTTTGACCAAACAAACATCGCTCTATTACAGAATAGTAGATAATACAGTAGAATTACTAAGTCTTTTTTCAAACAAACAAGAAAAACCACCTCACTGATTAAATCATTGAAATTGAAAAGTGTAAAAATATTTTCACCGGCATCTGTGGCCAACGTAGGCCCGGGATATGACACCTTTGGCTTTGCCATAGACGGACTGGGAGATGTAATCACCCTCACCGCGCGTGACGATGAGCAACTCCACATCCTGCCTGCTGAAGGCGCCGATCTGCCTACAGACCCAAAAAACAATGTAGCCACGGTGGCCATACAGGCATTGCTAGACCATCTGGGTAGCAAGCAGGGAATGGACATTCACATCAAGAAGCTTTTCAAACCGGGCAGTGGGTTAGGCAGTAGTGCTTCCAGTGCTTCTGGTGCCGTCTTTGCCGCCAATGAATTGCTAGGCCGACCGCTTGCAGTAGAAGCATTGCTTCCCTTTGCACTGGAAGGTGAAGCCCTGGCATCTAAATCGTACCATGCCGACAATGTAGCTCCTGCCCTTTTGGGTGGGTTTCAGGCCGTACGAAGCTATGATCCGCTAGAGTTGTTTTGCATACCTACTCCAGAAAACCTGAGCGTTTTGATCATATTTCCGGATGTGCAGGTGAAAACAGCTGAAGCCAAGGGGCTCGTACCCAAAGAGCTTTCAGTAGCTGAGGCCCGTGAGCAATGGGGCAATATAGGCGCGCTGATCCATGCCATGCATACCTCCGACTATGACCTGATGCGCTCTGCCATTACAGACCGCATAGCCGAGCCAGTCAGGAAAAAGCTGATCCCTGCATATGATACGGTCAAAAAGGCCGTTATGGAAAAAGGAGCAGTAGGGTTCAATATCTCTGGATCAGGGCCTAGTATGTTTGCACTGTTTAAAAATGCAGAGGATGCGCAGGGCTGCCAAAGCTCCATCAAAGAAATTTATGAAAAGCAGGACCTCAACGTACTGCTACACTTATCACAAATCAACCCTACAGGGTGTAAGGTATTATAAACGATCATGAAGTTTTACTCTACCAACAATCCATCATCACGAGTGTCATTTAAGGAAGCAGTGATCAAAAGCTTCCCCGCCGACAAAGGACTATACTTCCCGGAAGAAGTTCCCGAACTGGATTTTTTGTTTTTAGAAACGCTAGACCACTATTCGCTGCCAGAGATTGGCAATGAAGTGCTCCGCCAGTTTACCAGTGACGATATTCCTGCTGAAAAGCTTCAGGAGATCGTGCACGATGCGCTCAATTTTGAAATACCCGTAGTAGAAGTAGAAAAAGACATCCATACCCTGGAGCTGTTTCACGGCCCTACCTACGCATTCAAAGATGTGGGAGCACGCTTTTTGGCCAGGTGTCTGGGCTACTTCAATGAGTCTGAAAACAATGAAGTGACCATCCTGGTAGCCACATCAGGTGATACCGGAGGCGCTGTAGCCAGTGGTTTTTATGATGTTCCGGGCGTAAACGTAGTGATCCTCTACCCTAGCGGAAAAGTGAGTGACTTGCAAGAAAAACAACTCACCACTCTGGGCAAAAACATCCGTGCACTGGAAGTAAAGGGCAACTTTGACGACTGTCAGGCCATGGTAAAGCAAGCATTTCTGGATGATGAGATCAATGCCAAATTGAACCTGAGCTCTGCCAACTCAATCAATATCGCTCGCTGGCTGCCACAGTCGATTTACTATTTCGAAGCATATAAGCAGCTCAAAGACAAACGCAAACTGGTGTTTTCGGTGCCTTCAGGAAACTATGGCAACATCACCGCAGGTATGCTTGCCAAGAAAATGGGGCTGGAGATTGAGCGCTTTGTGGCAGCATCCAATGCCAACGACATCATCCCTCGCTACCTAAAAGACGGGAAGTTCGAAGTGAAGCCTACTGTAGCTACACTTAGCAATGCCATGGATGTAAGCGACCCGAGTAATCACCCGCGCATGTTGGAGCTTCACGAAAAAGCATTTAAGGACATCATCGACCATGTGTCTGGATTCTCACTCAACGATGAGGAGACCCTCAGTGTCATGAAGGCCTGCTATGATACCAATGGATACATTCTAGACCCACATGGAGCGATTGGCTATGCTTCATTGAAAGGACAACTCAAGAAAAAAGAAACAGGCGTATTTCTGGAAACAGCACACTACAGCAAGTTTATGAGCACTGTAGAGCAGGCGCTGGACCAAAAAATCGATATGCCGGACTTTGTTGGTGACCTGATGGCTAAAGAAAAAGTAGCCACCCTTATCGACAATGATTACGAAAAATTCAAAGCCTACCTGCTAGACTAAGAGCACCAGGCTTTACGAACCAAAACCCGGACTACTGCAGTGGCCCGGGTTTTTTATTGCTCTTCCTAATGAAATATGGACGCTATCACACCTCATTCTGTACTTATCAAACACCCTATCGAAGCATTTTCTACTCACTTTAGCCAAATGCAACCCACAATAATGACATTACACCTACTCTACTAGTAAGTTTTACGTCTAATTTTCAACCTGAAATCATACAACACATGCTACGCATTGTATCATCTATATTCTTCTTATTACTGAGTCTGGCGAGTACCTCACAGCTGAAACTACCCCAGCTCATCAGCAATGGAATGGTACTGCAGCGAGACACTCCACTCACCCTATGGGGCTGGGATACTCCCGGACACCCTGTAAGTGTAGAGCTCGATGGAGTGGTTTACCTGGGCAAAACCAAATCTGATAGCTCCTGGCGAATACAGCTTCCCCCACAGAAAGCTGGAGGGCCGTACACTACGAAAATTACGGGATCGCAAACGATCCTGCTAGAAGATGTATGGATTGGAGATGTATGGTTGGCTTCTGGCCAGAGTAATATGGACCTCACCATAGAGCGAGTGAGCCCCATTTATCAAACAGAAATTGAAAATGCTGATTTTTCGCAGATCAGATACTTTCAGGTTCCTAACAAATACCATTTCAATGAACCCCTCTCTGATCTGGAGGGTGGCCAGTGGACTAGTACTACTCCCGAAAACGTACTGAAATTTTCAGCGGTTGCTTACTTTTTTGCTCAGGCGCTGCACCAATCACAGGGAGTACCCATAGGCATCATCAAAAGCAGTCTGGGAGGATCGCCAGCCCAGGCCTGGATGAGTGAGGATGCGCTCAAAGCCTTCCCATCACACTTCGAGGAAGCCCAAATATTTAAAGATCAAAGCGTAATAGACTCCCTAAAACAGGCCGATGCAACAAGGAAAAATAACTGGTATGCCACCTCTACGGCCAAAGATCGGTGGCTCCAATCATCCCCCGACTGGCACAGTAATGAAGTAAAAGCAAATAACTGGCCCACTATGATGGTACCTGGTTATTGGACAGATCAAAATGTAAACTTTAAAAATGGTGTGGTCTGGTTCAAAAGAAACTTCACTCTACCAGCTGATTGCACTGGACAAGCTGCATATCTGGAACTCGGCTGCATTGTAGATGCTGATAGCACTTTTGTAAATGGGCATTTTGTGGGCAACACCACGTATCGCTACCCTCCCAGGCGCTACCAAATTCCTGCTGGGGTGCTTACGGCTGGAGAAAATACCCTTACAGTGAGAGTGGTAAACACCTCTGGACGTGGAGGATTTGTGCCAGACAAAAACTATCAGATTAGCTGTCAGGACCAAACGATAGACCTCAGCGGAACCTGGCACTACCAATTAGGTGCAGAGATGCAACCACTGGCCAGACCTACTTTCATTCGATGGAAACCGCTAGGGCTGTACAACGCGATGATAGCTCCACTTACCTCCTACACCATACGTGGAGCCATCTGGTATCAGGGAGAATCCAATACCAGTAATCCCCAGGAATATCGAAAACTGCTACCAGCCATGATTGAGGACTGGCGTAGCCAGTGGGGCTATGAGTTTCCGTTTCTAATCGTACAACTGGCCAACTACATGGAGCCTGCGGACGCGCCCGGACCCAGTAACTGGGCAATGCTTCGGGAGGCACAACTACTCACCGCTCAAAACACGCCCAACACAGCCCTGACTGTGACCATCGACCTGGGCGAATGGAATGACGTCCACCCTTTGCGGAAAAAGCCCGTAGGTGAACGGCTTGCGCGTGCAGCTCGTAAGCTTAGCTATGATGAAGACATCATCGCATCCGGTCCTGTATACCAGCAAATGCAAGTCAAAAAAGGTAAAATCATTCTCACCTTTGATCAGGACAAGCTAGTCGCTCGTGGTGGACCACTGCGTGCATTTGCCATTGCAGGTGCCAACCGACAATTCGTTTGGGCTGAAGCCCAAATAAAAGGCAACCAAATCACCGTATGGAGTGACAAAGTCCCTAAACCCGTGGCAGTACGCTATGCCTGGGCACACAACCCCAACCAGACCAACCTGTACAATGAAGCTGGGCTGCCGGCTTCCCCTTTTCGTACTGACAATTGGAAAGAATAATCAACAATGTAACGTACCTATTTTATCGATTTAACACACATGACAAACAAACCACAAAAAATGAAAGCTCTGCTCACCATCATCGGTATATGCCTTTTGGCTCCGGCGATCGGACAAATAGCCAAAGACAAGCCTAAGTTTTTGGGAAATATCTACAGCAGCAATCAAATAGAGCAGTTTGAAAACTACTGGAATCAGGTCACGCCGGAAAATGCCGGAAAATGGGGCAGCGTAGAGCGAAATCGTGACTCCTACAATTTCACAGAACTGGACAATGCCTATGCACTGGCCGAAGAAAACGGCTGGCCATTTAGGTTTCATGTACTCGTTTGGGGCAACCAACAGCCCGGCTGGATCGAAGACTTGCCGCGAGAAGAGCAGCTAGAGGAAATCAAAGAATGGATGGACACCATAGCCGCTCGCTATCCTAATATCGCCTACCTGGAAGTAGCCAATGAACCAATCAACGACCCTCCAAACAAAAAAGGCAGTGGTGGAGGAAATTACATGGAAGCACTCGGAGGCAAAGGCATTACTGGCTATGACTGGATCGTTACAGCTTTTGAGCTGGCCAAAGAGCGATTTCCGAATGCAAAACTCATGATCAATGAGTACAACATCATGAACAGCTCCAGTAGATCATCACAATACAAAGTGATCGTGGAATTACTCCAGTCCAAAGGACTAATTGACGTGATCGGTGTGCAAGCCCATGCATTCACAACCACTGCGGAGAGCTCCGTGATGAGCAGCATACTGGACAAACTGGCCGATACAGGCCTGCCCATCATGGTTACCGAAATGGATATAGATGGACCATCAGATCAGGTACAGCTTGACGAGTACAAACGCATATTCCCCATTTTTTGGGAACATGAAGCGGTCATAGGCGTCACGCTCTGGGGCTGGAGGCCTGGCCTGTGGCGAAACGAACAAAAAGCGTATTTGGTAGACGATGCGACCAACGAACGCCCAGCCTTGCAGTGGCTCCGCAACTATGTGACCGCCTGGGAACCTGTAGATCCAAATGTCCTCAATGCTGAATCTGCAGAAATACAGCTTTTCCCAAACCCGGTAACTAACGGAAAACTAAGCCTTTCAACTCAAAGACCGCTAACCTCTGCCAATCTGTACGACATAGGAGGTCAGCTCTTGAAGGTTTACACCCTTACAGAAAACCCTCGAGCACTAGAACTGGAAATCAATCAACCTGCAGGCACCTACCTGCTGGAGCTGCTCAATGAGCAAGACACCATCAGTACGCATAAAGTGGTGATCCAATAAATGCAACACGCTCTGGCAGCAAATGCTGCCAGAGCATTACACTTTAAAAGCTTTTAAAACTCTGGGGAAGTACTCAAAAATGCGCTTGAGGACATAGCTATTTTTCGCTCGCATCACAAAACTGTCCCCGTCTTCATCTTGCCACTCCACGCTTACCTGTATTTTCTTCACCTCCACAGGCCGAGTGATCTTTTTGACAATCATGTAGCCATGGATGATTTCATCCTCCTGGTCTTCCGCCTCCTGCGGCAGTCCATGATCAAACTGGATATATTTCTTCTTTCCCTCTACATACACCCTCAGGTAGTGGCAAGTCACCCCCCCCACAAACCTGGACTTTCGCTTCACTTTGTAATATCCCGGATCAAGTTTCATAAGGTAAAATTACTAATATTTATAGTATTACTAATTTTATTGGTATTTAGTTTCCTAAAATTATTTGCAGGATAATCCTTATTTTGGCTGTAGGCCAAAAAACACCGAAATGTGCTACGACGTACGCTACCTCACGCAGAAGAAAAAGAAATATGCTGACCATATCGGCAAGGATGCTACCGAAATAGACAAACTAGAGCGACAGCTCGAAGAATTTACCTTAGGTCCGGTGTATCACACCACCGCATTTGAGCACTGGCGCATGCCTGTCGTCACTAGCGACAAACCGACTGACTTTCAGTTTTACCACTGGGGCCTGATTCCCCACTTTGTGAAAGACACTGAGCAATACTTTGGCAAGTATGCCAGCCGGTATTTGAACTGCCGCATCGAGACGCTTTTTGACGAAAAAATGTACAACGCCAAGCTCAACCGCGACCTGGACAACCCCTTTTACAAATCTGCTCTGGAACGGCGCTGTGTAGTGGTGCTGGATGGCTACTACGACTGGCACTGGCAGGGAAAAAACTCCTACAATTTCCACATCCTCCTCAAGTCTGAAGAACCGATGCTGATCGCAGGCATCTGGCGTACCTGGCAGAGCAAAACTGAAGACATCACTCGCGATACGGTAGGGCTGGTGACCACAGATGCCAATCCGCTCTGCCGGCGCGTACACAATAAGCCCAAAGCCAGCGAAGGTCCGCGCCAGCTGGCCATACTAGACCAGGAAAGCGCAGAAGCATGGCTAGAGCCAGATCTGACCGCCGATCAACTCAAAAAAAACGTAAGAGTATTCCCCGAAACAGAGCTTAAGGCCTTCCCGGTCAAAAAGCTTTTTCATCAGAGTGGGCGCAAGCGCATTTCCCTAAATGACCCTGAATGCATCCAGGAGGCCTCCTTCCCTGAACTGCAGTTTGGCAAAGAAGCTACCAATGGCAGCCAGGGAAGTTTGTTTTAACCCTGTTCCACCACCTATTTTTACTTAAAACCAACTACCCAAGTCATGAAAACACTGCTTCCAGTTCTACTCCTAATCTTAATGGCCTGTCAGCCTAAAAACAAAGAATCATCATCCATAGACTTGCCAACAACAACCGCCCCGATGGAGCCTCTCACCTCCATAGACAGCACGTCTACACCTTCATATACTGAAAACGCCCTCCTACTGGACAGCACTGGCCTCTCCAACCAGAGAACCTACATGGATACAAGCTGGACACGCTTTAGCGTGGCGGCAAATAAAAAATATACCTACGCCATCGTAGCGGCTCGTAAGGCAGACCATCACTACAAACAGCTACTCATCACCGACCAGGCAAACCAGCGTGAGCTTGAACTTACTCTGGTAGCTTCTGAGGTTGCCTGGGATTCGGCCATCGATCAGCGGCGAAATGATTGGATTAGGCTTTGCAACGCACACCATGCTGCCGAGCTCATCAACAACCTATACCTGCCTGAGGCCATCTATTACAACCACAAACCTCCAATTACCGACCGCACTGCCCTCATAGCTGAATATGCTTACATGAATCGGCCCGAATACAGCCTACACCTGGCTCCGCTCCACCGCGAGATGGTCAATACCACGTTTGCTTTCGAAATCGGACAGTGCAGCGGCTCCTATGGTGGTAAATACATGATCTGCTGGCAAAAAGACGCTCAAGGCAAGTGGATGGTTTTTATGGATTCCAATATTTAGGGCCGTATCACCTCTAGAGGATTACCAATACACTTCTCTTTTTAGTCCTACGCCAAATAAGGTGTAGTCTGTTGCGAAATCCTGAACTCGAAAAATTTGAGTAAACCGTCCATAAATTAATACGCTGGTTTTCTGGGTAAACTGTTTTTGGATACTTACCTCTGCACTCCAGGCTAAATCGCGAAAGGTCTCTACTCGATATGCCACCTTATACTCATCGATGGTTCCATTTTTAAATTTGGCCTCATCTAACGCAAAATAAGCAGTTTGCTGATTCAGGAAATTAATCCCTGGAGTTATTCTCAACTGATATCCAAAAACCTGCACCAGCTGATAAGAACAATAAAGATTCAAGTAATTCGTAGCGATTTGATCAAATTCAAAGTTAAAATACTCGGGAAAGGTCAAGCGCCTAATCACCTCATCCGCTTTGGGTGGCACTCCTGAAAACAGTTGCTGGGTGGGCTTCATGTAGGAAGGAAAGTCGTCGAACAATCCCACGCCCACTCCCGCACCGATAACAAGATTCTTTACTACCTTCTTTTCATACTGCAGCTCAAAATTCCACCCCTTCTCGTCCGTTAAAACGGCATCCGGCTGAAAGCCCCCGACTCTTATGGAGAGATGATCAGATTGAGCCACAAGTGCAGGACTGATAATAGATAAAAACAAGCAAATAATTACTCTCATTTGATCAATAAATCTCAGTATCTAAAGTAAACATTAGTTCTCCAAAATAATGTATTCGCAAGCCATTACGCTTCCCTTGATCACCACTAGATTCTATTGAAGCCAAAGTAGAGCATCGATCAAATCCCACAGTAAACATGTTGCGTGCATTTTTCGAGACTGTAGTGGCTTCAACTTCAGAATCCGCATCAAAATTACCATTAGCATCCATTTTCACTTTGACGGTTGTTTTCTGATCTCTACTCCCTTTTGTATAATCTACAACAAACCTAAGTTCATGTTGACTTTGTTTCCAATTACTCCAAATAAACGACGCCCCTGAACTTACCCACTTTTTATCTCGAACATTTTTTCTACTTACCAACTTCTTATTCCAAATTGTATTTATTTGGGGAGAAGTATTAATTACCTCTCCTTGAGAGTTGCGAGAAAACTCACCTCCAACTACATGAAGGTATAAATAATTACCATTAGGCCAACCACGTAAATTATCTTTCAACCTAAATTCAGGGAGCTTAAGTTGAAGTGTTGCATCACCAATTGTCCTGCAATCAATATCTCTTCCATTACCTGGAGGGCAAGAATACCTGCATAATTCTGGACAAGGCCTCCCTGGAGTTGGTGTACAAGTTTGACAAGTAGGGTATGGAACACACACTGGATCCCAAGGAATAATAACAATTGTAGGGTTCTGAGAAGCATATTCATCATCCACGGCTATAACACTATTATTCAAACGACCATTTTTTGAAGTGAGTATACCAGGTGTAACCCCCTCTTCTCCCCCATTATACCATGAAACAGTGATAGGCTCATCCACATGAGCAAAATCTTCTGCTAGATATGGAGCGGAAATAACATAGCCTTCTTTAAGAAGATTTTCTAATTCTTGAGTAGACGTACGACATCCAGAACATTCCCGCTGTAGCTTTTCTCTCAATAAAGAACCAATAACTGAAGAAGTTTTACCATTCTCCTCACCGAACATTGTTGCAAATGGCTGAAATACTTCAAAGTCTGACTTCTCAGTAGCATAAGAAATCAATTCTCGTTTGACTTCAGGGTTATTAACAAATGTGCCAATAAGTTTTGCTACTTCCTTTAATTCATCATCCGCAATCAATGCATTTACGGTAATTTCAGATTTAGACTCATCTTCCCAAAAAACCTCAGGCTCAACATTAGATTCACAACTGAATAAGCACAATATAACGATAACCGAGCTAATAACTTTAATCATTCTTTCCATAAAGCGGTGTAATTATTTTTTTACAACCAAAATCGTAAATGAAAACTTTAAAATCAAAATCATGTGGTGTTTTTTTTTATAAAACGCATTTCGTTATTATTTAATATTTAAGTAGTTATAAAACTATAACTAAATCCCTCCATATGACATTCAATATAACTCAATTATATTTCCAACCACCGTGTTTAGTTATCAACCATTATAATTTTACCTCGTTTCTGAGACTACACCACCTCTCATTCAAGCAACTGACACGTATGATTCGGAAGAATTAAGTCAATCCACACATTTGCCTACTTTCCCCAGATATCGTATTTTTCCCATATACTTTTTTAACCTATGGTCCAACCAAACACCAACCGAAAGCTTTACACACAAAATGGCATTTCCATCGCCACTTTTCTGGGTGGACCGGCGGCTGCTGGCCACCTCATCCGCCTCAACTACCGCCGCCTGGGCAAAGAGCGCGAAGGGTTAATCGCACTCATTCTGGGCATCATAGCCACAGCAGCCATTTTTGCAGGCCTCTTCTCCCTACCGGAAAGCACGGTAGACAATATCCCGCAACAACTCATCCCCGCGATCTATACCGCCATCATCTACGGCATAGTACAATGGCTTCAGGGAAAAGAACTCAAAGCTGCTTCGGAGCAAAACGCCCCGTTTGAATCCAACTGGAAAGCGGCCGGCATAGGCGGACTCTGGATGCTGATACTCGGAGGAGTGCTAGTGACGTACATTTTTGCGGAACAAGGGCAAGCAGACCAGGACATCAACCAAAAATTAGCTCTGATCGACAAAAACGAACAGCAAGCCTTGCGCTTCTACTCCATTGATCATGCCAATACGCCTCCAGAAGTACAGCTCGAACTGATCACCAACGGAGGAATCAACCACTGGGAGGAAAACCTAAGCATCCTCCAGGACCTCACAACCGAGTATGAATTGGAGCCCGAATTTGCCAGCTACATTACCAATCTCACCACTTACAACCAACTGCGACTGGACACCTATCGGCTAATCCAAAAATCCATACTCGAAGGCACCGATCAGTACAATGACCAGATTCAAGAAAAAAATGTATTGATCGCAGACATCATGACTCAGATGGGAGCATTGTAGCCATCAAACTGCCGCTCAACAGGTGAGACCTGGCATCACTCATTTTTTGCTTGTAAAAGCTGCCATCATCAGGTTACTTTCTACAAAAACTGAAGGTTCACCATGATTAGATTGTTTGTTTTCACCTGCTTAGTTGCCCTCTCCCTATCCGGCAAAGCTCAATCCGAAGATGAGGCCATCCTGAAGCCTATTCGAAACCTTTTCGAGGCAATGACGCTGTGTGACAGCACCCTGGCCGCCAGTTGCTTCACGGCGGATGCCATGTTGCATGGAGTAAAAACTAACGAAAACGGCCAGGCCTCACTCAAGTCATTTCCAGCCAGCAAATTCATCAGCATCATCGGTAAGCCCAAAGCTGAAAAATGGCATGAGCCCATCTGGGACATACAAATCCAACAAGACGACCAGCTGGCTTCCGTGTGGGTAGAGTATGCTTTCTATCTGGGAAATACATTTAGCCACTGTGGTGTAGACAGCTTCCAGCTCATACAGACAGCAAATGGATGGAAGATTTTTGCTCTTGCTGACACACGCCGCACCGAAGACTGTGAGGTACCCCAGGCCATTCGCAAGCGATATGAAGCCAATTAACTTTGAAGCTCCTGCGCTTTGAGTAATTCATAGCGCTCCAGGTCCAGTGGATAGTCCCAGCAGCCCATTCGGTGAAACAGCTGACCGCCAAAGCCTTTTTTATACAAGTGCACACCATGTAATGGGTGAGATGGATCCAGATTTGGCGCACAACCGAAGAGGTCATACTCCACACATCCATGGGCTTTTGCCAGCCTGATGGCTTCCCACTGCAACGCATAGCTAGGCATGAGCTCACGCCTAGCCCCGGAAGAAGCACCAAAGAGATACACACCTCGCTGACCAGAAAGCACCAGCAGCATACTGGCGAGGTACTGACCTGCATATTCGGCCATAAGCAGCTTCACTTCTACTCCGGGTTGATTGCGTTCAGCCAGCACCTGCTCAAAGTAAGCTTTGGGGTGCAGTACCATCCCTTGCCGCAGAGCAGTCTCCTGATAGAGCGCATACCACGTGTCCAGCATTTCTATACCATGAGCTTTCACTTCTATCCCACGCCACAGCGATCTTCGCACATTGTAGCGCGTATTGGGTCGCATATTGGCCAGCAGCTGCTCTTCAGTCTGCTTCAGATCCAGAAAAAACGTGTTTTTAGGCAGCAAGTCCCCCGGGCTCTTCCTAAGGTTCCAGTTTTGGGTGTTGAAATTGAGGCGAAACTCCTGCGTATGTCCCGGAGGCGGACCTAGCCAGTTGCCAGCCTCATCATAGTGCTCCTCCTCACTGGCCCATTGGTTTTCCCAAAGCAAATCATAGCGGATGTGTGCGCAGTTTGGTGGCAAATGCGGACGTATCACTTCCGATAGTTCTTCCAAAAACACCCCATGATTTTCAAAGACCGGCTCCAGCTTAGGACCGTAAGGCACATATGCGAAGCACTGGGTATCGCTAACGTACTGAATCAGCACCAGCAAGTCTTCCTCCACGCTTCCAGCCACCCCACCATCAGGGCTCAGCACCTCGCTGGAGGCTTTTACCTGAAAACCACCGGGCGTAAGTCCCTGTCGGTATTTCACCCTTGCCCAGTAAGAGGTCTGTGGCAGGATGTTCGTAGACCGCATTTCTTCAATTGGTTTTTGCTCCGCTTGTAAGATCATTGGCTCCGATTATTTTTAGCAAGCCGCAAAGCTAGAAAAGGCCTGTAGCCCACAAAAGCGTAGTAAGCTTATCTTCAAATTTGTAAGTAAGATGACTAAATTCATATCATGGATTACCAAACGATCATCGCAGAGCTACATGCCCTGGCCAACCCGGAGAAGGCTGCCTTCAAGCAGAAAAAGTTTGGCATTGTGGCTACCAATGCCTTCGGCATCTACATGAGTGATCTCAACGCCCTGGCACGCAAAGTCCCCAAAGATGCGGACCTGGCGCTTCAGCTCATAGCATCAGATATCTACGAGGCGCGGTTGCTTGGCGCAAAGGTGTATCCGCCCAAAGACCTCACCCCTGAGCTGATGGATAGCTGGATCACCACATTTGACAACTGGGAGATTTGCGACACATTCTGCATGGGACTTTTTGCAAAAAGCAAGCATGCATTACCCAAAATCAGCGAGTGGGCTCACCGGAAACCGCTCTATGAAAAACGGGCAGCATTTGCCACGCTGGCGGCCTATTGCATGGCCGATAAAAAAGCCGAAAACGAGACTTTTGAAGACTTTTACCCACTCATCAAAGCACATGCCAGGGATGATCGCGATCACATCAGAAAAGCGATCAGCTGGGCACTTCGCAGCATCGGAAAGCGTAACAAAGACCTGAAAATTTCGGCTATTGCCTGTGCTGAAGACATACTGATGCAAGGCACCCGATCTGGTATTTGGATCGCTAAAGATGTGCTCAAAGAGCTGCAAAAAACCGGACTCAGATCCTCCGACTATCCCCGCTCAATTTATCGACCTGGCTAGCGGAATAATGTGACAGAAGCATACATTCGAATTAATCACTATATTTACGCAATCGATTGTGTTAATAGATAAATTCACATGACCTTCATTCTTCGATCAACAATTCTCAACGTTTTAATACTTATAGGTGCGTTAGACGGATATTCCGAAAACGGCTATGATCTCTGGCTCAGATATGCTCCTATTACCGATTCTTCTTTAAAAGATCATTATCTCGACTACTTCACCAGCTTCCACTGTATAGCAGATGACCCCACTGCCGTTGTAATTCGCAAAGAGCTAGCGCTGGCAGCCAGTAGTATGCTGGGAATCATCCCAAATGAAACCAGTCGCTCTAAGGCGTCACTAGTCATAGCTACCGTAGAAAACCTCGATATCCCCGCCAACATCACGAACCAACTGGGAACTGAAGGATATTACATTTCGGCAAACCGGGGCCAGGTCACCGTAACAGCCAACACATCCATCGGTTTACTATATGGTACCTACCACCTCCTACGCCTCACACAAATGGGTGAACCTCTCGGCAGCTTGTCCATCATAGAAGCACCCAAAACCAAAATTAGAATTCTCAACCATTGGGACAACCTGGACCGCTCCTCCGAGCGAGGCTATGCCGGATTTAGCATATGGGACTGGCACCGCCTTCCAGGATATATCGATCAGCGCTACATCGACTATGCCCGAGCGAATGCTTCTATTGGCATCAATGCCACTGTGCTCACAAACGTAAATGCCAATGCCCAGGTACTCACGCCGATGTACCTCGAAAAAGTAAAAGCACTAGCCGATGTATTCCGCCCGTATGGCATTCGGGTGTACCTCACCGCCCGGTTTAGTGCTCCTATAGAGATCGGTGGGCTAAAAACTGCTGACCCACTAGCCCCTGAAGTACAAACTTGGTGGCAAAAGAAAGCTGAAGAAATCTACAGCATGATTCCAGATTTTGGAGGCTTTCTCGTAAAGGCGAACTCTGAAGGCCAACCTGGGCCACAAAACTATGGGCGTAACCACGCGGATGGCGCCAATATGCTTGCAGATGCACTCCGGCCTTTCGGCGGCACCGTAATGTGGCGAGCATTTGTGTACAGCGATGAAGAACCTGACGACCGAGCCAAACAAGCCTACAACGAGTTCAAACCACTCGATGGACAGTTTCATGAAAACGTGATGATACAGGTAAAAAATGGCCCCATTGACTTTCAACCGCGGGAACCATTTCACCCGCTTTTTGGCGCCATGCCAAACACACCGCTAATGATGGAATTTCAAATCACTCAGGAATACCTCGGGCAAGCCACACAGCTGGTGTATCTCGCTCCAATGTATGAAGAGTGCCTGCAATCTGACACCTACGCCAAAGGTGAAAGCTCCACCGTAGCTTCGGTAATAGATGGCACCCTGCACGACTACCAACTTACCGGTATGGCGGGAGTTGCCAATATTGGTACTGACATCAACTGGACCGGCCATCCCATGGCACAGTCCAACTGGTACGCCTTTGGACGGCTGGCATGGAACCCTCAGCTAGACGCCCAACAAATCGCTGATGAATGGATACGTGCTACCTTCGGAAATGAACGCAAGGTAGTAGAGACCATTAGCGAGCTGATGCTCAACTCCTGGGAAACTGCTGTCAGCTACATGACTCCTCTGGGACTCCACCACCTGATGGGCACTAGTCATCATTATGGGCCTGCTCCATGGGTAGACAACTTATCGCGGGCCGACTGGACTCCATACTACTACCACAAATCCAATCAGGGCGGTATAGGATTTGACCGCACATCCACTGGCAGCAATGCCACATCGCAGTACTTTCCACCAGTAGCAAGTACCTTCAACGATCCTGACTCCTGTCCAGAAAAGTTTTTGCTGTGGTTTCATCACCTTCCCTGGACGTGTAAAATGAAGTCTGGCAAAACCTTATGGGAAGCGCTTGCCTACCACTACCAAAACGGCGTAGCGGAAGTTCGGCGTATGCAAGCGCAATGGAAGCAACTGAAACCATACATAGATCATGAGCGACATCAAAGTGTGTCTATGCTTCTGGACATCCAGGAGCAAGAAGCCATCTGGTGGAAAGACGCCTGCATGAGCTATTTCCAGAGCAAATCGGGACTTCCCTACCCGGAAGCAATGGAGGCTCCACAGCACGACCTGGAGTATTACCAATCCCTGAAATTTCCCTTTGCACCGGGCATCCGCCCAAAGTGGTAAACGAGCAATTATGATAATTTTCAAAATGACTCAGACCATGCGCTGGTATGGCCCGAATGACCCGGTCAGTCTGGAACACATCCGTCAGGCTGGTTGCGTAGGCGTAGTAACAGCTCTTCATCACATACCCGTAGGAGACGTTTGGACTCCTGAAGAAATTGAGCTGCGCAAAGCACTAGTGGAAGGTGCGGGCATGACCTGGAAGGTAGTAGAAAGCCTGCCAGTGCATGAAGACATCAAGAAGCAAACGGGAAATTTTACTACCTACATTACCAACTACCAGGAGTCACTTCGAAACCTGGCAGCTGCAGGCCTGGAGGTGATCACTTACAATTTCATGCCAGTGCTCGACTGGGTCCGCACAGCCCCCTACCACCGGAGAGCTGATGGATCCACTACCCTGCGGTTTGAGCGTGATGCTTTTGCGGCTGCTGACATTTTCTTACTCAAGCGACCAAACGCTGAAAAAGACTATAGTGAACAGGAAATTTCCGCCGCGGAAAACTACCTCAACAACCTCACAATAGACGAGCAAGACTCTCTACTCTCAAACATCCTGCTGGGCTTACCTGGCAGTGAGGATGCATTCACTCCTGAGCAGGTCTTAGCGGCACTCAAAACCTATGACAACATCGACCGGAACCAGCTGAAACAGCACCTGTTCGCATTTCTGGAAGCTGTAGTACCTGTAGCTGAAGCATGCAACCTGAAGCTGGCCATCCACCCGGATGACCCGCCATTTCCTGTCCTCGGTCTTCCGCGGATTGTGAGCACGGCAGAGGATGCCGCAGACATCATCAACTGTGTCCCATCTCCGGCCAACGGCTTATGCTTTTGCACAGGATCGTTTGGAGCTCGTCCTGACAATGACCTCATCGGTATGATGAAGCAATTCGAAGAGCACATCCACTTTTTACACCTAAGGAATACCAAAAGTGATGCATACGGCAATTTTGAAGAAGCTCCTCACCTGGAAGGTGATGCAGACATGGCAGGCATTGTAATGCAAGCCCTGCGGATCATGCAAAAGCAGCAGCGCTCCATTCCAATGCGCCCGGATCATGGTCATCAAATGCTCGATGATTTACAGAAAAAAACCTACCCGGGATACTCCGCCATAGGCCGACTCAAAAGCCTCGCTGAGCTGAGAGGATTGGAAATGGGGATATTGGAAATGATGCAGTAAAAGAAAAAACGCGGACAAATGCCCGCGTTCTTTCCTGCGCAATTAGCTAAAAATTCTACTACTCAGCTAAAAAGATTTGAATGCCGTAAAATTCTGGATCTGAAGGCGGCTCATCGTTCCAATCTTCGGAAGAATGCGAGCCGTCCGTTCGGTAATACACCCGATACTCTCCGGGCTCCAGTGTAATTTTTTCTCTTATCTCTCTATTTTTTCGTGCACCACCCGCATGCTCTGTACTGCGGTAGTCCATCTCCCAGACGATACGGCCAGTATCCATATTTCGGACCCATCCATAGTCATACATCTTATCATCATCACCTTCTCCTATGGCGTGGATCACCACCTCAGTGGTCCTTTTGATATCAAAGGCGTCTTTTAAGTAATCATCGTCACGCACATCAGAGATAGCCGCTATCACCTTTTGTGAACGGTAAGCATCAGGATCAAAAGTGCTCACCGCCTTGCGTCCACGCTCATCCGCAGCCCATAGGGTGATTCCCCAGCGATCTGGATCATAAGGACGAGTAGCATTCCAGGAATTAAACGCGTGTGAACCGTCTGTTTTGTAGTACAGCAGGTAATCCCCCGCTGGCAATGTCAAGTCTTCTTCTACCATTCGGTTTTTGCTGGCCCCACCGGCATGCGATGTGCGGTATTCCTTCATTTTCCAAACCAGCTGACGGGTGTTTGCATCGAGTATCCAGCCATAATCCGCCATATTATCACTGTGCCCACGCTCACCAATGCACAGCAGATTGAGCTTCACCTCCTCACTGAGGCGTATGCCCAGCGAACGAGTTTCGTAGTTTCTCACACCTACAATCTCCGCCACCGGCCGAGCCAATGCAGGTGGGTTGAAGTTTTCAGCGAATGCTTCACGGTCTTTTACTGACTCTGGAAAGAGTGCCACACCCCAAAACTGGGGATCATCTGGAGGAAGTGCATTCCACTCCTCGTGGGAGTGCGAACCATCCGTATGATAGGCCAGCATGTAACTACCTTTGGGCAAGGTGATCTCCTCATCCACCTTCAGGTTTTTATCAGCACCGCCAGCGTGTGAGGTATTGCGATAGCTCATCTCAAATACGCGTTTCCTGCCTACCACGTCATAGATATAGGCATAGTCATACATTTCGTCCCGATCTCCCTCTCCCAAAGCATACACCTGTAGGGTAGCCTCACGGTTCAGCGTAAAGCCCTGTTTAAAAGTCTCTCCATCACGAGCTTTGACAAAGTAAATAGCTGCCTGATCGGTTTTGGCGGCAAGAAAATCTTCCATACTGGCTTTTTTCAAGCCTGGAGCGGACACAGTCACATACAAGTCTTCACGCATGCTGCTTCTGTACTTCTCTCTATAGCGCGTGTCAAAAATTTCATCGATGAGGTCGTTAAAATCGCTAATGGTCCAGCTATCTCCCCAACCCCGATGATCGTAGCCTCCCGTGAAGTACAGCTCGTAGCTTCCTGCAGGCAATGTGATTTCATCAGAAAAATCATACAAGCCCTTTTCTCGTGCCAGATCATGTTCCTTGAGGTGATCGTATACATGCCAAACTACTTCTCTGGAACTGGCATCTAGAATCCACCCATAAAACATTAGGAGCTTATAGTCATCGCGAAATACGCCACCGGTACCATCGATGGAAACTCTGGCTTCTGACGGCAGGGTGAATGCCACCGTCTCCAAATCATTCGGGTAAATATCCCCTACAGTCACTTGCTGAGCATGAGCAAAAAATGCTGCAAACAATGTGGACAGGGTAAGTAGTAGGTTTTTCATAAGGTGATAAGCTATAAACGAGATGATGATCTCTCAATGCCAATTTTATGCCGCAGTGTAAAAAGGGCTTAAAATCAACATCCAGAGCTATTTGACTACAAGCCACTGTTCGAAATCGAACAAAAATGTTCTGTTATGAGACAGTCAGAGCAATTTGAGCGCCTGCCACACTACCGAAGGATATCGAAGTGCTTTAAAAATGGAAATCAGGGAACGGAATGGCTTTCCAGCCTTCCGAGCAAAGTGTGCTTCCAGCAAATTCAAATGTGCGCGCTGCGCAGGGTGATCGACCATTTCACGTGCAGCTTCTACAAATTTTTCAGGAGCACCCACAGGATGGTGCTCGCGGTGGATTCGGTAAAAGGCCACGACCATTTCTTCTGGATGAAAGGACACTCCTGCCGCCTTTAATTGCAAGAGCCACAGACGATCTTCACCATAGTCCACGCCTTCTGGAAAATAGTGACCAGCTAATGCGCTTCGCTTGAACAGCATGGCATGAATCGCCGGACAATACCTCAGAAAATAAAGCGGATCCTTTACATCCTGGTGATCCCTGGCGAGCTTAGCATTGAATTGCTGAAGTTTCTTTAGGCGCCTGCCGGGATCACCCACGAGTGTGGAGAGCCCTACAAACACATCTATCGAACGATCTTCCAGCATGAGCTCTAAGGCATTATTGAAATAATTTCGGGCCAATAGGTCATCATCATCCAGGAAAAGGACATAGTCTCCCGTAGCTTCCCGCAGCCCTCGGTTTCTGGCTGCAGACACGCCCAGGTTTTTTGGCTGGTGGAGCACCTTACAATAGGGATATTCCTTCGCCAACTTATCTATATCAGCAGCTATTTCCTCCACAGAGCCATCATCTATTATCAAGACCTCATGCGGTGCCAGCGTCTGATTGACTGCAGCCTCCACAGCCTCTTTCAGGTAAGTAATCCGATTGTACACCGGAATGATCACAGAGATTTTGGGCAGATTCATCGTCTAGTGTGTTACTTTGTAAGCGCCTTGCAAAAATGCGGTGTTTTGAACGAGTAGATGAAGCAACAGCCTGAAAAAACCATTTCCGAAGACGGAAAAGTCATTTTACCCCCAAAGTATTACCTGGACTACTTTCAGTATCTGCTGGATTTTATTCGGACCGGATCAGCTCACCTCCTCAGTCCAGACGATGAATCCTTCATAGCTACCTTTGAGTCTCTCTCGGAAGACGCCCGCTGTTTGTTTGTGCGCATGATGAACCGCAAAGGCGAATATTTCCGGATGGAAAAACTCAGCTATGAAGAAATCGAAAGCATCCCACAAGCTACCGAAGAGCTGGTAGAGGTCGAGTTTATTTCACTCGATCCTCCGGATGATTACCTGCTCTTCAGGTTGTTTACCAAAGCAGAGCTACACAGGTTGTATCCTGACCGGGAATACAATAAAATGAAAAAGGATGACATCCTCCTGGAGCTTGCCGAAGCGGAAAAGCACGCTGACTATGAACTACTTCGCTCCGAGCACACCACCATTCATTTTTTGGTCCAGGAGCAAATCGAATACCTCAAACTTCTCTTTTTTGGGCATGCACACGGCATGATGACTGAGTTTGTGATTCGGGACATAGGCAACGTAAAGCTCGAAAACCTGGACAATCACGATTTTACTCCGTGGTTTGATTCTCAGGAAGAAGCCCGTTCCGTATTTGAGCTCTACAAATGGGACTATACCATCCGCCACGCCATGAGTGTCATGCTCCCCGAAGAAATACTGGAGCTCGCCGGTGCAGTCAACTGGAGTGTATTTCTCCAGCACCCCAAATCAAGGAAAATTGGAGACCGGTTTATGCTCCGGCTGGGAGAGTATTTTGAAAAAGCAGGCCTCTCCGAAGATGCGCTAAATTTTTATAGTCTGGCCAGGAAGCACCCTGCCCGAGAGCGTAGAATCCGAATACTGGAAAAACTAGGCGAAGTGGAAGCTGCTCGCGAAATAGCCGAAGTAGCACTAGACAACCCCTACAATGCCTCCGAAGAGCTTTTCGCCAAAGATTACCTGGGCAAGAAAAGCAAACGCAACTACCGCACCACCACTGCCCGAATCAACGAAAGCCCCGAAATCACCATCACCAACCCTGTAGGCCATCGTGTGGAGGCGCATGCGCTGGCGTATTATGCGGAGCGTGGATTTGAAGGAGAACACACTGAAAACCACCTCTGGAAAGGGCTTTTTGGGCTGTTTTTTTGGGACATCCTCTATGACCAGCAGCACGCCACTTTTCATCACCCGCTCCAGCGCACACCTAGTGATTTGCACACAGAAGACTTTTATACCAATAGAAAAGAAGCCCTTCTAAAAAAAACCAAAGCATTTCGCACAAAAAAGAAAATCATCACTCACCTGGAGGAGGTATATACTGAAAAACAGGGCATCAACAACCGACTGGTCAGCTGGCATGACAGCCTGCTACCCACTATCAGGGCGTGCATCGGGCACCTACCCCTCAAAGGGCTCCTCAACGTGCTGCTAGAGATGTCTAAAAATGTAAAAGACAATAGAGCGGGATTTCCAGACTTATTTATCTGGAATGACAAAACTTATCATTTTTACGAAATCAAATCTCCAAACGACCACCTGTCCTCTCAGCAGCTTTTCTGGATCGACTTTCTCAACCAACAAAAAATCAAAGCTGACATCCTAAGGGTAAAATACCATTAAGCTTTTCAGTTGATATCCTTTTACCTTCAGGAATTATCCCTAACTTTTTATCCCAAAAGCAGGCCGTAGCCCCACGGTCAAATGACACAAAACCTTTATAGCAAGCATACACTATGCAAATACTCATGCTCGGCTGGGAATATGCCCCAAGAATCTCCGGTGGTCTCGGAGTAGCATGCCAGGAAATGGCAGAAACGCTAGCCTCTAATGGTCATCAGGTAGCCTTTCTACTCCCTACCAAATCCTCAGCTCAGGTGAGCAAAAACATCCAACTTATAGACGCCTCCTCACTCACGCCTGATATAGACTTCTGGAAGCAGGAAAAGGCTTATACCAAAAGCATTCAAGAGGTAGAGTTAGGCAGCCGCCTGCTACCATACATCGGCTATGAAACGTTTGAAATTGCCCGCACCAGACAGCAGGTAATCAAAAAACTGGAGCCCACTGAGGAATCTGAGCTTTTAGAACAACTACAACTTACTGGAGAATACCATGGAGACCTGCATGCTGAGTTGCTCAAATATGCCTTGCTAGCAGTGCAGGTAGCCAGGAAATCTCAACCGGACGTAATCCATGCGCATGACTGGGTCACTTTCCAGGCAGGTGTCTTGATCAAAGAGCTACTGGGCATTCCACTGTGCGTACACATTCATAGTACGGAGTATGATCGCAATGGCGTGCATGCACAGAAACAAATAGAAAGCGAAGAACAAACAGGAATGCAGGCTGCTGATCACGTGTTTTGTGTGAGCCGTATGGTACGCAACACACTTACCACCAGATATGGCATAGACGCAAGTAAAATATCCGTAATACCAAATGCCTCTAGCCTAATACTGGCGAGCGAACCTCCAAAAAGAGTACCCAAAACCATCGCCTTTGCAGGACGCCTGACACAGCAAAAAAGCCCTTCTACTTTCATAGACATTGCCAGAGACCTTACCTCACGAGGGCATGATTTCCAATACTTAATCATGGGTGATGGACACTTGCGCCAAAACCTGGAAGCACATGTTTCCAATTCGAACTTTAGCCAGAGAGTAACATTTACCGGATTTCTGGATCGCTCAAAGCTCCTGCAGCAGCTGGGAAAAGTAGACCTCCTCATCGTGCCTTCTACATCCGAGCCTTTTGGCCTCATCATACTGGAAGCGCTACTCAAAAACGTGCCGGTAGCAGCGGCCAGAGGAGTAGGCATTGCAGAGTTTATCCCATCACTCCCGCAGGTGGAGCGCTGGGACCACTACTCCTACGTACGTCTGGCTGAGCGACTCATGACCGACCCAGACTATAGAAAATCTACGCTTGCATACTGTCAAAAAGAGGCCTCCCGCCTGAGCTGGCAGACGTCTATACAGCAAATGGAGAAAGTATTTGAGCAGCTCAATACTTAATCCCTACGCGGTTGTAAATAAAGTGCATGAGCCAGGCAGGGCCTATGAGCAAAAACTGCAAATCTTTAAGAAATGAGGGCTTTTTGCCTTCTACCTTGTGTCCGTAAAACTGCCCAATCCAGGCGACTATAAAAATACCCAAGCTGGTACTCCATACAGGAATAGGCAGGTAGAGCTCCAGCTGCCGGATCAAAAACAAACAGACCACAGCAAAAACCAACAAACCAAATGCCAGCGGCACCGAAATGCGCAAGTAATACAGCATTACGACAAACAGCACCACCGTGGCCCAATTGATGTACGGTCCGGAGCCAAGCACAAACCGCAGATTATCGGAGGGTATGCTCCAGATAAGCCCAACGATACTTAAAAATATAGCTGGCACACAAATCCAGTGGATCAATTTATTGGTGGGGTTTTGGTGGCTTTCGCCATACTCCGAGAGCAATCGATCAATTTTCCTCATTAGTTTTGGGTTTGAATAAATAACAGCAACCCCACATGGTAAGTTTTTGGGAACGTAAGTCTTTTTTGACTTACGACATCATCATCGTTGGTGCAGGCATCACTGGGCTGTCGGCAGCCGCCTCACTCAAAGAAAAAGCCCCTAACCTGAGTGTATTGGTACTGGAGCGTGGCACACTACCCACGGGCGCTAGCACCAAAAATGCGGGTTTTGCTTGTTTTGGCAGCATTTCTGAGTTGGCGCAAGATCTCAAAGCGTTAGGAGAATCTGGCATGGTGAACCTGGTGTCCAGACGCTGGAAAGGCCTGCAAAAAACGTCCAACCGATTAGGACCTGACCGAATTGACCTTCAGCAAAAAGGAGGCTACGAGCTGCTCACAGCCAACAATGCACATTACCTGCATGACCTTTCCACGCTCAACGATCTCCTAAAACCAATCTTCCCTTCGCCAGTATTTGCAGACCACACATCACAACTCGACACATTTGGATTCAAAAACACGAAACATCTCATTTTCAACCCCTTCGAAGGGCAGCTAGATACAGGCAAGCTCATGAAAAGCCTGTGGCAATACTGCCAGCAACTGGGAGTACAGGTCCTAACCGGCACAGAAGTATCGGCCATCCAACCAGAAAAGCAGGGCGTTTCCATTACCACACCGACACTTACTTTCCACGCTCGTGCCGCAGGCATTTGCACCAATGCCTTCACCAATAAGCTACTGCAGCCTTCAGTGGATATCACTCCGGGCAGAGGCATGGTCATGCTGGTAAAACCTAAAAAAACACTGCCATTTGAGGGTACTTTTCATTATGATGAAGGGTACTTTTATTTTAGAGACTTCCATGGGAAGCTTATTTTCGGTGGTGGGCGTAACCTGGCTTTAGCCGAAGAGCAAACCGAAATATTCGGATTAAATCCACGAATTGAGCAGAAATTACTCGAAGATTTAAATGAAATCATACTTCCAAATAGCGCCTATGAAGTGGAGATGAAATGGTCGGGCATTATGGCATTTGGGCCTACAAAAAATCCATTAATAGAAGCTTTGGGTGACCACCGCTACCTGGCCGCAAGACTTGGCGGCATGGGCGTGGCACTGGGCAGCCTGGCCGGAGACGATTTGGCAGACCTCATACTACAAGGCAGTTTTTGAAAATTGTGTTATCTTTTCGTTTTTTTGGTAGAAAATTGACTGATGGCGAAGCGCGAACCCACCCTTTTTGAAGCTTTAATCCCCGTAATCTTCTTAATCATTTTACTCTCCATAAACGTAGGAATTTTCGGAGATGCTGCGCTTGATGGTTCCAACCAAATCGTACTAATACTTTCTGCCGCCGTAGCGGCAATTGTGGCTACCAGACTGGGCTTTAAGTGGAATGAAATACAAGATGGAATCGTCAAGAGCATCAGTTCGGCCATGACCTCTTTATTGATCCTCCTGCTGATCGGTTCGCTGGCAGGCACCTGGCTGCTGAGCGGCATTGTGCCAGCCATGATTTATTACGGTCTTCAGATACTTAACCCTACTATCTTCCTATTTGCAGCCTGTATTGTATGTGCTATCGTATCGGTAGCTACAGGTAGTTCATGGACCACCGCAGCTACTGTAGGAATCGCCCTGATAGGTATAGGTAAAGCGCTGGGTGTATCCGAAGGAATGATCGCCGGAGCCATCCTCTCCGGGGCCTATTTTGGAGATAAAATGTCTCCGCTATCCGACACCACCAACCTCGCCCCTGCCATGGCCGGGACCGATTTATTTACGCACATTCGCTACATGGCCATCACCACAGTGCCTTCTATTGTATTGGCTTTGATCGTCTTTTTGGTGATCGGATTTACCACAGATACTTCTGGACAGGCGGTAGAGACAGGCATCATACTAGACGCCATTGCGGGCAGCTTTAACATCAACGGCTGGCTGTTCATAGTGCCCATTGTGGTAGTCATCTTAATCGTAAAAAAAGTCCCTGCTATTCCAGCTTTACTAGCGGGCACCTTGCTCGGAGGGCTATTTGCATTGATTTTCCAACCTGAAGTAGTGGCCAACATAGGTGGTGGTGCCCACGCGGCAGGCATGTTTGTAGGAGTTATGAAATCACTGTATGGTGACATTGCTATCGTTACCAACAATGATATGGTGAACGAACTCTTATCCTCCGGCGGCATGGCCGGCATGCTCGGCACCATTTGGCTCATCCTGTCGGCCATGATATTTGGTGGTGTGATGGAGAGCTCTGGCATGCTCAAGCGTATCGCCAAAACGATCATCAGCTTTGTCAATTCTACGGGAGCACTCGTGGCTTCCACTGTTGGCACTTGTGTGTTTTTCAACATCACGGCTTCTGACCAGTACCTGGCCATCGTAGTACCGGGACGTATGTATACTGACATCTACAAGCGCAAAGGCCTGGCTCCCGAAAACCTCAGCCGTAGCCTGGAAGATTCAGGCACGGTTACCTCAGTTCTCATCCCCTGGAACACCTGCGGCGCCTACCACGCCAGCGTATTGGGTGTTTCTACCCTCACTTATGCACCCTATTGTTTTTTCAATATCATCAGTCCTTTTATGACCATGTTTTTCGCATTTATCGGTTATAAAATACGACGCATTAAACCCGAAGTATGAGTACTATGTTTCCAAGTGAAATAGCCAAAGAAGACATTAAGCATCTCCCCCTGATCAGATTTGGGGGTAAGATTCATCTGGTAGATTCTGAAAAATCCATGTTGGCAGCCATGCAGCTGCTGGAGCATGAGATGATCCTCGGGTTCGATACCGAGACCAAGCCCACGTTTAACAAAGGCGAGTACAACCAAACTGCCCTGATCCAACTCTCCACCCTTACAGACGCTTTTATCATCCGCATCAAAGATCTGGGCATCTCTAATCTGCTTAAAAACCTACTGGAAGATCCTGACATTGTAAAAGTAGGCATCAGCATCAGGGATGATCTGAAAGAGCTTAAGAAATGCAGAAACTTCCGACCAGCCGGATTTGTAGACCTCAACGACATAGCCGGAGAGCTCGGCATTCGCCAAATCGGAATGAAAAGCCTGTCAGGAATATTTCTAAAATCCAGAATAAGTAAAAGCCAGCAAACCTCCAACTGGGAGTCCAGGGAGCTTACCACTGGTCAGCTCTCCTACGCAGCCACGGACGCCTGGGTATGCATCAAAATCTACAAGATGTTGCTGGACAAAGGTTATATCTAATCCGCAGCAAAAGTCAGCCGTACGCCTTCTGTCAATTCCAGCTTTGCCTCCAGCAGTGGCACATCTTCATCTTTGAGAAGCCCTACAAACTGACAGGAGTCTGTATAGTTTTTTTCCAGGTAGTGGATATCAAATCCAGCCAACGCACGTTCCACTTCTGCAGTAGCTTCATAGGAAAAGGTCAAATCAAATGTTGTCTGAGAATATATCGTTCGTATTTTGGCCTGCTTTAGCGCCTCTTCTGCTGCTGTTTTATACGCTGCTATCAATCCCCCCACACCTAGTTTTGTACCACCAAAATAGCGCACCACTACTACGAGACAATTGGTCAGATTCATCGAACGAATCTGCCCCAATATGGGATCTCCTGCCGAGTGGTTCGGCTCACCATCGTCATTGGCACGATACGCCTGCTTTTTCAGACCAATAATGTAGGCATAGCAATGATGGCGGGCATCATAATATTGTTTGCGCAGCTCTTCCAATCGGTTTTTGACGTCTGCTTCGCTTTCTACCGGATAGGCATACGCCAAAAATTTGCTTCCCTTTTCTTTGAAAAGCCCCTCTGAAGGAGCTTCTATGGTAAAAAATTCATTCATTACAACATCTTTAGCAAACGCTCAGCCTTTTTCCGAAAGGTATCCGTTTCTGTTATCTCCAAAACCTGCTCGTAATGATATTCAGCCTCTGCAGTATCTCCCTGTTTGGCTGCTATACGTCCCAGTCCCAGATGGGCCAAACTTTTGTAATAAGTACCATGCCCTACGATCTGAGACCCTGACGCTAGAGCCTTTCGATAAAAATCAGCCGCACGCCCCACCTCCAAAGTTACCTGCTCTAGATAAAGTCCATAAAAGGAATTTCCTGCAAGCTGATAGTAAGGCCTGTCAGATTGCTTCAGCTCTTTGATGTACTCCATGGGCGCCTCCTCAAAATCTCCCTTGGGAGTAAGAGACTCCAGAAGCTTGGCTTTGATATAGAAGTTGTTCGGGTATTTTTTCGCCAGCTCCCAGAGGAAACGCTGCGCTTTCTCAGGTTTGTATTCATACCTGAGGTAGATGTATGCCAGATAAACATAGGCCTCTACCTGAGTGAGCAACGCGCGCTCGGTGGCAGCAGTGATCTGCGCAAGACCCAGCTCCACATCTCCGGCTCTAAAAAACCACAGCAACGGTTTGTAAACCGGATGCTTCTCTGGATATTTTTCACGAAAGTAATTGTAAACTCCCGTGGTGAGTAGAAAGTCTGGCACCTGGTCTGTAAGTTCAAAACCGCTCTTGATGAGGTCATAGGCTTTTCCGGCCTCCGACAGTGCCTTCATATATTGACCAGCATCGGCATAATACTCTGCGAGCAGTCCCCGTGCAGACATCTCAAAAAAGATAGCCTCGGGATGTTCCTGACGGCCACCATCCAAATGCGCCGAAAGCCGGATACATTCCCTAAGGTGCTGACTAAAGTCTCTAAAAACAGAATCTACTGAAACCACTGGTATGTGCGTCCACAGCACATTTAGCGCGCGCAACATAGGCACACAGGGGTGATTGGGTAGTTTATGCTCCAGTTTCACTATATAAAGCTCCGCTGAGTCGGGCTGGATGTTGTATATATAATCTATACCCGTACGAACAAGCGCTATGTTCTTTGGGCTGTCAAACAGCTGAGCCTGAGCATGAAGTACTACAGACAAAAATATGGCGGTAAGTCCTGACTTCAATTTGAATTTTAAATAGATATCGTTGTATTTATTAAAGGGCAATTTAGCAGAAGCTTTAGTCATTCAAAAAAAGAAACTGACTAACTTTAAGGACACACCGATCCATAAAATAGATGTCAACAAAACTGCAAGAACCCCTCCCTTGTTTCTACTTCACCCCAGAATATGCTCAAATCCACAAGCTCGACAGTTATCAAAAAATACATTCTGAGTGCGCTCAAATCAGCTTCTTTTTGGATGGTGAAAGAGCAGTTTCCATGCCGAAAAGCCCAATTGGTGGGTTTTTCATAGAAAATGCACAAAAATCTGATTTTCTGGATTTCCTGAATAAAACAGAAAATGCACTACAACATATGGGCGTCCGCAAGTTGGAAGTAGTTCAGGCCCCTCATTTCTACCCTGGAGCTGTATCCCCTACCATTTTGGAGCTGATTGGTTTTCAGCAACGAGTTGCAGAAATCACCCATTACATCCCATTGGAAGGCAAGTTGGAAGACAGGCTCCATAGCATGGAAAAAAGAAAACTGGACAAACCAGCCTCATTTACGTGCCAGGTAGAATCGGAAGAAGCACTACTGGAGGTCCACCAGTTTATCAGCAGGTGTAGACAAGAGCAGGGCCTGGAAATCAATATCAGCTATGAAATGCTCCAAAAGATGGTGGAGACTTTTCCCGAAAGGTATGTTTTGTTTACAGCCAGAAAGGACAGCCAGCTCATAGCAGCAGTGGTCATGACCATCCCTATAGAAGCTGTTGCTTATTACTTCCTACCAGCCACTCACCCTGATCACAAGTCAGAAAGCCCCATGGTGCGGCTGATACATCACATATACCAGTACTTTCAAGAACGTAAATTTCATTACATAGACCTGGGCATCTCCTCTATCAATGGCACTCCACAGGAAAGCCTCATTCGTTTCAAGGAAAATATGGGTGGCATACGTACTGAGCGGGTCACTCTTTGGAAACAGCTCGATTAACAACCATTTCATAGCGGCTAATAAGCTGATCTACTTGCTTACGCGTGCTGTAATGCGCATCGAATAGAGCGCGAATTTGGGATTTGGGTCTTACTCCTTCTTTGCTCAAAGTAACAAGTGCAGCCACCACCTCTTTAGGTGAATACCCCACCAGGTGACTATTTACCGTACGGGCAAACTCTTGCGCACCTGCCCATTTGGTAGTAACTACTTCCAGCCCAGAGGCAAGTGCTTCCAAAATAGCTACAGGTTGGTTTTCATGCATACTGGTGTTGAGCAAAACATCTGCATTTTTCATGTGACAACTCACCCCCTCTCGACTGCATTCTCCCAGCCACTCCACATGTGTGTCCAGAGATAGTTGCTGTGTGAGACGCTGTAGGGTATTGGCCATACTACCACTTCCAATAATTTTCAATTCAAAATCCACACCAGCATCCCGAAGCTTGCCCATGGCCTGCAGCATCAGCGAATAGTTCTTTTGCTTTTCTAACCGCCCAACAGCCAAAAGAGACATCTTACCCCCCTTGCGCTCACTACCTGGCATAAACTGCTCATCATCAATGAAATTGGACAGCACTTCACTGCCGATAGCATAGCTACTTATGTCCATTGCCAGGGCCTTGCTCACCGCAAATACACGATCGGCTGTGGCCAGCACTGGAAGTATTTTGGATTTAAAGATCGATTTGAGCGATGGCATGGGAAACGGACTCATGTGCTCGGTGATCAAAAACGGAATCCCGTGCTTCTTTGCCAGTTTTTGCGCAATGACACCTGCAGGATAAGCCACGTGCGCATGAATAAGATCAGGTGGGCCAAATGCTTGGGTAAAACGCTGAAAATTTGCCTCGTTAGCTTCCTGTATACCTTTAGCATTGCCTTTACCTATCTTCCTGCTCCAGGTATAAGCCGGAGTGAAAAACTCCACACAACGTTCATTTAAGTGAACGTCTTTTTTTTTGATTGATGGACGTGAAGCAAGCTTTATCAGGCTCGATAACGGCTTATGCACAGGAAGCCACAGACTAGGCTCGTGCTGTCCCCACACACTGATACCTAAACGTATATTTTGGGCATGTCGGGCGAGTAGTTCTGATTGCTCCTTAAAGAAAATTCCTGTAGATGGGTGTGCCTCCGAGGGGTACCACGACGGGATCACAAATACATTCATACATATCCATATTTAGCCAGTGTATCCTGCAAAAGTGGCATGATCATATCCAGGTCCTCTTTGGCGAGTGTTCGTTGCCAGTTACCAACAGAAGAGCCAGATATTGGTCTGCGTATATTGGCGTGCTGTGGCTCCTGATACAAAGCTTCCTGAGGAGTAGATAAATGAAAGTCCAACAGGCCCGGATCATATTCCACATCCAAAGTTTGGCACAATCGTGTGAGCTCAAACTCGGGATCCTGCACCAGCTTTTCATATCTCACCAGCAATATATCCGTTTTTTTGAGCATTTGTTCGTACATAGCCACAGAGCGTAGCCAGTGCCTGGCTGCACTCATGGGTGCGGCCAATTCACCCAAATAATCTTTTCCACCCTTTTGATAGCTAGCCACTACATCGCGGCCATCACGTAACAAAAAGATGTATTTTGCTTTAGGAAAAAGATCCGTGATTTCGGGCATATAGCGTGTATTCATGGGTGTAGTATCTCCCCAACGAGCAAACTGCACCTCTCTACTTTCACCATAAGACCTGAAAATCCTGTCCACCACGTATTGCAGGCTTTTGTCCGACGTGTGAAACAGGTCTTTGATGACTGCATCAGGACCGTAACTCCAGGTATGGCTGCCTGTAGCTGGCAGCAGCTCTCCCGCGATGATTTTCACCAAATCCCGCCAAATCAAAAAATTGTACAGCCTAAATTTGATAATACTATTCCCAAGAAAATACTGCTCTGATGGCAGGAAAAACGCCGGATGTTGGTTCAAAATCCGGTTGAGCATGGTACTACCATTTCTACCACTACCAAAGACAAAAAAAGGTTCATTGCGGGTTCCAACTTTGCTATGAAGAGGATATTTGCCGGGAAACAAGCCTGTGAGTTGCTGTAGTGTACGTGCTAATTTTATTCTTCTCATATTTACACCTGACAGTATCCTATGGAATCATTACCTCTAGTTTCGGTCATTTGTCTTTGTCACAATCAAAACAAATACGTAGCAGATGCTATCCGCTCTGTAGGCGCACAAACCTACCAAAATATAGAACTCATCGTAGTAGATGATGGCAGCACAGACGACAGCAAAGCCACTATACGCAAACTGCTTGAAGGCACCGAAGTGCCATTTATTGATTTATCCGACAATCTAGGCAACTGCGCGGCATTCAACAAAGGATTGGAAAAATCTCGCGGAGATTTTATCATTGATCTGGCCGCCGATGACATGTTACTACCAAAACGTGTGGAAACAGGTATCAATGATTTTGCAAATGCCACAGAGCATGCAGGAGTGCACTTTAGTGATGCCTTTATTTGTGATGAGTCAGGAGCAATTCGCACTACCCACTACCCACGCAACACCGATGGCCAGCTCACTACGCCAATACCTCAAGGCGACATATTTACGGAAGTAATTAAGCGCTATTTTATCTGCCCACCTACCATGATGATGAAACGCGAAGTATTCGCAGCGCTCAATGGCTATGATGACACACTTAGCTATGAAGACTTTGACTTTTGGGTTCGCTCTGCACGGCAGTTTCACTACATTTTCAATCCTGCTCCCCTCACGAAAAAACGCACTGTCTCAGGCTCACATTCAAACGCTCAGTTTGCCTTTAGAAACCAACACCAGAAGTCGACTTTCCGCGTATGCCAAAAAGCTCTGAACCTCTGCACGGCGGAGGATGAACGGCAAGCGCTACGCAAACGCATTCAGTATGAAATCCGGCAGTGCACCCGCACCTTAAACTTTGGGTTGATACCTAAATATGTAAAACTGATGAATGCCAGCTACCGACGATTGTCCTCATCATCCAGCATGGAAAGGTAGCTATAGTAGCGCTCAGAAGAGATCTTACCTTCCTCCAATGCTTCCTTCACTTTGCAGCCTGGTTCGTTGGTGTGAATGCAGTTATGAAATTTACATTCCCCCAGGTAGTCTCGCATTTCCGGGAAATAATGCGCTAGTTCTTCGGGATCAATCTCTGCCAATCCGAGCTCTTTGATGCCGGGTGTATCTATAATGGCTGAAGCTTCATCTAGAAAAAACATCTCTGCAAAGGTGGTAGTGTGCACACCCTTATTGGCAAAAGAAGAAATCTCAGTGACTTTTTGCTCTGCGTCGGGGATCAGCATATTGATTAGCGTAGACTTGCCAGCTCCGCTATGTCCAGAAAGCAAGGTTTTTTTGCCTTGCAGTAGCTCGCTCAACTCTTCGGGTACACCTTCTTCCAAAAAAGCTGTCTGGAGACATTTGTAACCTATTTTTTGCTCATAGAGAAACGAAAGGTAGCCCGCATCATCTTTTTCTTCTTCAGAGAGCAGGTCCATCTTATTAAAAACAATGATACCGGGAATCCGAAAGGTCTCAAGCGTAACTAAAAACCGATCAATAAATCCGAGTGAAGTTCGGGGCATTTTCAGCGTGGCGATCATAATGGCTTGATCCACATTAGCCGCCAGTAAGTGATCATGGTGCTTTTTTCGGGGTGACTGACGTATGATATAGTTGGAACGATCTGCAATGGAGCTGATGATGTATTCGTCTTGAAACTGCTCAAGAACCACCTGGTCTCCCACGGCTATGGGGTTGGTGATTTTTTTGCCTTCTAGCTTAAATTTTCCGCGTAAACGAGCCTCTACCTCCCCGCCTGTAGCTAAGCGCACACGATACCAAGACCCTGTAGACTTCACAACCAATCCCGTCATATCCATTTTATAAGTTCTTTCACGATTAAATTAGAAGCACCCACGTGCTCTTCAATGAATTTAGCTGATGCCTCGGCCATTTCCATTCGTTTTCTTTTGTTTTCCATCAATTGCAGGAAGACCTGCTCCAGATCTTCTGTATGAGTAAAACGCCGTAGCCCTCCTCGCTCCTGCAGTGCTGCCACTTCCAGAAATTTACTATTTTTTTTGTGTGCTCCAACCAATACGGGCATTCCATGTGCTGCGGGTTCCAGTACATTGTGAAGTGCGCCCCGAAAAGCACCACCTACATAAGCTACGGCACCTAGCCCATAGACTGAAGACAGCATGCCCATGGTATCTAAAATCAATATTCGGTGCTGATCACCAAGAGCACTATCTGTATAGCGTACACTATGCGGCAATGACAACAACTGGTCAGTATAGTCAACTAAATGTGGCGCTATCAACCATTTGACAGTACTAACATGTTTCCGAATGATCGGCTCCCACACCTCCATGTCAGATGGCCATATACTACCCAGTACCATTAGGGGTTCTTCACCTCTAAAACGTTGAATTTTTGGCCAGCTGCGTGCCGAATTCACTACTGCCGCCACTCGATCAAAACGCGTATCTCCAGCTACTATCACCTGGTGAATACCGTGTAGTCGCAATAGCATGGCCACCTCCTCACTCTGCACAAAATAATGCTTAATAGGCTTGAGTACTTGTAACCAGAACCTGCGTGTGATACCAAAATACATCTGAGAAGGCCTGAAATGAGCACAGACCACATACACGGGAAGCTCTTGCCTGTGAAGCTCTTTGAGCAGGAAATACCAAAGATCATACTTGACAAACACTACTGTGGACGGGGCTACGGCCCGAACCAAACGGCGTGCATTTGTAGGCGTGTCTTTGGGTAGGTAGTGAACAAAATCTGCAAACCTGTATGTTTGACCCGCTTTAAAACCAGAGGGTGAGAAAAAAGTAAGCAATACCTGAGGTGGGCGCTCTGTGGCTTTTAGCCTCTCAATGATTGGCTTGGCTTGTTCTAGCTCCCCCACTGACGCTATATGCACCCATACAAGTGGACCAGGTTTACGCCCATCCAGGGCATCCTCTATACGCTGGATAGCTCCTATCCGCTCTCTGGAAAACACACGAGCTCTCCGGTGGAAAGGGGCCAACAGACCTACTGCGAGGTGATAAAGCTGAACAGCAAGCCAATACAAAATCTGCATGAATCAGAGGGTTTCCCGTTTTGAACTACCTGAGTGGTCAGATCAGTCGCTTAACACGAAAAAAGCCATTCATGAGTGAATGGCTTCTTTAATTTTCTGAGCAGTTTCAGCAAGCTCTTCATTTGTTGGAGCCAGTTTCATCCGACCAAAATTCATATCATCCACAGCATTGATGGGAATTAGGTGGACGTGTGCATGTGGCACTTCCAGCCCGATTACAGTCACACCTATACGTTCACAATCAATCACTGACTCTATCCCCTTGGCTACCTTTTTAGCAAAAACATGCAAGCCCGAAAGGGTCTCATCATCCAGGTCATAGATATAATCCACTTCCTTTTTGGGTATCACCAGTGTATGCCCCTGAGTAAGTGGGTTGATATCCAGGAAAGCTAAATATTCATCACTCTCAGCTACGATATGCGCTGGTATTTCTCGGGAAATAATTCGTGAAAAAATACTAGCCATCAGAACGAGATTTCAAGTACCTCAAATTCAATTTCTCCAGCAGGGACTTTGATTTTGGCGATTTCGCCCACTTTTTTACCCAGAAGTCCTTTGCCTATAGGTGACTTAATGGAGATTTTGTTTTGCTTCAGGTCGGCTTCTTCTTCAGCCACTATCTGGTATTTTACCTCCATGCCTGTTTTCTTATTCTTAATTCTCACATTGGAGAGAATTCCAACCTTTGAGGTATCCAGATTTGATTCGTCAATTACTCGGGCATTTCCTACTACCGCTTCTAATTTGGATATTTTCAATTCCAGAAGCCCCTGGGCGTCTTTCGCCGCATCGTACTCTGCATTTTCACTCAAATCTCCTTTGTCGCGAGCCTCGGCGATTTGTTTAGCCATGTCGGCTCTGCCTTTGGTTTTCAACTCATTTAGTTCGTCTTTGAGTTTTTGCAAACCTTCTTTAGTGTAATAATTGACTCCTGACATTTTCGTTTTCTTTTACCTACTTATAAATAAAAAAGAACGGCCCAGATGGACCGCCTTCTCTTATGGTTTCTTTCGTATATGCTTGGTGGACGCAAATATAATTTTTTTGCTGCTGATTCACAATTCCATTACACATGCGCCAGCCCTTCGGCCTGCAACTTGGAAACCAACACCTCATTGATGCGTTCGTAAGACTCAAATGTCCACCCACCTACATGGGGACTTAGTATCACGTTTCCAAATGCTCTCAGTGTATCAAAATCCTGCTGTTGCTCTTCAGTGAGTGTCTTCAGCTTTTCATTTTCCAACACATCCAGTGCTGCCCCCAGCAGCTTACCTTCTGCCAGTAGCTTATTGAGCGCTGAGAGTTTCAACACCTCACCACGGCTGGTGTTGACCACTACTTTTAAGTTTTGAAAACGCTCCAGATAAGCCTCATCAAACAAGAATCTGGTTTCGGCAGTAAGAGGCACGTGTATACTCAATATCTCTACTTCTCTAAAGAAGGTTTCCAGGTCTACCTGCTCTACGTATTCGTTGGAAAGATCCGTTTTGTACTTGTCATAAGCTAGCACCCTGCACGAAAACCCGCGAAGCTTTTCCGCAAATGCGGAGCCCATAAATCCGAAACCAAAGATTCCAATTGTCTTGCCTTTTACTTCAAAGCCTCTATTGCCCTCACGGTCCCAGATCATGTCTCTCACCTCTCGGTTGCCTTTATCCAGGCGGTGAAACAAATTGAGCAACATCCCAATAGCATGTTCACCAAGAGCGTCCCGGTTGCCTTCTGGCGCGTTGACCAGTTTCACGCCTTTCTCTGTAAGGTATGGGTAGTCTATCTTATCGATACCCGCACCTGCTCGGGCCACAAATCTCAAGTTTACCGCAGCATCTAAAAAAGACTTATCAATAGCCATTTTGCTGCGTACTACCACTCCTCCATACTGGTGGATGATGTCCAGCACTTCAGCAGGTTTGATATCTGGCCGGTAATCTGGCTCAAAACCAGCTTCGGTAAACAGGCGTTCCACGCTATCGTGCATTTGATCCACGATAAGCACTCGATTATTAGTTGGTTGGTTCATAAGTTATATAGCAAATGTGCGACGGAAAAATAAACGGCCAAACCCAGCAAATCGTTCGCTGTAGTGATAAATGGGCCTGATGCCAGTGCTGGATTGATTCCAAACTTGTCCAACACCAATGGAGTGATCGTACCCATAAAAGATGCCAGTAGCACCACACTAAACAGTGCGATAGAAACAGTAGCGGCAAGGGGCTCATTGCGATTGAAGAGCATCACTACTCCAAACACCATCAGCGCCAAAATCACTCCGTTTACCACGGCTACAAAGAGCACTTTCATTAGCCTGCGCAACAGCCCGTCGGAAAACACATTCGGGTTGGCCAGACTCTGCACAACGATAGACGATGATTGTATGCCTACGTTTCCCCCCGTAGCTGTAATGAGTGGGATAAAAAATGCCAAAGCCGGAATCAGGGCGATATCCCCTTTAAACAATCCAATAAACTGGGCTCCAGCCAATCCACCCACCATACCCACTATGAGCCAGGGCAGCCGGGCTTTGGAGAGCATCCATACCGTATCGTCCTCTTCCACATCAGAGCTGATACCAGCCATCATCTGACGTTCTTCCTCGGCCATTTCTGTGATCACATCGATCACATCATCGATGGTAATACGCCCCACTAGCTTACCACGTGCATTGACCACTGGCACGGCTTCCAAATCATATTTCTGCATGATCTGTGCCACCTCTTCATCTTCCATATAAGTTTCTACAGACACTACGGTATCATCATAGATATCTGCGATCTTCACGCCATCTTCAGCCAGAATAATGCGCTTTAGAGAAACCTTGCCCACCAGCTTTCCCAGGTTGTCTACTACATATACAGAGTAGATTTTCTGGACATTCTCAGCCTGTTTGCGAATCTCCTCTATACATTGCAGGATGGTCCAGTTGATGTTGGCTTTGATGAGCTCCTTGGCCATGAGTCCACCAGCCACATCTTCATCGTAGCGAAGGAGATCCAGTATGTTGCTGGCCTTTTCTTCGTTTTCGATGTATTTGATCACCTCCTCACGCTTTTTGATGGACATCTGATAGAGGATGTCTGCACCATCATCAGAGTCTAGATGCTCGAGGTATTGGGCCAGTTCTTCAGGACTAAACTCTGAAATAAAACGCTCGCGCAAATCATCTTCCAGGTCGTTGAGAATGGCAGCATCTACTTCTTTGGGGAGGAGACTAAACACATACTTACATTCCTCCGCATCAAACTCATACAACAGAGCCGTAATATCTGCGGGGTTCACGCCCTCTAATGAGCTTCGGATAAACTCCGCATCCTGCTCATTGAGTGCCTGCTGAAAACGCTCAAGATATTCCTTGGAAAGCTCAAATTGCATGATCGTTTCGTTCATGACGAAATTTGATTGGTCAGTTGTACAAACTCTTCTACTGAAAGCTGCTCGGCTCGCTGGTCAAACACGGGAGCGTCTGTAGCGAAGGCCAAATTTAGGTCTTTTAGGGCGTTGCGCAAGGTCTTGCGACGTTTTCCGAAACCCGCTTTCACTACACGTTTAAATAGCACCTCATCACAGGTCAGCCGGGTTACATCGTTTCGTTTGAGGCGTATCACTGCAGAGAGTACTTTAGGTGGTGGGTTAAAAACACCCCTGGGCACAGTAAACAAATACTCTATGTCGTAGAATGCCTGAAGCAATACACTTAATATTCCATAAGTCTTATTCCCTTCCCTGGCCACAATACGATCCGCTACTTCTTTTTGAATCATGCAAACCACTTCTTCCACCTCATTGCGATGATCCCATATTTTAAAAAACAACTGCGAAGAAATGTTGTACGGAAAGTTTCCAATTACAGCTATAGGCGCATCCAATGCTTTTAAATCTGTTTTAAGAAAATCTTCTAAAACAAATTTCGCTTCATGCTCAGGGTAAACTTCTTTCAGATAGCTTACCGACTCCTTGTCCACGTCCATAGCACGGAGATGGATACTTTCGTCGAGTAAATATTTGGTAAGCACTCCCGTACCCGGCCCTACTTCTATAAGAGTACCTGCAGCTTTGCCTATCAGCGCATTTACTATTTTCTGAGCGATGTTTTCATCCTTTAAAAAATGCTGACCGAGATGTTTTTTGGGCGAAACGTGTTTCAAAAGCGCTGAAGTTTTAAATCATTTGTATTTTCGAAGCTGTAAAATTGCCAAAATTATGAGTGAATCTTCCCGCAATACAGATAATAAACCTTTGATCGGCATTTCAATTGGCGATATCAATGGCATAGGCCCCGAGGTAGTGATCAAGGCACTCACCGACAACCGCATCCTACGCCACCTCACACCCGTAATCTATGCAGACGGACGTGTGATCTCTTACTACCGAAAAGAACTGGACCTCAAAAACTTCAATTACAACCAAACCAAAACCATTGATAAGATTCACCATCGCAAGGTAAATGTGCTCAACCTTAACGAACAGCACATAGAAGTCACTCCAGGCCAGCCCAACAAAACCGGCGGAGAGTATGCCGTGCTTTCGCTAAAGCGAGCACTCGAAGACTTAAAAGCCGGACATTTAAACGCATTGGTTACAGCTCCTCTGAGTAAAGACCTGGCTCAAACGGAGGAATTTAACTTCCCCGGGCACACAGAATACCTAACCAAAGAAGATGGTGCCAGCGACAGCCTGATGTTTATGGTCTCAGAGGAAGTACGCATCGGAGTAGTCACAGGCCACATTCCGCTGAAAGATGTAGCCACCAAACTCAACAAGGACCTGGTACGTGACAAACTCCAGCTAATGATCAAATCCTTAAAAAAGGACTTTGGCATAAAAAAGCCGCGTGTAGGTGTGCTTGGGCTCAACCCTCATGCTGGAGAAAATGGTCTCCTCGGCAGTGAAGAAGAATTGATCATAGAACCAGTAATCAAGGAATTTAAAGAAAAAGGTAATCTGGTTTTTGGACCATTCCCGGCAGATGGCTTTTTCGGTAGTCCGCAATATCGAAGTTTCGATGGTATTTTGGCTATGTATCACGATCAGGGGCTTATTCCATTTAAAAGCATTGCCTTTGGCAACGGGGTAAATTTCACTGCGGGATTGAGTTTTATCCGTACCTCTCCCGATCACGGCACCGCCTTTCCACTTGCTGGCAAAGGTCAAGCCAGTGAATCATCTATGCGCCAGGCCATTTACATGGCTGCTGATATTGTAAGAGCCCGGAAGGAACACAATTGAAACTACACCCTTATTTTAGTTTTTTTATATCTCGTTTATTTCTAAATTTGCGGTTCTTTAGGCGGATAGAAGGCGAGTGTGCATGAACAGTTTGAAGGAATTTCACATAGATATATTCAATTTAGGCCTCAAGCAACACGAGTTTGAGTTCAAAATTGATGAGCGTTTGTTCCAACTTCATGAGCACAGCCTAATTGAAAAAGGATCTGGCACTTGCAAGCTTTTGCTAGACAAGACGGCCACAATGATGACGCTAGACTTTCACATAGATGTGAAAATAGAGCTCACGTGTGATCGTAGCCTTGATACTTTTGACTATCCCATCCAGCTTGATGAACAGTTGATCATCAAGTTTGGGGAAGAGAACTACTCATTGAGTGAAGAAGTATTGGTGATCAAAGGTGACACCCCTACTATAGATGTCAGTGAGTATATATATGAGTTTATCAATGTGGCTGTACCCATGAAAAAACTGCACCCTCGTTACGAAGGGCAGGAAGATGAGCAGCCAGATATGATATACACTTCACAGGGAGACGAACCGGAAGAAAATGAAGAAACGGTAGACCCTCGCTGGGAAGCATTAAAAAAATTGAAAGACAATAAATAATACAATAAAATGGCGCATCCTAAGAGAAAAATTTCGAGGACTAGAAGGGACAAGAGAAGAACGCACGTAAAAGCTACCCCTAAGAGCTACGTGATTTGCCAGGCTACTGGCGAGCCGCACCTACCTCACAGAGCATTCTGGCACGAAGGTAAACTTTACTATAAAGGTAAAGTGGTGATGGAAAAAGAAGTTTTGGCTTAACTTCGGCCAAACAAAAAAAACAGCATGAGTAAAATCCGAGCGGCAATCACAGGGGTACATGGATATGTACCTGACTATGTACTGACCAATCAGGAACTGGAAACCATGGTCGATACCAACGATGAATGGATCCAGACACGTACTGGCATCAAAGAAAGACGCATTCTCAAAGGTGAAAACCAGGGCACCTCGGTAATCGGGGCAGAAGCGGTAAAAGGACTACTGGAGAAGACAAACACAAATCCAGAGGAAATAGACCTTATTATCTGTGCCACGGTGACACCCGATATGCCTTTCCCGGCTACTGCCAATCTGGTAGCAGATATGGTTGGAGCCAAAAATGCCTTTGGTTATGACCTAAGTGCTGCCTGTTCAGGTTTTCTCTACGCACTCGCTACTGGAGCTCAGTTTATCGAAACTGGGATGCACAAAAAAGTAATCGTAATCGGTGCAGACAAAATGTCTTCCATCATCGATTACACAGACCGTACCACTTGCATCATTTTCGGTGATGGAGGTGGTGCAGCTCTACTAGAACCTACTACAGAAGAAGTAGGCGTCATGAGCTCCATCCTCAAATCTGACGGATCAGGAGCCCCATACCTCCACATGAAAGCCGGTGGTAGCCGCAAGCCAGCCACTGCTGAAACAGTAGCTAACCGTGAGCACTTTGCTTATCAGGAAGGCTCCACGGTGTTTAAATTTGCCGTTACCAATATGGCAGATGTAGCTGCAGAGGTCATGGAAAAAAACAACCTCTCGGGAGATGACATCTCATGGCTCGTACCTCACCAGGCCAACAAACGCATCATCGATGCTACGGCTCGCAGAATGGGTGTGGGTGACGACAAAGTGATGCTCAACATAGACCGATATGGAAACACCACAGCAGGAACACTACCCCTCTGTCTTTGGGACTATGAGTCGCAGCTCAAAAAAGGTGACAATGTCATCTTAGCAGCATTCGGTGGTGGATTTACCTGGGGAGCTACCTGGGTGAAATGGGCATACGATCCAAAATAAACCTTACTATACATCATGGCAACAACTGCAGACTTTCGAAATGGACTGGTAATAGAGTTTAACCACGACCTGTTCAGTATCGTCGAATTCCAGCATGTAAAACCAGGCAAGGGCCCTGCATTCGTGAGAACAAAACTCAAGAGCCTTACCACTGGAAAAGTAATCGACAACACGTTTACTTCAGGTCATAAAGTGACCACCGCTCGTGTTGAGCGACGAGATTACCAGTTTTTGTTTAAAGATGACATGGGCTACCATTTCATGGACAGCAACACATTTGAGCAAATCCCAGTGCAGGAAAACCTGATCAATGCGCCACAGTTTTTAAAAGATGGTCAGGAAGTAGAAATTCTCTTCCATGCAGAAGAGGAAAAAGTATTGGGTGTGGAGCTCCCTCAGCACGTGGTATTGAAGGTAGTATATACCGAGCCTGGCCTAAAAGGCGATACGGCAACCAATGCAACGAAGCCTGCAGAAATGGAGACAGGTGCTACTGTACAGGTACCCTTGTTTATTGATCAGGATGAGGTCATCAAGATCAACACCCTGACCAACTCCTACGTGGAGCGAGTAAAATAAAAATAATTACCTTTAACCGGACTAGACATAACAAGCCTGGTGCGCATTTCTATGCGTACCAATTCAACCAAAAATGCTCATAGTATGAAAGCAAAAGAAATTCGTGATTTAATAGATTTCATCTCAGGATCAGGCCTTGAAGAGGTCAATATCGAGACTGAAGAGTTTAAAATCAATGTGAAGCGATCTACTCCACAGGCCACAGTATCTGTACCTGCGGCAGCTCCAGCACCTGCTCCGGCTCCCGCGCCAGCACCGGCTGCAGCTCCTGCACCAGCAGCTGAGGCTCCTAAAGCAGACGCTCCAGCAAATGACTCCAACCTTATCACGGTTAAATCACCTATGATTGGTACTTTCTACAGATCAGCAAACCCAGAGTCTGGTCCATTTGTAAATGTAGGAGACACCATCTCCAAAGGAGACACAGTATGCATCATTGAAGCCATGAAACTCTTCAATGAAATAGAATCAGAAGTTGCTGGAAAAATCGTGAAAGTATTGGTGGAAAACGCCGAACCTGTAGAGTATGACCAACCACTCTTCCTGGTAGATCCTTCATAACTTTAAACTGCGAATCACTGTGTTCAATAAAATACTTATAGCCAACCGCGGCGAAATTGCCTTACGTATCATTAGAACGTGTAAGGAAATGGGCATCAAGACGGTAGCTGTATATTCAGCTGCAGATCGAGACAGCCTTCATGTGAGATTTGCGGATGAGGCCGTGTGTATCGGACCTGCCGCAAGTAAAGATTCATACCTGAAAATTCCTCAAATCATTTCTGCTGCTGAAATCACAAATGCGGATGCAATCCATCCTGGATATGGCTTTCTAGCAGAAAACGCCGAATTTTCACGAGTATGCACAGAATACGGCATCAAGTTTATCGGTGCATCGGCTGATATGATCAACGCCATGGGTGACAAGGCTACAGCCAAGGCTACCATGAAAGAAGCTGGCGTTCCTACCATTCCTGGTTCGGAAGGGCTTCTAAGCTCTATAGAAGAAGGCATGGCCATAGCAGAGGAAGCCGGATACCCTATCATGCTAAAAGCTACCGCTGGTGGTGGAGGTAAGGGTATGCGCCTGGTGAAAGATAAGAGCGAATTTAAAAAAGCCTGGGATGACGCACGCCAGGAAGCTGGTGCAGCGTTTGGCAACGATGGACTCTATCTTGAGAAATTTGTAGAAGAGCCTCGTCACGTTGAAATCCAAATCATAGGTGACAGTAGAGGAAAGGCTTGCCACCTGTCTGAGCGTGATTGCTCCATACAGCGAAGACACCAAAAACTGGTAGAAGAAACCCCTTCTCCGATCGTTTCTCAGGAGCTTCGTGAAAAGATGGGACAGGCAGCTATCAAAGGTGCTGAAGCCATCAAATATGAAGGAGCTGGTACCGTGGAATTCCTCGTGGACAAACACGGAGACTTCTACTTTATGGAGATGAATACTCGTATTCAGGTAGAGCATCCGATCACTGAAGAGGTAACGGACTTTGACCTGATCAAAGAACAAATAAAAGTGGCTGCTGGAGTAGAAATCTCTGGAAGAAACTACTACCCTCAGTTGCACTCTATAGAGTGTCGTATCAATGCTGAAGATCCAGCCAATGACTTCCGCCCAAGCCCTGGCAAAATCACCAACCTGCATCTCCCTGGTGGACATGGAGTGCGAGTAGATAGCCATGTGTACGCCGGATATGTTATTCCTCCTTTCTACGACTCCATGATTGCGAAACTGATCGTGACTGGACAAACTAGAGAGGAAGCTATCGTGCGTATGAAACGAGCGCTTCAGGAAATGGTCATAGAGGGCATCAAAACCACTATACCGTTTCACATTAAGCTCATGGACGACCCGTCATTTAAATCAGGGAATTTCACAACTAAATTCCTCGATACATTCGACTTTTCTGATCTTTAAGATCAGTACTAATACATTCAAAAGGCTCTTGATTTTATATCAAGGGCCTTTTTTTATATTCGCCACCTGGCCGATATAAACCTTTTACCTCAGCTACCGTCTTATACATAGCCCATCAAAAAACTTAACCTACAGGACACACGCTTCTTATTATATTTACACTCGCAGAATAAATCGTTAATCCTACAACTTTGTCTACAGTATACCCTACTCATCGCCTCACTGAAGAACAAAGAGAAATCATCTCTGAGATGGTGCACAATGCCATGGAGAAGGCCGTGCAGTCAATGGAGAAAATGCTCAAGATAAGAATCAACGCCCCTATAGTGGATTTTGAGACGGAGCCCTTACGCCCAATACGCGAGTTGGATCTATTGGGCAGGTTTAAGGCACACCTCGTCAAACTCGTCTTTAGCGGTGATATCAGAGGAGCTTTTTATTTTGTGATTTTAGATCATGAAGTGGACCTGATCAATTCTGTGTGCCTACCAGACGAATTTAAGTCTGACAAACGAACGGAAAACAAACTCATGAAGCACGGCTTCATGTCTGAAATAGAAAACGTAATAGCGGCGCTATCTATGAAAGAGATCTCTGAATACCTGGGCGTACAGCTGGAGCTTAAAGTCCCTCAAATTCAGATTATCCCATGCGATCAAATTAATGAGTTTTTTGAAAAGGAAAACAAAATATACAAGACGGCCTTCCACGTAAAAACGGTACTAGAGGGTGTAGCGGTAAATGTGGCCCCTTACTTTATTTGGATACTGGATGAAAATTTCATAAAAATTCTGAAGCTCAACACCTCAGACATGTAGGACTATAATGCAAAGCCTATGACGAGTACGTCATCCAACTGCATATTTGAGCCACTCCATTCGTCTAAAAAACCAAGTAAATACTCACGCTGATCCACGGAGGATCTATTATTGACCTGTTGTAGTACTTCCTGTACACCTTTGCGTCCAAGTTTTTTACCGTTTGGCCCACCCATCAAGTCTTTGAAGCCATCGCTCATTAAATAGAACCAAGTACGGGTATCATCACTCAAATGCACCGTTCGCGTATGGTAATCATGATTGTACTCAAACAGTTCACCTATTGGCATACGATCAGCCTTAATAGTGCCCAGAGCTCCATCTCTCACATGGGTCAGGTCCATTTTCGCACCTGCGTATTCCATTTTACGCACGCCCAGGTTAATTTTTAGCAGCCCTACATCGGCTCCAGATCCCACCTGCATGTTGTCTTTCCCACGGAAGCGGTGATCCATTTTATGATGTAAATACCTGAGGATGGTTCCAGGATCTTTCACCTCATCTTTCTGAACGATACGCTGAAACGTCTGAGTATAAATCCTCGTCATCATGCTGGCCAGATGACCATGGCCCATACAATCAAAAACGGCCAGGTAAAAATCATCGCCTTCCTGATATACCCAAAAGCCATCCCCACCCACTTTTCCACTCATAGGTCGGTTAACTATAAAGGCATCCAATACACTTACAATAAGCTCTTCTGGAAAGAGCGACATGTAGTTTTTTAGTGTAGCATCTTCAGCGTTTGATATTCCCAGATTAAAATATGCTCGTTCTTGATTCATTCGTTTCTATTGCAATCCTATTACGACGAATGCCTCGTGATTGTTCCACATGATAGGTACTACATAGATAGATACATCATCTGGAATTTTCAGCTGGCTGGGCATCCCTTTAAAAACAACGGGTACAGATATCATAAAGTTTGCACCAAGGTTTGCCCTCACGTTTCCTGCGACTACATTAGAGATTTCACCTGCCATATCCAATATATCTTCGTCGGATGGGTCATCTATGCCTATAAATATCTTAATTAGGTCTTCGTACATGTCACGATTAGCCGAAATATAGACGAACCCTTTTCGGTTTCCGGAGATACCGATCATCCCTGTATAGTCCTTCAGCATCAGTCCCTCAGACTGCTTCAAGTAAGGCACATTCAACTCAGAATCTATTTCCGTCAGGTGTCGAAAATAGTTGTTTACCGAGTTGATAAACAGGTTACATGTAGCATCAAACTCTGCCTTGCTTGTTTTCATTGCGTTTCAAAAGTCTGTCAAATGCTTTGGCCAAATCCACAGCATTTACTGGTTTATATAAAAATCCTCGTGCCCCTTTGTCCAACGCCCGAAGGCCTGTAAGCTTATCGGAGAGAGCTGTAATGATCATCACTTTGGCTTTGGGATGTACAGCCATGATTTCATCCAGACAGGCCAATCCATCCATACCTGGCATGGTAATATCTAGCGTGATCACGTCCGGCATATGTTCTTTTACAAGCTGTAATGCAGTCTGCCCATCCGGTGCCATCCCTATGATCTGTATGTCGTAATCTTTTAGATTCTTTTCGATTATGCGGCGCATAATCGACGAGTCATCAACTATTAGCAACCTCATTCGTTTCTTCTTGATCTTGTATGTTTCCGCTGACAGGCAGTTCGATTATCAGCCTAAAATATTTTCCACTTTCAAATTCAGTCTTAAATGTGCCTTTGATACTTTCTATCAAATTTTTCACCAAATTCATGCCCTGGCCTCTCCCTGCTATTTCGTCCACTTCCTGAGAGGTAGAAAAACCTTTCTCATAGATGAGACCGACTGCATCTTCATCTGTGAGGTTTTCAGCGTCATATTCTGTTAGTAAATTATTCATGATCGCCCGGTCTTTGATCTTTTCTATATCCAGCCCTCTACCATCATCTTTATATATAACACGTAGCTGCCCCTCCGCTGGCTGATCCAGCTCTATGGTAATACCTCCACGGGCCAATTTACCTGCTGCCACACGTTGATCCTTTGGCTCAATTCCATGCTTGATAGAATTTCGGATAAGCTGAATCATCACATCCCTGAAAACATCTATATGTTCATTAGGCAGCACGAGGTTTCCTTCGTTTTTAAAGAAGAAATCTACCTGCTTATCCATTTTCTCGCCGATCACTTTTACGGAGCGCTCCAGAGTATCTATGAGCATGATATTGGATACTACATGCCCACCAGAAGGGTATTTGCGGTAGATATCCGCCACCTTTCTCAGCATTGAGCTCATTTCATCAATGATCTTATCGGCATCATCTATCTCATAAAGAATCGTTAGGAAGTCTTTACCGGTAATTTCTTTGGTTTTTAGCTCTTCTATGGCATCTTCCACCTCATGAAACTTCTGAGACATGATGTCCAGGCCAATCACTACTGCATTGCCTTTGAGGTTGTGTATCGTCTCGAAAGTAAAGTCCAGCAAGCCTCTTAAGTCACCATCTTTGCTGCTTTCATACTTTTCTGAAATGCTACGCAAGGTACGCTTGGCATTATAAAGAAATCCACGAATGAGCGATGGGTCTATTTTGAGAATACTGAGTACTTGCTCGGTTTCCTGTTTCTTTTTCTTCTCTGCTTCTTCCAGGTGCTTTTGGAGCAATACACTTTCTGTCTCATCAGAAACTGTAACCATGATATTGGTGATGCGGTCTCTGCGCCAGATTCGCGTAAAGTTGACTCGGATGTACTTGGTAGTTACAACCCCATCATTTTCACTATAGATCTTTACTTGTTCTATGGGATTGAGCTGGTTTACCACGTCCTCATCCATATCTTCATTAAACAAGTGCCTCATAAACATCTCTAAGGCCTCCAGGTCTCGGGGAATAATGAGCGGACGCATGAAATTGGCAAAGTTTTCACCGGCAATCTTTTGCTCTCCAAAGATCTTCTCCATGGACTTGGAATAGAGCTTACTCATTTTAAAGTTTCGGTCGAGTAGGAATATCCCCTGATGGATGTTTTGAAATACCACCAAAGACACCCTGTAGATGTTGTTGTAGAGAAACTTGGCCTTATCCCGCTCTTTTCTAAGGATGTTATGAGACTTCACAATTTCGTCTACCATCACATTGAAAGTCTTGGCATACTGCCCAATTTCATCCTTGGTCGGTATGTTTACTTTCTTAGACAGGTCTCCTTTGGAAATGCGCAAGGTGAAATTTTCCAATATTTTCACATTGGCCAGGAGATTGGTGACAATGATAGACATCAGCCACACGGCTATCACGCCGATGATGATATCCAGTACGATAAACGTCCAAAACTTACGAAAAGCCGTAACATACAAATACTCAGTGTGACTCAATAGCCGATCAGAGATATGATCCTCCACTTGCTTTAGAAGGTTGATCTTGCTGGTGGTCATGTCATACCAGTAAGCAGGGTCTACCTCACCCATTTCGTTGCGATCATGAACCACTTCCCTCAGCCGCTCTACTTCACCCACATCATGTCCTGACATAAGGCGAGAGTAAACATTAAAGGATTCCTGGTCTGCTATGACCAAAAAAGCATCGAGATATGCATCTTGCTCCGCTACTAGCGCAGCAAAACTGCTGTAGAGTTCGTCATCTATCACTTCATGTGAAAACGCCTGAGTACCAATAGCACGCTCAATACTTGCTCGCTCTTTGGATTTCAAAAAATAAATGAGGGCGTGTACCTGCTGAGCTATGTCTTTGTCTCTGGTTTCATTGATCAACATGTCCACCGTGTTGAGGGCCACATCGTTTATATCAGAGTAGTACTCTAAAATCTGCAAAGGGTCCAGGGCAAGTTGATCTACCCTGTTTCGAATACTTTTGATGGACTGAAACTGACTTTTTAACAACTCGATATCGTCCATATGAATGGAAAACACTCCATCCAGATCGGAGGATTCTAGTTCTTTATAAAATGCGCGAATGGTGCTATCGGTCACTTGCCGCTGATGCTCCATTTCCTCTACGAAAGAATAACCATCATTGGACACAAACCCTATAGAAATACTTCGTTCCTTCTGTAGTTCGTGTACGGCATGGTTGATTTCCACCCCCAATTGCAGTGTCTGGTTGAGTCGTTGGGAATCACTATAGTCCAGATAGTTGTGTTTGATCTGTAGATAATCAAAACAAATAATGATGACTATAAGTGGCACCAGCACCACAGCGAATTTGATTCTTATAGGTAAATCGTAAAGAATGCGCATACTGTCTGTTTGATCCTTTTAAAAATTAGTGGACTAAAGCACTCTATTTACCACTTCTAGCAAAGATTCAGAGGTAAAGGGTTTTACAATATAATCAGAAGCACCCAACTCCTTACCCTTGTTTACTACAGTCTGCTGTCCTACCGCGCTAATCATGATCACTTTAGACTCCAATCCCTGATCTCGCAACACTTTAAGGATTTCAAACCCCATCATGTCTGGCAGTATGTTATCCAGGGTGATCAGATCCGGGGTAGTTTCCAGTGCCAGATCAATGGCTGTCTCGCCATCTTTAGCTTCTCCTACAATCTCCAGGCCCTCTTCTTCTAGCGCAGTGCGAATGAGTGACCGCATGTAAATCGAATCGTCAACTATTAGTACTTTCTTACTCATTGTTATTTTCTATATTGTTGGGAAAACTCAAACTAAGTTTTTGATTTTGTTTACAAACTCCTCGTGGAATATCCACACGAAATCTGGTGCTATATCCAGCTCCTTGCCATGAAAAATAGCCTTGAAGTGGATAATAGAGTCAAACTCTCCTGACTCTTTCTCTAAAAACCCATTGAGCTCATGGGCTTTCATAACATTCAGCGAAGGTACATGTCCGTAGATTTCCAAACCTAAAAAGTTTGAAAATTCTGTAATGACTGCTGCGGCCATCATGTTATCTATCTCTGTCAGAAAGCCCATTTTCATCATTTTGCTTTCTGGCGAGTCACTCTCGATAAGATTAGCCGGCAAACATGCCTTAAATACCTTGGCCACCTCGTCTTCACTAAAAATCAAATGACTGGTACCTTTAAGCTCACCAATCAACTGAGTTTTAATGACGTGTACACTTTCCTCTGCATGTTTATCATATGTAGGTAAAGGGGCATGTACACTACTACTATAGTCTACTTTTTCTAGTGAAATAGGACTTTGTAGTATTTGCTCCATAGACCTCTTGGCCATAGACAGCCCATCAAATACGAGCTTGGAGGCTACTTCTAATTCTGTTTCGTTTAGCTTATCTAACATCTACTTTATTTGGTTGGTATCGCAATGTGTTAATTTTGGATAATTAGTTCAACTTTTCATGGCTCAAACACGAAATCACTAAAGGGAGTGGGAATAAAAGCCGACCATGGCCTAATTTACTCAATTGAGTTATAAACCACCTTTAATCCACTGAAATCTCAAGTAATTTCTAATACTTCCCGGACCTCTTCGAGCAATTTGTCTGCTGTAAAAGGCTTAATCATGTATTTTTTAGCTCCGAGGTGTAGTCCCTCTTCTATGGCTGATCGCTGCCCCACTGCGCTGATCATGATTACATTGGCTACAATTTCCTGTTCGCGCAATACCCTGAGTATTTCCAGGCCTGTCATATCCGGAAGGATATTGTCCAATGTGATAAGATCTGGCTGCAACAGTTCTATTTGATCGAGCGCTTCCACTCCATTTTTTGCTTCCCCTACTACTTCCAGCCCGGCCTCTTCGAGTATTTTCCGAATAGTGGCCCTGGAAAAACCAGAGTCATCTACAATCAGTATTCTATGGCCCATTTTTCTGTTGTTTTCTTTTCTAATTTACTTCTTTCGATAGATTCTTGTCCGTATATCTTCTACCTCAAACAATTTCTTCCCTGCATCTGGCATAATATCGTAATAACCGATAATTAAATACCCCCCTGGTTTCAAGGCGCGATGCATCAGATTTAGCACTTTAGTCTTTAGCTGATCGTCAAAATAAATCATGACATTTCTACAAAAGACTATGTCATAGCTACCATGTACCGGATCGTGGACCAGGTTATGTTTTTCAAACATAACCTGCCTGCGGTATCTGGATTTTATAGTGGCATGTTTGTCATGAAAATCAAAGTAGTCCTCGAGTTTACGGTCTGGAAAAAATTTCAGAAACGGTGTGAGGTATTGCTTGATCAACTCCAGCGGATACTCTCCTTTTTTGGCTTTTTCCAGTGCCTTTGTACTCAAATCTGTAGCAGCCAGCCTTGTGCTATTGAGCAGGTTTTTTTCTTCCAGTACTATGGACATGGTATAAACCTCTTCACCGGTAGAGCAGCCTGCATGCCAGATGTTGAGCGGTGCATTGCCAAACCGATCCAGTACCTCATCGCGCAATCGAATCCAAACATCAGGATTTCTAAAAAGCTCGGTGAGGTTGACGAGCAAGTCATCGATTGCTTTGTTGAAAAACTCATAATCCTGAAGTACGCGTCCCCATAGGTCCAAAGAAGACTCCATGCCATGCTTCATCATCAGCCGGGTAATGCCGCGCTTCAAGGAGGTTTTTTCATAATTGGTAAAATCTAGTCCATACCGATTTTTGATCGCCACCATGAGCGCATTCATTTCTTCATCGGTAATCATTTCTACGGGCTTGTTGTCACTCACTGGTTGTGCTGGTCTCATTAATATTATTCATGTTGTGATTGAAGGGCCTGCTTATGAAGCAGGTCCGTGAGTGCGGCGATATCTATTACTGGACAAACGTTGCCATTGCCCAATATGGTGGTACCACTAAGCAACCTCACTTGCGTAAGCGGCCTGGCTAGTGGCTTTTCGATGATTTCTTTTTGCTGCAATACCTGATCTACGATCACAGCTGTGGTGCGCCCGGCATAAGACACCACGATGGCATTGAAGTCTACTGCCTCCTCCCCAATAGCTTCATAGGACCGCTGCAGTACTCCACGTTCATTGATGGCAGACAGGGTGGGCAGGTCCAGGATGTCTTTTAAAAATACGACAGAGATGGTTTCTTCCTGATAGCGGGTCATCAAACTGCTCCCGAGCTTATAAATATCATGACTATTCAGCGGAACCACAGATTCAGTATAGGACAATGCCATGGCATACTCCTGGTCATCCACTTTAAACAACAGGGTGCCTTTCAGAGCAAGGGAAGAAGGCACGTGAAGGTATACTGTAGTGCCCTCTCCTACGATGGTTTCCACTTTGACCTGCCCGCCTATAGACTCTACAGCTTTTTTCACTACATCCATGCCTACTCCCCGACCTGAGATTTCGTTTACCTCAGCAGCATTGGAAAAACCCGACTCAAAGATGTATTGAATGACTTCTTCTGGCTTCAGGTTTTTGGCAATAACCTCACTGACCAGTCCTTTTTCTACTATTTTTTTACGGATGATTTCGTGATCGATCCCTCCTCCATCATCGGTGACCATGATTACTACCCGGTCTCGTTCGTACTTGGCATCTAGCATCACCGTACCTACTTCGGGTTTGTTTTGTGTGGTACGCTGCGAGGCGGCTTCTATGCCGTGGCCCACCGCATTGCGCACAAGGTGCACCAGCGAATCACTGATAATTTTGAGAATATTGCGGTCTATTTCTATTTCTGTGCCCTTGAGGACAAGGTTTACTTTTTTGTTTTCTATGGCAGCCGCATCCCTCAATACGCGATGAAACTTGTTGAACAGGAAGCCAATCTGAACCATACGAACATTCATAATGCTGTATTGAAGATTGGATGTAATGCGTTTGAGCCTGTCTAGCTCGCTGCTGCGAATTCCCAGCTCGTCGCTCATCGCAATTAACCTGTCGCGTTCAATGATCAGCTGCCCTACTTCATTCATCAGTTCGTCCATTTTGCGAACCGGAATCTGTATGACATCAGAAAAGGAAATTTGCGTACCCGTCTCTTCTGGTACTGGCTGAGGCTTTTCTTCTTCGGCTTCAAGTGCCGGTGGAGTCGGGCTGTCGGCAGGTTCTTCGTCAGGTGTTTCTTCTTTTTGGTTTAGCGCCTTTTGCAAAAACAAAGAAAGACTGGTTTTGATACCCAGATAACTCACTTTTTCCTCAGTCTCGAGTGCATTGACCAGCGCTCCGAGCTTATCGTTGGCACGAAAGAGAATTTTGAAGAGGTCCTGATCGAGATTGATTTTCCCCTCCTGAATGGCCAGCATGACGTCTTCCATGACATGTGAAAGCTGTGCGATTGGTTCAAAACCAAGTCCCATCGCATTGCCCTTGAGCGTATGCGTAATGCGAAAGATCTCCTTAATGGCATTTGCATTGCCGTGATCTTTCTCCAAATCCACAAAGAGCTTGTCTAGCTGCTCGATGTTGTCTTTGGCCTCCATGAGGAAAAGTTCTTTGTATTCTTTTTCTTTCACGTTAGAGACAGTTTACCAAATAGCCACCAATTTCTTTTACATGCATAACCACTTCGGCCGCCCCGGTTTCGTATGCGAGCTTGGGCATGCCGTATATTACGCTGGATTCTTCATCTTGAGCGATGGTTTTTCCTCCTTTGTTTCGAATCATTTTCAATCCTTTCACCCCATCTTTCCCCATACCTGTGAGCAGCACCCCTAGCGCTTTAGGACCATATATTTCAGCCACAGAATACATCAGTGCGTTGATAGAGGGATGATTATATTCAGGGTAATCTCGATCGCTAAATCCTACCAGCACTTGTTGATCTCGCTTTTCCAGAATCATGTTCCCATCGCCCGGAGCGATGATTACCATTCCTGGCTTGGGCTCCATCCCTGGCCTCCCCACCACTATCCTTAGCGGACTCATATGGTCTAGCCGTGCGGCAAATGACAAAATAAAGTTTGGTGGCATATGCTGACCTATTACAAGCGGCACATTCAGGTTTGCCGGAAGGGATAGCAACACCTTTTCTACAGCAGTAGGGCCACCAGTAGACGCTCCTATCACAATAACATCATAGTTGGGGCTGTCATCAAACGTGTGGTGCAGTTCATTGAGACCATCACGGTTCACTGGTGTAGTTCGCGGACGAGCCTTAGCCACCCGTTTTACCGCTGCCACTAGTTCGGTGGTAATTTCTCGAAGTTTGGAGCCACCCTTCACAGGTTTGTTGATATAATCCACAGCTCCCAGTTCCAGTGCATCAAAAATTTGGTGGAGATTGGTATTACCCACAGAGCTGAGTATCAATATAGGCGTAGGAAGCTTTTCCATGATTTGCTCTACTGCAAACATGCCGTCATAGTCTCCCATATTCATATCGAGCAGTACAATATCCGGCTTTAATGCCAGGGTTTGCTTTACAGCTTCCCTACCATCTGTAGCCGTACCCACCACCTCCAGATCTTCTTCTTTGGAGAGTAGATCATTGATAAGAAGGCGCAAAAATGCGGAATCGTCTACAACTAATATGCTAATTTTTTTTGCCACAGTTAAGCTTCTTTTACCACCCTTGATTTGAGACGATCACCTTCTACCAGCTCGTCTATGTCTATAAAAAATATCATCCGGTCATTGACCCGAATCAGTCCTTTGATGTATGTTTCGTCAAGGGTGGTATCCGAAACACTATCTGAGGCCGGCTGGATGTCACTACCAGAAAAGCGCTGATTATGAGGCACATTAGGCACCAATAACCCAACGGTATACCTACCTGTATCCACCACGATGGTGTAGTTGGTTCGCCCTTCAAGCTCCCGCTCATCAGGAACCAATCCCAGCTTCTTAGCTAAATCTATGGTTACAATACCTCGCCCCCGAATATTGGCAATACCGGAAATGTACACTGGTGTTTTGGGCATACGTGTAATCGCTGGGGTAGGTACTACTTCATTGATTTTATCTATGTCAATGGCATATTCTTCCCCACCAACTTCAAAGGCAATTAAGTGCACCTGCTTGCGTTCCAGACTTTCGATCTCTTTGTGAAATTTCTGATGAAGTGCCCGGCGCCTCTCGTATTCTGCCTGCGTGACCGTACCATCAGGAGTGGTGCTTTCCTGCGGAAGGTCCTCCTCTACCGATACCGCCTTTGTCGTGGCCTTCTTTTTTACCGGAGTGTCTGGTATGAGTTTACTTTTCTTTAAATTTTTGCCCAACGCCATCTTAGAGGTTGTTTAGTACTTCATTTGCCAACTGTTGATAATCTTTTGAACTATTGGAATCTGGTGCATAGGAGATCACACTCTGACCAAAAGACGGAGCCTCAGAGGCTCTTACATTTGGCCTGATGTTCGTATCAAAAATTCTAAACGGGTAGTTTTCCTGTATGTGCTCTCGTACCTCTGAACTAAGTTTTCGGCGCTTGTCCACCATGACAGGCAGTATGCCCAATACCTCCAAATGCGGGTTGAGTGCAGCCTTTATTTTCGTAATGGTCTCCGATATCAGGTCTAACCCTTGCAAACTCAGCACCTCCATCTGCATGGGGATGATCACCTGATTTGCCGCGCTTAAAGCATTGACTGTAAGCAGTGATAGTGATGGCGGACAATCAATCAAAATGACATCAAACGACTCTTCTACCGATTGAAGTACACCCGCAAGCAACAGCTCACGCTCCTGCATACCAGCTAGCTCCAGCTCCAGGTCTGCCAGCCCTATTTGCGAAGCTACAACTTGCAGCCCCTCACGGTCTATCAGGGCCTGTGAAAGGTCAATTTCACCAGCCAATACGTCGGCGATGGAGTGAGGCGCCTCTTGTATCCCCAGACTATACCCTAAACTTCCCTGTGCATCCAGATCTACCAACAGCACACGCTTTCCTGCATCAGCAAGCGCTTTACCGAGGTTTACGGTAGTTGTGGTTTTGGCTGTTCCTCCTTTCTGGTTGACTACTGCTATGATCATAGTTTTTTACGATTGGGAAAGCTGAATTTCTAGATATCAATGGTGATTTCAGGGTAATCTTTCTTCAACTGACTCACAAGTTGTGATTCTGAACTCCCGTTAGAAGTCAGGCTTTTCTGTACCGAAAGCATGCCCCAGTCGTGATACTCAGGAATATATACCGGAGCTTTTGTTTCTATAACTACATCGGATCGGTTTTGACGATAGGCCCGGGTTTGGGCTTGTCTGCCTTGAGTCAAAGCAGGGTCTAGTGCCCATTGGCCATCCAGTGACTGCCCTATGAGATCGGAGGCTTTGCTTCCCTGCGTTTTGGCCATGGCATTGTTGACCAGGTACACCTTACCATCAGGTGACTGCACTACCATTTTATCCTGAATATAGTTAATCACTTGTCCAAAAAATTCATTTTGTTGATCGATGATTTCCTGATGATCACTGGAACCTTGAATTTGTTTCTTCATGCTCCTCAAAGCTGCGGCTTGCTCTTCGGTTTTCATCTGAGCCAGCTTCAAATCAGTGATATCTCGAGAAATTCCAAATGTGCCAATTACCTTACCTTCCTGATCATACAATGGAAGCTTGGTAGTGGATACAAAAGAAGTGGTGCCATCTCGCTTATCTTCTTTCTCGATTTGATTGAGTAGAGGTCTCTTCGTTCTGATGATCTCTTGTTCGTCTTCGTAAGCCTTCTTAGCATGGTCTCCAAAGAAGTCAAAGTCCGTCTTTCCGATGAGATCTTTCACACTATTGGCTCCAAAGTTTGGTGCCATAGACTTACTCACTCTAGTAAACTTGCCTTCAAGGTCTTTGAAATAAATGAAATCTGGCATATAGTTTAGCAAGGCATCCAACAGGCTCTTTTCGGTTTCATATGCCTCTCTCATTTTAAACAGTGCATTGTTTTCGCTAGCCTGTCCGGTGAGTTTCACCATGCTAATACCCTCTTTGAACTGCTCTGCTACTGTTGCCAGGCCGTGCGTTTTTTCATTGTATGAGCCCATACCTGCGGATAGTTGAGTAGCCGAGCTGGCCACCTCCTCGGTACCTGCAGCGGTTTGCTCTGCTATGACCACAATACTTTCGGTGATACCTACTACATTGTTGATGCTTTCGATCTGATTTTGTGCTGCGGAAAGTATCTCTTCAGACAAACGCAAGGTTTCTGTAGAGCTTTCGAGTATTTCCCTGAAAGATGCCGACGCCTTTTGTGATGTTTCTCGCCCGGCCTTTACTACGGTGTTCATCTGTGTAATAATGGCTGCGGCCTCTCCGGTATCATTTTGAACGTCGCCTACAAGCTCTTCTATCTCTTTGGCAAAACGACGAGAATCCTCTGCAAGCTTACGAATCTCCTCTGCCACTACCGCAAAACCTCGACCTGCATCGCCAGCCTGGGCTGCTTCTATTGCTGCATTGAGGGCCAGAAGGTTCGTTTGAGAGGCTATCTCGGTGATCATGCCCAGCACGCGTGAGATTTCTGATGACCGCTCGGTAAGTATCCGCATAGACTCATCTGTCTTAGAAGAGTACTCGGATATTTCTTGCATACTAGACACCACTCCGTCTACGATACCCATGCCCTTTTCACTGCTATCGGCGCCACGTTGGGCTGCTTCATTGATGCCTTCTGAGCGTTCCATCATATGACGTGACGCCTGCAAAATGCGTTCTACCAGCACAGATGACTCATCTACCTTCTGAAGCTGATTTTGAGCTCCATTACTCATTTGAGCAATAGCTGAGGCTATTTCATTGGTATTGGCATTCATTTCCTCACCGGTTACTTTCATTTCTCCGGCTGATTCATCAATGATCAATACATTTTGAGAAATTTGTGACAACAGCCCCTCCAGGTTATCGAGTGCAAGGTTCAAGTTGTCCGCCATGCGCTGAATATCGCCACTAGCTGCTGCCTGATACCTTTGGGTCAGGTCACCAGACGCCATAGCGTTTACAATTTTGTTGATAGACGTAAACGGCTGAGAAATATTTTCCAACAGCTCATTTATAGATCCAGCGAGTTCTAGCCATACACCTTCTTTATCCTGCGCGTCAATTCTCGCATCCAGGTTACCTTCTTGTCCGGCGATCTGCACTACCCGGTTGGTTTCCCCGAGCATATTTTCCAGATTATCTCGCATTTGCACCAATGAATGCCCCAACACGTCCTCATCACCTCTCAGATGATAAGGAGCATTCAAATTGCCAGCGGTAATCTCCCGGGCAAAGCTGGATGCGTTAGTAAGCGAATTGGTAAGGTCATCCATAGCCCTGGCTATGTCTCCTATTTCATCTTTCCGTTTCTGGAGCTGACTGATAGTAGAATGGGTATCTGTACTACCATTTGATAGACGCAGTATATCCTGGATGATGCTTTCTAATGGACGGTGAAGCTTCTGATAGATGTATGTATACACACCTACAAATGTGCCCACAGCTACTGGTACGGCCCAGGTCAAGTGAACAATGCCATTTTTGCCTACCACAAAAGCAATGAAGGCAATCAAAACACATAAAGACACGACCAATACGACCATATCATAAAGAAATGATCGTTTGAATATCTTTTTGGAGGCAAGGATAATAGAGCCTCCAGCAGCTAGAAGGATTAGGATGGTAATTAAATATTCGTTCATAAAAAATCGCCGGTTGGTTTATTGAATCATTTCAAAAAGGTCTATCAGGATAATCATGGGCCCATCATCGGCTTTGACTATTCCCGAGATAAAAACATCTTCTACTGACAGGTTTTTAATCACAGCAGCAGAAGTGTTGATTTTTTCCACTTCTACCTTCAGAGTATCGGGCACAGTATTCACCAGCAATCCAGCCTGTATGGTCTTATGTTTGATTACTATCGTATACTGTTGCCCCTCTGGGGTTAGGGCATCATTGGGGTTTATTTTGGTTCGTAAATCTATCATGGCCAGCACGTTGCCTCTTACATTGGCAACGCCTACCACATATTCTGGCCCCTGGGGTATGGGGGCTATTTGGGGGGTCTTCACTACTTCTTTTACTACATCAATAGGGATGGCGTAGTGCTCTCGTCCTATTGGAAAGACTGCCAGTACAACCTGTTCTACCACCTCAGCTTCCTGCGTGTCCGACTGGGTATTTGATGCAGCATCTACCCAGCTGGCACCAGCAGCCGTATCAGCTGGTGGGTTAGTCTTTTTTGCAGATTTTATATTTTCTCCCAATGCCATAGGTAACTTCGACTAAAATTCTCTTCACAACCTGTAATCTATTCCAATTTTTTCAAGCGAGCCAAAATGCCTGACAGCTAATTTTCCACAATTGAAAAGATGCTTACAAACCTTCTGACGCATCTGATTCATTTTCACGAAGTTGGAATTTGGCCAACTTAGCAGATAACTCCTCAGCTACCTGTGTCAGCTGACGCGCACGGCTGCCATAGTTGTCCATTCCAGAAGAAAGCTGTGTAGCTGAGCTAGCTATCTCTTCTGTTCCGGCAGCCGTTTCTTCGGCTATGACCACAACAGATTCTGTAATAGTAACCACATTTTTGATTGCGTCGAGCTGCTGCTTCACGCGTTGGCGGATTTCTTCTGACTGCTGCAGCGTACGTGAGGTCGAGTCTGTAATCTCACCAAAAGCTTCCGATGCATGTTGTGTGGCGTCTTCTCCACTTTTTACGCTGGCTTTCATCATCTCTATGGCCTGCCCGGCAGTGGTTACATCCTTTTGCACATCTACTACCAACTGAGCAATTTCGGACGCTGATTTACGTGAATCCTCTGCCAATTTCCGGATTTCTTCGGCTACCACGGCAAACCCACGGCCTGCATCACCAGCCTGAGCCGCCTCTATGGCAGCATTCAAAGCGAGCAAGTTGGTTTGGGAGGCAATCTCCGTAATGACACTCAGTGCCTTGGATATCTCCTGTGAACGCCTGGTGAGTACCTGTATGGAGTCATAAGTATCGCTGGAAAAAGCGGCAATATCTCGCATACTAAAACCCACTTTTCTCACCAGTTTTTGCCCTTTATCACTGCTCTCAGCTCCTTCTCGGGCTGCACCATTGATGGCCTCTGCCTGATCGCCCATCTCTTGAGAAGAACGTAATATCCCTTCTACCAGCGTAGACGACTCGTCTACTTTCATTACCTGGTTTTGTGCGCCACTGCTCATCTCCGAGATAGACGAAGCTATTTCTTTGGTATTGTAGGTCATTTCTTCATTGACCACCAGCATTTCGTTGGCGGAGCTGTCTACCACCTCTGCGCCTCTCACAATCTCCTGAATCAATTCATTGATGTTATCAAGGGCCACATTGAGGTTTTTGGCTATAGCCAAAATGTCACCTTTTGCCAGTGAGTGATCATACCTTACGGTAAAGTCACCTTTGGACATGGCATCCACCACCTTGTTCATCTGATGAAAAGGTGCTGAAACAGAGTCCAACAAGTTATTAATCGCCATAGTGAGCTCCTTCCAGGCTCCCTCGTCTGACCCATTAGGAATACGTGCATTCAGATCACCACCGTCACCCGCTTTTACTATCACTTCTTTGGTTTTATCTGTCACGGCCTTGAGGTTGGCTCGCATCTGGAGCAGCGACTTACCCAAAAGGTCTTCTCCACTCGAAGGGGTAAACTCTGCTTGTAGATTGCCCTGTCCTACCTGATAAGAGAAGTCCGCCTTACGCGCCAGCTCATCCATCAGCTGATTGGCAGACTCTGCAAGCTGCCCCAACTCATCGTCTGAACGTTTCTGTAATTTCTTTGCCGAAAGATTCCCCTTAGCCAATTCGCCCAGCAGTCCGCTGGACAATTCTATAGACCTGGCGGTATTGGTGGCAATGCGATATACGATAAAAACGAGAAGCAATAGCCCTAACAACCCTACAATGATAGTAGTGGTAAATGTGCGATCGATAGATCGAGTTACTTCGGCCATAGGTACCTGCACCGCCACTGCCCAGGGCTCCCCCGCTCCGGCTATATCTATGGGAGCGAAGGCCAACAAAACTTCTTCGTTGAGCATTGGGTCATTGATGGCCAGTGAAAAGGCTTCTCCTGAACCTATTCTATCGTTCAATTCGATGTTAGAAGACTTGACCACCGGCAACGAGTCCAGCTTTTGGCTCACCAGCATTTCATCCTGATGCGAAATTATAATGCCCTCATTGGACAATAGAAACGCATATCCCCGATCATAGAAGTCGATGGTAGCCATGGACTGAAAATCGTCCAGAAACATATCTGTACCAATCAGCCCTACAAACTTGCCATCAAGCATAATCGGTGCAGATGGAGATACTCCCAGGTACACCCGATCTGTGTTACCTCCATAAGCTGAAAACTCATACGGCTCTCCGATTTTGGATCTTGGATTGTATTTTATGTCTACATAAAGCCCTGAAGCCGGGTCACCGTCCAGATTGACAAGCTCACTATATGTCTTTAGCTCACCGTCTTCGTAATACGCCGTATTTCGCTGGCGACCGAACGGCTTGTCCCACTTAGGATCTATGGCTGACAGCTCCAAACTCACCCAGCTAGCTTCGTATTTTTCATCCGACTGCAAAACCTCCCGAAGCAATTCGTTTTTGAGGCTGTTCATTTGAGAGGTGGGGAGCTGCAAGTAATTTTTCATAGCCAATGCCATAGTTTTAGCAATGCTGATATCCTGATCGAGCTCAGACCGAATTTCCATTGCTTTTTTGGCTGCCGCAGTATTTACCAGTTTTTTCGCTTCATCCAACGCCTGATCTCTCAAGCTAAATGCCGCATACATGAGGGTAATCAAATAGGTAAGTACGGTAACTCCCACGATGAGGAGCATCATTTTTCTCCGTATGTTCAGGTTATAATTCATAAAGGCCAATTGGAATTCTATATGTACTGCGCATAGCACATGTACGACGCACCTGTTCCATTCGGGCTATCATCCATATGCTCAAATTGAAAAATAGGCCATGAGCGCTATAGAAAAAAATTCAACGAAGTAGAATTCACAGTTTTGGATGAATTCTTCGTTTTACGGGACAAATCTCGATTGAACACTAAAAACAAAAGCGACTCCAAGGAGCCGCTTTTGCTAATATCCCTTTCAGTAAGGGCACGCTTATGATTGTGTTGGTTAGTTTTTCACTACTCTAACCTTCATCGTTTCGCCGGAATTCGGATCTGAGAGATGTAACAAATAGATACCAGACTTCAATGCTCGCAAATCTATGATTCCATCCTGGATTTTTGCTTGAGCCATTAGCTGCCCACCCACAGAGTAAACCGAAACATTCTCAAATCTCAAATTATGCTGAGGCAAGTAAACCAGAGATGCTGTAGGATTTGGATAGACTCCAAGGTCTGCATCTGTGTTTGCCTCCAATGGCAATGCTTCCACTGTTACTTTGAAGGTGGAGGTAGTCTCTCCGTTTCCATCAGACGCTACCACTGAAATTTCACTAGCCCCGAGTCCAGCTTCAGTAAGGGTAAGTGTGGCATCAGCCACTGACACAGTCACTACCGTTTCTTCGGTAGAGCTTGCTGTGAAGGTAAGGTCGTCACCGTCAGCATCCACAAAATAAGTAGTCAGATCCAGAGTGACAGCACCAAACCCTTCGGTCAAGAGCTGGTCATCAATGTCACTGGCAACAGGATTTAGATTAGATGGACGAACCACGATGCTATCCACTCTAAAGCGAATACTCTCTCCTCCTTGACTTCCCTCTGATGTATAGCGAAATGCAATAAATCCAGCCTCCTCTACATCCAAAGCAATGGCTCCAGTGTTCTCAAATTCATCAACTTCTTTGGTAGCTACATTGGCGCTATCAGTGGCAGCAACGAGCCTGGTCCAGCTGTAAAACTCAGGACTTCCATACCCAGGATAATCGGTAGAGAACACCACTTCTACTTCAGGCCCACTAAATGCAGTGACGTGATCGAAGCTCATTTCGAAAGTACCTACCGAATAGTCTACTTTAGGTGCTACCAACCAGCTAGTACCATAACCAACACTGTAACCATTAAAATCCACATATTGACTGCCACTATAGCTGAGTAGGTTTGCACCTTCATTGTATGCTGTCCAATCTGCCGGAATCTCCGCATCAAAAGTCTCTTCGATGTTTGCCAGGACAGACACTGTAGGCTTGGCCACCATAAAATTGTCAAAACCAAAGCTGATACTCTGCCCACTGCTTTCACCCTCGGAGGTATAGCGAAATGCAAAAGAAACAGTACCTAGAGTAGATATATCTATGTGGTCTACATGTGCCCATCCATCAGTGGCTACCTTAATGGTATCTTCCACTTCGGTGAGGTTGGTCCAGGTGGCATCCGCTGGATCTCCATACCCTACATAATCTGTGGAGTACACAAACTCTGGAGCAGGGCCATCATATTTATTGGTGTAATCAAACGACAAGATGTATCCTTCATCCACTTTCACCCTTGGGGCAATCACCCAACTCGTACCAGCACCTACCTTGTAGCCATTAAACTGCTGCTTAATGTTGCCTACACCTGAGCAAAACTGAAGATCAGATTCTGTGTTATACTTCACCCAACCGTCTGGAGTAGGACAAGCGTCATCAAAGTCCTCAGAGATAGAAGCTACAGCTTCCACAGGCGACTTGTCTACCAAAATACGCTCGTTCATTCCCTCAGGGTATGCCGCAGAGGTGATCAGGCTATCCAGCCCGTCTTCTGCTGTAAGGTAATTGAGAAATGCCTGCTGGTAAGTAGCGCCCAGCGTGGTATAGTCCAAATCGCCAAAAGGATAACCGTCTCCACCATTGGCAAGGAAATCGATAGTAACCACATTGAGTGCCGGAGCACCATCTACTACTGCCCCGTCTTTTACAATTTCGGTATCATCATCGAGGGTAATTGACACTACGCGCGAGCCCGCCGGCTTGCCCTGATCATACGTAATTTTGAATCCGGCTATTTGTGGAAACTTACCCACAGCCACTGGAGCGTCTGCTACACCATGCTCTATCAAGGATTTGAACACTTCAGGAGCAACCTCCTCTACCACGGACACAATGTTGGTGAAAGCCGCTACCTCATAAGTCAGATTTTCGTTAAAATCACCTTTTTCGATGATTTTTTCTATACGAAGGCCACCTCCATTTTGGATAGCAACGTGTGGCTCTGCCGTACCAAAATCTGCATAGGTTTGTTTCGCTTGCCACAGCATGGCATCCGCAAACAAGTTGCCTCCGTTGGTCTCACCTGTACGTAGGCTTGGCTTACGAAAATCAAGATCTACCTCTGAAGTAGCTACGATGTTGGTCACCAGGTCTTCTATGTAATCCCTCACCGGCTTCTCAGCATTTGCTAACAGGTCAGCATCAGCTTTACCTGAAACCAGTACCGGATTGGAGTCATATACACGCCTCACTTTGCCATCAGCATCAAAATCGACAACAAGATGACCGAGGAAGCGGTAGTTGCCAGGAGTAGTCACGATATAAACGTCTTGGCCGTCTTTGTCCTGCTCCACAATAGGGTATGGCCCTTTAGCATCCAGCTTATAAGGTGCTCCTAGCTGATCATCATTAGAAAGCAGCTCATCACCACCACCGGCAATGACGATATCCACTCCAGAAAGCTGAGGAATCAATTCCTTGTCTTGTTCCAGACCTTGCAAGTGACTGATGAGTATGATTTTATTAACATCTGCTTCCAGGAGTGCATCGATTTCGGCCTGAGCTTTCGCCACCAGGTCAGTAGAAACTGTGGTATTTCCCGGACTGGAAATGCTGGTGATCTCAGGTGTGGTAAGGCCAACAATTCCAATCTTCTCGCCTCCTTTCTCTACCACAGTGCTTGGCACTATTCTGTCCGCATCAGCAAGCGCTTTGAGTACGGGCACATTTTCAAATGACAGGTTGGCCGAGAGGTATGGCGCTTTATTGGTAGTAAAAGCAGCAATAAAATCTGCCAGCACTGACGTACCAAAATCAAAATCATGATTTCCTAAACAAATGGCATCATAATCGATGGCATCAAGAGCCATAGCGTCGTAGAACACACCATTGGCGTTGCTCGCGTTGAAAGTCTGACCTGGCAAAAAGTTGTCTCCAGAAGACAGCATTAGCGAATTGAACCCGTAAGCATCAGCCTGAGCTTTCAGGCTATCTACCATATACTTAAACTGAGCAACGCTACCTGCTGGCGTTTCATGCCCTTTAATAGCTACGGTATCTGCAAGCAATGCTGACTCACCGTCATTGTTATGAAAAATAGCTAGAGTATATGGATTCTGAGCTTCACCTACAGAATAGATCGTAACTGTACCACTCACCTCGTTGGAAACAATCAGAAGGTTTTTACCATTGGGACTATCAGCTGAAGGCACAAACACCAAACCTTCCGGCGCATGGTCACCCGCAGCTGGTGATGAAACTTCTACATTGAAGTTCCTATTGTTGAAGTATTCTACAAACTCCGGCGCAGCAGGATTTGTAACGTCATAAACCATGATACCACCCTGTCGCTCCAGACCAACAAAGGCATAGGTTTTGTCACCTATCACTCCGTAGGTAATCGCTTCTGGCTCGGGTCCCTTATCATCGCTACGATCCTTTAGTGCATATTCATCATCAGTAGAGTTGAAGTATAATGGGTTAGTGGCAGCCGTAATTTGCTCCAGATCATCACCACTATCATACACTTGAGTACCGGTTTCGGCATCCCATATCGAAAACGAACGAGCTCCAAAGCTATACAGTGTTTTGTATTTTCCATCTGCCGTAGTGTCTGGATGAGCAGACGTTATTTTCAGGTTTCCTGCAAGCTCGTTTACCAGATCTACATCGAACGTTTCAGGGTCTAGTTCCACATCTTTGATCTTTGTTTCATCTGTATAAAGAAAATCGCCATCTTCATATTCTCGTGCATCTCCCTCATTGGCTGTCATGATGTACGTTTTGCCACCCGCTCTGAATCCAGAAATTGCATCTGGAAGGTACATACCCTTCACGGGTAATGTCGTGATATAAATTGTCTCTTTATCAAATGGAACATCCAGGCCATTTCCAGCTACATTATGGTCTTTAAAGCCCAGGCCAAAAATATCTTTGAGCTCCCCTGTGCTGATAGCTATGATGGCAATTGCATTATTTTCTTGCAGGGCAACATAGGCCGAATCACCCACCACTGTGATATACTCTGGCTCCAGGTCTTGAGCTACAGTGGCATTTGGGCCAAACACCCTTACACCCTCCTGAAAAAGCTGAGCTTCCTGACCATTATATGCCTGAAAGTCTACAGTGGTTACATTTTTTGTTGCTACATCAATAATTGAAACCGTACCTTCCGGATCCACGGTATAATCATCTGAAGGCTCACCTTCATTGGCTACTAGGATTTTAGTACCATCTTCATTAAAAGTAAGCATATCTGGCAATGCGCCCACAGTTACCTCCCACTGGAAGGTGCCGTCTGTATCAAAAGCGACTACTTTGCCATTTTCTTGTTTGTTGTCTGCCTCTATAGCAGCCACCAGCAGCCCATCATAGGCAGCCACACTATTGACTCCACCTCCATAAGTAGTGACATCTATGCTTTTCACGATTTCGGGAGCTTCTACATTGGTCAGGTCAATGATATCAACGTTTTTGGTTTCAGCATTGGTCACAAAAAGCTTTTTGGACCCTTTGTCAAATGCTGAAATCTCCGCTGCACCTTCACCAAAGGCGCCGAGTGAAACAGAAGAAATCGGCTCTATAAAACGATTTGGTTCAGGTTCTACTGCGATCCCGAAGTACTGACTCACAGACTCAGCTTCACCTGAAGCTACTTCTTCAGTGGCAGTCACCTTCAAGGTGTAATAGCCTACTTCACTGAGCATACCTGTAAGCACTGTGCCACTCATGCTTAGTCCCGCGGGGAGTGCGTCTCCAGCAGGAGTAGCGATTTCAAAACTCAGCTCACTATCCAAATCACGAAAGTAGGTAGCAACATCAATGGAAAGTGACCAACCTGAACGTACCGTGATATCTTCTATCTCCCGTACCACTTCAGGCTTTGCCGGAGGTATGGTAGCATTGATCACAAGTCTGGGCGCTCCTCCCTCTATTCCAGCCTGAGCCGATTCAGCAGTACGAAGGCCTGAGCCTTCGAAGAAAAAGGCAATAGCATTACCTGCTTCCCACTCATCTGAATTGAGAACAGATGCTATCAGGCCAGAAAGGTCTGGAGTACGCTGATCTTGCCCAGATTCTCCTACTGTAGACCAGCTACCCTCTTCTATGGACCAGGAAACTGTGGTTTCTGCTGTAGACCGGTCAGTTAGGTTTTTAGCATCAGCAGTAAAAGCTGAAGCATTGGCATTGTCCTCTATATAGATAGTCTGAACACAAGGGTCTACGTTCTTGCCGTTTTCGTCTACTGTAAACTGAATGTATGCAGAAGTGATCTCAGCATCTGAGGGTAGGTCCAACCCTCTAAACCTCACCCCTACACGCTGTGGGTCACCACCATCGGCAAATTCACTACCGAACTCAAGATCGCTACTTGCGAAATCAATTTCTCCAGACTCCAACTGCTCTTCCGCAGCATCCTCTTCCTGTGTAATGAAGAGCTCCAGTGACACATCCGTCTGAGCATAACTTGCACTCAGTCCTAAAATAAAAAAGCCGATCAAAATCGCTAAAAAGCGACTTGATCGGCCCCCAGGTTTTTTCATTCGTAAAGTTCTTGGCATCTCTTAGATCTTTGAAATTATCTGATTCAATAAAAATCAATAGGAGCAATTGCTCCGACTTCCAAAGCTAAAAGCGCGGTATATCCTGATTGGAGCCTATAGGTTAAGGAAAAATTATGGCTCTCACATCTATGTTATTTGTTTGTCAAGATGGTAGCTCTACTTGCTTTTCACTCACACAACCAAGACTTTTATGGGTTTATCCTTTCGGATAAAAGAAACTAATGTAGAAAAATAGGCCTTAAGAGCGCTCACCCTCTATTTCGGCAACCAGGCGCTGGTACCAGTCCTCTCCAAAGCGGCGAATCAATGGATCTTTCAGAAACTTGTACACAGGTACTGATAGCTTTTCTCCCAGCTCACATGCTGGAGCACAAATATGCCAGCGGTCGTAGTTGAGCGCCAAAAACTCGTGAAGTTTAGCCACACGAATAGGATATAGATGACAGGACACAGGCTTTTGCACATCTGTTTTACCATCGCGCCAGGCCTGTTCTATGCTACATTTCAAAATGCCTTTGTCATCATAAAAGGCAAAGGCACATTCCTTGTTGTCGATGGTAGTGGTACTAAAGTCTCCATCTTCATCCAGCAAATATGCTCCATGCTCCTCCAGTGCAGCAATGGCCTCACTCGATAGATATGGCTTTACCACCTCTACTACTTCTTCTATACCAGGCAACTCGTCCTTCTCCAGGGGTGCGCCCAGATCACCTTCCACGCAACATGCTCCTTTACATTTGTCCAGGTCACAAACAAAAAATTGCTCCTTGATGTCATCCGAAATAAGTGTGTGATCTATCTGAATCATTGCGCCTCGTCCCTATTTGTATTAGAATGGAAATGCAAAGGTAAAGAAAGCGCTAAGATGAATTTTGAAAAAAATTTCAAACATTCTGAAACCCTTTTTCAGATATGGCGTTATCCTTATCACAACATTTATATGTACATACATTTAATTTCTAAACACACATAAAACTATGTTACAAACAATCATCTTAGCCTTAGCGATTTTATTGCCAACGAGTGAAGGCACACAAGCCACTTACAAAATAGACACAGAAGCCAGCAAAGTATCCTGGTTGGGCAAAAAAGTAACTGGCCAGCACAATGGCACAGTACAGCTCAAGTCTGGTTCTTTCGAATTTGAGGATGGCAAATTGACTGGAGGAACATTTACCGTAGATATGACCACTATCGTGTCTGAAGATCTGGAAGGTGAATGGAAACAAAAACTAGAAGGTCACTTAAAATCTGATGATTTCTTTGGAGTAGAAAAATATCCGAACGCAGTGTTCGTCATCAAAAAAGCCAAAGCACAAGGTGGCGGAAAGTATGAAGTAACAGGAGACTTGACGATCAAAGGCAAAACAGAAACGATCACATTTCCAGCTCAGCTGACGGAGTCTGGCGACAAAGTTTACGGTCTGGCAAACCTCACCATCGATCGTTCTAAGTTCGATGTGCGCTACGGATCTGGAAGCTTCTTCGATGACCTGGGAGACAAAACCATCTACGACAATTTTGACCTTACAGTCAACATTGAAGCCACAAAATAAGATAAGACAATAGTTAGGTTAGGCGGTGAGCCCCGGTATCCTTTTAGGAGCCGGGGTTCTTTTTTTGCTGTGAATTAAAAGTGTTTCCAGCCCTGTGCCTGTAGCTCTATGACATTGTTATTTCTGGTCACCATCGTTCGCCCTTTGTCCATGGCCTGCATGTAGCCTATGGTGTGTATTTCGGCATGGTTCTTCAGCTTTTCAAAATCCTCCTGTTTGATGGTAAACAGCAGTTCGTAATCCTCGCCTCCATTGAGGGCACAGGTATTAGGGTCTATGCTAAACTCTGCAGCAGTCTCATAGGCTTCTTTGTCTATCGGCAGCTTGTCTTCATAGATAGCTGCACCCAGCCCCGAATGCTTACAAAGATGAAAAATCTCAGAGGCCAGTCCATCGGACACATCGATCATGCTTGTAGGCACAATGCCCAGATCTGCAAACTCATGGATGATATCCATCCGTGCTTGTGGCCGTAGCTGTCTACCTACCACATACGGGTACTTGTCCAGCTTAGGCTGCATGTCTGGATTCCCTAAAAACTCTTGTTTTTCACGCTCCAGCACATTGAGGCCAATAAATGCCGCCCCTACATCTCCTGTCACACACAGGATTTCGCTTTCTTTAGCGCCGCTGCGGTAGACGATCTTGTCTTTGTCCACAGCGCCCGTAGCGGTTACTGATATCACCAGGCCCGACTTGGAAGTAGTCGTATCACCACCCACCAGGTCTACTTTGAATGCCTCGCATGCGGCCCGAATGCCTTCGTAGATAAGCTCTACTGCCTCTACAGAAAAGCGATTGCTCAAGCCGAGATTCACAGTAATTTGCCTGGGCACGCCATTCATGGCAGCTAGGTCGGACACATTTACTGCTACGGCCTTGTAACCCAAATGCTGCAAAGGCATGTAGCTCAGGTCAAAATGTACACCTTCTAGTAGCATGTCTGAGCTGATAAGCATATAATGATCGCCTGCATCATATACCGCAGCATCATCACCTATCCCCTTCACTGTCTCACCATGGTAGTAGCGAACCTTCTCCGCTAGCTGATCTATCAGACCAAACTCGCCTATTTCACCTATTTCTGTTCTTTTCTCTTCGCTCATGGCTTTAAATTATTCGTTATCTCGTTTTCCTGACACAGTTCTACCAGCACACCATTGGTACTTTTAGGGTGCAAAAAACAAATCAGTTTGTTGTCGGCACCCGCTTTGGGCTGATCATTGAGCAGCTCAAATCCTTCTCCTCTTAGCCTTTCCATTTCGGCATGGATATCGTCCACCTCAAAAGCAATGTGATGGATACCTTCTCCACGTTTGTTGATGTATTTGGCTATGGGGCTATCTTCATCTTTGGCTTGTAAAAGCTCTATTTTATTAGGGCCTACACCAAAAAACGAAGTAGTCACGCCTTCTGATTCCACAGCCTCCTCTTTATAGGCCGCTTCACCAAAGAGTTTCTTAAAAAGCTCGTTGGCTTTGTCCAGTTCTTTCACTGCGATACCTATATGCTCTATCCTGACCATGTTGTGCCGATTATGTATTAATTTCGCAAAAATGAGGAAACTTTTCGGGGATTTGAAAGGTTTCCTGAGTTGTTGTAATTTTAGATAAACGCAACATAGTCTATGGAGTACAGGGCTGACGTCCACGTAGAAGCGGCACGCATTCAAAACGAAATCAAAAACTTTCTGGGGCTCAAAAGCAGCGACCTGATTTTTGAATATAGTAATGTAGATGGCAAGGTGAAGCTGGATTTGATTACGATCAATCCCAGACATAACCAGTCGTTTCTCTTCAAATCCATCACAGGATTTGACAAAACGGATGCGCTAAACAAAATGCTGGACTATGTAAAAACGCACAAAGAGAAAGAAAGCAGCTACACCATCCAGTGGGCTACCAAAGGCATGGGCGAGCTGCAGACGTCATACTTTCGTGCCAAAAACATCTATGACGCCATGGATAAACTGTACTATGGCCGAGATATGAACAACCTTACAGTATTTAGTGTAGTATTAAACCCGATTGCGTAATGATCAACGTAACAGATAAAGCCAAAGAAAGAATCATGGAGCTAAGAGCCGAAGAAGGACACTCACCAGCTCACAATGTACGCGTAGCGGTAAAAGGAGGTGGCTGCTCGGGCCTCATGTACGACCTCCTGTTTGACGACAAGCTCGCTGATAGCGATGAAGTCTTTGAAGATAAAGGTGTGAAAGTAATTGTAGATAAGAAAAGCATGCTGTACCTGCTGGGCACCACACTTGATTTTTCTGATGGCCTCAATGGCAAAGGTTTTCAGTTTATCAATCCAAACGCCACCAGAACATGCGGATGCGGTGAAAGCTTTTCTGTATAAACAGCTAGACACTTACAAGAAATACACTTCGAACCACCTCCCTGGAGAGGTGGTTTTTTTTGACTTCTACCTTTTACATTAACAATCCATAACCTTGAACCAGCTGATAGTGACCGCATTTCACTGAACAACCCACCTATTAGGTTATGAACGTATTAGGCCAGTAATACATTATTTAAGCAGAGATTAAAACCACTCCACAGGACACCTATTTTCTTAACGCAAGCAAGCAATTCAGGTAATCATAGAGCAAAATTCATTGTGTTTTTTCGAGGCAGAAAAGAAACCTAATAAACTACAATGAAACTATTGAAAAGACTACCTATCCTTCTGAGCGCTCTAATGCTCACAGGAGTGATTGCTACTAGCTGTGAAGGTCCTGAGGGCCCTCAAGGACCAGCAGGCACTGACGGAAAAGACGGTGCTGATGGCGCCAATGGACAAGACGGTACTGATGGACAAGATGGTGCAGATTACACCACAGGTCAGATGATCCCATTGGCAACTTCCAATACTCCTGCAGATCTTCTGGATGTAAAATCTGACTTCTCTAACATCACGGTAGAGGTGCTACTTAGCTCAGAAGACACCCTGCCTAGCAGTACTGAATTTGTATATGGAAGTATGGCAGATGGTGCCGGCCTACTAAAAGATACAGATACCAGCTATATGCTGATCAACAACATAGAGGCAGACTACTCTATAGCACGTATTTTTCTAGATCAAAATCTACGACCATTCCACGGCGAATACATTGTAAATGCCAATGCTACTGCATTTACTGCTCAGTGCTCAGGTTCACTGATCACTCCTGAAGAACATGGCTTTGGCCCGCTATACCTCTCCGGTGGCGAATGGGGAGGCGGATCTAAAGGCGTATTTGTAACAAGCCCTTACAAATCCACAAATGACGCAAGCTTTGCAGAAATGCTACCAGCAATGGGTCAGTGGTCTACAGAAAACGCCGTGGCAATAGGTAAAGATGCATACCCGAGCCAAACAGTAGTATTTATCGGTGACGACCACAGCGACAGCTCTATCCCTTCGGGACAGCTGGGCATGTATGTAGGTGGCAGAGGTGACTTGCGTTCAGGCCAACTATACGGTCTGAAGGTAACAGACGCAGGCATCACCTATGAAATGGACATGGAAGAAGGCGTAGCTTACAATGTAGAGTGGGTGGCGCTAGAAGAAACTCAAATCGACTTGTTAGATGCTGAGGCTAAAGAAAAAGGCGTAATGGGCTTTTCCAGACTAGAAGACATTGACTGGAGAAGAGGAAGTGCTGCCAACCAGCGCGAGCTATACATGGCGGTAACGGGCCGCAATAGAGGTGGACTTATCGGCAAAGGAAGCCTGACAGGTCGAGTGTACAAGGTAGTGCTCAATGAGACTGACCCTACGGGAGCTGCCACCATCACCTGTATACTGGATGGAGACAAAGTGGGTGGAAAAGCTGAAATGTTTCACAGCCCAGACAACATCCTGGTTACAGAAAACTACGCCTATATCCAGGAAGACCCTAATGGTGTAGTACCTGCACGAGAAGATGGCTATGAAGGCAAAGCAGCTGCTGATCACTTTGCATACCTCTACCAGTATGACCTAAACACCGGTGACCTGAAAGTAGTACTAGAATGTAACCAAGCTACTGCTGAGTCTCTAGGCTATGGCACCACCAATAGCACCTGGGAGATTACCGGTATGATAGATGTAACCGACGTAGTAGGCGGATCAGAAAACACCTTTTTGATGATGACTCAAAACCACGGATGGGAACCTGCCAGTGGTCAGTTTACTGACAAAAATGCAAACCCTGACCTGGAGTCTTCCAGAGCCGAAGGAAGTGTATTATTTGCCATCAAAGGTTTGGCCAGATAAGCTACGCACAATCTCTCAACAAAATGATAGACACCTTTTTATATCGTGTCAAAAAAGGGGCTTACATGACTGTAGGCCTCTTTTTTGCATTCTCATGTGTAGAGCGCTCTCAGCAGCCCGTAACACCCGATGCCTACTACCACGAAAAACTGGATGAAATGGCATCTCAAATGCTAATCGTACAAAATGCTCCCACTCTTGACGAAAAAAGAAAAGCATATAAAGCCTCACGCAGTGCTTTCAAAGCTATAGAGCCTATGCTCGCTTTTGTGGACATTGAAAACTACGAAACCCTAAACCAACCTAACCTACTCCAAGTAGAAGAAGAGGACCTCACCAATATTCGAATCAAGGCCCCGGAAGGCTTTCAGGTCATTGAAGAACTATTATTTGCAAGCCGTCCTGACACAGCCCTTATCGCACGCAAGGCCAACTTTGTGATCCAAAGAGCTGGCCTAATCAATAAAAACACCTCCTTAGAAGCGCTGAAACCTCACCACGTCTTATGGGCCATTCGAAACAGCATAGTAGGCACCGCGCTCACTGGACTTTCCGGATTTGACTCTCCAATGCTAATTAATTCGCTAAATGATGCTACCGAAGTATACCAGACACTCTCCTTTTGGCTTGACTCACAAAAAAACAGGTTTTCAGACCCAGCATTGCATCATAGCTGGCAAAAGGAACTGCAAAAGACCATTGAAACACTCAAAAAAGGAGAGTTTGACACTTTTGATCGCTTAGAATTCATCAAAAACCATACGCATCTTCAGCTAAGACTTTGGAACCAAACCGTAGCAGACTGGAATGTCTCCTTCCCGTTTTCACTAGCACTATCCAATGATGCCGACAACTTATTTGAGGCAGAAAGCTACAATTTAAAGTACTTTTCTGACCCTAATGGTCCCGCCCCAACACCTGAACTGCTTTCTCTTGGCAAAAGGCTCTTTTACGACCAAAAACTCTCTGCAAATGGAAAAATGAGCTGCGGAAGCTGCCACCAACCTAAGCTGGCATTTACAGACGGCAAGAAAAAATCCATTGGAAACCAGGGGCAGGAACTGCTGCGAAATGCCCCTACACTGTTGTATGCCGGATTTCAAAAAGGATTTTTTTACGACAAAAGGTCCAATAGCCTGGAGGCTCAAATCACTCAAGTGGTCAACGATGAAAATGAATTTCACTCAGACCTCCAAACTCTTCAAGCCTCTATAACCAAAGACACGACTTATAGGCAGCAGTTTTTTAAAGCTTTTAAAACTACCACCATAGTAGAGGCCCAGGTCAGGCAGGCCATTGCCTCCTACATCAGAAGCCTGGCTCCTTTCAGCTCCAAACTCGATCGTCATTTTCAGTCTGAAAATGAGGTCCTCAATGAACAGGAAAAATTAGGTTTCAATCTATTCATGGGCAAAGCTGCCTGTGCCACATGCCATTTCCCTCCGTTTTTCAATGGTACCGTACCACCAAGGTGGAAAGACTCAGAGCTGGAAAATCTGGGAGTACCAGCCACGGCAGAAAACAAAAAAATAGACACGGACCCTGGAAGGTTCAGCCTCTTTCACACGGAAGAAAAACGATTTTTCTTCAAGACGCCAACCATTAGAAATGTAGCACTCACGGCTCCATATATGCACAATGGTGTATATGATTCTTTAGAACAAGTAATGGATTTCTACAACGCCGGTGGCGGAGAAGGCATGGGGCTTCAGGTACCGCATCAGACTTTACCCCCTGACTCCCTCGGTCTCGACCAGGAGGAAATAGATGCAATCATAGCGTTTATGCACGCTCTTAACGATGATGTTGCTGCTGTTGCAGCATACTAAAAAGGATTTGATTGCTCGAGGGTGTCCCGTTTGGGGCACTCTTACCTTTTACAGATGCAATCCGCACTCTGTTTTTTCACGGCCTTCCCAGCGACCTTCACGCCCTTCACCTTTTTTGGTGCACTGCACACAGCCTATGGAGCCATAGCCCTCGTACATGAGCGGGTGTGTGGGCAGCTCATAGATCGTGCGGTAAAGATTCAGGTCCTCCTGATTCATGTCTATCAGCGGATGAAACTTATTGAGCCCCTGATGGTGTTCAAAAATCTGCTTGTTAGCGCGGTTTGCGTTTTGGAAGCCCAGCAATCCAGATACCCAAACGTCTTTGCCCCGCTTTAGCTCCATCATCGGTTCTACCTTGTTGATAAAGCAACAAAAGTCCGGGTTGTCGTTCCAAACCTTGTGCTTACGCGAAAAGTCGTGAGATCGCTCCCGAGGGTGAACATCCACTACATTGAGTCCCCATTCGTCTCGAAGCTCCTGTTTGTAAGCATGAGTTTCTTTAAAAAGGTACCCTGTATTGATCAGATGGATAGGGTGGTCTGGAGCCACCTTATTGATCATGTGGAGCAGCACTACAGAAGTGCTACCAAAAGAGGTAGTGACCAAAATCTTGTCTGCATCAAACTCCCCAAACAGCATTTTGATCCGATCCAGATAGGTCAGGTTCTTGTATCGCTTGTTGAGTTCAGTGAGTCTCAATTCGCTCTCCATGTTCGTCTTTGTTGTTTTCGTTGTTTACCATCACCGAAGTGATTTCATTCAGCTTATCCACTTTGTACTGAAAATCTCCCTTCAGTCGGTCGCGAATGGTTTTGAGCTGATTAAGTAGCTCAGGGGTGCTTTCTGGTAAAATTTCTTCTAATGTCTGCCGGAAGCGCTTGGCAAACGTTGGTGATTTACCATTGGTGCTGATCCCAATTTTGAGGTCACCTTTTTTAACGGTAGATCCCAAATAGAAATCGCAAAGGTTCGGAGTATCTGCCACGTTAGTGAGCAGTCTGCGTCGCTTAGCCTTTTGCTTAAGTCGCTCATGGAGCGAGTAATTATCAGTAGCCAGAATCAAAAGGTCTGCTTTGCGGAGATCTCTACCCCTCACCTTGCGCTCTACGATTTCTATATATTCAGACTGAGCTGCAATTGCTCGCAGCTCGGTTTTTATTTCAGGAGCAATCACACGGATACGGGCATTGGGATCATTTTTCAACAGTGCCTCCACTTTTTCCAACCCTACATTTCCTCCACCTACTACTACAGTTTGTAGTTGGTTGAGCTTTAGAAATACCGGAAAAAGCACATTTCCATCCGTTTTGATTGCTTCACTCATGCCACTTCAGTTTTTACAGTTTCCCACCATTGATTGACCTGCTGCTCATTAGATGCCAGCGCGGCACCTTCACCGAATACGAGCAAAGCTGGTGCTTCAGGCTGCTTTTTGGCAGCTACTTCTGCTATGGTGTTGGCCGTACCTTTAATCACTTCCCCATCTTTATGAGAGCCTTTGCTTACAATAGCCACAGGAAGTTCTCCACGACCGTTTTGCACGTAAGCCTCCGCTATCATATCCAGCTTTCCCAGCCCCATAAAAAACAGTGTAGTGGGAGCATATGCTGCTGCATTGAGCACTTCATCACTGAGTTTGCCTTCGCGGGTAGTAGCTGTCACTACGGTAAAACTTTGGTTGATACCTCTGCATGTCAACGGTATGCCAAAGTAACCGGGAAGCATCACACTGCTCACCCCTACTACTACATCTACTTCCAGTCCATGCTGCTCAGCAAAGGCTTTTTCTTCAAAGCCTCTACCAAACACAAACGGGTCTCCGCCTTTGAGTCGTACCACATGCCCATGCTCCTTGGCATATTGCACGATCAGGCTGTTGATGGTGTCTTGCGACACGCTAGACTTCCCCGCACGCTTGCCTACCGGAATATGCAGCGCATCCGGCGCATAGGTGAGCAACTCTGGGTCCACCAAGGCATCATATAGCACCACATCGGCAGCTTGCAGCGCTTTTAGACCTTTCAGTGTGATCAGCTCTGGATCACCTGGGCCTGCACCTACCAGCGTAAGTTTAGGAGTCTTACTCATGAGTTTAGGCTTTATAAAATTCATTGACTACCAGCTTCTTGCCAGCTTCATTGTTTCTAAGGGCTTGCACCTGACCAAAGAAAGCATCGGCTTGAGCCAGATACGCTGACGCAAAGGCTTCACTCGGTTCGTTTTTATTGATCTGTAGTACCAGATCCTGGAAAGTGCCTTCAGAAAGCTCCAGATCACCAGTTTCTACTACCTTTTTCTGGAAATCAGCAATAATGCCCTGATGTGTGTTGCACTGAACATCTTTGCTGAGAAGTATGGCTTTAGCTCCGATCACCAGCGTATTGTATGCATAGTAGATCGCATCTGCCCATTTGCCTTCACCGTATGCGGCCTTACCTTTTTCCAGACGCTCGGCAGCATCATTAATGATGGTACCTACCAGATCCATCATCACACCGGCACATTCCCCCACACCAATTTCCGGCACAAAGTCATCTGCTTTACCCCAGTCCTGATAGTCTTCATCAGCCAGCGTTTTCACATCCGCAAGATGCTTGAGCAAGTCGTAGAAATAGCGCTTGCCTTGTCTTCGGAAATAGGCGTTAAAATACTCTTCGTCAGTAGCTTTCTCTTCAAAATCATTCAGCAGAACAGTAACTGCTTCGGGGATTCGCTTGGTCGGAATTTTCACCACTTTTTCGGCGATGTAGCCCTTACCATCAGGATCTACACCCCCACCGATCACTACCTGCATAGCAGGTGCGATTTTATCTCCATTTTTGATACTACTTCCGTGAAAACCGATATTCCCTACCATGTGCTGGCCACAGGAGTTCATACACCCACTGATTTTGATTTTGATCAGCGTTTCATCCACAAGGTGTGGAAATTCATTTTTGATCAATTTTTCCAGCTCTAGTGCAAGTGCAGTACTGTTGGTCACACCGAGGTTACATGTATCAGTACCTGGGCAGGCCGTCACATCTGCCAATGTATCAAAGCCGGCTTCTCCAAAGCCCAACTTTTTGAGCTCATTGTACACAGCAGGGATGTTTTCTGCTCGTACAAACTTCAGCAACACACCTTGATTGAGGGTGAGACGCATATCTTCCGCTGCATACTTTCTTGCGATATCAGCCAGTATACGTGCCTTGGGAGATTTGATATCACCGAGAGGGATACGTACTTTGATCGCATAGAAACCTTCTTGCTTTTGCTCAAACACGTTGGTCTTGTACCATTGATCATAAGCCTCATCCACTTCCACACTTTCTACCCCAAGCATTGGCTGATCTTCAGGTATTTTGGTGATTACCTTCTTGGTATTGATCTTATAAGTCTTGTTTTTAAGTGCCAGACGTTCTTCTTCTACGAGCGCCAGAAATCCGTCGAGACCGAGTCCTTTTTTAGGCTCTATGAGGTATTTCATACGTGCTTTGTGTCTACGCTCGCGCTCACCATAGCGGTCAAACACACGCAGGCCTGCTTCGATGAACGGAATCAGCTCATCCTGAGGAAGAAAATCGTATGCCTTGAGTCCCATAAAAGACTGAGCCCCTAGTCCTCCGCCTATAATCACTTCAAACCCATAAGCTCCGTTTTGAATCTTAGGGATAAAACCAAAGTCATGAATGTATGTAAAAGCAGCATCTGCTTTAGAAGAAGAGAAGGCGATTTTCACCTTTCGGCCCATCTCCTGACAGATAGGATTTCTAAGAAAATACTCGAACACCGCATAAGCGTAAGGAGCCACATCGAAGGGCTCCTCCGGATCGATGCCTGCATAAGGCGATGCGGTGACGTTTCTTACGGTGTTTCCACAGGCTTCTTTACTGGTCACCCCTACTTCTTCCAGCTGCTCCCAGATAATGGGCGAATCGTCCAGTTTTACGTAGTGCAACTGAATATTTTGTCTGGTGGTCAGGTGCAGATTGCTATTGGTGTACTGCTCTGCCAGATCAGCGAAGCGCTCTAGCTGGTCTGGTGTGATTTTGCCGAATGGCAACTTGGAGCGAAACATCTGCACACCCTGCTGGCGCTGACCGTATACTCCACGGGCAAGACGAAAAGCTTTGAACCGCTCTTCAGGAATCTGACCTAACTTAAAGCTTTGGATTTTATCCTTCAACTCCGTAATGTCTGCTTGTGCTTCTTTAGAAATTGTTTTTGTACTCATGGCTACTGTTTATTCTTACAAAAAAGCCCCGGAAGAATGTCTACCGGGGCTTGTATATATCTTTAATGAATGGTGTTTTGTAAATATTTTGATATACGAATCCCGGCACGCTATAGCATACAACAACACACACAGCACATGCAGCAGTGGGCATTTTTGAGTCCGTAAATTTCAGGTATATAAGATATCATTGCTTCTCGTTATTCGTGTGTTGTCTGTACGTAGTATTGGGCTGTCTGTTGTAAAAGGGGAAGGTTTACATACAGCAACAACAACACAAACACGAAATGTGATGCAATGATTCTCTTAAGGGATTACTAAATGTTCTACTTGTGAATTTCATCTTTAATTAATTCATATTCTGTCTTCTGATAACCGCTCAGAAAACTCAGGAATTAGCACCTTAAACGTTGCTTTCAGGTTGCTAGCGCTTCAAAGAGCCTGTCTCTCCACGCTTCTGTATAAATCAATTTCTTTGAATTGATGACACAAAGGTGGGACAGAATTTTTAAAGTACAAAATGAACCATAGAAAAAGCCGAAAAACATTATTAGGAAAATCGGATTACCACTTCATTTTTCACCTCAAAATCCACCTCCTCACCAAAGAATATTAGCACCTACTGGGTGCTAAAATCGAGTAGAGCAAAGTAAAGGAGACTTTTAGACCTTCGGAAACCCGGAAAGGATTTCTTCTTTACTTCAGCCCTCTCACACCACCGTACGTACG